>NZ_JBHVQB010000002.1:216168-647291 GCF_042887015.1 Paenibacillus sp. NPDC057967
CCGTAACGGCGACGTTCCAGAAGCAAACGTGGAATGGTACGGCGTGGAGCGATGTGAGCGGAGCGACGGATACGAAGACGACAACGGTGACAGTAACAGCTGCACCTGAGCCGACGGAACCGACAGAAGCAAAATCAAGCAACAACAGTGTTAACGCAAATCCAAGCAACGTAACATCGGGCGGAAAGGTCACGCTGACGGCTGATGGCGACCGCCAAACGGCGGACGGCGCATTGGTTGGTGACGAGCGTTTCGTGCCGGTGAGCTGGAGTTCGACAGAGAGCGGCAAGATGGGTACATTCACGAAGGACAATAATGGCAAATACACGGCTAATTACAAGCCTTCGGCCGCTGGAAATCATACGGTAACCGCAATATTCCAGAAGGAAACGTGGAACGGTACCTCGTGGGTGGCGGTCGCTGGAGCGACGGATACGAAGACGACAACGGTGACGGTCACGGCCGCACCAGAACCGACGGAGCCGACGGAAGCGAAAGCCGACAACAACAGTGTCAGCGCAAGTCCGAGCAGCATAAAGCCAGGCACAGCAGTCACACTGACGGCTGAAGGCGACAGGCAGTCAGAGGACGGAGCGTTTGTCGGTGACGAGCGTTATGTACCGGTAGGCTGGAGCTCGACAGAGAACGGCAAGACGGGTACGTTCACGAAGGACAATAACGGCAAGTACACAACAGCTTACACACCTTCGGCCGCTGGAAGCTACACGGTAACGGCGACGTTCCAGAAGCAGAAGTGGGATGGTACGACGTGGAGCGATGTTAGCGGAGCGACAGATACGAAGACGACAACGGTGACGGTCACGGCCGCACCAGAACCGACGGAGCCGACGGAAGCGAAAGCCGACAACAACAGTGTCAGCGCAAGCCCGAGCAGCGTAACGCCGGGTGGAAAGGTCACAATGACGGCTTCGGGCGACCGGCAATTGGCGGACGGAGCATTTGTCGGTGACGAGCGTTACGTGCCGGTAAGCTGGAGCTCGACAGAGAACGGCAAGACGGGTACGTTCACGAAGGACAATAATGGCAAGTACACGGCTGCTTACACACCTTCGGCCGCTGGAAGCTACACGGTAACGGCGACGTTCCAGAAGCAGAAGTGGGATGGTACGACGTGGAGCGATGTAAGCGGAGCGACGGATACGAAGACGACAACAGTGAAGGTAACGGCCACACCTGAACCGACGGAACCGATGGAAGCGAATGCTGGCAACAACAGTGTCAGCGCAAGCTCGAGCAGTGTAACCTCGGGCGGGACGGTCACGATGACGGCTGCAGGCGACCGGCAATCGGCGGACGGAGCATTAGTCGGTGACGAGCGTTACGTGCCGGTAGGCTGGAGCTCGACAGAGAGCGGTAAGACGGGTACGTTCACGAAGGATAATAACGGCAAGTACACGGCTTCTTACAAGCCTTCGGCCGCTGGAAGCTATACGGTAACAGCGACATTCCAGAAGCAAACGTGGGACGGTACTACGTGGGTAGAAATCACCGGAGCAACGGATATCAAAACGATAGTTGTAACCGTTAGGAACGGTGGCTCAACTCCGTTGCCGTCACAGGACCCTTCAGAATCCACAGATTCAAGCGAATCTGAATCCAGCGTCATTGTTTTGGTTAATGGCAAAGCCGAAAATGCAGGCACAGCAAAAGCGGCTACAATTAACGGTCAATCGGCGACGATCATCATCGTTAATCAAAAGAAAATTGAAGAGAAGCTTGCGACTGAAGGGTTTGGCGCGGTCGTGACGGTTCCGGTGAAAACCAATTCCGATGTGGTGGTAGCTCAGCTTAATGGTCAGTTGATTCAAGAAATGGAAGACTTGCAGGCTACTCTTGTTGTAAAGACTGATCGTGCAATATACACCGTGCCTTCCGTTCAGATCAACATGAATGAGTTATCGAAGCAATTCGGAACAAATGTTTCGCTGCAGGACATCAAGGTAGAGCTTCAATTTGGCTCAACGCCGGCTGATATGGCGAAGGTTGTCGCGCAAGCGGCAGCGAACGGAGGCTTTACGCCTGTAATGCCAGCGATGGACTTTATCGTCAAGGGTACCTATGGCGACAAGACGATAGAGATTTCAACCTTCAGCGTATATGTTGAACGTGCTATTGCAATTCCGGATGGCGTCGATCCGAACAAGATTACGACTGGTGTTGTGGTCGATCCGGATGGCACTTCTCGCCATGTGCCGACCAAGATCACGGTGATCGATGGCAGGTATTACGCCGTCATCAACAGCTTGACCAACAGCACGTACTCGGTCGTGTGGCATCCTCTCGAATTCAGCGATGTCGAGAAACATTGGGCCAAAGATGCGGTGAACGACATGGGGTCCCGCATGGTTGCGAGTGGCACGGGCGATGGCAAGTTCAGTCCAAATCGGGACATTACCCGCGCCGAATTTGTGGCGATTATCGTCCGTGGACTGGGGTTGAAACCGAGCAAAGAAGCCGCTCCTTTCTTGGATGTCAAAGGGACGGATTGGTATAATAACGCAATCAGTACGGCAGTCGCATACCAATTGATTGACGGATTCGGGGACGGTACGTTCCGCCCGAACGACAAGATTACGCGTGAACAGGCAATGGTTATCGTCGTCAGGGCGATGAAGATTACCGGCCTAAACGCTAAACTATTGGCGCAATCGGCTGAATCGCTGCTTCATCCGTTTGCAGACGCACCCGCTTTGTCCGATTGGGCGAAGAGCAGCGTTGCGGATAACATTCAAGCAGGCATTATTATGGGAAGAAGCAATACGCAACTCGCACCTAAGGCTTACATTACGAGAGCCGAGGTTGCGACGGTTATCCAGCGTCTGCTTCAAAAATCCGATCTGATTTAATAGCAACGCTCAAAAAGAGACCTGGAATCCATTGAGATCCAGGTCTCTTTTGCCTTGTACACTCAGCTTGGGCGTAATCAGAAAATATAGAAGATGAGACCTTTGCCCTCCGTTGCAGATTGGCTGAAGAAACGCCGAATTTCGTTAAAATGCTGCAGTAGGTAAGTGAAGAACGCGTCCGCATCCTCGTCTGAAACGACGCCCGGCTCAAGAGGATATACTTCTTCCTTGAGCATGGTGGGAAAATCATAACGCAAGCGGAGCTGAGCTTCATCTAGCTCAGACATAGCCTGCAGCGCTGCTGCAACTTGCTCGGCACGCAAGGAAAACGCCCCGAATGAGCCAAATTCGATGCCCTTGTCTGATGTCAGCGGAACCACATAGCCAAGAGGGGGCTCTCCATCGGAAATATTTCCACATAGCAAGTAGTGAATCGCCTCCCAGGATCTATCAATGTCTAATCCAGGATAATTGTCTATTTTTAAACTCTTTAATGTAATGTCTCCCGCAGCGACTTGCTGCACCAGGTTGTCAGCCATAGCAAAGTAATATCCCCGCATTCCCATGTTGTCAGCCTTCCTCCCAAATTTAGTAGTCACTATACTGCATGATCTAAATGTAACATCTGGAAATTATGTGTTTCAAGGAACAAAGGACATAAGCGAATCTTATACACTTTATCCAAAACTTCTAAGCGCAGTCATAATACGGGTCTAAAGTCCTGGAAATTAATCGAAAGTATGAGGATACGCCGAGGCAAAGAGCTATTTTCGGACGAATCGAAAGCCCGAAAGTCCAGATAAATTGCCCATTTGTGTATTGAGTAAACGGACTAATCACTCTATAATAAACCATGTAATTAATAATGATTATCATTCTTGATTGATGGAGGTTAGAGGAGTGAGTGGAATTAAGATCGTTGTCGCGCGTCTATGCGTGATAGGAGTTATAACAGCATTGCTCGCCGCTTGTGGCCAGCAGTCTGGGCAACAGTCAGGGCAGCAGCCTGAGCAGGCTATGCGTTCGTTCGAGCATGCCTCAGGTGTGACCGATGTGCCATTTGAACCTATGAGAGTAGCGGCTGATCAGCATATGGGGCAGTTGCTGAAGCTGGGCATTAAACCGATAGCCGTGCGCGAGAATATGCTGAAGGAAACCTGGATTCCTTACGCGAATCTGGAGGAGGGCGCATTGGATGGCATAGAGGATTTGGGAGGATTCCCGCTTAATCTGGAGAAGCTGACATTGGTAGAGCCGGATCTGATTATTAACGCATTGCCGGCTAATCAAGAGCAATATAGCAAAATCGCTCCAACCGTTCATATGCCTTATTGGTCGGAGAAATACAAATCGCCGATGGATAAATTTCTGGACATTGCTGATTTGTTCAACAAAACCGATGTGGCCAATCAATGGATATCAGAGTTCGATGCCAAACTCGCAACTGCAGGCGAGAAAATTGTAAGCGCCGGCCGATTAAAGCCAGGCGAGACCGTATCGGTCATGGCCGTCTTCCAAAACAATGTGTATGTATTCGGCCCTAACGGAGCATATGGCGGCTATTTGATTTATGACGCCCTCAAGCTTCCGACAACGGAACATGCGGAAGTGCTGCGCGGTAAGGATATGGGAAGCTCGGAGCTGTCCATGGAAGTGGTTCCGGAATATATGGGCGATCATGCCTTTATTACGGTGGTCGATGAAAGCAAGGCAGATGAACTGATGAAAAGCGATTTCTGGAAAAGCGTTCCCGCTGTCAAAAATAATCAAGTGTACTTTTACGATTCCAAGATTTTTGCAATGGATGATCCCTATTCACTGGAAGCGCAGCTCGGCATTGTCACCGATCTGCTAACTCAAAGCCAATAAAAATGACCAAACCTATCAACTCGTTATCCGCCTAATGCGGATGGCGAGTTGATTATGTTCTCGGAAAGGAAAAAGTCTCATGGCAGAACAATCGGACCTAGACGTTCCCTACGCACAATCGATATCATTCAGATTGCATCAAATTCAGAGCTGCACTGCATCCCAAAGCGAAGCCTCCTATTCCTTAGACCAATATTCATTGATTGCTGTCTTAAGAGGAGAACTACTAATTTCCGGCGCGTGGGGAGAGTCAAGCTTGTCGGCTGGCGAGGTGATGTCCTTCGCTTCACCGGCAACTTTCCGTATTCAGCCTGTCGATCCTTATGCCAGTGACTGGTATATGGTATCGTATTCGATGCATGTCACGGGTGGTGATCCCAACAGGCTGGAAGCTCAGCACCCCATGCTTGTGCCTAATCGAGAACAATGGAAGGTCTCGTCGCAGCGGCTGACGACGGGGTTGAATCAGCTATATGACAATCGGCTGCATACGGACCCCTTCATGCAAATGGCGTATCATATTCAATTTCAAGAATGGATGATGTGGCTTTTGATGGAACGCAGGCTTCACGCCGGGCGATTGCAGGAGCAGAATAGCGTTAATGCCGTGCAGCTTACCGTGAAATATATGCAAAGCGCCTACTATGAGGATATTACGGTGGACAAGCTGGCCAATGAAGCCCAGATGAGCAGGCGGCAATTCACGCAGTTATTCCGACAAATGACCAGCAGAAGCGTCAATGAGTATTTGACGGAGCTCCGCATCAGGAAAGCGAAGCAACTGTTGCTTGGTGGCGGTCAACTGGCGGATATCGCACAAGCCGTCGGTTATCGGGAAGAAAGCTATTTCTATCGCCGATTCAAACAAACTGTCGGATTGTCTCCGCGCCAATATGCGCGCACCAAGCAGCAGCAGTATCGTATTTTCACGCCGACGATGACCCCGATGCGCGTTGTAGCCGATCAATATATGGGGGAGTTATTGAAGCTGGATGTTGTTCCAGTAGGCGTGCGGACCCAGATGCTCAAAGAGAGCTTTCTATCTGCAGGGCAGCGCAAAAAATGTGTGGAGAAGGGGACAATTGATTTGGGTACAGGATTTCCCGTCAGTCTGTCTCGTATATCCATGCTGCAGCCCGATCTTATCGTCACGCAAAACGAGCAGCAATACAACGATCTGATGCAAATTGCTCCTACCGTGCTGATCCCCTATCAAAGCCTGGAACCGCTTGAAAAGCTGCGGAAGATGAGTCGAATTTTTGAAAAAAACAAGCTCGCGGAGGAATGGATCGGGGATTATGAGTGGCGCGCAGAACAGACGCGTAAGCAGATTCAGAATAAACATGGCGTCTTCTGCTCCGTAACCAACTTGCTGCTGATGCAAGGCAAGCTATTCGTATTGGGTGAACATGGGGGATACGGGAGTTACAGTCTATATCGATCGCTCGGGCTCGAGGTGCCTCCTGTCCAACGGAAAATCATGAATGAAACGGTGGTCAGCGTTCCTATTGAAGTGAATGATCTGCCTGCTTATGCCGGCGAGCATATTTTCGTATCCAGCTATGACGATATATCCGCATTGACGGGAAGTGAAATCTGGAACAGCCTCCCCGCTGTACAAGCGGGGCAGGTCTACTTCAGCAATCCTTACCGTTTTTCATTCGAGGATCCCTATTCGCTGGATGACCAGCTTTCATATATTCGCTCCTGTCTACTTGTCTAAAAGAAAGCCGAAACTATCGGAATTAAATAGTTGATACAAGAAACAGTCGTTAATATTAATGATGAGAGGAGCATGAACATGGCAAATCAAAATATTAAAACTTCCATAAAGGAAATTGTGGGGTATTGGTTTTCTATTGTAGATGAGTGTGGATTAAGTGTAGATGCATCCGAAGCGCATGAAAGATGTTGGAGATGTGGATACAAACAGTCATTAGAACGATGTCATATTATTCCTCATTCTTTGGGTGGTGAAGATAAGGCTTCTAATCTTGTTTTATTATGCCACAGATGTCATTTGGAGAATCCTAACATTGCCGATAGGGATATTATGTGGGATTGGCTCCGTGCTTATGGCACATCATTTTATGACACATTTTGGGTGAAACAAGGGATCAAAGAATATGAATTTATATATGGTAAGTCTTTAGAAGAAGAGTTAGCAGATAGAAGAATGACTGATGCAAGTAAGTTTAATGAAATTGTTGGAGAACAAATGGAAAAAACAACGTATCATTTTGGACATCCTTATCTGAATTCTGCAACATTGGCAGGTGTATTTAGAGTCTCGTTGAAAAAATATGATAGATGTATGTTGAGGTAAAAACTTGTTAGTAGGTTAATCATAGGCGGAGAAAAGAAGGTGTATGAAGATCAAATTGATTCGATTCCTCCCTCCTTTATCGGAATACCTTTCATTCTCATTCTAATGATTTGCTTCTGAATTACGAGCGGGAAGTAGTCTTAACGACTGCTTCCTTTCTTATTAAAATGTACAACTTTAGTAGGACTACAAATTCTATTAAATCGAATTATAATGGCTGATGGAGTAATTAACGGGTATCGGATAAGGAGAATGGTCAATTCGTAGGTGTGGGTATAACGGGTGCAGGAGGGCAATTCGGCAAATGAGTTTAAAAAACTACCTTTAAATGGATAAAAGTGTTACTATGAAATTAAATTAACTATCTTAAATATTATTTTAAATAGTACCTAGTGCGGAAGGAAGTGTAATTGGTGAAAAAGAAGCTTGTTGCCATCGTGCTTTTAGTTGCTAGTATTGGACTCATCTTTACTTTTAATAATCAAGATGTTGTGTCTGCAAATATAGTCACGACACCTATTTATGCAATAGAAGATACAACAATCGTTTACGAAGGAATTGGTGCAGGAAAGTTTATGTATGAAGATGGTGGTTTGGGCTATCTTGATGTAGGCTATCAAGGAAGCTTTGGAGGACCCCTTGAAGTTCAATCCCTGCTCAAATATGATTTGCCACCGACCCCAGCCGGGTATGAGATTGAAAGTGCAAATCTGTACTTTCCTGTAACTGGAGGCAGTCTGAGAAGTGGAGTTCCCTTCACATTCAAAGCTTCAGCAAGCACAAGTCATGGATGGACTCAAGATCTTGTAACTTCCTATACATTACCAGCACCTGCTCCTGGCTCCACACAATCTATTTCTGTAGCAAACAATGTTCCTCTTAACAAGCCAACTCTTGGTCCTATCGATTTTACGAGCTATATTACACAAGAATCTCTTAAATCCACCCCAAGAGCTACATTTATCCTCTCAGGCTTTTCAGCTGAAGAAGCACAAGATGCTAATATTGCATTTCTAGATCATTATATTCAAACAAACGAAAGTAATGTTACCACTAGCATTCGACCATATTTAATAGTTACCTATACGGAAAAAATTAGCATTGAAATAACAGGTGTTATCAATGGTGGTGTATACAATACCAATGTAACGCCACTATTTAATATGGGTACGGCGACGATTAATGGAGCCTTCTTTACGAGCGGTACAACATTAACTGTTGAGGGCTCATACACCCTTGTCGTTACATATGGAAGCAAATCAGAAACGATCCAATTTAGAATAGACAAGACCCCCCCGACAGGGAGGGTGATTGTGAATCTAGGCCAACAGTATACGAATTCTGCTGGTGTATCGGTTCACGTGACGCCAGATGTGGGAGTAAATGATGTTACTCATATACGATATTCGGTTAATGGGAACCCATTTACTCAGATGCCTTATATTCCAAGCTTTATGCTAGCCATAGGAGCCGCTAACGGAGATAAGGTTTTGGCTTTCCAGCTCGTTGATGGTGCAGGAAATGAATCTCCAATATACCAAAGAACCGTTACACTCGATACGGTTCCGCCAACAGGTTCTGTTGTTATTAATAATGGCAATTCCTATACAACAACTCGTGAAGTGATGTTGAATCTAGCGTTAGACAGCGGTGTGACCGATGTGGTAGGCGTACAATATTCAGATAACAATAGTTCTTGGTCAGGTATCGAAACCTTTAGCACAAGTAGAACTTATATGTTGCCAGCAGGAGATGGCAATAAAACGGTATATGTACGTTTGATTGATCGAGCAGGTAATATTACGGTTATTCAAGATAGCATACTGTTGGACACAACAGCGCCAACAGGGACAGTTGTTGTGAATGATGGCAGAGCCTATACGAATAATGCCAATGTATACGTTGATGTGACGCCAGCCACAGGAGTAACAGATATTGTGAGCGTTCGCTATACAATTAACGGAGCAGCGCCAACGACTTTTGCTTACACGGATAACTTTACGATTAATGTAGGTAGCACGGATGGAGCAAAAATCATTACGATAGAGCTTATTGATGGAGCAGGGCATGTATCTCCAGTTTATAGCGCTACAGTGACGCTGGATACAGTAGCGCCAACAGGATCAGTAGTTATCAATAGCGGAGCAGCGTATACAACAGCTGCTGAGGTAACGCTTAACTTCACGTTAGGAGCAGGTGTAACGGATGTCGTCGGCGTACAGTTCTCGAACGACAATCTAACGTGGTCAAGTGAACAAGCGTACAGCGCAAGTATGAGCTATACACTCTCTGGAGGCGATGGCAGCAAAACTGTCTACGTTAGGTTCATTGACCGGGCGGGCAATATAGGCACAGCTCAAGACAGCATTGTGATGGATACAACAGCGCCAACAGGAACGTTAGCTATCGCATCAGCAATAACGAATGATACAAGCGTGACACTCACGGTAACTAGCGGCGATGCCAACTTTATGGAGCTGGGCGAAGCGGGTCAGCCTTACGGAGCGCGAGTAGCTTATAGCAATAGCGCGCAGACATACACGCTTCAGGATACGCAGGATGATGGCGTGAAAACTTTGCAGGTTCGCTTGTCGGACCTGGCTGGAAACACAACCGTATTAACAGTAACGGTTATCCTGGATCGAGTTGCGCCAACAGGCACTGTAGTGGTTAATAATGGAAAGTTATATACAAATGATGCAAATGTTGCAGTTGAAGTGACGCCAGCAACAGGTGTAACGGATATTGCGGATATGAGATACGCCATAAATGGATCAACACCAACAACGATCGCTTATACGAATAGCTTCATCATAGACGTAGGAAGCACAGATGGAGAGAAAGAAATTACGGTTGAGCTTATCGATGAGGCAGGCAATGTATCGCCGGTATATACCTCAACTATTACACTAGACACAGTGGCTCCAACTGGAACCGTTGCGATTAATGGAGGAGCTGCTTATACAACATCTGCGGAGGTAACCCTAAACTTCACTTTAGGAGCAGGTGTGACGGATGTTGCCAGCTTACAGTTCTCGAATGACAATCTGACATGGTCGAGTGAACAAGCGTACAGCCCAAGCATGAGCTACACATTGCCGGCAGGTGACGGCAGCAAAACCGTCTATGTCCGATTCATAGACCGTGCAGGCAATACAAGCGCAGCTCAAGACAGCATTACGTTGGATACAACAGCGCCAACAGGCACGCTAACCATCACATCACCTGTCCTCACGAATGATACCAGCGTGACACTTATGATTACAAGCAGCGATGCCAACTTTATGGAGCTGGGCGAGGCTGGTCAGCCTTACAAAGCTAGAGCAGCTTACAGCAATAGCGCACAGACGTACACACTGCAAGATACAGAGAAAGACGGCGTAAAAACCTTGCAGGTCCGCTTGTCAGACCTGGCAGGCAACACAACGGTATTAACTGTAACGATTACCCTTGATCGAGTTGCTCCAATAGGCAACGTCGTGGTGAATGAGGGTAAATCGTTTACGAATGATGCGAATGTTGCAGTTGAAGTGACGCCAGCAACGGGTGTAACGGATATTGTTAGTATGAGATACACTATCAATGGATCAACGCCAACAACGATCGCTTATACGAATAGCTTCATCCTAGATGTGGGAAGCACAGATGGAGAGAAAGAAATTACGGTTGAGCTTATGGACGGGGCGGGCAATGTATCGCCTGTGTATAGTTCAACCCTTACATTAGACACAGAAGCACCAACAGGGACAGTCGCGATTAATGCAGGAGCTGCCTATACAACAACTGCTGAAGTGACTCTTAACTTTACATTAGGAGCAGGCGTGAACGATGTCGTTAAGGTACAGTTCTCGAATGATAATTTGACATGGTCGAGTGAACAAGCGTATAGCCCAAGCATGAGCTACACATTGCCGGCAGGTGACGGCAGCAAGACCGTCTACGTTCGGTTCATAGACCGGGCAGGCAATACAGGCACAGCTCAAGACAGCATTGTGATGGATACAACAGCGCCAACAGGCACGCTTACCATCACATCACCTGTCCTCACGAATGATACAAGCGTGGCACTTACGGTTACAAGCAGCGATGCCAGCTTTATGGAGCTGGGCGAGGCTGGTCAGCCTTACAAAGCTAGAGCAGCTTACAGCAATAGTGCACAGACGTACCCACTGCAAGATACAGAGAAAGACGGCGTAAAAACCTTGCAGGTCCGCTTGTCAGACCTGGCAGGCAACACAACGGTATTAACGGCAACCGTTATCCTGGATCGAGTTGCGCCAACAGGCAACGTCGTGGTGAACGAGGGTAAATTGTATACGAATGATGCGAATGTTACGGTTGAAGTGAAGCCAGCAACCGGAGTAACGGATATTGTACACATTCGATACGCCATCAATGGAACAACGCCAATAACGATCGCTTATACGGATAGCTTCATCATAGACGTAGGAAGCACAAATGAAGAGAAAAAGATAACAGTTGAGCTTATGGATGGGGCGGGCAATGTATCGCCTGTATACACTTCAACCCTTACATTAGACGCGGTGGCGCCAACAGGAACAGTTGCAATAAATGGCGGAGCTGCTTATACAACAGCTGCGGAGGTAACCCTTAACTTCATGTTAGGAGCAGGTGTGAACGATGTCGTTAAGGTACAGATCTCTAATGACAATGTGACATGGTCAGGTGAACAAGCGTACAGCCCAAGCATAAGCTATACATTGCCGGCAGGTGACGGCAGTAAAACCGTTTATGTCCAATTCATTGACCGAGCGGGCAATACAGGCGCAGCTCAGGCAAGCATTACACTGGACACGGTAGCGCCAACAGGACAGCTAGTCATTAACCATAACGATGATTTCACAAATTCGCTAAAGCTTGAGCTAACAGTAACAACAACTTCTGATCCAAGTGAACTGGCTGGAATTCAGTTCTCATCGGATGGAGCAACGTGGTCAGCGCTTGAAGCGTATACGAATGCAAAGCAATGGTCTGTAGAAGGCAATGGCAAAAAAACCGTTTATGTTAGATTTGTTGATCATGCTGGAAACGAATATACGACTTCTAGTTCAATCTATGTAGATACAGTAAAACCAATTGTATTTATTGCGGTTGAAGATGAAGCAGAGCTTACATTCAGCAATATTGTTGATTTGATGATTGAAGCATCTGACCCAGGGCGAGATCTGAAGACGGCCAAGCTAGTCATGGAATTGTCTCATGATGGCATTAGCTGGCTGCCTGCGGAAAGCTATACTCAACATAAAAAGTGGACGGTAAGCAGTGGATTTGGTACCAAGCAAATCTATGTACGAATTACGGACGAGGCGGGCAATGTTTCCGACATCGCAAGTGCCACGATTATTTATCGCTCTATTCCTAAACTGAATAATAATACGGTAAATGCGATCGAAGATACGCAGTATACATTGGCACTGTCAGATTTCACCTATACGAATGACGATGGCATGAAGCCGGACTCCTATACGCTAGTCACATTGCCGGAGCATGGCTTGCTTATGCTGGAGGATCAAGAGATTAAAGCTGGAGCAGTCATTACAGCCGATCAGCTTGTCAAGCTTGTCTATGTACCGCAATTACATTGGTTTGGAACTGAGCAGCTAGTGTGGAATGCCAGCGCAGATGGTGTTGCAGCAGCTGCGGACGCCGTTCTGACTATTGAGGTTGCAGCGGTAAATGATGCTCCAGTGGTTGAAGATTTGGATCTGACCAAAACGAATTTTAGCCCGGCAGAAGGAACTCTTGCCGCCAAGGATATAGAAGGGGATACATTAACCTATCATATGGTGGATGCTCCATCAAAGGGGAAAGTCGTGCTTAATACTAACACAGGAGCATTTACTTTTACACTGGATCATAATCAAAATGGCACTTATGCATTTACTTATCGGGTATTTGACGGTACAGACTATTCGGATACCGCTACAGTAACCATCAAGTACGCAGTGAACATACCTATTACCGAAACTCCAGCACCAACGCATGGTGTACTGAAGCTAGGTGAACAGGGACCTGAAATTTCAATTGAAGGTCAGATCAATGATCAGGGAAGCTCTATTGAGGTTCATGTAACAGAGGAGCAGCTTACGTCGTTAAATAAATCGCATGAAAATCAGACTGTTGAATTGAGCTTAACTGGGGAATATTCAGATGCCAAGTTCATAATCTCCGATAAAGCGCTGGATAAGCTTGCCGCAAACGGCAATAGTCTACTATTTGTAACACCAGGTTTACAATATCTATTGAGCAATCAGGATTTAAAGCAAATGCTAACGGCAAATCGCAACAGCTTTGTAGTTGGCATAAAGCATGAAGCCGGAGAAGTGCTGACTCATGCACAGGAGCAAGCAGTAAAAGGCGCTTATCAATTAATTGGAGCTCCGATCACAATTGAGCTATCGGCACGTAGTGAAGGAGTTCATCCGCTGCAGCTGCAAGAGCTTGGAACAATCGTGCTAAGCTCAATGGGGGCGGGGGAACTGCCAACAGCCTTGTTGAAGCTTCTGCCTAATGAAGTACAAAGCCCGGTATTAGCGACAATCTCAATAGATGGTCAAAGCTATCAGGTTCATGTAACCAACTACGGAGCAGGCACCTATACGCTGATTCGCAAGCAGCCTGGATTTACAGACATTTCTGGCTGGTCAGTTGCAGCTATTGAGAAATTGGCCTCCAAGCTTATCCTGAATGGTGTGAATGAATCAATCTTTGAACCGACTCGCGCTATAACCAGAGCAGAATTTGCTAGTATCATTAGCAAGGCTCTTGGGCTAGTAAACATCTCCGGCAGCGTGAATTATACCGATGTTGCTGCAGGGGCATGGTATTCAGATGCTGTAGCAGCGGTGGCGGAGCTTGGTTTTATGAATGGTTACCCGGACGGAGCTTATCGACCAACACAGCAGATTACAAGAGAAGAAACGATGGTCATTGTAGCGAGAGTGCTGGACTATCTTGATTCTAAAAATGGATTATCCGACTCTGAAGTTGACCGAATCCTTGGAGGATACAGCGATCTAGAGCAGCTTAGCGACTGGTCCAGAAAAGATATTGCCTTCACCGTACGAGAAGGGATTATTATGGGCAACAACGGAAAGCTGTCCGTAAAAGATCAAGTGACGAGAGAGCAGGTTGCTGCAATTATCGTTCGTTTGCTAGAATATGCAGAAATTCTCTAGCGTTATGAAGGAATGGTTCGAAAATGAGATGTGGCAGGCTTGAATCAATTAGTTGAATGGATGTGCTATGGTAGTACTATAATGAGAGTTCAGGGGAACATACCTGAACTCTTTTGTATTTAATTGAAATATTGCCATGCGGTCACATTAGGCCCACTTGGATAGTTATACATGGTAAGCAGACAAGAAAATGAAAAGAGAAAGGAGGTTCATAATCATGGATTTTAAGAAACACATTGATCAGGTTCTGCACGGAGATGTTCATGCATTTGAGATAATTGTTCGCCATTTTGAAAGAAAGATATTTGCGTTTTGTTATTTCATGCTTGGCAATCGGCAGGAAGCTGAGGACGCAGCGCAAGAGGTCTTTTTTAAGGCATATCGGAATTTGGCAAGCTACCGGCATGAAAGTGACGAGTTGCTATTGGCATGGTTGTATAAGATTGCGTCGAATCATTGCAGGACATTGCTCAAAAGGAATAATAAATGGTACCACCTGATGCCTTTGTTTAGGAATGACGGTAATGAAAAGAGTGCCGAACAGGCATTTTCCGATAAAGCGGATGTACAGCTGCAGCTGCTTGAGGGTTTAAACGCGGCAGAGAAGGAGATTCTGGCATTGCGAGTCATCGAAGATCGGCCTTTCCAAGAAATTTCAGCTATCTTGGGTATTAGCTCTGCTACAGTGCGGAAGCGATTCGAACGCATTAAGGTGAAGTTAATAAAAAATCGAAACCAATTGGAGGGCACCCGATATGAACAACGATTTGAATATTGATCGATTAATTCACAATATGAAAGAAACCAGGATACCCGAGGCTGAGATAGCTGGTAAAGTGATGCAAAAAGTACATGCCTGCCATAGGAATCAACGCATTGAAAAACGGCAGTGGTTCAGGATCAGCCCCATCTGGGCTACGGTGTGTGTCCTGTTATTGATTTCTACTGCATCGGTAAGCGCGGCTGCTCTCCTCAAAACCAATTGGAATGGAATCCAAATTCATATTAGTAATAATGGAAAGAGTATACCCGTGCTTGCGAATAAGGATGGACTATCCTTTAAGGAGGAGCTTGAGGCGTTTTTATCCAAAATGTCAGATGTTTGGGTGACGCTATCCGTGGATGAAGCTGCAAAGCAATTGTCATACCCTTTATTGAGGCCGCAAGATAGCAAGTTCACACTTGTGAATTCGTTTGGTGTCGTGCCGAGGGACCCTAATTATCGCGTGAAGACAGCAGACGAATGGTTTGTGAGCGGATTTTACGATTTCTTTCAGTGGAAACAAACAGATATTGTGGTAAGACAATATCTAGACGGGCATATGACGGATTCTTTGCGAGATCCCAGCAAGACGCTGGAAATGAACTATGGAGCTTCATGGGAATATGTTGAGATTACAGATGATATATTGGCAATGTTTAATGGAGAGAATTACTTAGTAGTTAGCTATAAAACGGCTGATCTTAACGTCATTACTTTAGAAATAAGCGGAGATTTGAAAAAAGCCGATATGGTCGCACTCGCAAAGACATACGTAGGGAAATAATGATAGATAATAGGGCACTTCGAGGTGCCCTATTATGCCGTTTACATCATGCAGCGGCAGATGCCTCATCACGCAGCTTTCCGCTTAAATAGCAGGTACATAAAGAAAGGCGCGCCGATTCCGGCGGTGAAGACGCCCGCAGGGATATCGAGCGGCAGGAAGAGCATTCGCCCGGCTAGATCCGCGAGCAACAAAATGATGGCGCCTAGCACTGCCGATAAGGGGATGATCAGCTTATACGAATGACCGACAAGCTTCCTGGCCATATGCGGCGCCAATAATCCGATAAACGAGACCATACCTGCAACGCCGACAGCAGCTCCCGCGAGCGCCACGCTGAAGAACAACAAGACCATCCGGCTAAGCTGAAGCCTGCTACCAAGTCCGACGGCAGTCGCTTCTCCTAGTGATTGGACATTAAGTTCTTTGGCGAAAAGAAAGGATAACGGGATAAATACAGCGACCCACGGCCAAAGCACCTCGATATACGTCCAATTCGTCCCGTAAATACTTCCTGTCATCCAGTTCAGCACTTGTGCGGCTAAGTAGGCGGGACCGCTGATAAGTAAAAACATCGTCAGCGCGCCCATTGCGGTAGATATGCCTATGCCGATTAGGACGAGTCTAAAAGGGGAAATCCCCTTTTTCCAAGCTAATACATAGTTGATCAAAGCGGTAAGAAACGCCCCGGCAACAGCGATAACCGGTACCCAGTGAATGCTATAACCGGTGACCAGAGTCATGAATGCGACGACAGCTACCGAAGCTCCTCCTGTCACACCCAGCAGATCGGGGGAGGCGAGCGGATTACGAATGACCCCTTGAAGTACGGCACCGGCAACCGCCAGAGCAGCTCCAACCAATATGGCGGCGAGGATACGCGGCAAACGGAACTGTATAATGATCAAGTCGCTTGCTTCTTCGTTCTTGCCGATGAGCGACAGAAAGGTTTCCTTAAAAGGGATGCTCGTCCCGCCAAAAGACAAGCAGACGATAGATAATGCCAACATGGCGAGGCTAAATCCGGCTATGATGAAAACGGCCTTTTGGGTTTTTCCTTTATGCATGTTTCCTCCTTCTCGCCACATGGATCAGGAATGGCACGCCGATAATAGCGGTTGCCACGCCGACCGGAACTTCCTTGGGCATAAGGATGAAACGCGAGACAAGATCTGCACATACAAGCAGAAGGCCCCCCGTTAATGCGCAGTAGGGCAGGAGCCAGCGGTAGTCGTTCCCCACCAGATATCGGCATAGATGCGGCACAATTAAGCCGATGAAGGCGATAGGACCAGCAGTGGCAACCGAGCTGCCTGCCAGAAGCACAACCGCAATTACAGATAGTACCCGGATGAGCAGCATGCGCTGTCCCAGGCTCTTGGCACTCTCATCGCCAAGTGCCATCACATTAAGCGAGCCCGACAATAGCAGTGACAAGACCCAGCCGATAACGAGATAAGGCAGTACAATGAGCAGATGATCCATTTTCCTGTCTGCCACCGAACCGATCATCCAGAACAAGGCCGCCTCAAGCGATTGCTTGTTCACTAGCATAATTCCGGAAGTGATAGACGAGGCGAATGCCGCAATGGATGCACCGGCCAGTGTGAGCCTAATCGGCTCAAAGCCGCTTCTGCCCTGAAAGCCAAGCGTGAACACAAGCAGCGATGTGACTGCAGCGCCAGCCAAGGCGATCCAAACCATTCCGCTCATCGTCAGAGATGAACCGAGAACGGCCAGCGCGATCACGATAAATAATACAGCGCCAGCATTAATGCCGAATATGGAAGGAGAGGCGAGCGGATTCCTGGTCAGCACCTGCATAATGGCGCCCGCAATCGCGAGGCTTCCTCCTACCGCTGCTGCAATGAGCGCACGAGGCATCCGGGTGTTCGTAATGATAATGTGAGCGTCGGAGCCGTCATATTGGGTATAGGCCAGCCATACATCTCTGATCTCAAAGGTATGGATGCCGTACAAGATACTGGCAAGCATGCCGGCGAGCAGCAGCAGGAAGCCAATGATCAAGCCCGCTTGCTTGCTTCTGCGGCTGTGCAGCCCTAAAGCCATATGGATTCATTCCTTTCATCATAAACAAGCTGACGTCTCATAAGCACGACGTCAGCTTGCGTATTCCTTATGTCAAATTACTTGATGTCAAAATAGGCCACGATCTCATCAAGCAGCAGGTTTGCAGCTTTGTAGCCGCCCGCTGTATTCCAAATCGCTTCATCCACTTGGACGACCTTATTGTTTTGCACGACATTTAATTTTTTGAACAGGGGATCATTCATCCACTCTTCGACCACTTTGGCGGCATCCGTCTTGCCGGCTGCTTCCGTCACAAAGTAGAACAAGACATCGCCGTCCATGCTAGGAATGGTTTCTTTGGACATGACTTCAATGAAGGAATCCTTGTCCTGCGATTCCGGACGTGCGAAGCCAAGATCGTTCAAGAGTACGCCTGAGAACGTTTGCTTCTGATAAATCCGGACCTGAGACGCTGAGAAGCGGGCTACCGATACTTTGGTATTCGCTTTGTCGCCAATTTTGGCTTTTACCTCAGTCACGCGCTGGTCGAACTCTGCCATTGCCTTGTCGCCTTCTTCAGTCTTATTGACAGCTTCCATGTACAGCTTGAAGTTAACTTTCCAGTCTCCGCCCAAGTCCTCCGCGAATACTGTTGGAGCAATCTGATTCAGCTGCTCATAGATCTTTTCCTGTCTAACTTTATTCCCGATAATCAGATCCGGCTTCAAGCTGGCGATCAATTCAATATTCGGCTGCAGCTCGTCGCCGACCGCTGTAACCTCTTGCATGTCATCCTTGATATGGTCATACCATGGATCGCCAATCCAGGACTGGACGGCTCCGATCGGTGTAATGCCTACGGCAAGCAGCGCCTCCGTACCTTCGTTCGTAAGGATAACGACACGCTCAGGCGTGCCTGTCAGCGTGGTTTCTCCCATTGCATGCTTAATGACGCGAGATGCTTCGGCAGATGGCGCCTCTGAAGGAGCGGGACTCGCAGTCGAGACATTGGTGCTCACGGCATTAGAGCCGCCATTCCCTGAATTTGTATTTGACGGACCGGTTGAGCAAGCGCTAAGTAACAAAATAAAACAAAGCAATAAGGATGCAGCCATCGGTGTTCTTTTTCCGCTGTACATAGGTGAGATTCCCTCTTTCTTGTAATGATAATGATTTTCATAACCATTACCACTATAACGTCTGAGTCTGCGAGGGACAATTGCATATCTTGAACGATCGGCAGGATTATTTTGAACTTTTGCTTTGAATTGACCTAGCGAAAGGCCGACATGCTTTTTGAACATCCGATTAAAATAACTGTCATCCGAGAAGCCAACGCTCTCCGCAATTTCTTGCAACGTGGCATCTGTGTTCAGCAGAAGCTCCTTTGCCTTGTCGATACGAAGTGCAATCATATAGTCAATGGGGCTCTTACCAACAGTCTGCTTAAACTTCCGCGACAAGTAGCTCACGCTGCAATCAAGTCGTTCGGCAAGCTCGTCGAGTGTGACACGATCCCCATAATTCTCTTGAAGGTATCGCATGGCTTGTGAGACAAGATCGACCTTTTTGCCTTGAATGCCTTGCTTGCTCATCTGACTTAAAAGCTCATGTACAAATTGATAGAATAAGATTTTTATATGTAATTTTTCTAACATGCTCGGCTGCAGCCACTCTTTCTCCATTCGTTCCACTAGGTGGTATAGAGGGAGCGGATAGTCTGGAGCAAAGCTATATTGCAATTGGAATGGATTGTTCGACTCCATCAGCTTCACTAAGGGCTGGCGTGCAGGCAAGGCCAGAACGGCTTTATAAAAAATCATATAATATTCGAAAAAGTGCTCAACCGCAATATCCAGGCACATTCCTTTGCCGCCATGCAGCACATGAAACCGATCTACGAAGCTTGCGTTTCCGTCCATCCACACCTGCGCACTGCCGCGAATCGTATACACAAAAGTGCTGGCAGGCAACCGATAGGATCGCAGCTCATCTCCCGGCTCCAAGACCGTGTGGCGAACATCTATCACTTTGATCGAAGCTTGATTCCATAGCAATAGGTGATCACTCATGTTCATGGAGTCATTTCATTCCCTTCCAAACGTATCAGCATAGCGATGAGAAACTATCTTTTATTATAAATGATAACGATTCTCAATTACAACAGATAGATGCTTTTTTAAGCGAAATAACTCTAGTAAGGGCTAATCGCAAGCACTAGAGCTTGCCAGTCGGCTGATCTGAAAGAATAAATGAGATGTGACTTGGACTATATATTGGTGCGTATGAAAAGATTGAGGCTATCCGAGCGGATAGCCTCTGTTCATTAATATGGCCATTCTAGATAGCGCTGAGTATTATAAGCATAAGGCAAGGCCTGTCTCAGAAGGTCCAAATGAGATCTAATTTCCATACTCTTTCCAATACTTCTCAAGGCGGTCCTTAAGTGCGGTATCCAGATCTTTTCCATCGTCTGCATCCCATTGAGCCCTTACGATGACATCCGACAAAGGTCCGCTAAGTCCTCTCCGGCCACCTGTCATGCCCAGCTCGGGCAACCATTCAATTTGGGAGTACCACCGTTCCGCGTAATCTTTGGTCCCGCCGGCATTCTTGACGATAAACAAGCGGTGCAGGATGTTAGCTTCGTCTCGATAGTTGTAGTAAAAATAGCCCTTCTTTTTAAGCGCATCTGTAATATCGAATTTTTCGCCGTTTACGCTTGCGATGAGGCGTCCCCAGGATTTCTTCACGAGCCAAGGCCCATCGCCATCGCCCCCCATCACCTTTGTAGAATTGCCGTTTATTTCATAGTGTAAGCTGTCGCCGTTTGCAAAGGTAACCGTTTGTCCTTTACCTTTAAAAAAGTGATCGTACATCTTTTCAATGTCACCTGATACTGCAGCATAGGCCGTTGCCGAGATGAGGATTAGAAGTAAGCTGGCAGATAGCGAGATAAGTATTTTGCGATAGACAACTCGGCCTCTTCGAGTTGATGGATACGAAGTCTGGCGCGGTTGTTCGATGGCTGTCCACATCTTCTCTTTCTGGTCCTCGTTGGGAGCAATAGCCTTGAATAGTTCATTGATATGATTATTTGCCATAATATCCTCCTAAGCTTAGCTTCATGAGCTTGCGACCCTTCGCCAGTTGGGTTTGGATCGTGCTTTCTTTTCGGTTGATCATGCTTGCGATTTCTTTGACCGAATAATCTTCGAAATAATAGAGATAGAGTACGATTTTGTATTTCTCGGGCAACGCCAGCAGGTATTCAAGCACCTCTCCGGGTTGTCCAATCTCATCCTCAAAAACCCCTTCAGGCAAGCGCGTGATCTCGACTCTTCGCGTTCTCCACCAGTTTTTCAGCAAATCTCTGCAGTGGTTCTTGGCTGTTACGATCAACCATGCCTTCTCATGCTCGTGATCAGAAAAAGACGTGTTGGAATGTACTAATTTCGTGAAAATGGATTGAACGGCATCCTCTGTATCTGTTGGATTTTTGAGATACATAAAACAAATGCGGTAAATCATTTCTACATTTCGTTTATAAATGTCATGCATGCTTTCACCCCGTATATGTATAACACGATCGTGGATCAAGAAATATCCTTGTGAACATGGGCAGAATAAATAAAGAGGGGCAAGGAGCCCCTCTTTTTCTTTTATCCGACTAACTATCGTTCCTGTTAGTTGAATCTATATGAATAAGATTACCATTGGTTTTTATTTCTCTTTGATACAAGTCATACAGCTTATCAATTGAAGAGCTTGATAGGATGTGGCTGGCTCGCTCAATATCCTTACGTTCCCAATCGAACCAACGCATTTCTTTTAACATGTCGATTTCTTGATCCGAGAAGCGTTTCTTTATCTCCTTGGCAGGATTGCCGCCAACGATTGTATAGGGCGGCACATCTTTAATCACAACGGATCCCGCTGCTACAATGGCGCCTTCGCCGATTCTCACACCCGGCATAATCATGGCGTTCATGCCAATCCAGGCATCACTTTCAATGATGGTATCCCCTTTGGGCTCGTAAGAGGCTGCAATCTGCTCGACAAAGGGATAGACGGTAATCCAATCCGAACGATGATTGTGATTTCCACCCATTAAAATGATGACGCCACTTGCAATGCATACGTAATTTCCTATAATTAATTTATCTAAAATCCAGCCGAAGTCTTCGGAGGGATTAAATAATGCTCTTGATTTTTCATCTCCCCAAAGGTATCTCACGCATCCATCTTGAAAATCATGATTATTGTAATAACCAGAGTAGTAGGAGTATTCCCCTACCTCGATCATTGGATTGGTGACGATATCCTTCAGATATTTGATTTCCGACCAGTGGTTGAACCGATGCTGTGTCATGTATATTCCTCGCTTCCAAGTAATTTAAATTCTTTTACTTAGAAGCGCAATTCAATGGCAACGTTCTTAAACCTTTTCAAACGACGAATCATCGTCCTCATCCTTTTCCTGTTGATGGGGACATTGTAACAATGAATCTTTTGCAGGTCAATTCGAAGGGAGTCATTACCATGGCCAATAACAATGAAATCGCTGCAGCAGAGCTATCGGCAGAGCAACGCGAGGCATTATTCAAAGCATTGAAAGCACGGTTTGAGAAAAACATGATCCGTCATGAGGGTCTTGATTGGGCGAGTGTACAAGCGAAGCTTGAGGCCAACGCCGGAAAACTGTGGTCGCTCAATGAGATGGAGAGAACGGGCGGCGAGCCTGATGTTGTTCATTATGAGAATAAAACAGGCGAATATTTCTTCTATGATTGTTCGGTGGAAAGCCCGAAAGGCCGCAGAAGCCTGTGCTACGACCATGCAGCGCTGGAGTCGAGAAAGGAACATAAGCCGGCTAATAGTGCGGTCGGAATGGCCGCTGAGATGGGCATTGAGCTGTTAACGGAGGCACAATACCGGGCGCTGCAGCAGCTTGGGAATTTTGATGCAAAATCATCGAGCTGGGTCATCACGCCTGACCCTATAAGAAAGCTCGGCGGAGCCCTCTTTTGCGACCGTCGCTACGATACTGTCTTTGTGTACCACAATGGGGCAGAGTCCTATTATGCTGCAAGGGGCTTTCGTGGTTCGCTGAGAATCTAAGTGGTGAGCAGAGTCTCTGGAATGGGAAGGAAATCTTATAGAGGTAAGAGTGGAAGACACAGGGGTACCGGCGCCCGAATCTGTATCTAGAGCACAACAAGAAGAACATGTAATGAACATAACAGTTTTCATTAATGGGAATAGAGCAGCTGAACCGACTGAAGCTTGGTTGAAGTCTGAAGCAACGGGAGATAGCCGGTTTTTGTCTTGGCTGCATATCGTAAAGGTAAAGGATAAAAAGAAAAGTCAGGAGCATTTGGCAATTGTTCAAAGGTTATCTGGCAAGTGGCTAAAGGGTCAAAACAGGGAAGAATTTAAAAATTCTCAGTCGTGGCGAATAATGAGTCTGAATGCTCAAGGGAAAACGAGTGAGGAAGTGTTCACCTATTCTGAAAGAGGGAGCCACTGGCTAGGCGTTAAGCTAATATTGCTATCCTCGCAGTCGGACTATATGGGATATAAATCAGATGTATCGGCTTATTTGCCTAATCTTTTCTACCCGGTTGTATTTCCATTAGGCACATTTATCATAGGGGGATTCATGGTTTCTTTTGTAATTATCTATAGAATAAAACTAAAAAAATGATGTAGCTTCGCCAACAGAAACGGTAAGCAGCGTTTATTTGCTCCTGCAATGAGGTGGTAACATGGATGATAAACAGTCGAGAAGATGGAGAATGGAACAGCTATTACGAAGGCAAAAGGCTAAGCAAACTCGCTCGTATGGGCTTTTATTTGAAGAATGCTTGCAGGAGCTGGGCGATAATGTGCGTATTTTCTCAGAGGAAGCAAGCGAGTCTATGCGGGAAGAATTAGTGAGAGCATATCCATTCACGGCCTGGGGGAGAATCCATTGGGATCAGATTGCGCATCATGAGGTACGGGCAGCACAAGATATACCCACATTATTAGAGGCGTTGAACATCGATCATAGCTTGCCGATATTTATAATATGGAGCGGTGACCATCCGGTTCTCCACGCTAATCTTCAAAGCGTTCTTCGTGCACTAGACCATGTATTGGCTGTAGACTTCGATACTTTTGTGTATAATCCATTGCAATATGTGATCGAGTTTTACCATGAGGGTGATATTACGGTTGCTATAGAGCAATGTGTTAAAATGAAATAACAGTATTCATATTGGAGGCACTACATTGAACCCAGAGCTGCACACAGAACGCCTTTATTTGCGTAAAATGGACGTTTCGGATTCGGCCAGTTTGTTTCGCATTTGGTCTGATCCGGATGTAATCGAATTTATGAATATTGATCCATTTGCAGATGAGAACCAGGCTAGAGAAATGATTCAGTTCCTGAACAATCTCTCTGAGGATGACCAGGCGATTCGTTTCACCATAATCGAGAAGGAGTCCGGCCAGATCATTGGCTCTGGCGGATACAATTTCCTGGATATGGAGCATGCCAAGGCAGAAATCGGTTATGACATTGCAAAAGGCTATTGGGGCAAGGGCTACGCAACGGAAGCTATCGGTGCGTTGGTAGAGTACGCCTTTTCGACTTTGAAGCTGAATCGAATTGAAGCCAAAGTTGAACCCCCAAATGTGAATTCTATTAGAGTGTTACAAAAGCTGAGCTTTACACACGAGGGCACCTTAAGACAGTATGAAAAAATAAAAGGGACCTTTAAGGATATCAGTATCTATTCAAAACTTGCAACGGATTAAGCATCAAGGCAAATGAGCCTTTCGCATCTTGAAGTTTCTTATTCAACATGCGAGAGGTTTCTTTTGTTGAGCGCTCCACAGCGTTAGCCTAGTTTCCTCATCACCCACTCGATTGGCCCTCTTGCCATCCGTTTTCTCCACCAATGCGAGAAGACAATAGCTGCTATAAAATACAAGCTTGCGTAAGCTATTGCAAACACTAGGCTGCCATTCTCCAAATAGCTTGCCGATTCAAGCAGCCCTAGACCAAGCAAGATATGTCCAATATAGTGGGACAAAGAGAGCTGCCCGGTATGAATCATCGCTTGGGTCAGCATAGAGTGTTCGAATTTCTCTACGATATACAGGCAGAGCGCAAGGAATGCCATAGCGGTACAAATGCCGGAGAGCACATACAGCATAGTAGAAGGCATCGGTTTTGTCCCAAATAGATAAATCGCCGCTTCGCTTCCCAGTACGGGAGAGGCCCATTTAATCAGGAAATAGGAAAGAGATTCAATCACAACGGCCCCAGACAAGGAATACAGCAATACTTTCAAACGGTTATGCGGATTCAGCCACTCCTTTCTGCCTATCCACATGCCAATGAGGAGAAAGCCGAACCAAGGAAAAAGAGGATGGAAGCCGTTCAATAACAGATTGCGGGTGAAGCCTTCCAAGGTCCAAAAGCCTGCGTACGATTGAAAGTCCGCGTCCCATCCCTTGGTGTAATCGAACAGGACCAGCAATAACTGAGCAGTAATCAGGACAAAGATAAACAGTCCCAATACACGTCTGTCTGACGTCGTTATGAGCAGCGTTGCGGCAAGCAAGAATACCGCATAGTAATGCAAAATATCTGCGTTCCATTCCAGCAACAGTAAGAGCATGCCAGCGATGAACAGGAAAGCCGCCCTTTTATATAGGCTATACCGATTGCGCCGAATCAACTCCTCACTCTTTGTCATCCGGGCTTTCGAGGTCATGAGCGACACCCCGATACCGGCAAGCAGGACAAATAGGGCAGATGCCCTCCCCTCTAATAAACCTGCGATCTTTTGCAATAGTTCCGATCCGTCATTCCCTGCTTGCATGGCAAGCTTATAGTTAACGATTATCATGCCAAAGATTGCCCACGCTCTTGCATAATCAAGAGCTGTTATCCGCGTTTTCAACTGGTTCATTCCGCTTCATCCTCTGTTCGTGTAGGGTATGAAATCCACGATACAGCTTAGGTTAGACCTAAGGTCAAGCGGCTCCAGAGTTTACTTGCTACTAATAACCCATATTTTGAATGGGATAAGTGAAAGCTTTTGTCAAAAAAGAAGGAATTTTTGGCATATATATCGAATTATCTCGATTGTCTGGATGACTATGGAAAAGGGGATAGTAAGATGAGGAAGTTGGCAGCAATGATGTTGAGCTTGTTCCTGCTGGTCAGTTTGATTCCGACAGTTGGGGCAGCACAGGCGGAGACAAAAGCTACAAGGATTGCGGATGTAAAAGGCGATATGATTTTGATGGAGGATGGCACTCTTTGGCTGAAGCGGCCTTGGGTAGCAACCGGGTATATGAAAGCCAGTATAGACGCCACTTCTTTTGGCAAACCGTATGGCTATGCTTTAACAAGCAAAGGAGAGCTTATTTCCTGGGACAATCATGGTCTTCCAACAGTTGACAAGAGCCAAAACGGTATCAAGTACTTAGCGTACGGTGCTTATATAAAAAAGGATGGAACGGTTTGGTATTATAACGGCGAGCAAATAGAGGGACTGAAGAATATTGTCCTTTACGAAAGAAATTCTATGGACCACGTTTATTTGACGACTAGCGGTGAGATCTATCATTCGTATATTCGTGACGCTGTGGTGGATAAGGTTGAAGATCCTAACTCCATTGTGTCTTTACTAATGACGGGCGATAATGACGTTGCTTATATGGACAACACAGGCAAAGTTGTGGTGGTGAAAGTTCATCACTTCGATTACAACGACGGAAAGGTTACCTTCCGTCCCAAAGTATTAACGAATGATGCCGCTCATATCCAATACAACTCGGACAATGCGCTTGTGGTTACCAAGAAAGACGGAACCGTGTGGTTGTCTGGCAGCTACACAGACCAAGATAAACTCGTGAAGCAAGTGAAAGGAATTCAAACAGCAGTAAAAGCTGTTCCTTATTCTGGAACCTTGCATGAAACCAAAAAACCGGACGATTCCAATAGTTCGATTATTGTAAAGAGTAATGACATCACTATGCTAGTCAAGCATCAAGATGGCAGCTGGAAGGTTCATGTCGGCGATAAAGTTACCAACATCCAGGCCCCAGGAGCGACCGGGATTACATTCACAACATCGAATGCGCAGCCGTCAGTAGGGAATACAATATACTTCAAGGTTGTTCAACAATACAGCAACGGGTATAAAGAGACTTTATCGAACAAGAGCTATTCCATTGAGATTGACAAGCCGCAATTGTTAAAAGTAACAAAGGACGGCTCTTATAAGGTGACAGGTGTAGGTGAGGCGAAGGTAACCGTAAAGGCAGGCGGGAAAAGCCAAACTCTTTCGATTACAGCCAAGCTTGGAAAAAGTTTAACTGGGGCCGTCAATATCAACAACGTCACTTATTTGCCGATTCAATCCGTGTTCCAATCGCTTGGAGGCACCGTCGCTTACACGGCAGCCAGCAAGACATATGACGTCACGATTGGTACGACGACTATTCAACTAAAGGTTGGGCAGAAGAACGCGAAGGTGAACGGCAAAGATACTGCCATGGAACAGGCAGTTCGCGAAGAGAAGGGCAAAGCATTGTTCCCGGCAAGCCTATTGTCCAAGTCATTGGGTGCGAAGCTGCAGTGGGATGCCAAGCTCAAGCAAATGAAAGTATCGTTTGGTTCTGCATTTATGATTATAGAGTCGGCTGACACGCCGAAAATCAAGAAGCAAGATGCGCAGGGCACGCTTGTTAAGTATTTGAATAAGTCGTTATGGGTGAACAGTTATAAAAACTGGGAGCGATTCTCCAAGGTTACGGTAACAGACATCGTTCCAGTAGGCAGCGACAATTTCCAGGTAGTCTTTAAGGATGCCAAAGGGAATACGCTGCAATCTGACATCATGTCGAAGGACTTTGTCTCGCGAGTTTTGGATGATTCGTATACGTTCTTGTCGTACGACCCGTATAAGAAGTATAACTGGTCGGCCGCAACATGGAATTCCATTAAGGCATCAAAGATTTCCATTGGAATGAACAAGACGCAAGTGGAGTTTTCATGGGGACGGCCTAATGATATTTCCAAATTAACGAGCGAGAAGACAACGATTGAAGTGTGGAGCTACGGCAGTAGTCAATATGTCGCTTTTACAAATGGCACGGTAACACAAATTTATACGCTATAAGCTAGTGAGCCGCGCAGACGCCCAAAAGGGCTGGTGTGCGGCTCTTTAAGTAACGAAGGAGGCATATTCCATGGGCAATTTATTGCAGGTGAGGGTAACAGGGAGGACGGGAAAGTTTTATTGGTGAAGCAAAGGGTGACGTCTGAGCGGGCATGGTCGTTGCCGGGAGGCAGAGTAGAGCAGGGGGAGACGCTGGAAGAGGCTATCGTAAGAGAACTAGAGGAGGAGACAGGTCTAATGACAAGAGTGTCCAATCTGTTATATCTATGCGACAAACCGGACGCTGACCCGTCACTCCTGCATATTACATTCCAGGTAGAGCGGATCGGCGGAGAGCTGAGACTTCCATTCTATCATTTCGAGTCTGTTCAATAGAGCTTACTGGACAATAACCCCACTGGCCGATAAGCTTGGCATTGAGATCGTTTTGGAGGAAAGATTGTCTGAGAGGGTCTTATCAGGTAAGAACCATCCCGAGTGGCGTGATAGGCTTCTTCAGACATACGAAGATCTCGACTTATGTTATGAAGGCGGGGAATCCAGCAATGCCGCAATGGGCCGTGCCATCAGTGTGGTCAAGGAAGTACTGAATAGCCAGAACAGCAATATTGTAGTCGTGTCACATGGCAACCTGATATCGCTTATGTTAAAGTATTTCGATCATCGAATCGGGTTCAAAGAATGAGAGACACTATCCAATCCTGATGTATATCGGCTCTCCTTCTTAGAGGATGAACCGAATATACATAGAATATGGGTGGATTAGTATCAGAGAACGTCCCTCAATTCCAGGGGTGTTCTTTTTTTTGTACAGAGGCATTCTCCATATATATCAAAAATATTAAGTCTGCAAATGTTTTTCATATTAGGATTGTCGAAGGCGACATGCTAACATATACAAATGCACAGCTAGAGAGGGGACTGTTGTTTGCTTAGTTTCCGCTGCATGTTTTTTATCCAATTCGTATAGGTGGTCCTTTATGTTAAAGAAGTCAGCATTCCCGTTACTGTTGTTGAATATGTTCCTCGCTAATCTAAGTATGGGTCTTGTCATTCCGATCGTGCCGGAGCTTCTCGAGATGTTTTCGGCAAGCGGACAGGCTGCGGGTTATTTGGTCGCTTGCTTCGGCCTGACCCAGTTTCTATTCTCACCCCTTGCAGGCAATTTATCAGACCGTTACGGCCGTAAACCGATGATTATTATCGGTTTGATCCTGTTCGCACTATCCAACCTGCTTGCAGCGTTAGCAAGCGATCTTACTTTATTATTCGTATCGCGATTAATCGGCGGAGTAGGCTCAGCAGCCTTAATCCCGTCCATTATTGCGTACATTGCCGACATTACTACAGCTGATCAGCGCAGCAAGTCTATGTCCTGGTTAGGCGCGTCGATGACGTCCGGGTTTATTATTGGACCGGGAGTCGGAGGACTGCTTGCAGAATGGGGCATCAAGGCGCCATTCTATGTATCTGCATGTGTAGGGCTTGTGGCGATGATTTGCAGTCTGTGGGGATTACCTGAATCGCTGTCGGCGGACATACGCAAGATGCGTCAGCAAGTGAAGGAAAAGAAGGAGAATGTTTTCCGGCAAATTGTGCTTTCGGTTCGTACTCGCTACTTTTTCCTGTTGCTCATTGTTTTCGCTATGACCTTTGGTTTGACGCATTTTGAAGCGATTTTTCCGCTGTTTGTCGTACAGGTGTATGGATTCTCGACGCGTGAAATCGCTATACTGCTGACCGTATGCTCGCTCATCGGCACATTGAACCAACTATTGTTGACCGAGCGAATTACACAACGATTCGGGGAAAAACGGATTATTGGCGCCATGCTGTTGTTGTCGGCGGTATCCCTTGTATGTTTATTATTTTCAGGCCATTTCTATTATGTCATGGCAGTGACGATGCTTTTCTTTACCTTCACCAATATTTTGCGTCCCACGATCAATACGCTGCTGTCGAAAGTAGCTGGAGATGAGCAAGGGTTTGTGGCAGGGATGAATAATGCGTATACGAGTCTTGGCATGATATTTGGACCGATGCTGGCCGGTATTTTGTTTGAGGTTCATGTCAACCTGCCTTATCTGTTTGGCGGATTTGTACTGCTGGTGAGCAGCATCTTCTCGGGAAGCCGATTGAGAAAGGTATTCGCGGGGTCCTAGACTAAAGGCGGGGTTTTTGACACTTCCAAAGACGGTTATAACGATGGACTATGGCGGTTACAATGGATTTATAACTTTGAGCGTGAACTTATGAATCCAAAGGAAGTGTTTGAATATGAAGTCAACTGAAGCGGCAGCCAAAGCACCGACAGGCAAAGTAAACTGGGTGCTCTTTAATCCCAAAACCTATGCAACGATTCTTTATTTGTTGCTGTCTCTCCCGTTAGGGATTATCTATTTTACAGTAGCGATAACGGGGCTTACTCTATCGATCGGTTTAACGCCAATCTTTATCGGAATACCGCTGTTCTTTGGAGTAGCTAAAATGTTGAACGGGATTGTGAGTTTTGAACAAAGCATGATTCGCCACATTTTGGGCTTGCCGGCAGCTCCTGTTACGCATAGCAACAATCAAGAGTCTGAAGCCGGGTATAGCTGGTTTATGCGAATGGTGAGGGGTTTTGACGGCGGTCTGTTCATTCGTAACCTGATGCTCATCCTGCTGAGATTTGTAACAGGCATTGTATTCTTTGTCATTATGGTAACGGTGCTTTCACTAGGGCTTGGGCTTATTGCTCTTCCAGTCGTGCACATCATTTTGATGAAAGAAATTCAGGTTGATATTTTGGAGAATAGCCTGTTCAGTTATTTCAATATCGATTGGACCTATAATCAGCAATATATGCTGTACGTAGGCGTGGGTCTTGTACTGTTTTGGATCGCGCTTCGCGTCGTGAATGGGCTCATGCAGATTCAGCGCAGAATCATGTATGTGGATGAGCCGTATCAAGCCACTCAGCCAGCAGCGCCATTGCGAGATCAAATGCAATCGCCTTTTCAGTCGCAATATTATGATCAACCAGTGAATGATAAAGGGTTAATGCAACCAGCTTATAGAGAGCCTTAGGGGCTCTCTATTTTTATACACAGGTATGAACTAAGTTAGACAGAAAAAATAAGGGCTAGTAGAATAGCGATAAAGCTATGCATATATTACATGGAGTGATTAGACGATGATGATTTTGTATGGAGCGGATCATCACTTGCTGGTGCTATCCGATACGATTGCTGCGGAAGAACATCGGCATTCTTTTTTGCAGGTGACCATTTCCTTGGAGAATGAATTTGAAATTGATGTAGAAGGGCAAAGCTTAAGCTGCTCCGGCATTATTATCAATTCCAACGTTGTTCATCGGTTAAAAGGATCAGGACACCCGTTAATGCTGCTTCTAATGGACAGCACTTCTGATATGGCAGCAAGCTTTAAGCGAGTAATGGGGAATCAGAAGTATGGAGTGCTTCCGCCGGGGAAGATAAAGGCCGTTCGCGAATTTGTGGCCAAAGAGTATCCTAACGTGAAGGATAGCGAAAGCTATCTTTCTTTTCTGGGACAACTTATGGAGCTATTGGGTGTGGAGCATGTGAACGCAGCTATTGCTGATCCGAGGATAAGGGAGTTCATACAGCTTGTGAAAGCATGCACCGATTCTGAGCACTCCGTTAGTCTCTATGCCCGAAGCTTGGGGTTGTCAGGCAGCAGATTGTCGCATCTTTTTAAAGAAAATACAGGCATACCGCTGAGCGGATATATGCTGCTGCATAAGCTTCAGAAGGCAACTTACTGTATATTTAAAGGGCTTAGTATAACAGATGCAGCTATGGCGGCGGGATTTGACAGCCCATCGCATTTGGCCGCCACCAGCAAGAGGCTGCTGGGGATGACGGCGAAGGATATTCGCAAAGATAGCGTCTTTTTGCAAGTTTCTTGTCTGCATTGACCGTACAATAGGTGCAGGAGGTGTTTCCAATGAGAGCATACCTGCAGGAAACGGAGTTGTTGAATTACTCTCACCCACTAATCCAGCAACTCATGAACAGTCGCCAATGGGACCGCTTGCCCAAGAAAGAACAAATTCTTGGCATTTATAACTACGTCCGCGACGAGATCCTGTTTGGCTATAACCGTGAGGATACGATTCCAGCATCGGAAGTGCTGCAGAATGGTTACGGACAGTGTAATACAAAGGGGATTCTTTTTATGGCATTGCTAAGGGCTGTGGGGGTGCCTTGCCGTATGCATGGATTTGCCATAGATAAACAGCTTCAAAAAGGGGCGATGAGAGGATGGTACTATCAACTGTCGCCCAAGGAAATCGTTCATAGCTGGGTTGAAGTGCAATATGAAGACAAGTGGTTGAATATCGAGGGGTTTATATTGGACATTCCTTATCTAACTAAGCTACAGCAAAAATTTGGTCAGTGTACAGGTTCGTTCTGCGGGTATGGTATTGCTACTGATGATTTTCAAAATCCGGACATTTATTGGGATGAAAATGATACATACGTGCAGAAGGAAGGAATTGTTCGGGACTTCGGAATTTACGATAGTCCAGATGCGTTCTTTTCAGTTCACCAACAAAGGCTGAGTCCGTTTAGAAAAATGATGTTTAGCCGAGTTGTACGACATCTGATGAACCGAAACGTCAGGCGCATCAGGCAGGGTAAATAAAACACGAGCCTCCTCCAAATCACTCATCCGGACGAGGATTAATGCGATCGGAGCAGCCTTTAAAAAGGCTGCTCTTTTTTTATGCGAGGAAGCTGGATGCAACGTAATCAAACTCCATCTGGGGACGGATAACAAAATACATCGGCTGCAGGAGGTAGCATTTTTTGGTTGCTATATTATGGTACTTAAGTCCAAATTGTCGATAACAGATTGCGAGGAGATGTCATACGTGAAAACGCTAATTGAATTCAAAAACGTAACGAAAGAATACCAAATTGGAGAAGTGCCAATCAAGGCTCTGGATGGTGTAGACTTTTCCATATCGGAGGGGGAATTCGTCGTTATTCTGGGCGCAAGCGGAGCTGGGAAGAGCACCATTCTGAATATTCTTGGCGGCATGGATACGGCTACCACGGGACAAGTGTTTGTAGGCGGTCAGGAAATTACACAGCTCAGCGAAAAGAAATTGACCGAATATCGCGGCGAGAGTGTCGGCTTTGTCTTTCAATTCTATAACTTGATTCCGAATCTCAACGCTTTGGAGAATGTTGAATTTGCTGCTGAAGTTTGTAGTGACCATCTGGATGCCAAAGATATTTTACATAAAGTCGGATTATCGGACCGAATCAAAAACTTTCCTTCCCAGCTCTCGGGAGGAGAACAACAAAGAGTGGCTATCGCTAGAGCCGTTGCCAAAAATCCGTTGCTTTTACTCTGTGACGAACCAACCGGAGCTCTGGATTATATGACAGGCAAGTCCGTTCTAAAGCTTCTGCAAAATTTGAATACGGAAACGAAGAAATGCATTGTACTGGTCACGCATAACTCCGCAATTGCTCCAATGGCGGATAAAATTATTAAGGTCAAAAGCGGAAAAATAGAAAGCATCATGATCAATCATCAGAAACAAAGGGTTGAAGGGATTGAGTGGTGATGAAGCTATTTTTGAAGCTATTGAGGGATATTAAACAATCCATAGGCCAAATGCTAGCGTTGGTGTTGGTTATCGCAGTAGGCGCTTTTTTCTATGCGGGGCTGGTAACGTATAGCGATAGTCTGAGCGCTTATACGGAGGTTTATTTTAAAGAGCATCGGTTAAGCGACTTGAATGTCTATTACAGTCAAATTTCCAAGGATGATGTGGCAAGATTGAACAAGGTGGAAGGTATTAAGAAGCTAGAAGGACGCTATAACTTTGATGCGGAGCAAGCCTTTGAGAATTCTAAAGCTTCTCTGAAAATTCATTCCATCCCGGAACAAAATGGAATAAACACGCCTGCTATGATTGAGGGCAGCATCCCGTCAAAAAAAGGCGAGATCATGTTGGATTCCCATTATGCAGAGGAACATGGCTATCGTGTCGGCGATCAAATCAGCCTGAGAGCGAATGAAAAAGACATCACGCTTACTATTAGCGGCTTGGGCGAGAATGTTGAGTATGCCAAAAAGAACGAAATCCAAGACCATAAAAACTACGGTACAGGTTATATAGCCGAAGAGACTATATCCGCAATTGCAGACCATTTTTATTATAACGAAATTATGATTGAAGTCCAGGAAGGTTACGACACGGCTGAATTGGGGAAGTCGATTGAGCTGCAATCCAAGGAGCTCCCTTACTTGGATCAGGTAAGCAAAGAACGTACGTTCAATTACTCTCAAATCCATCAAACGATACATAATAATAAATTGATGAGTAAGGTTATACCTTTAGTCCTCTTTGTAATTGAAGCGATTATTCTGTTTCTTGTTATGTCGCGGGTTATCGATTCGCAAAGAAATCAAGTTGGCATCATGAAGGCTTTGGGTGTGAAAAATAGAAGCATCATGCTTCATTACATGGGATATCCTGTGCTCGTAAGCATTATAGGCTCAATTATAGGTTGTGCGATTGCCGCTGCTGTATTTGTTCCAATGGTGACGGTATCGAACGCAAGGGCCTACTCGCTGCCTGATATCACGTTCTCTCTTTCATTGTTTTCGATCTTTCCTCCCATTATTTTCTCCAGCGCATTCGGAATCGCGGCCTGTTATTTAAGCGGCAGAGCCCTATTAAAAGAACATGCGGCTCAGGCCATGCGCCCGAAACCGCCGAAGAAGATGAAACGGCTGCTAGTAGAAAGAATCCCCGGACTTTGGAGCCGGATCCCCTACAGCTACAAGCTCATACTGAGAAACCTGTTTTTAAATAAGCAAAAAGCTTTGGCTAGCTCCATTGGTGTTGTGATAAGCACCGTGTTGTTAATAACGGCTTTCGGCACCCAATCAGCTTTGCTGAAGGTGGCTAACCAGGTTGAAGAGGTGTATACCTATGATCTAAGAGTAGATTACAAGGCGGGAGAGTCTCTAGCTTCAGTTCAATTGCCCTCCGGTATTAAACAGAGCTATGCCTTATCTACCCTTCCTGTAGAGTTCGTTAATCATAATGAACGAGAAAGTGCAACTTTAGTTGTTACAGAAAAAGAGAACAGTCTCATTCATTTCTTTGACGAAAGGGACAACAGAATCGCTTTAGAGGATCATGGTTTGCTGGTACCCAAATCCTATGCCGACAAACATCATATTTCAGTAGGAGATATGATTAACATCAAGTTCACGGCACCAGAGCTGAATCATAAAGCGGTAGATATGAAGGTTTTGAACATTTCCAATCAGTACTCGAATCCTTCATTTTATAGCACTCCGGACTATATGGAGAGCTTTGGCGTGGATTACCGACCAACCTCGCTATTCATTCAAGCCAACAATTCAGCGGATCTGATAAGCATTCGCAGTTTTTTTGAACAAGATCAACAAGTAGATGTGATAGCGGATAAGAGTGATCTAAAAAAATCAGCTCAATATATTTTGCAACAAAACAGCTTTGTATTCATCATGTTTATCATTAGTGCCGTCACGCTTTCCTTTGGCGCCATCTATACGATATCCTCCATCAACATTTATGAGAGGAATCGCGAGCTTGCCACGCTTAAGGTATTAGGCTATCAAAAAAATAAAATAAACAGGCTTATCTTCTTCGAAAATATCATATTGACCACGTTCGCGGTCATTGTGGCTTTACCGATAAGCGGCTATGTGTATGCCGTCATTGTAAAGGCACTATCTAGCGCCCATCAGCAAATCCCGGATCAATTGAATATGGTGAACATGTTGATATCCATTATGCTAGCGTTCTTGCTTACCATTCTATCCAATATGCTGCTCAGGGGGAAAGTGACTCGCATCCATATGATTGAATCGTTAAAGAGCGTAGAATAACACGTTGAATGATTGGAGATAGCTTATCTAGTTGCCAACGAAAAAACACCTCCAAGATGTTCTTGGAGGTGTTAGAAATGTTTAGTTACTCTGTCACAAAGCTGTTTGATTCAGACAGGATTTCAGATTCGTATGGGATAGATTGCTGTGCTCCATATCTTTGAACGGTTAACGATGCGGCTTTGCATCCATAGATAATGGCTTCTTTGATATTACTAAAATCCGCTGAAATTTTGGTCGCTAATGCGCCAATGAATGTATCCCCGGCAGCCGTAGTGTCCACTGCCTTAACGTCGAATGCCGGCACAAAGCCTGTATGTCCATTTGCAAAGGAATAGAACGCGCCTTTACTTCCCAAAGTGACAATCACGGTTGGAATCCCCATATCATGCACCTTTTGTGTTGCGGCAATCAACTCTTGTTCATTCGTAATAGCTTGTCCGGAGATGGTTTCTAACTCCGTCTCGTTAGGAATCAACATATCGGTTAATTGAATAATCCGTTCAGGAATTATGGCTCTCGCAGGTGCCGGATTTAAAATCGTTGTCACCTGATGTTGTTTTGCGATTTCAAAACTTCTCTCGATACTGGACAAATTGGTTTCAAATTGAGCGATGACATAGTCACTCTCAGCGATCAAACCGCGCATCTCATCGATATGATCGTCTGTAATCGCTTGATTGGCACCGCCATAGATGATAATACTGTTCTCGCCTTCATCGTTGACCGTGACATAAGCACTGCCTGTTCTGGTTGTATCTAACTTCCTGACACCTGCAGTATGGATATGATCTTGTTCGAGCAATCCAAGCAAAGCTTTTCCCGTATCATCATTTCCTATTGCACCGATAAAGTTAACTTGTCCGCCATTTCTGGCGGCAGCAATGGCTTGATTAGCTCCTTTGCCGCCGCCATTCGTAAACATTTCTTTAGAATGAACGGTTTCACCTGGTTTTGGTAGTTGCTCTGTTCGGACAGTGGTATCAAAGTTAATGCTGCCAACTACTGTAATTTTATTCATTTTTTCGTCTCCACTTGTTACCGCCCTTTGCACGAGTGGCAAACATGATTTTGTTTTAGGAAAAATACTTAATCGTATCCATCATTAGTTTTTTGAATTTAGGCAAGTCAAGATCAAACGCCACAAGGACATTTTTCTCTTTTTTATACAGATTGTCATAATCAACAACTGTACTGCCCAGTGCCAGTGATTCACTAGTCTCCACTTGTACATTCATCGGATAAACCGTAAACATATCGGGATCAATGATATACGCAACGGCACAAGGATCGTGCATATGAATGCCTTCAACATGATCTTCAGCTGCCCAGAATGGACGAGTTGTTGTTAAATTGAAGAAATCCAATAAGTCAGCCATGGTTCGTGCAACATCATTCCCGACTTCTCTGATTTCCTTGATGTCATGTTCAAACACTTGAGCTTTTAATGTAACATCTAGACCAAACATCGCTACAGGGACACCTGATTTCACCACAATATCTGCGGCTTCCGGGTCAACATAGATGTTGAACTCGGCATGGGGAGTAATATTTCCTCCGAAGCATGCACCGCCCATGAATGAAATCATTTCAATTTTTTCTTTCAGTTCAGGATGTGACAACAGGAAAATAGCGATATTGGTTAAAGGTCCTGTCGCAATAAGCGTAACCTTCTCCTCAGATTCTCTTAATATCTTAGCGATCAATTCATTCGCAGAGATATCCAAATCCTGAATAGTAGATTCAGGCAATTCTGCGCCATCAATTCCTGACTCTCCATGAACATCATCCGCAATAATCAAATTTCGACGCAAAGGCTTTGAAGCACCTTGTGCAACGGGGATATTTTCGCTTTTTGCCAAGGTCAACAATCGTTTAGCGTTTACGTATGTTTTTTCGGGAATTTGATTGCCGGCAGAAGTCGTTACGGCAAGTAAATCAATTTTTTCAGAGGCGATAGCCATCAATAGAGCTAATGCATCATCATGTCCGGGATCACAATCCAAAATCACTTTCTTTGTCATAGTTATCTCCTCCGTCAATCAGTTTTTTTGTTGAATTTTTTCAGCATGTGCATAAATCATTTTTTTGGTGAAGAGGAAAATGATCAATGCTAAGAATATAACGCCGCCGCCAACCATGAAAACATTGGCATAGGTGGATGCTAGTCCAGCTTCCGTACCAGCCACACTTCCTCCGTTCATAAAACCTGAAGACATCATTCCCACAAATACAGCTACACCAACAGAGCCAGTAATGGCTTGAACCAGGTCATTAACACCAAGTACACGACCGGATTCTTCCGGTGTTACGGTTAGTGTTGCGGTATCCACGATTGGCGAATAGAGGAAGGAGGTACCAAAGTAATAAATACAAGGTGCTACAGCCAAAGCCAGAACTTTACCGTAAGGAATGAGGAATGCAACTGCTAGCAATCCAAGTCCCATGAAGGTTAAAGCCATAATGATGGAAGCTGAGCGGCCAATCCTCTTCACAACGGGACCAGACACAAATCCCAGAACAGCCGCCAGGAGAATGGACCAAACTAATAGCAAGGAAACTTGGGCAGAGTCAATCCCAAATACGTTCAATCCGATCGCATTTACACCCGCATTCAGGGTATAACTGAAGAAGTAACCAATGAAGATAACCGTCATCGTTGCGACAAAAGCGGGATTCTTCAAGAATTTAGGCGTAATAAATGGATTTTTAGCTTTGTTGATGTAGATAAGGAACAGAATCAAAGTAACAACAGAGGAGATAGCCCAGAACAGATTCATATCTGTAAAGAACATGGTCATCGCAGCGGCGAAAGCGCCAATAAGGGTAAATCCGGCCCAATCGATATTTGCACCCTTAGCGCGTTCATTCGGCAAGTTTTTCAATAAAGAAGGAATGAACAGGATAGCAATCAGAGGTACTGCAAAAAGCCAGCGCCAGTCGATGTTTGTGATATATCCAGCAGCTACTACGCCTAGTGCGGCAGAAAAGCGGAACACAGCAACGAAAATGCCGTAGTAAATAACGCGATTTACTTTTTTGATATATTTAGAAACAAGTACCAGGAATACGGAGCCTGCCACCTGACCGCCTGCAGACTGCAACACGCGAGCAATAACGACTGCCCAAATACTGCTTGGTCCAAATATAAACCCAATCGCTGAACCAGCAATAAGAAGGATTATACCCAAAAGGGTCATTTTCTTCAGTGAAACAAAATCACCTAATGCACCATAAATAACACACACAATGCCCAATACAATACCAGGAATTGACGTGATTAACGAAGATAAGTTGGGTACTCCTAGCTGTTCGCCAATATTAACAAAAATCATGCCAAACGCTTGCTGTTCCAAAATACCTAATGTGAAAATCAATAACACCAGCGGAATGGCCCTCTTTGCCATTTTATTCATTCGTTCGAATTCTTCTGTCCCTTCTTTGGGAACAGGAACACCAATTACTTTTTCCATTTCATTTGTCCTCATCTCTGTTGTATTCTTGTTGCGAAATGATCGATAAACTCCTCTTTACTGAATGAGATATCTTTAAGCCTCAACGCTTGCCCTACACGAGTGATAGGCGGCGGTGCAACATGGCTCTCTAATAAAGTCTTGACATCAGAAAAAACATTATACTTATTGCCTGACTTCAAAATCTCACCTTTTGCCATCACGATGATCTGATCAAAGTTACGAACTACAAATTTCATATCATGAGTAATCGTTATACAAAGTCGATCATTGTTCTTAAGATAGTTGATGATCTCGGCTAATCGTTGGTTGCCTTCAACATCCTGACCGCAAGTTGGTTCATCCAAGATGATTATTTTGGGATCCATCATGAGTATAGAACCAATCGTACAAAACTTTTTCTCAGTCGCATTGAGATCAAAGGGATGTGTGGAAAGCCGATGTTTTAGTCCAACCAAATCTGAGATAAAGTCAATGCGGTCATTAATTTCATGTCTGGACAAGCCTTGTTGCTTAGGTCCAAATTCAAATTCTTTTCTTACCGTTTCTAGAAAAAGTTGATTATCGGGATTTTGAAACACATAGCCGATATACTTGGACCAGTAGGCAGTCGTGTGATCATGGATACTCTCACCATCAATCAGAATTTGGCCTTCGGTAGGCCGCAATAAACCGTTGAGGTGCTTAGCAAAAGTCGTCTTGCCGGCTCCATTTTGGCCGATTATGGCTACAGGGTTACTTCCCTCAAAAGTAGTATTTATTCCTCTGAGAGCCTCACCTCCAGAAGGGTATTTATGTTTGAGGTTTTTGATTTCTATCTTCATAGAGAATCACCTCCTGTAATAATGAAATCGCTTGACTTTCTGTTAAAGCAAAATCTCGTTCACTATAGCCGGGTTTGATCAATTTCTTGGTTATCTCATAATAATCAGGCGGATTTACTGAGAACTCTGCTAGATGCGGTGAACAAAACACTTCTTCGGGTGTGCCTCCCAGAACAATCGTGCCATGCTGTAAGACGTAGACTTTATCTGCTAACTTAGCTACCCTTTCCATGTCATGATCTACCATTACAATCGTGATTCCGCTTTCATTTAACTTTTTAATAATATTCATGATTTGTCTACTGCCAATAGGATCCAACTGTGTTGTACACTCATCCAAGACGAGAATTTTCGGCTCTAGAATGATTGCCGATGCCAATGCGACTCTTTGAACCTGACCTCCGGAAAGCTCAAGAGGGTTTTTATCCAATAATTCATCGATCTGCATCAGCTCGGCTATTTCCTTTATCTTGCTAAACATCTGCTCCCTGGGAACCCCGCGATTGCCAAGCCCAAATGCTAATTCTTCAGCAACAGTATCTGCGGTATAAGACAACTGATTAAAAGGGTTTTGAAAAACAAGCCCAATCGTTTGCGAAAGTTCCCCTACACTCACGGCAGCCGTATCTTTTTCATCAACGATTATGCTCCCTTCACTAAATCCAACAAAATAATTAGGAATCAGCCCTACCAATGCATTACATAAGGTTGATTTTCCGGAACCATTCGCGCCAATTATTGCAACAAATTCACCCGATGCAACTTCAAAATGGACATTCCTCAAAGCAACTTCTGTTTCTTGGTTGTAACGATAAGAAAAATGATTGACTTGTATTAATGTACTCGTCATTCTTGTCACCTCCACTATTTTTCCAATGCATCAGAGGATCCTTGGGAGCAAACTCGAGATTAAGAAACAAATTGCAATCATTCTTAGGACGATATCGAGGCCTGTCGTTTCAACCTTTATATAACTCGTCGGTTTGTCCCCACTGATTCCAAAACCACGGGTCTCAAGTGTCATTCCTCTTTCTTGAGCGTCTGTCAGAGAGGAGAGAACAACCGGTCCGATAAGCGGCAAAAATGCTTTCGCCCGTTGTATGAATGATCCTGAGGTTTCAACACCACGTGATTCTTGCGCTTCTTGAATAACCTTGACTTTTCTCTGCATTTGAGGAACAACATTAAGGCTTGCTAAAATTAAATATCCTATTTTCATGTTAAGCCCCGACTGTGTTAAGGCGGCTACAGTCTCTGAATTTTTTGTTGTTTGCAGCATTAAGTAGAATGCGGCTAAAAAGATTAAAAGAGTGGACGAAATCTTTAATGCGTACATCGTGCCCTCTAGTCCCATTTGTGCAAAACCGAAGTCAGCAATCATTGTTTTGTTTTTAGGACTATATAAGCCTTGGATGAAAAGCAACATTAACGTTACCGGAATACCAAAACCCAAAATCAACTTTAAAACCTTTTTTCCTTGTCCGATTAATATTCCCAGTATGACAAGTAAACATAATATTCCGTATCCAACAAAGGGCAGCGGGTAAATGAGACAGCCAATTCCTAAACAAAATACGATAAGCAGCTTCGTGATCGGATTTAAATTTCCAACTAAAACAGCTATAGAGTTGTTGTTCGTTTCCATTGTTCCATCACCTTCATGACCCTTTGCGGCCTTTAAGTAAATAATCCTTGTCCAGCGGAGCGTACTGACTTGAAAAACGTCGGGGGATTTTCTTTACTAACCAATAAGCGATTAGAAATACAATCCCTTTGTCGATGAGATTTTCGAGTATCGAAGTTGAAAATACCGAAAGCATGATTTCTTTTGTCGTTGCGATCAATGCTGCTGTAAAGAGGGAGCTGCTATTAATCCCAGTAGCGCCGCCATAAATAAAGATCGTGATGAAAGCGGCACTTATCGCATTCGTTAACGTACAGGCCAACCAAGTAATCACTACACCAAGCTTATTCTTAAAGAAGCCTGCTTTAACCAAGTAGCCTGTTACCAAACCACATAAAACGCTTACAATCGAAAAAGGAAGAAATACTGGATTGGTGACGATGGATAAGAATAAATTTGTTGCCAATCCACAAAGTGCGGCGACCCAAGGACCTGCAAGACATGCAATCAAGACCGTTCCGATCATATCCAAAAAAAGCGGCAACTTTAAGGTTGAGGATAGGGTGCCTCCAATTAAATTAATCCCTACAGCGATCGGTATCAAAACTAACGCTTTCGTGGAAAATTGGGTTTGAAGAAACCTTCGAAAAAAAGATTGTCTCATAGTAGCCCTTCTCTTAAAAAATGTAATATAATGATTTAAGAAATCGCTTTCGGAAAACGCTTTCCTGTTACTGAGACTATCATCGATAAATTGATATGTCAACTAGATTATTTATCCAGTCCCTCCGTTCTAATTTATTGTAAAATAAAAAGGACAAACAAAAACGTTGATGCAACTGCTTGGCAGGTTTCAAAAGATACGATGAGGGGAGAAGGTTATGAATATTAAAGATATAGCCAAATTGGCAGGAGTTTCCGTTTCCACCGTTTCCAAAATTGTAAATAAAAAAGATCAAAGCATTAGTAAAGATACTCGTGAACGTGTATTAAAAATAGTCCATGAATACAACTACACTCCTTATTCATCTAGTATTAGCAAATCGACTTCTACTGGAATAATTGGGGTTTTGATAAATTCAACCATTTCGACAGACTCGATGCTAAACGGAATTATTAACGAAGCCCAGCGCAAAGGTTATAGTCCACTGATTTTGAATAGCTGTGGAGATTTGAACCAAGAGTTAAAAAACATGACTTCACTCATTACAAAGCAAGTGGACGGGATTATCTGGGAACCTGTAGATGGCGAAAGCCTAAAAAATCGTATTCATTTTAATTCTTTAGACATCCCCGTTGTAATAGTCGGAGGGGGCGGAGAAGCAAATTCTCTGGAATTGCCTTATAAGCTGGCAGCTTACTTCCTTACCAAGCAGTTGATTGATAAGAAACACACGAAGATCGCATGTATCATAGGGGAAGGACACCGAAAGAATGCCTTTATAGAGGGGTATAAGCATGCGCTTTTTGACACTAATCTAAAATTCGAAGAATCTATGGTGCTTTCATCGCTTGACGAAACCATTAATGACTTTATCATAGGCGGACAAATGACAGGATTTATTTCCTCACATTTATACAAGTCTATTGAACTTTATAATCTAGCTATCCAGAGCGGTCTGAAATCACCAAAGGACTATTCATTGCTTTCCATACAAAATGACTACGACTTCTCTTTGGTTACAGATCAAAAGACGATATCGACCGTCACCGTCAATAATGCTAACTTTGGCGCCTATATCTGTAATGTACTGATCAACTCTATAGCTGGAGCGGATGCCATACAACCTTATGAGGAAAAAATGGTATTAGACAACACCAACACGTTAGGTTTCCCAGATGAGGGCGGGAAGCCTAAAATCCTTGTTGTGGGAAGTATAAATATGGATACTTATCTCTATTCCCCTCAACTGCCGCACAATGGAGCAACGAATTTTATATCCAGCCTTACAAAACTTCCAGGCGGAAAAGGGTTCAATCAAGCAGTAGGAACGGCAATGCTTGGACACCGGGTCAGGCTGATTGGATGCTTAGGTTCAGATATGGACTCAAATAGCATCTTCCAAGAGTTAGAGAAAAATGGTGTCAGTACGATTGGAATCACACGTTCAAGTGATACGGAGACAGGTCAGGCCTATATTTTTGTCGAATCTAGCGGCGATTCTATGATATCCGTCCTTCCAGGGGCAAATGCAGATCTTTCACCCCAAAAAATAGAACAACAGACAGGATTATTTTCTGATGCAGAGTTTTGTTTGATTCAAACCGAAATTCCGGTCAATACTGTTGAAAAGGTCTGCTCCATAGCAAAAAATGAGGGACTAACCATCATTCTCAAACCTTCAGCATCCAAGATCATTCCAGATCCGATCTTGAAACAAATCGATTATTTGATTCCGAACGAAGACGAGCTCTTGGAGATATGCCCACAGTTCAATTCTATAGAACAAAAAGCGGATTTTCTTCTATCCCAAGGAGTCAAAAATGTCATAGTCACATTAGGTAAAAAAGGATGTTATTTGAAAAATGCAGATGTTGAAAGATTCTTCCCTGCATCAGAGTTTGCTGCTGTCGACAGTACGGGTGCAAGTGATGCTTTCATTAGTGCATTAGCATCTTATTTGCTAAGAGGATGCTCTTTGGTGGATGCGATTCAAATCGCGACCTATGCCGCTGGTTTTTCCGTTTCCCGCGATGGAGTCATCAATTCATTAGCTGATCGGGTTACTCTAGAAAGCTATATTGCAAAGAAGGATCCCAAATTATTATCCTCACATTAGAAACGAGGCGGCGGCTTAGATGTATCGAGTGGAAGCGATCGTTATAAAGGGAATAAACGAAGCATGAAGAAGCCTCCAAATCCATTGTCGAAATGGTTTTGGAGGCTTTCTGTTTCAATCAATGAAGTCCTGAAAATCCCTGGAGCAAATCAATGACGTTTGCGCTTGTACGACAAGACGAACAGAAGGCCGCCAAACGTGATGAGTGCAATGAAAATCAGCATGATATTGCTGAAAAGCGCAGCTGCTTGACTGGTTACGGTCGCGATCAGCGAGGAGTCCAACCATGGCTTAGTCAGCAGCCCGCCCACACCGGCAATGCCAATGCCCTCGGCAAGGAAACAAGCGAAGTTGAGCATGCCCATGCCGGAGCCTGCTTCATCCGGCTCCAGCGTCTTGGCGACACTTGCGGAAATGACCGTTTTGACAAACGAAAGGCCGCCAAACGTCAGGACCACCGAACCTGTAATAAGCCAAGGAGCCCGATCCGTATAGAAGAGCACGATCAGGAAACCGGTGGCAATCATGCCGAGCCCGGACAACATCGCGGCGATATGGCCCCGGCGGTCAGCCAGCATCCCGCCGAGCATCCCGAACAAGATGACGCTGAGTGTGCCCGGGAACAGGATGGCGCTTCCGATGAGGCCGGACGGCATATGGTATACCGCTCTCATCAGATAAGGCACCATGGAGAAGAAACCGGCAACCGTGCCGAGCAGTAAGGCACCGGTGAGCACACCGGCCATATACCTTTTCTTCCGAAACAGGGACGGCTCCAGGAACGGTGCTTGTTGCCGGCGGATATGACGAGCGAGAAGCCCGAACAGGACCAGGCTTGCAGTCAGGTAAATCCAATGGTACAGCGTCATGAACAGCGCAAACGAGAGAATGCCGATGGACAGCAGAGCGGCACCGGTCATATCGAATGATTTTCTTTCCGAAATCTCGTCAGGCATGGTCCGCAGTACGAAAGGAAGGGCCAGCAGCGACAGCAATGGCAGTGCGAATAACAGGGACCAATGAATATAGCCGGAAATCGCACCTCCGATGACCGGGCCGATCCCTTCGCCGAATGCTACCACAGAGCCAATCAGACCGAATGCTCTGCCTTGTTTCTCCGGTTCGACAATCTTGACGATGATCACCATAATAAGCGATGGAACGGCTGAAGCGCCGACTCCCTGAAAAAACCGCGCGATCAGCACGCCCGGATACCAGGCATGACACAATAGGCCGACAATCGAACCGAAGCCGTAGATTAACATGCCGAATAACAGCAGCTTTCTCATACCTATATGTTCCGATATCCTGCCGTACACCGCGATGCCGATGGCGAAGGATAGCGAGAAGCAGGTATTGGTCCAATTGGCCGCCGACGGTGCAATATCAAAATAAGCGGCGATATCCGGCAATGATACGTTAAACATGGTTTCGTTCATCACGCTGAAAAACGTCAAAATGCTCAGCCAAAGGATGAATCGTGAATCGAGAACTTTATTTCGATGTAACACTTGCATATATACCCCTTTAAGATCAAGGGGAATCGCAGTTTATAGGGCCAATTATGCGCCTTCCCCTAATTGTTGTACCCTAACAGAATAGTTTTGTCGCATGTTCAAATACGCCTCCAAATAAGTGAAATGTAAAACAATTCAATTGTATCATAGCCAGAAGGCTGAAAAGAGGATTTTGGAAAGATTTGCCGAATAGTTCCACATACCTACAAAAGATCATCAGGAGGGAGTCAAAAGAAGTGCAACGTGATACTAGAACCACATTCAATCAGCCCAATAGGTCAACGCCCACTCAAGCAAATAGGGCTGTTGGCGGGCAATCTAGGGCTGTTAACGGGCAATCTAGGACGGCCAGTCCCCAAGTAAATAGGACTACACCCAGCCAGACAGAGAGAGCGGGAAGTCAGGCGAACACCGCAAGTAAAGTGAATACCGTTATTTGCCGCAAATGCAAGTCACAGCAAATTGTAGCTAATAAAAGGGGCTACAGCTTTGCAAACATGTTCAAAACACTTGGGTTGATGGTATTACTTCCTCTTATATTACTGTTTAGCGATATGCTTGATGGAGCGGCAGCTGTCATTGGCATTATGTGTTGGTATTCATTTAGTTTGTCCTTACCTGTAAGTATCCTAGTCGGGTTCGCTGGAAGAAGTGCAATTGTCAACGGCTGTATGAACTGTGGCTTTAAGTGGAGACCTGGCATGAAGAAGTGAAATTTGCTGGAGATGGGTCGAATTATAGAGTAACAATGGGTGAAGAGCCGTCTTCTGCGTCAACAGAAGGCGGCTTTTTCTTTTTTGACAGGTGTGATATATGTAAGATGTTGGATTCCATTCGACTTTCAGAGAAACAAATCGGAAGAATCGCTCCAAAACAGGAGGTTACCTATGAGTTCTATTCTAAAAGTTATAGAAGAGCTAAAGTTGAACGTTTTGAGCATTGATGATGTTCCAGAATCATATAGTTCCGATGTATACAAACTTACTCTTGCCAGTGGAGAAAATGTTTTTGTGAAAATTCCATTTAACAAGGAAAAATTAAATCGTGAATTTCAAATGCTTGAGGCATTAGAGGGTATATTACCTGTTCCTAAGGTATTGGACATTTGGTACGGGGATGAAAGGACGACGGGAGCATTGCTTCTTTCGGCAATTCAAGGCACGCCTTGTACAGGAGACATTGATGAGAAGCGCTCTTATCAAATTGGCATGTATCTGGCTATGCTCCATGAGGTTAAAGCTCCTGGGTATGGTTACTATGTAACCGACGGGTTTAAGTTGCTTGACCAAAATAATTGGAGATTATATATCAAAAGTACTTTTGAAAAGTGGACAGAGCCATGCAAAGAGATTCTCGACCCAGCATTGTATGAAAGATGTATTCTTCACTTTGATGAAATTTTCTCTGCTTTACCGGAACCTGACGGACCATGTATGGTTCACATGGATTTTAGACCAGGTAATATATTGGTGAATGGAAGTGAGGTTGCTGGCATTATCGATTTCGAGAGTGCCCGTGGCGGATCGTCGGAAATAGATTTCACAAAGGTCAATCGATATATTTGGGAAGCCAATCCGAAAACAAAGCTACCGTTCATTGAAGGTTACCAATCGATTCGACCTATGATGGTTTTGGAAAATGTGCTGCCATTATATGATATTTACGATGCTTTCAGCTCCGTTGTTTGGTGTGAAAACAGAGGGATGGAGAAAAACGAAACGTTCCTTCAGGAAAATATTCTTATTTTAAGGAATTCGGTGGGTTATTGAGGAAACCCTTATTAAGGAAAAACATCTTTTTACAGTCATTATTAGTACGTTATAATATAATCATCAACTAGCTTGAGCCGCTTATCAAAGAATAGATATTGGAGGTATGGTCATGGTCAATCGCAATAGAAATATGATTTCCATAGCCCTCAGCACAGAATCAGTCTGTTACCAATCAGACTACGTTAGTGTTGGAGAAGTCACCAGGAGCTAAAAAGGTTGAAATTATTAAAGGATGATTGTTAATGAAATAACATACTAAACTGTGAAGACAGCCTTGTCATATCATGAGGGCTGTCTTTCTATTGGCGAGAAAAAAAGTTAAGGAGGGGCGGCGTCCCCTCCTTTTTTGTTGCTTGAAAAGATGATAATTGAGTTAGTTAGTATTTTTTCTTATAAAGTATTCTCGGGTACCTGTCTGCACCTTTTCGGGTAAAGTATGAGCGAGCTCCTTATTTAACCACGCAAGTGTTTTCTTACGAAGAAACTCACGCATATATCCTTCTGCTTCCAGCATCGTTAAGTTAATCGTACAAGAAGGATTGCCGGAACTACAGTCACAGGAAGACCAATCTTTATCTGCATACATAAGATTCGTTTTTAATATATTTTTACATTGAAAAATGGGGTTTGTTCCTTCAACTGCTTCTATGACATCCCAAAAAGAAATCTCTTCGGGAGACTTAGCTAATTTATATCCACCCTTTACGCCAGGTGTAGAACTCACAATACCCGCCTTGGTCAGTTTACCTAAGACCTTCGAAAGATACGTTTCTGAAAGTCCTTGAAATTCTGAAAGGTCTTTTATTCCAATACTTTCCTCTTCGGGTATGTCTATTAAATAAACAAGGCTATGCAAAGCATATTCAACCATAACACTATACTGCATATAAAAAGACACCTGCTTTCATGTTAAAAAAGCTTTATTAAAAATAGTATAGCACCATTTTCATTTTTGCCAATTTACATAAATTACAAAACGGAATGAATTGACACTAAATTGGGGAAGTTATATTATAGATTAAGTCAATCGACGATTAAATTAATCGATGATTATATTGATCGACAATAATAGAGATGGAAATTCAACTAGGAGGAAAACATCCATGAGTAAACTACTTATTATCAATGCACATCCAGAATTTGATTCTAAAACCTCAGCAAGTCTGGATGTATTTAATTACTTTCTGAAGGTATATAAAGAGAAGCATTCAAATGACGAAGTAATTGAGCAGATTAATCTATACGAAGAAGAAGTCCCCATGTTAGATAAATCCGTTTTTAGCGCATGGCAGAAACAAAGAGCTGGTGAAGAATTAACGAGTCAAGAAATAGAACTAACGGACCGCATGAATGAGATATTAAAACAATTCAAAAGCGCTAATAAATATGTCATTGTGTATCCTTTGCATAACTTTAATATCCCATCAAAGCTAAAGGATTATATGGATAATATTATGATTGCAAGGGAAACGTTTAAATATACCGATACGGGTTCAGTCGGTCTTCTTAACGATGGAAGAAGTATCGTTGTTATTCAAGCTAGCGGGTCCATCTACACCAATAATGATTGGTATACGGAAGTGGAATACTCCCATAAGTATCTAAAGTCCATGTTTCATTTCTTTGGCATTGAGGATTATCAAATGGTTCGCGTGCAAGGGACTGCTTTACTGGATAGAGATGAAGTATTACAAAAGGGGTATAAAGAAGCTGAAGAAGCCGCTTCTGAATTAGCAGTGAAGTAAGAGGGGCACTATTGAAAAAGAAACGCCGCCTGACATTTTATTCTCTAAAGTCTTCGGCTAAAATCAAAAACGCGCCTGAACCATGGTGGTTTTGCGCGTTTTGTTGGGACGAATACGTTGTCAGGACGGAATGTTCATAGCGGTCTGAATATTTTTCAGATCAAGCTGAATTTGCTCCGGAATATGGTAGGGATGGTATTGACCCCGCTGCATCATGTAGTTTGTTATCTTTTCATGGGAGTCTATAGCTTCACCCAGCTGTTTCATCAAAATTTGCTTGATTTCGGGGGTGACACATTCGGTTACGGCCATGGCGTAGTTTCTGACTCCGCTCTTGGCGTTCATCAATAAATCCATTGCGATCACGTCGTCGGTCAGCGTATGAAGCCCTGTCATGTGTTCTAGTAGGGTATTCATGTTTCCATCCTCCTTTAGGTTAGGGTCACTTTAGACAACACTCCACCGAGCTCCTGAAGCTGCTGCTGTGATAATTGCACATCTTGCTGCAAAATTTGCCTGAGCTCCGGGTCGGTTACCAGAGCTTGCAGGGTTTTGGATTTGGTCATGCAAACGGTCTTGAACGCAGCCATCTCATGAACCTCCAGCATCTCATGCAAAGCGTAATTGGAATTCATTCGGATTGTCCTCCCCTGTTATTTACCCATATTCAGGGCTTTAAGATGACTTTGATGCAATCGTCCGTTTTCGTATCGAACACTTCATAGCCGCGCTTGGCCTCACTGAGCGGGATGACGTGCGTAACAATGTCCCCAGGGTCTACTTTGCCCGACGTAACCAGCTCGTACATATACGGCATGTAGTGAATGACTGGAGCTTGTCCGGAACGGATATTCACGTTGCGCTGCATGATGTCACCGAGCGGGAATCCGTTATAGCGTCCGCCGTATACCCCAGTGACTTGGATGGTCCCGCCTTTGCGGACAGCCTGAGAAGCAATGATAAATGCGCTCATGGTGCCACCTTGCAGTTTCAAACCGCTTGCTAGAAATTCGAGATCGCTCATCTTGCCGTCCATTCCTACCGCATCAATCACGACATCGGCGCCGCCTTTGGTCATTTCCTTGAGAGTGTTGCCGATATTCTTATCCTGTTCGAAGTTTACGATTTCCACATTGTTCGTTCGCTTCGCATGCTGTAAGCGGTAATCGACATAGTCGACGGCGATGACCCGCTTTGCTCCTTTCAGCCAGCAGAATTTCTGGGCCAGAAGTCCGACCGGACCGCAGCCGAGCACGATGACGGTATCACCATTCTTGACGCCGGCGTTATCTACGCTCCAGAATGCCGTCGTCATGGCATCGGCGATCAAGCTTAGCTTTTCGTCCGGCTGCTCGCAGTTTTCAGGAATCTTGAAGTGGGTGAAATTAGCAAACGGAACTCGCAAATACTCGGCTTGCCCGCCAGGGTAACCACCGGTCGTTCCGGAGTAGCCGAAATATGCGCCCATATCCCCGTGATCGTTTGAATTATCGCATTGGCTTTCTAGCTGATTTTTGCAAAAAAAGCATTCTCCGCAAGCGATGTTGAACGGGATGATCACCCGGTCGCCTTTCTTCACCTTTGTTACGCCAGGGCCTACTTCTTCTACGATCCCCATCGGTTCATGCCCGATGACATAGTTCTCCTGAAGGTTAGGGATCATTCCGTGAATTAGGTGAAGGTCCGAACCGCAAATGGCGGAACTGGTGACTCTTACGATCATATCGTCCGGTTTCTCAATCTTCGGATCCGGCACCTCTTTGACCACGACATTTTTAATCCCTTGATAGGTTACCGCCTTCATGCTTTATGTCCTCCAATATGTTCATCTGGGGTCCGATCAAACATCCCTTTACGCGACGTATCATCCGGGAACAAATTCATCTGCCCGATCATCACTGTATTTTTCGCTGAAAGCTGGTCGAGTTGGTACTGTTCGTTCAGTTCATAAGGATGAAACCATTTTTTGCGAATCATAAGCTCCGTGATTTCTTGGTGCAGTGCAATCCCCTGCATAAGATGATTGCGCAGCATCGCTCTTACATCGGGAGAAGCCGTTTCCGTCAGGGCGATGGACAAATTTCGCACACCTTCCTTGGCGCGCATAAGGAAGTCCATTGCGAATGTCATATCTGCCATCTCCGGCATATTTAATGAATTAATCGGGTCTAAATAATCGGTGTTCATTGGCGCTCCCCCTTTAATGAGTGATAGGTGTCGGGCTATTCGGAACAGGCGCTTGGAATGGAGCTCTTGCGTAGATGGCCTGGAGCTCGGCGATCTGTTGTGTGGATAGAATGACGTCCTTCTGCATTAACGCTTTCAACTCCTGGTCAAAGACCAAGCCTTGCATAAGTTTTGACTTAGCGAGGCAGAGCGTTTTGAAGTTTAACGCTTCGTGCAGTTCCATCGATTCGTGTGGCGCTAGCGTTGACATATTCACTGAGTAATGATCCCTTCCTTTCTTAGATCAAAGTTAGACTTTCCAACGCATTGGATCCCTATACTAAAATGGATTGCCGGAAATGTGGGGTCCGAATATTCCCATGCAGTCGCAAGAATATAAACAAAATCTCAACCGCATACTTATTTCTGTTTAAGTTATTGATCTTTGCTCAAGGAAGGAGGAATCATCTTGCCAAATGAAAACAAAATTGATCTAGCTACCGAAAATGCAAGAAAACCGGCAGAAGGTACACTTCACTCGAGCGGCAATACGCTGGAGCAGCATGCTTCTAACGCGGTTTCTGAGGTGCAAACCGCTTTAAATCAGGCGATAAGCTCGATTAATGAATCTAATGCGGCAACAAATTCACAAGCTTTGGAGACGGCCCGGCAGCAATTGACCCAAGCAGAGGAATTTCTAGATCAAGCGCAAACTTCAGCAAACGCATTACATCTGCCGGACCAACAATAAAACGGTAGCTTTGGTAGTGGCAGAGTTTCTCCTTCTTTCTCGGATACAAGTGGAGTCAAGCTCACTAATGCAGAGGTATGGTCGTCTGTCTATGTAGACGCTGCGTATGATGTTTTCCGAATTTGTTTTTTTGTCCCCTCAAACTTTAAATGGTCAATTCTAACAAAGGGAGCCTTCAATTCCACTTAAATAATGGTTTTGAAGGCTTCTTCTATACCCTCAGCTCCTCGTTGTCCGTCATAGACACGAACCTTCCGGGGGGCCCGTAAAATTATTTTATTATTTAGGCACTTGAACCACATTCAGACATATAAATAGGTGATAGTAGTTCGAACTTGTTGAGGAGGATTTTATACAAGTGATGTTACCGAGTGAAAAGTATTTCGGTACGTTTGAGGCGGTTTTTTTATTTTACGGAGCCATGCCTACAGGTGTTACTGTTTCTGAAACCGGGCGCATATTTATTTGCTTTCCGAAATGGGGAGACGATGTTAAATTTACGGTGGCTGAAATCGTTAGCGGCACTTTGCAGCCTTATCCTAGTTTAGACGTCAATGTGGTAAGCCCATCGAATATTACAACGTCCTTCGTTAGTGTCCAAAGTGTTGTTGCGGATGGACAGGGAACGCTTTGGGTACTGGATACGGGAGCTCCTAATTTCTCAGAACCCATCAAAGGGGGGGCGAAGTTAGTCGCTGTAGATTTAAATTCAAATACCATAAGAAGGGTATATTCATTTACGGAGGATGTTGTCCTTCCAACCACTTATTTGAATGATGTCCGAGTTGACTTTCGTGTTGGTAAAGCAGGTTATGCGTATATAACGGATTCGTCTTCCCGAGGACCAGGAGCTATTATTGTCGTTGATATAGAAACCGGTTATGCCTGGAGACGGTTAAACGGGGCAAATTCAACTTCGCCCGATCGCTTTTTCTTACCAAAAGTCGAAGGTCAAATTCTGATGAATCGAAACAAAGACGGATCTGCTTCACCTTTTAGATTGGCATCCGATGGTATAGCGATTTCCCCGGACGGCAAGATGTTGTATTTTTGTCCTCTCTCCAGTCGTCATCTGTTCTCGATTTCAACGGAAGCCCTAAGAGACCGAACGATACCGGATATGAATTTACAATCTCACGTGAAGTATTGGGGAGAAAAAGGTGCTTCAGATGGAATGATCACCGATGCAAAAGGAAACGTTTATGCTGGAGACTATGAAAACAATAGTATTCGAAAGATATTGCCGAATGGAATAATGGAAACCATCGCACATGATCCGAGGCTTTTATGGCCGGATACTTTTTCTATTGGTCCAGATCAATACTTATATTTCATCGTGAACCAATTACATCGGCAGGCAAGATTTCATTATGGAGATGACCTGCGGCAGAAGCCATATAGTTTACTCCGTATGAAAATAGACGAACCACCTGCTCCTACCTTGTGAATATTTCGATTTACAAAGTTGACTCTATTCCATGAAAAATGTATTTATTCCAAACCCGGACCTTACTATAGGCTGGGTTTGTTTCGTTTATAACGGCATAAAACGACCCTTGCTATCGGGCAATAATGCGTTTGGAGGCTTATTTATCTCCCTAACAAGTTCTATACCAGCTCCGCCAGGAAACCGTCGGAATTTCGCCGATAGACCTGTTACGGTGAATCGTATCATAAATAAGGGCAAGTTTTTTGCGGAATTCCCTGCGGGGCATGAATTTATATATATGGTGAAGAGTGACTGTTTCTTCGTGTTATGAAGCAGCCTCATATTTCAAGGTGTTCCGAGTTATTATGATATATTCACCTGTTGATTTATTCATGATTTGAGACACTTCCTTAGTGTGCGTGATCTCAAACCAATCATTTTGTACATCCACCAATAATTTTATTTCCACATTGCTTTCTCCATATTTTAGTCCACTAAAAGATAATTTTGTCACGTCATCATTCCTTTCCATTACTATGTGTCAGATATGATTTTTTGATCTCCATTTGTTACATCTCTTTATAGTACTTGAAGCGGTAATAAGAGTTATATACAAGGATAAACAGATAGGCAAAAACTAATAGCACTACTACTGTTAAATCTAAATTCATTAAGGCCAATGCTGTAATTAAGGCTCCAAACACAAAAATCATCATGTCATATGCTTTCGCTTTTGCCCGATTGGCGATTGCCAAATTACGCTCATCATTCTTCTCAATCTCTAGCTGCTTTGCGGCGGCAGGGTTATGCTTCATAGCGTAACGGAGCATTATTTCTCCCATACCGTGACCGAACATACCAGCGCCAAGTCCAACGCAGATATAAGGCAATGCTCGCAGCAAACCTTGCGGATCTTCAATTGTTTTGATGAAGTACACACCGACTGCTAGTATTGCTATACCTGCAACTGTGATCAAATAAGACAAAATCGTTTTGTTCATATATGCTCATCCTCCTCATAAATAAAGATTTCTTCGATACTCATACCGAAAAAACGAGCAATCTTGAACGCTAAAAGGATTGATGGGTTATAACGTCCGTTTTCCAGCGAACCGATCGTTTGCCTGGACACTTCAAGAGCGGCCGCTAATTCTTCTTGCTTAATTCCGCGTTTCTTGCGAATTTCTTCTAAGCGGTTGTTCAATGCGTTTCCCTCCTGATGGAAAGCTAACTTTCCATGATCAAAATATATCGTGCAACGCAATCGATGTCAAGCACACTTTCCATTTTGATAAAGGGTCATCTTAGTCCACGCAGGATAGATTAAGATCAGACACGGTGAGTCGTATAGTGGTAAAGCACACAATTATTCACTTCACTTTACAATATCTTTACTATCCTTATGACTATCGGTTTGCTAGTATAAAGTCCAAATGAAGAAGAAGGATAGGATAGCATGCGGGCGACTTCGTTAGAATGGGAAGCATACAATCAAATCAAGGACCGGATCGTGCGGGCAGAAGTCATGCCGGGCATGCTCCTGTCGGAGAACGAGTTGGCGGGTGAGCTTGGCATGAGCCGGACGCCGGTCCGTGCGGCGATCTCGCTGCTGGAGAAGGAAGGGCTCGTCGAAAGCTTTAAAGGGCGCGGCGTTCTCGTGAAGGAGATCTCTTTTCGGCAATTCAGCCAGATGCTTGAGGTTCTCGTATCGATGCAGCTATTTGTATTGGAAGTGGCTAAGCAAAGAGAGCTGGCATTCGATCTAGAAGCGCTTCATCTTTATTTACAGCGCCAGTACGCTTCCCGCGAGAACGGAGACTATCTAGGCTACTACAACAATTCGTTAATGAGTATCGAGACAATCTTAAGCGCCATTGGCAACGACTACATGCTGCAGGTGCTGGAGTCTTACCGTGGCAAGTTCGTCTGCCGGATGGTTACCTTCCGCAAGCAATTCCCGCAGCACAAGCCGCAGTGGGCCAATGTAATGAACGGTAAAATTTATCAAGCCTTGCTGCGCAAAGATTATGACGGGGCGAAAGAAGCCATTGAAGAGAATTATAAGTATACGACGGAGCAGCTGATTCTGAGCGGCGTCATCTAAAACCATACCTAATATACAAGAAGGGTGCCTATAAACAGGCATCCTTTTTTTGCATTTTAGCCCAGCATGGAGATTTACATATCATTTAGACTGCGATAACAATCCACTTACATACAACCTGCATACTGAACTCGAGCGATCAAACAACATCCATTGTTCTGAGAGGAGAAAGACTTGTGACAATACTTCAAGCAAGCCGATATGCTGGTAAGTTATGGTATGATGATGTCCATTTCCAAACGGACAAGCGGCCTTGGTTCGGCCAATTGCGGGAGGTTGCGGCAGGAGATTTTACATTTGCAGTATTGGGCGATCGTTGCGGTATGGCAACGGCAGGAGTATTCGAGAAAGCGCTGGAGGTTGTAGCGGATTTGAAACCGGATTTCGTCCTGTCAGTAGGAGATTTGATCGAAGGCTACTGGAAGGATGCTGCGGACGCAAGAGCGGAATGGGAGTATATCGATGAGAAAATCGAGGCCACTGGATTGCCTTTCTTCCATGTCGTCGGCAACCATGATTACGGCAATCAAGTGATGCTGGACGTCTGGCGGGAAAGAAAAGGCTTCGAATATTATGCTTTTCGGGCAGGAGACGCGTTGTTCCTCATACTTAACACGGAAGATCCTCCGACAGAGCTTTCTGATGAATTTATCGACATTATTAAAAAAACGACGTTCAACGTTCAGAACGATCCGGAACAGATGACGGCGCATATGCAAGCTTTCTACAATGACATGGTAAGCCGCATGTCTCCGGAGCAGCTGGAAGGAATGTCCCGCATTGATCTCGCGTTCAGTGACGAGCAAATGGCTTTCGCCGAGCGTGTGCTGGAAGAGAACCGCGATGCGAAATGGACGTTTGTCAGCATGCACAAACCGGGATGGAAGTCGGAGAACGAGCGGTACAATAAGCTGATCGGCTTGCTGGACGGACGGCCTCATACCATCTTCGCCGGTCACCTTCACGCGATGGAATACTCCGTATCCGGCAATGGCGAACATATTCAGCTCGGCAGAACCGGCGGACATGCCCATGGCGAAGGGCCGGAAAGCGATAATGTACTGTTATGGGTTAACGTGCGTGATGGAAAGCCAACTTACCGGGTTATACATTTGGACGGAATTGGCGAGATCGGCAGCTACAAGCCGCAAAAACATTCCAAGGAGGCAAAATAATGACACAACCCATTTTCTTCGCACATCTGACTGATACGCATATTAACGTACCTGGTAAAAACCCGCTGTTCGAAATGGACATGACCAAGAAGCTGCGTGAAACGTTCGTGGAGCTCGGAAGACTCAGTCAAAAGCCAGCGTTCGTCGTCATCAGCGGCGACTTGACACAAGACGGCGACACGGAAGATTACCGCCACCTTCGTATGGTGCTGGACGAGGAGAAAGAGAAGCTCGGCGTACCGGTCTATGTCGCGCTTGGCAATCACGACACGAGATCCTTTTTCCGCGAAGGCTACTTGCAGGAAGAGCCTTCCGAACAATCCTACTATTACACGGTGATGGAAGGCGGACTGCGACTGATCGTCCTTAATACGCAAATTCCAGGCAAGCATGCAGGGGAATTGGACGAGGAGCAGCTTAAGTGGCTGCGCGAAGAGCTGGAGACGCCTGCTCCGAGTGGAACGATTATTGTACATCACCATCCTGTCGTTCCTACGCTGACTCCGCTAATGGACAGCCATCTGCTGGACAATCCCCAGGATCTTGCGGCAGCGATCGCAGACAGCGACGTTATCGGCATGCTCTCCGGCCACATTCATTGCAACAATATCGGGCTGTTCCACGGCGTTCCAAGCGCTGCGGCAACAGGCGTCGCATTCGGAATCGAACCGACGAGCAATGAGAGCATGAAGTTCGTCGACAACAGCGGCTACAACCTCGTGCTGGTGAAGGAAGGACAAATGATCGTGCATCCGATGGCGATGGCGGGCGATCAGAAAGTCGTTTTCGAGTGGAAAATGGATGCCGCGCACGCCCATGCTTAAGGATTGGCAGGCATCGTATTAAATAGCTTTGAATACAAACAAAAGGCTCGAATGAACTTACAGAGGAGAGGGAGAAACAATGGCTTACAAGAAAAGATTGGCGGCTGCTCTAGTGTCGCTCACCTTGATTACGACAGCGTGCGGCAATGGGGGGACAGGCTCCGGTACGAATGCTGCTAATGGCGGCAATGCGGGTAATGCGGCTGCAAACGAGCAAATTACGCTGAAGTTTTACAGCTATAATCTGGCGATTGCTAGCCAAGTGCCGGGAACAGAGAAGCTGATCAGCGAATTCGAGACGGCGCATCCGAATATTAAGATCGATGCCATTCCGATTTCTTCTACTGATATTAACGCTAAGGTGCAGGCGGATATCGTAGCCGGTTCGGCGCCGGATATCGCACAGCTGACGTTCGACGGTCTTGATTTTGCTGTAAACAATTTCAACGCCAAGCCGCTTGAGGATATCGTGGCTGCGGACGAGTTGAAAAGTAACTTCAAAGGTTTCTCGCCCAACGGCTTGAAGCTCGGTCAATTAAATGGCAAGACATTCGGGCTGCCATTCACGTTCAGCACGCCGGTGCTGTTCTACAATGCCAAGCTGTTCGAGGAAGCAGGCCTTGATCCGGCTGCTCCGCCGACAACTTGGGCGCAAGTGAAGGATTATGGCTTGAAAATCGCCGAGAAGACTGGCATGACAGGCGCGCATGTAGGCGGAGCGACGGGCGGAGACTGGATTATCCAGGCACTGATCGGCAGCAACGGCGGACAAGCTCTCTCCGACGACCGCAAAACGATCAAATTCGGCGAACCGGAAGCGGTTGAAATGGTGCAAATGTGGCAGGATCTGATCAAGAGCGGCGCCAATGGCAAGCTGAATGACGGCGAAGCGATCGAAGCGTTCAGCCAGGGTAAAATCGGTATGTTGCTGTTCACCAGTGCGCTGCAAAGCTCGTTCGTAGCCGCATCGCAAGCAGGCGGCTGGGAGCTGAAGACGGCCAAAATGCCGGCATTTGGCGATAAACCGACGACTCCGGTCAACTCCGGCAGCGCATTGTTTATTTTGTCGGATGACAAAGCGAAGCAGCAAGCGGCATGGGAATTCCTGAAATTTGCAACCAGCCAACGCGGTTATACGATTATCACTTCGGAGATCGGCTACCTGCCCCTTCGTCCAGCTATCATAGACGACCCGAATTACTTGAAGGATTGGGTAGCGGCGAATCCGCTTGTGAAGCCGAACCTGGAACAGCTCGACAGCTTGAAGCCTTGGGTATCGTATCCAGGCGCGAACTGGAAGCAAATCGAGACGATCCTGAACGATTCGGTCTCAAAGGCGATCGCAGGCGACGGCGATGTTGCAGCCATTATGCAGGATGCGCAAAAACGCGCGCAAGCGCTGATCCAATAACAGAAGTGAAAGCAGGGCATTCATAGGCAAACATGATTTGGGAAGAGGAAGGAAGTTAAGGCGATGAGCTATGAAGCAGTAGGAATGAACCGTCAGGCAGCGGGAGCCAAGCCGCAAAGCAAGGAACGCAAGTCGTTCCTGCTGCGGTTTGGCCGAATAAAGCCGTACCTCTATTTATTGCCGGCCCTGGCATCCATCGGCTTCTGGGTATATAAACCGTTGATCCAAACGTTCCAGTTAAGCGTCTATCAATGGAATCTGCTGCCCACTTCGCCGAAGCAATATGTCGGCATGAAAAACTTCACTAACCTGACGGGCTTGCCGGAGATGGGCATTGCGTTATGGAACACGCTGATCTATACGATTGGCGTGATTCCGTTCTCGCTTATTATCCCGCTAATCATTGCGATTGCAACCGATAATATCAGCAGAAAGGCGAGCAATCTTTACCGGGCGCTCATCTTCCTGCCGATGATTATGGCTCCGGTAGCGGTATCGTCCGTATGGCGCTGGATCATGCATCCGACGAACGGGATATTGAACAAGGCGCTTACGGACTGGTTCCACCTGTCCGAACCGATTCGGTTTTTTACCGACGAGCGCTGGGCGATTTGGTCGATTACGTTCATAACGGGCTGGAAGCTGATCGGTTTCAGTACGCTTATCTTCTCGGCGGCGATGACTGGCATTAATAAGGAATATATCGAGGCGGCGAAAATCGACCGGGCCAACCGGTTCCAGATCATCTGGCATGTCATTCTGCCTTTATTGTCGCCGGCGATTTTGTTTATGGCGATGATGAGCACATTGTTCGCTTCGGAGTGGAGCTTCTCGTATATTAATGTTCTTACGCAAGGCGGACCTTTTAATACAACGACGAATATTTACTACTTGCTGTGGACGTACGGCTTCCAATCGTTCAACATCGGCTCGAGCTCCGCTGCCGCGGTCGTCTTTTTCCTCGGATTCGGCGTGCTGGCTTGGCTGTTTATGAAGCTGACGAAGAAGCTATCGTTCTTCGATAATTAGAGGAGGCAGACATACATGGAGAAGGCAGGTCGCTCCTTCGGTTCTTTTACCGCCGTGACGGTCAAGCATTTCGCGCTTATCGCGCTCTCGCTGCTGGCGGTATTTCCGCTCTATTGGATGGTTGTAACCTCCTTGAAGCCGGAGAGCGAGGTATTTACTTCAAGCTTATTTCCGCTTCATATCACCTTAGATAATTACGTGCAAGCTTGGAACGCCATTCCGATGGGCCGGATGCTGACCAACTCCATCGTAGTCGCAGTCATTCAGACGGTGATGCAGCTGCTGACGAGTATCTTGGCCGCTTATGCGTTCGCGCGCTGGGAATTCCGCGGCAGCAACCTGATCTATGGTTTGATCGCGCTCACATGGCTGGTTCCGTTTCAAGTGATTATGATTCCAAATTACGTGGCGATCAGCGGATTTGGCTGGCGGGACCAGTTGGCCGGCCTGATCGTACCGAATATCGCATCGGCTTTCGCGGTGCTGCAGCTGTATAATGCGTTTAAGTCCTATCCGAAAACGCTGATCGAAGCCGCAAGGCTGGATGGCGCTTCTGACTGGGGCGTGCTCTGGCGCACGATTATGCCGAATCTGAAAGCGCCGATTGCCTCTATCGGCATTCTCTTATTTATTACCTCATGGAATGATTATTTCTGGCCGCTGCTCGTGACGACCAAGCTGGACAATTCCACCGTGCAAAAGGGATTGCAAATGTTCATCTCCTCTGACGGCAACATGTGGGGAGCGCTTATGGCGGCAACGACAATTGCCAGCTTGCCTGTATTAATCATCTACTTATTGCTGCAAAGACAAATCATAGACTCTTTCGTAAAAGGCGGGCTGAAATAATGACGACTTCAACAAATGATAACGCACGGCTTCTTAAGCTGAAGGGAGCATTTAACGTAAGGGATATCGGCGGCTACGCAGCTGCTGAAGGACAAACGGTACAGAAGGGACGTTTCCTTCGTGCCGACGGTTTGCATAGGTTGACCGCGGATGATCAGGAAGCAATATGGGGAGCGGGCGTGCGCATCGTAATCGACCTTCGCCACCAGCATGAGCTCGATACGAAGCCCAATGTATTCGCTGCTTCAGAGCGGATAGCTTATCATAATATCAGCTTGATTAATCCTGCGACCACGGCGGCGCTGAACATTCGCTGTCTGGGAGATATGTACGTCAGCATGCTGAATGAATGCGGTCCGCTGCTTCGCGAGGTATTCGAGCGGATGGTGGAAGCGGAAGGCGCAGGCGTCCTGTTCCACTGCACGGCGGGCAAAGACCGGACCGGCGTAATCGCCGGCCTGCTGCTTGATCTCGCGGGTACGCCGCGTTCGGTTATCGTAGCTGATTATGCCGAGACGGAAGTGAACCTGGCACCAATCATGGACGTGCTCCGTCAGGACCGTCCTTCCCAGTTGCCGGCTGAGATGTATGAAATATTCCTCGGCAGTGCCCCGGAGAATATGGAGATGATGCTCGACCATCTGTACGGATCATTCGGCGGCGCAGAAAGCTACTTGGCGCAAATCGGCTTAAGCGAGGCGCAAATCGCGAGCTTGAAACGGATGCTGCTGCAGCCTTAACCGCCTGTATATTGAAAAAAGCATTCAACGGGTATGGTCAAGCCCCCATTTAATGGACATCTAGAAAACCCTGCCCATAAGCTGTTTTCGGTAATGTGCCGGAGACAGCTTATTTAATTTTCTCTACGGACGATGGTTGTTGTACAAATGGATATAATCTTCAATTGCTTTGTGCTTCCTCGATCGATCGGATATCGTAATGATAGAGTGCTTTCGTCTTCAAATGGGAGAAGAAGCTCTCCATTGAGGTTCCTCTACGTTAAGTACCTCGACCATAATTCTCCCAGTAATCTTAAACCCTTGTATAAAAAGACTCCCGTGCTTGCAGTATCTCCAATTTTCTTCGTAAGTCCAGTAATCGTTCAAGCTCCGCAAAATCATCTTTCGAAGGTTTCTTTTTCTTTAATTTGATGTAAGCGTCGACTTATTGGGGCAGACAGAAAGCCCAAAGTGATACGGGTGCAAAAAATAGAATCAGTCTGATCGCATACATTATCTGCCACTTCGAGAACGACGATTAAGAAATGTTTACCCAAGCAAAATTCGTCCTCCGCATCGTCCTTTAGTTCGTTCCTTAGTTGGCTGAAGTAGTCCTCGACCCGAACGAGGAGTGCCGCAGGAAGTGAAACGGCGCGGCGTAGGACGTCAAAATCCTGTTGTTTCTTGATGATTCTCATTCTTACGTTACTCCTGGAATTGAAAATGACACCTCGGAAAGGGGTCTTGGCACTAGGTTGCGAATATAATATATATGCCAAAAATGGATTGAACCGGTTCTTTGTGAGCAGGATAGTGCGGTGCTGTGAAGAATATAAGTCGTAATAATTAATTTTAAGGGAGAAGAGTTATGATTGATATCTTAAAGCTTTTTGTGGCCTTAGCTACAGGCTACCTGCTAGGCAGCCTTAATACAGCGGTGATTGTAGGGAAAATATATGGCAAGGACATAAGAAGCCATGGAAGCAACAGCGGCGGGCTTACCAATACTCTTAGGGTACTTGGGAAATCTGCCGCGGTGTTTGTTCTTGCGGGAGATATATTAAAAGGGATAATTGCCTGTTATATAGGCTTGTTCCTTGGCGTTTACTTTTATTCGGGAGAGGCTAAAGATTGCGTAAGTCTTTTAGCGGCAGGAGCAGGTGCAGTTATAGGGCATAACTGGCCGTTATATTTTGGGTTTAAAGGAGGCAAGGGAGCACTTACAGCAGTGGCGGTGCTATTTATGGTTAACTGGGTTATGGCCCTTGTGTGCCTTGTTTTTTTTGTAATAATAGTAGCTTTAACCCGTTATGTTTCTTTAGGCACAATATGTGCAACATTGCTTTTTGCGGCTATTTCATTTATTCCTGTTTTCGGGAATACCTTTTATTTTTATTTATTTGCATGCTTAATGTCGGTTATGACTATTTTTAGGCATACGGGAAATATAAAAAGACTGCTTTTAGGAAAGGAAAGCAAACTTATTCTTTGAACTATTTTATTAGGGCAAGGTCATTACTATCGAGATCAAAGAAAGGGCCATCTCAAAAGAATGGCCTTATAACTTGCTGTCTCATATAGCACGCTGAACCGTAACATCAATAGTGGTAATGCGAAGAGTAGCAGCAACTGTCAGTTTGATGACATCATGTAATCTGAATAATGCCATATGAGGAAGGGGTTGTTTAATCATGCATATCAAGCCCTCAACAACAATTAGACAAGATTACAAAGGGTTTTCAGAATATTGTCACGAGATTGATGAGCCAGTGGTTTTGACACGTAACGGAGAAGCCGATTTAGTTGTCATGAGTCATGAGGCATACCGGCGAATGGAAGCACGAATTAAACTACAGTCTAAGCTCTTAGTAGCGGAGAAGCAGATTGCAGAAGGTTCAGAATTACTTGACCATGATCAGGTAATGGAAAGAATGCGGAGGAAGATCGATGCCACTAAAGAGTGAGATTAAACATACAACCGTAGTAGTTGATGACATGGACAAAGATTTTCTCGTATATTTCATAGATATCATTGATGCGGCGGGAAATATGCTGAGTTAATTAAACGTTACTTTTTCAGGCTCGACAGATTTTCTTAATAAAGGTTCAGTATTATCTGACCATGAATTTCCTCTTATTCAACGAGGTTATGGATTTATTGTAGTGAATCCGTATTTCAGACCCTGTTGATATTCCAGGCTTCCTTTAAGGGAATTTCTGTAGTAATGATATAAGAAAAACAAGTATGCTTGATGGAGAAGTGTTTTGCTATGATATAGTTAATTTAAATGTAGATACTAGTGATGGAAGGGTGAAACCATGAATAAATTTAAAGATTTAGAGAAGTTTATTAAGCTCACCGGAGATCGCGCCAAGCTGGATGCAAAAGCAAATGACACTTACATCGTATATAAAACCCTAGAAGGTCTAATCGTAAAGGAATACAGCAACGGGAATATTGTTCCTGTAGCCAATTCGGATGGCTCTCATGCATAGACAAACGCCAATCATGTATATATTTGCTGGTAATAATGGAAGTGGTAAAATATATAGCGCAAGTAAGTGAAAATCATATGTGGGGTCGATAGTATGGCTATTCTAATGCATGAGATTGATGAGTATTTACGTGTACAAGCCCGTAAGCTCAACGATCAATTCTCAAATATGAAAGATGCAACTGCATTCTTCGACGATTATTATGAAGGCATTGAGAGTGAGAGCCTTAAGCAAATATTCCCCTTACTTCATGCCATATTTAATAATTTATTTGCTTTCATGAATCAAAAGCTTTCATATGGGTACGGGGGGCATTTCAATGCGGACCCAAGTAGGGAATTGATTGATGTAATTGAAGTTTTACAAAAGCTTCAAGCAAATTTGAAGAAATCATCAGCAGCCTTTGAATTTGATTCATATTATATGGAGTTGATATCTAGGTGCAGTTCTTTTTTGAGTAAGAGCGGCGGCAGCACTATTCCTGCGGATTTCTTAAAAATTGAGCTAATTGAACATCGAGCAATTTTTTTTATGATGAACGTCGTAGAGATCAAGCGTTCACCAAGTAAAGAAACTTTTCAAACTAAGCTAATCGGTGGTGGTTCATACGCCCAAGTATTTAAATATAAAGATCCACATTATAATCGTTGGTTTGCCTTGAAACGTGCAAAGGTTGAGTTAACAGCAAAGGAGTTGCAGCGGTTTAAAAATGAATTTGAGATCACGCGGAATCTGAACTCGCCCTATATCATAGAAGCCTACAACTATAATGATGAAAAGAATGAATATACCCTCGAATTTGCCAATGGGGGAACCTTAGCAGATTACATTCGTATTAACAATACTAAATTGGAAATGCAGGATAGACTTAAGCTTATTGGTCAGCTTTTTAATGCTTTCATCTATATTCATGAGAAGAAAATATTGCACCGGGATATAAGTTATCATAATATTTTAATTCATCACTTTGATGAACCATGGACTGTACTAAAAATATCAGATTTTGGTCTCGTTAAAGCTCCAGAAAGTTCCTTGACGAGTAAAGATTCGAGTGTGAAGGGCTCACTCAATGATCCCGATTTAACAAAGGTGGGATTTGCAAACTACGAAGTGCGTCATGAAATTTACGCTCTGGCCCAGATTGTAAACTTTATACTATGTGGGAAGAAACACGGTAATGGAATCTATAGTAACAGTCAAGGAGTTAAACATTTTCTTTTGAGAGGCTTGGCAGCAGATATTGATGCACGCTTTAATTCTGTTGTGGAAATGGCTGATGCATTCGGACGTGTTCGGCTTGAATTATTTAAATAGAAGTATAGAAGAGAATGAGTCTGTGCCAGTTATCTGTAGCTGGTCGTAGTATAAAAAAATAGGAGATTATGCTGGATAATAAGGGATTTTCTAGACAAAAAAGTTCCTTCTGCCTTATTGTGAGTGGAAGGGCAACGCTTAAAAAATACTTTGTGGTCCTCGTAGAAGATGAACTTGACGTTGCCGACGTATTTGTTACCGTCCAGCGTTAACGCTACATGAGGGCCACTTAAAGAATTCGCGATTTTATATAATCTTAATCTTTAGGAATTACATAAGCAAATAGTTTTATTGAATCTCGTTGCATATGAAGGGTTAATCCCAGATTCCGTTACACGCTGAAATTATTACGGAGAATCACATTTGCATATATAACACCAAAGAAATTGATTTTCCCGATCACGATGAGGTGCTTTGTTATACATCTCACTCAGTATTCTACCTAATTCGTTTACGTTTAATGCCCCAATCTTCAAAATAGACTCTCTAGATATTATTTCTAGTTGCAAAGACAATTTTTGTGAGAATAAATCTTTCATACTTTTGGTTGAAATTTAAGGTGTAGGCCATGCTTCCACAGAATTGAGAACGGACCCGCTTTCGAGCAGGATATCGATTCCCAGCATATCACTTTTAAGGAGAATATTTGAAAGCAAGGGTTAGATAAAGTTGATTCAACAATATGCTCTCCAAACTATCAGAGTTATAATGATGGTTATTTACTCGTGCCAAACTTATTGACCCCGCTTTAATTTTGTCAGACTATGTGGGATTCCTCAGTCAAGGATAGTTATTTTGTTCATCGTCAATTTTGTTTTTTATGATCTAATTGCATTGAGCAGTTCAGCTTTGATTTCGTGCATGGTCCTCGTTCCCATTCTTTCTATTACGATGTAGATATTAAGTTCGGTCATGTATTAAAGAAATCTCGTACTCAGGAGTTGGACTTTTTCAGCTCTTTTAGCATTTTTTCGCCGATAGCCCCGTTAAGCTGAATAATACCACAAATGATTTCGCCTAATATATTATAGATGATACGTTAATTAGAATCTTTTGGTTTTCAAATGCTTTCCAATATATCCGATACAGCATATTTTATTAGCTTTATTCGGAAGGAAATGTATTCTGCCACAGTAATTCCCCGTAAAGCTGATGTGATCGAAGAAATATCGGGTTTCCCCGTTTGGCATGCGAAACATTCTTTGTTTCTTTAATTCAGGATCCTGCTGGACGGATTCAGATTCTGTACGGGCTTTCATTCCAAGTTTATGTGGATCATACTCTGTGTCATCGTCCCTGAAGTATGCGTTCATGCGTTGAAGCTTTAGCAACACCTGCTTTAAGTGAAATCCTTGGGAGTCCTCTATCAACTGATCCTTGACACTGTCGCAAAACTCGAGATGGGGAAACAGGAGCGCTTTATTGTCCCATAGATCTAATCCCGAGGAAATGTGTTGAAAGGTGTGATCAACGACTTCATCTTGCAGAAGCGCTACCTGGGCGGAACTGAAGATGTTATCTAACTGCGCCTCAGTGGAAAGCGTCTCTTCTGTTTCTGAATCGAGAGTAATATGAATGCCGCTGATCTTGTGCTCACTCCATAGTGAATGGGTCACCAAACTGATGGTTTTACCGTTTAGTTCGTATGCAACAAGGCATCCAGTTCCGCTTAAATATGTTTCTCCGGCATGTACTTTAAACTCACTTAAAGCATAGTTTTCTTTGTGAATACGTGTACACTTGTTTCCGAGCACAATACGCATAAAATCTTTATCCTTCTTCTTGACGTATATATCCTTGAGCCACTCTTGAATACCATAGTCGGACGTTATGCGGAAAGAGTAGAAATCGTCTGCCGCTATAATGCTCTTGATTCCCAAATGGGATATCAGACCATGCAGCATCTCGACGAATTGATCAATGATATTCCTGGCTTCTTGGTCAGATTGTACTTTGTATTTAATTGGAGATAGAGATAATTCATTTAATACAATGTTCATACAGGTCCTCCTAGAACAATTCCTCGATTGCCTTGTCCCATTCGTCAAAAAAGCCATCTGGCCAATCGGAGAGACTGCCATCATCAAGAATAGCAGGTGATGATTTGGCGTGAATAACCTTATCTACCAGAACATGGCGATAGAAATAGTTCAGCCTGATAAGGCTACGGTCAATTTCTTTCTTTTTCACCGCGAGTCGAAAGCCATTCAACAAATGATCGCTATGCGTCTCAACAATAATCTGCACACCTCCGGCGCAGGCTTTGGCAATAAGCTGACCCATTTTTCGTTGTCCTCGGGGATGCAGATGAGCTTCCGGGTTCTCCAGAATGATCAAGTCTCCTGGTTTGGCTTTCAATATGGACACAATGACCGGGATGACATAACTGATGCCGAAGCCGACGTTCAGCGGGCTAAAAGAGTATGATGCACCGCCAATTGAATACGATACACCCACAACCCCGGCTTGCTTGTATTCTTCTATGCCCAATTTAATATCCGGACTTATCTCGGATAGCCATGCTTCTGCTTGCAAGGAGAGTAAGCTATTGTCAGCACCCGGATGCAATACCGTACTATTCGCCACTTTTTCGAAGAGACCGCCTTCGGCAAGATAGTCGGCGAACAATTCCCCCTTGTAGCCAACTTGCTTCTTGTCAACAACTTGATGATACGATTTTTTGTAAAACCGTTGCGGCGCGACGCGATCGGCTGAGATATAGCTGAAGTTCGGCTGAAAAAGATTTAATTTCTCCAACTCGCCAAGATTGTTCGATTCGCTTTTGAGCTTGATAAAGTCGGACTCCGGTGTGTAGGCATAATTCCAATGAAAAGTTTGATGTTCGCCGATAACGTTTATTCTTATTTCATCGGTGTCGCTGTCACGATAGAGCAAATCGCTACCTATGCCGATGTTAACCATTTCTCCGTTCAAGTGCAGTCCATTCGAAATTGACCCGAGGTTGTAGGACTGTCTCAGTAAGAGAAGTGCCTGGACGAGAGTCGATTTGCCCATGCTATTGATGCCGGACAGCACATTGAGGTTCGCCAACTCCAAATTTAGAGATTCAAAGCATTTGAAATTGTTAAGGTGAACATTTTTAATCATGGGCGCGCTCCTTCTCAAGCACATTGGTTATCAGCTGCTGCACTGCCTTAATTCTGTAAGCTACGGATCTTCGTTCGCTCGCTTTCAGAGCATTGACGAAAGTGACTTGTTCACATAAAAAGATAAAATTTTTCCAGACAGTAGATTTATGCTTCAATATGATTTCCAAATCGGATGAAATCATCTCGAACATGACATGTGACCAGGCCTCGAACAGCGCCTTGTTAATTGGGCGTCTTCTTTGGTCAGAGGACATCTTGCGAAATGTATGTCTATCAAAAAGCCTGTGGCATGCCGACATGACGCGATTGAAATCGCTCTTAATCCGTTCTCTGTCGCTGACAGAAGATTCGTTGATATAGATCATGGCCGCATTTAGGTAATCATCCACGACTCCGTTATATGTACTTAGCGGCAAGCAGGTGAAGGCGACATACCTCAGGCAAAATTCTCTATCGAGCATTCTGTCTACTTTGATGCTGTGGTCTGTTGCATTTAAAAAAGCTGGAAGCTTCGCCAGTTCGCCAATAAACTTTGTCGCATGTCCCTGATAAAGTGCATTTCTAATCTCTTGCGGTTCGAGCGTTAGACCGCCGGTATTGATTCTTTTGAATATATTGAATTTGACATTAGGAGGCGTAGTCGGACTTACAAGATATGTGTTGATGTTTGTTTCTTCAATCCGCCTTTGCAGAGAACGAGGCAATTGCTCGAATGTTAGACCGTTAAGTTCCTTCAAAAACTCCATGCCCACTAATGGGAAACTCTTCACGACCACGAATTCCTTGATGGTTGTGACGCGTTGGAGTCCGTCGATGATCAAATACTTCTCTTCATCGCTTGCGTCAAAATAGAAGGCCGGTAAAGGTATCTTTAACAGCAACGATTCGATCAACTGGCTTTTCTGAACATTGTTCCACAGTCCCGCTTTACGCTGAAAGTCGGTAGTAAATTCAATAGCGCCATCCTTTATTCTCCTGATCAGCGCATCGACCGTCATTTTATCCATTTTGATATCAATCTTGTTTGGGTCGAATGGTCTGATATTGTTATCGGGTTCGAAATTTTCCATGCTTTCCGTGCTGTCCGGCTCGACGTCGGAAAAGATAACTTCAATATCAAGCTCGTTGAAATATTCCAGAATACTTGGTATTTCATCCGGTTTTGGCTTGATTGTAATAACAATAAAAGAGAAGTTGATCCGATTCCCTTGTTCTTGGGCTATTTTCTTTAGTTGTTCGAGATCTAGTTCGTATTTATTGGGCAACATATCGTGTATATCCTCCTCATATGGTAAAGAATAGTACTAAGGGAAGGAGTGTCGGCAATGCAACAACCAGCTTACAAAATTGAAATCGGAGTGACTCCAAGCGAAGGCGATAACAGGCTACAGCCCTATTATTGGGTCTTGTATGCTTTTCACGACACTTGGTACAACGAAGCGGCCGGTTGGGCTGGAACGCCGGAGTCGGCCTGGGAAGAAGCCTATCATTTTTATGTCCGATACAAGAAATCCCATCATTGACATTGTAACTCACTACTCAAATATCAACCAGCACTTTGTTGCACGAATGCATAGACTGATTACAATCGTTCATCCTAAGGCGGCATATGGCGGTGAAGCATAACGGGTAGTACGTAATATGATTGGACGCGGCTATCGCACGTACAAGTCCTTTTCCCAATTACTCGAATCACAATACGCTTAGTTCCCACACTTACATGAATTTAGGGTACCCAATAATGGTACCCTAAATTTTTTGCCTTTGAGATGATATAATGAGCCGTATCACTTACAGTGGATTGAATTCAAGCCAGCATTCTAGGGGTTGGGATTTTGGTTTGTGTTTTGCGCTATCTACAGCTTAGGTGTTGGTATTTACTTTTTATCTTTCTGGAAATTAATCGAACGAAAAGTGAACTAAAGCGGTGTTACCAAGCCAGATGTTTTATTTGCAGATAAAATAAATAAGCCTTACTCCTCTTCGAACCGAGATAATGAGTTATTTAATTCCGGCTTTAACCCTTTTGATCCTCTACGTTAAGTACCTTGACCATAATTCTCCCAGCGATCTTAAATCTTTGCATAAAGGATTCCCGCGCTTGCAGTATCTCCAGTTCCATCCGTAAGTCCAGTAATCGTTTAAGCTCCGCGAATTCATCTTCCGAGAGGTTCTTTTTCCACTCGACCATGGCGTTCAATATACCTTAATCTTAATTAATGACTTATAGAATCATTCTTTTATATAAGAATGTCATTGAAGAGTTTGAAGGAGACGCAAATATTGAATAATCAACAACAAAAGGTATATTTGTACACCCCGTAAGAAATTGGATTACATTGGGACTCTTTATTATTTTGAATATTGTATTATTTTTTGTTGGTCCATGGTTTAGAGGTATATCAATATGGTTATACATTTTCTTATGCATTTTATACAATAACATATAGTGTCAAGAATCCAGGAAAAAACGATAAAGGTATCAGAGAAGATGTGGGAAAAGAAGAAGTCTTACAGAATAGTTCAAAATGTAGCAGTAGATGCAAACAAAATGATAAAATATAATAAGGTATATGGTTGGTTTTTCATAGGATAATGTGTTGGATTTTAATTAAAAGTTAAGAAACTTCCAGGATGTTTAAAGGAGAATTCTAAGGTGAGTAATGAATCGTTGATTGGCATATTGGTAACGGTAATTTGTGCAGTTGCTGGTTTTTTTATTGCATCAAAGAAAAACGTTTTTAATATTAAACCGAAAACAAAATCCGGAAAAATTGATATGAGTAAAAGTCAGTATACCATTGAAAAGCGTACGCATGAGAATAAGGAGATAAAGTGAGGTGAACTATGGGATTTATTAAAGACTTCCTGCATAACTTCATAAATAAAAAAGAAGTGACACAGTATAATGTCAAACCTAAGACTAAAAGTGGTAATATTGACATGTCAGATTCTGTATATACTAAACAATATAATCAAATTAACTTTAATAGTTATGGTGAAGCAAACGCAGATACTAAGTATGAATCCATTATTAGAAATGAAATTAAGATAAGTCTTAAAGAAAAAATTTACCCGATTGAAGAATTAATATCTGATGGGAAAAATCAGTTGGCAATTGAAAAATATGAAGAGTTAATAGAATCAATAGATTTTAAATTTTATTCAAAAGATGAGAGGTTTTTAATATACAACGGTTTATTGAATTGCTACATTAACAATGATGCTGAAGAAAAAACGATTAAATTCTGGGTACATAGAATTGAAGCGTTAGGTGAGGACATTCAAGAAATTCATCGTTATTATTACTTGCTGTCTGTCTGGCATTATAATAAAAGGGAATTAGGGAAGGCTATTTTACTTAATGAGAAGTCTATTAAAGCAAATCCTGATTATGTCAATGCCATAGCAGTAGGCATTTTATTAAAAACCACAAATAAAGTTATTTCTTACGAAGAAGCTAAACAGCTGTTAGTTGAGTTACTTCATAAAGAAGGGCTTAGAATCAAAGATAAAGCAACAATACATGCAAATTTAGGTGATGTAGCGTTTAATTATAAGGATTTTAGTTATGCGAAAGAAAATTATATTGAGTCAAATAATTTCAGTAAAAGCCTCACAAAAGAAATTGGTATTGCAGTTTGTGAGTATTTTGAATCAATAAAGGTAATGAAAGATGACGGAACGACAACCCTTGATAATATTGACTTCATTCAATTGGAGAAGGCAAAAGAAAAATTTGAGACAATATATCTGAGTAGGAATAGCGATACTTTACCTTCAATAGCTAGAATGGTAGTTCCATTTCTTTTTAACATTCTTTCAATTACTAATAAACATGATGTAATTCTTGAGATTAGAAGCCGATGTGAGGAGTATATTGACTTATCGAAACCAAATATTTTAACACATGTCATTGAAGCTGAAGTTATTAATGGTATCTACAATGAGGATACTTTTAGACATCTTGATGACTATGAGAGAGTAAAGTATCAAGCGATCTATTATGCATATAATAAAGACTATACTACTGGAATTGAATTACTGGTTTCAGTACTCGAAGATGACTATCAAGATGATAAAGTGCTTCAACTTGCTTTATTAAATGCATTGAAAGAAGATAATCAATGGGACAGGTATCTTCATTACTATAAGAAATTTAACAGAGATAATAATGATGAGATTCTCTGGATGAACTATATACAGTTTCTCCATAAGCGAGATGAAAAGGATAAGGTAATTGGAGAAATTCAGAAGTTAAAGCAGGTTGTTGTGAATTCTTTTGTTTTATATGACATGCTTGCAATACTTCTGGACTACAATCTGAATGAAGAGCTGAACGAATTCTTTGAAAAAGTAGATAGAGGGCACTACAGTATTATTGGATTCCAATTACCTTATGTTGTTTTTAACAAATTAATGCATTGGCTTAATATGGAACAATATGATAAATTCTTTTATGATTATGAGAATAGCAACTTAGAAATAATATCTCCAATTAATAAAGCTGTCTTGGAGGTTAATTATTATACCTTTAAAGGGGAATTTGATAAAACAGCAAAAGCTTACTATGAATTGTTTAAGATTAGTGAAAATTATAATGATTTGATAAGGGCAGTAGAGATAAAGTTAAATAGCAATTCCTTATATGATGCTGAATGGTATCTTGAACAAGTTCAACCTATGATGCTAGATAAGCCTGAACTATACTACATTTATTATTCAATTATTTTAAATGAGAAAGACAACCTAGTAGAGGCCTTTAAAAAGCTTGAAGAAATTAAGGATTATGCCCAGAATGATTTAGAGTCACCATATCATCAATTTTATTCCGCATTTTGTATGAATAACGGTAAAACGAATGAAGCCTTTAAATACATGGCTGAATATTATGCAAAGAACCCTAATCCAAAATGGTTTAAAGTCATCCAACATTCTGATAATGAAAGTGGAGCAGAATTAATAAAGAAATTTAAATCTGTTGCTGGTGATAGGGATTTAACTCAAATTAACAGGTTCTTTAACCAGGGAGTAATTGGAGTTGCGGCATATAATACTTTAGTAGGAACTAACGTAGAAGAAATGCTCATGTATAATCATTATCCATTTACTAATGTTCAAATTTCCAATGGAAATGTATATAAAGCATTTGAAGAAGCTGATAAAATTGATGATAAAATATTGGTTGATGCCAACACCTTAGCAATACTATCTGAATCTGGAGCGTTGGCTTTACTTGATTCATTTAAGGAAGTACTGATACCTTTTAACGCAGTAACAATAGTAAAGCAAAGACAATCAGGAATCATGAGAAGTGCTTCAAGAAGTATTCTTGAATACATAAATAAATCATTAAATGTAAGAGAAGTTCCAGTTGATGTGCGAATAAAAATCAAATCAGATTCGAATAAACTGTTACCTGATGATACCCTGGACTGTATTGCATTATCCGAACAATTGAAAGTACCTTTTTTAAATACGGAAGTGCTCGTAAAAAGAGAGTTCCACTCTAATTACTCAATTGATATCAATACGTTCTTCCATTATCTCAAGCAAAATAAACCGTCGACAAGAGAGTTGGTAGCAATATCAATTTCAAACCTTCGAAATTATAAGGTTGAATTTATAAGTTTTGATGCAGATGATATCTTTTTGTGTTACAAAAAAAATGGTGTCGATGGTATTAGACCATATTTAAGAATGGGCAAAAATGCTGACTACAAAACCTTTCCACCGGCCTATATTGGGATGTTAAAAAGAGTTAAAGACGAATTGACAGTTGAAGATTTTGAAAAGGCTTCTGTTCATTTTATTAAATTTATGGATAAGTATGTTGGCAAGACGAGATACTATATGTCATCTATAGTAAGAGACTACCCGGAAGTAAGTAATGACTTTGAGGAACTTATTAAAAAATGTTCTGTTAAAAAAATTCTGGATATGAGCAGAACTTACAGAATTAATAACGCTACATTAAATGCTTACTCAGAAATTTTAGAATCATATGAATTTATGAAAATATTGGATATTGCAGTTTCATTTTTGGGTTTTGTTATTCAATACTTAGCATTATTTGGAGATAATGAAGAGGAGATAAATAAACACATTAAATTCATTAAAGGAAATCTTGAGGTAAATGGTAATGAAGACATTGATTATATTGTTGGATTTATCACAAGGTTTCTTAATGAACAAAGAGACAACCAATTACAAGGAGTATAGTAAAGAACCTATTGTTAAGTATATTTAAAAATATACGGAAAGAAATAGTGTTAAAGCAAGGGGGCTCAAAGATTTTTTTTGTAGCTCCACTTGGGTGAAAGACACTCCAAAAAGAAGCTTCCGTCCCACCTTAACTGTGGATTTAGAAGCTTCTTTGTTGGTTTTTTTGGGATTGTCTCCCCAATCTTGTAAACATTTTTTGACCAGCCTCTTGCTCGAATTCATTAAACAACAAACCGCACCACCTATAAACGTTATACCGAGATGCAATACGGTGAACCGTATCATCGGTGCTTTGAATGGGTGTGATTCGTCATGCTCTGGTTTGTGGTTTGTCTATCTACAGACTTGGGTGCTGCACTTACTATTTATTTTCTGGAAATTAATCGAATGGAAAGTGAATTATAGCGGGTGTGACCAAGCCAGACGCTTTTATTTGCAGATAGTATAAATATATCTTTAAGACAGAGGTATATGAGTCATTCAATTCCGTATTTAAACTTTTTAATCCTTTTCATTAAGTACCTCAACCATCATTTGCCCGGCAATCTTAAAACCTTGCATAAAGGATTCCCGCGCTTGAAGTATCTCCAGCTCTCTTCGCAAGTCCAGTAATCGTTCAAGCTCTGCGAATTCATCTTCCGAAAGTTTCTTTTTCCATTCGAGCATGGCGTCCGATATTTTTTGAATGAATACGCGATATTCGGGATTTCTTGGGACGATCGATGCTGCCGGGTCGATGTTCCCTTCGTATAAATTCTCTATAATGTTCAAATTAAACTTCCTTTCTTTACAAGCTTATCTTCGCGTAAATTGGTATTCTTTTGTACAATCAAATCAACCCAATTCATTCTACTATATTCGATTCTCGCATATTGGATTTTATGCAGTATTCGTATACTATTTTGTTGACAGAAAGCCCAAAGCCATACGGACGCAAAAAAGAATAGAATCAGCTTGAGTTAGCGCCTAACAGCAAAAAAAAGACATCCTGTTCTCCGTAAAATGGAGCAGGATGTCTTTTTTTGCGGCGTGCGTCAAGCACATAAAAATACAGCCTCATAGGGCATCGCCATATAAGGCCATCGCTTCGTCATTTGGCATTCCCTATTCATACTCCCAAGCTTGCAGCGCAGCGCCGATCATACCGCTCCAATTGCCAAGACGGGCGGTTTCGATCTGGACGCCTTCCGCGAATGAAGGCATAGTGTACCTGCTGACCTCCTGGCGCAGCCGCTCCAGAAGCGGTGCGCCGGATTCAGCAACTCCGCCGCCGATAATGATCAATTCGGGATTAAAGATATGGATGAGTGAAGTGATAGCTGAACCAAGCGCGGCTATCGTCTCGTCCATAACGCTGGCTGCCAGCGAATCGCCCGCTTGCCAGAGCGCAAATACGTCACGAGCGTTCACCCCTTCATTAGGCGTGCCGCTTGCCGCAAGGCGTTCACGCATTCGCCAGGCGATGCTCGTCCCGGACGCATATTGCTCCAGACAGCCTCTTGATCCGCAGATGCACGGGATGCCCTGGAAATCGACAGACATATGACCCAGCTCCCCGGCTCCGCCCCATGCGCCATGAAGCAGACGGCCTTCGGCAACAACGGCTCCGCCGACTCCCGTTCCAAGCGCGAGGCAAATGAATTGACGCTTGCCAAGCCCAGCGCCGAGCCTCATCTCTGACAGCGCGATAACATTCACATCATTGTCGACCCACACCGTCATACCATACTGTTTCTCTAGAATAGACCTAAGCTGCGCTCTACTGTATCCGGGAATGAGCTCTGAAGCATGCCGGATGCTGCCTTCCTGCCAGTCGACTTGGCCTGCGCTCCCGATGCCGATCCCCCGATACCGAATATCCGGCCATGTCTTACTTGCTTCCTCGATCAAACGTTGGATGAACCCCTGAACGCGGCGAACCGTGTTTTCTTGCCCGGCCAACGTCTCCCAGCTCTCCGAAAGCAATATCTCTCCTTTATGCGTCATGATACCCGCATTTATTTTGGTTCCTCCAATGTCTATGCCGATTGCATACTTGGATGCAGGATCGAACAAATCTGTCTTTTCAGTTGTCATGGCTTCTTCTCCGATCGGAGCCATTATTTCGCCAATCCTCTCAGCGCCTCAACGTAACGGCCTGTAATAAGCTGCGGCCGGGTAATGGAGCTGCCTACAACCACATAGGTAGCGCCTGCTTGCATCGCCCTCGCAGCATCTTCGGGCGACCATATGCGGCCTTCCGCTACAACAGGAACCTCAAGCGCTGCGCTAAGCCGCCTTACCAATAGAAGATCGGGCTCTTCCTGCTGCGGACTATAGAGCGTGTATCCCGACAACGTCGTTCCGACGAAGTCAGCTCCGAGCTGCTGTGCTGCAACCCCTTCTTCAAATGTAGATACATCGGCCATGACGGCAACGCCGTGCTGATGCGCATAGTTGATGAGAGGCTTCACAGCCTCCAGCCGTCCTTCTCGGTCGGTCACATCCAGCGCAATGACGTCAGCGCCTGCGGCTATAATCGTAATGACCTCATCCAGCGTCGGTGTAATGAAGATGTCCGAGCCTGGGAGGTCCCGTTTGATTAGTCCAATAACCGGCACTTTGACCTTTTGCTTAATGGCCTTAATATCGTCGGCTCCGTTCGTTCGGATGCCGATTGCACCGGACTGGACTGCTGCATCCGCCATCTTCGCCATGGTATCTCCGCCGAAGAGCGGCTCATCCGGCAGCGCCTGGCAAGATACGATTAATCCTTTTTTAGAAAAAATACGGCTTATACTCTTCATGATATCCCTCCGATAGAATGGAATAGGGTGCTGTTCTTTTTCAACATCTTAACCAATTTTTTGGGAGAGTCAATACGAATTTTATCTAATTATTGGTAATTATAAAGCTTTGTCAAGAGGTGTATATGAAAGTAAAGAGTAGTATATGGATGGCGCGCCTTCTCCTTTCTATACTAGAGCTATGAAAGCCGAAGCGAGATTCACATTGAGATCATCTGGAGGGGTAGCATGAAGAAGAAAAAGAAAGTGCTTATGATCGTCGCCATGATTCTTTGTCTGGCCATTACCGCATGCAGCAAAGGCACGAGCAACAACGGGACTGACGCGAATCCAAGTCCAAGCGCAAGTGCAAGCGCACCCGCAGAGCAAGGCGGGCAAAATGAAGTGATTGAAGTTTCCACCGTTTCGCCAAGCGATCAATACCTGAAGTTTGACGAAGGCGAAAGCTTCGAGAAAAACGCAGTTTATGATGCGTACGAAAAAGATATCGGCGTCAAGATTACAAACAAGTGGGTAGCGGATGTCAGCCAGTTTAAGGAAAAGGTGAAGATCACAATCGCTTCCAACGATCTGCCGGATTTCCTGCTCGTCAACGCGACGCAGCTCAAAGAATTGACGGAAGCGGACATGATTATGGATTTGACGGAAGTGTATGACCAGCATGCTACGGAAGAGACGAAAAAGTTTCTGATGATGGACGGCGGCATGCAGATGAAGACAGCCACGTTCGACGGCAAGCTGATGGGTATTCCAAGCTCTTACAATCCATTCCAATTCCAGACCCTGTTCGTGCGTACGGATTGGCTGAAGGAACTGAATTTGCCGGAGCCAAAAACGATGGCGGACATGGTGGCGATCGCAGAGGCGTTCAAGGCCAAAGATCCGGGCGGCACAGGCACTCCTTACGGGCTTGCCGTCAGCAAAAACCCGTTCAGCATGGAAACAGGCGTTACAGGGCTTCGGGCTTTCCTGAACGGCTATCATGCTTATGAGAACATTTGGATCGAAGACGGCAACGGCGGTTTGGTCAACAGCGACATTCAGCCTCAGGTGAAGGATGCGCTTGCCGCTTTGCAAGACATGTTCAAAAAAGGGCTGATCGATCCTGAGTTTGCGGTTAAGGACACCGAGAAAGCGGCCGAATTGGTTTATGACAACAGCATCGGCATGGTATTCGGCGCATCCTGGACGCCTGCACAATTGGTGAAAGGCGCTGTGAAGGATGGCAAAGTTGTGCAAGAGTGGGGCGCGTTCCCGATTCCTACGGTAGACGGCAATCCGGCACTTGGGCAAATCGGGCTTGGCGTAGACGAATATTACGTCATCTCCAAAAAAGCGAAGCATCCGGAAGGCGTCATTAGACTGCTGAACCAATGGATCGCGGTCGACAACCATCCGACAGATGAGCAAAAGGTGTATGAGTTCGGCAAAGACCGTGTGGAAAAAGGCAATAACTACTGGCTGCTTAGCCCTCTGCGTGTAGGCAAGCAAATGGACAACAACGGCGAAATTTTGCCAAAAGCGATTGAGAACAAAGATACAAGCATCTTGGAAACGAAGGATCACAAAACGCGGTATGAGCGCGCGATGAAGTATGTGGACGGCGGCGACACAAGCATGTGGTGGGAATATTTGATCTCCGGTCCAAAAGGCGTGTATTCGCTCGTGCCTGACATCCAGAAAAACAAGCAGTATCTGCAAAATAAATTTTATGGCGCACCAACACCAGCCATGGTGGACAGACAAGAAATTTTGATTAAGAAGCGGGATGAAGTTTACTTCAAAATCATCATGAACCAAGTGTCCGTGGATGAATTCGATAAATTCGTTGCGGAGTGGAAGAAGCTTGGCGGAGATGAAATGACCAAAGAAGTGAACGAGTGGTACGCAACTCATAAATAAACACGAATCGCAAAGCGGATAAATCGGGGGATTGGGTGACAGTGGCACAATCCCTCTTTTGTTAGGCTTTAACGGATCGGATTCAGTTAAACAACGAGGTGAAAGGCATGAGTGGACTATCACGGCTATGGAAGAGGGAATGGCCTCTTCATCTGATGCTGCTTCCGGCTATTGGCCTGGTGCTCATCTTCAGCTATGTGCCGATGGCGGGCATTATTATGGCTTTCCAGAAGTACGTGCCGAACAAAGGATTGTTCGGATCACCCTTTATCGGGCTCAAAAACTTTCAATTGCTAATGGAATATCCCGATATCGGCCGCATTTTCTTCAACACCATTTATATCGCCGTTATGAAGATTGTGGCGGGCCTGTTTGTACCGATTACCGTGGCGATTCTTCTGAATGAGCTGCGGAGGGAATGGATCAAACGAACGTTCCAGACGCTTGTGTACTTGCCGCATTTCATGTCGTGGGTACTGCTGAGCGGCATATTGGTGGATGTGTTGTCGCCGTCGTCGGGGGTACTGAACCAGCTGCTGGGCGTATTCGGCATCAAGCCGATCTTCTTTCTGGGGGACAACGCGTGGTTCCCCTATGCCATGGTGGTATCCGATGTGTGGAAGGAGTTCGGATTCGGCACGATTGTCTATCTGGCTGCGCTGACGGGCATTAATCCTTCCCTGTATGAAGCGGCAGAGATTGACGGCGCGGGGCGGTGGAAGCAGACATTCCATGTGACCTTGCCCGGTATGATGCCGATCATTGTGCTCATGCTTACGCTTAATATCGGCAATGTACTGAATGCCGGCTTTGAGCAAATCTTTAACCTGTACAGCCCTCCTGTCTATGAAAGCGCGGATATTATCGATACCTTTGTGTACCGCATGGGCGTTCAGCAGGCGCAGTTCGGCTTCGCTACCGCCGTAGGACTACTAAAGTCCATTGTGTCATTTATTTTCATTTCGGTATCCTACATTATGGCTTACCGTCTAGCGAATTATCGTATCTTCTAACGATTCATCCGCCATGCAGAAGGGAGACTTACCGTGGTTACTAACAGATCACCCGGCAGAAAAATTTTTGTAGCATGCAACTATACATTCCTGTTGCTCATATCCGTCTTATGTCTAATGCCGATCATTCACATCTTGGCGCTTTCATTCAGCTCAGGGAGCGCGGCGGCAGCCGGTCAGGTATCCCTGTGGCCGGTTGAATTCACAACCGCTGCTTATGAGAACGTATTCGGAAAACCGGAATATTTGCGCGCGTTCTGGGTGTCAGTCCAGCGCGTCGTCCTCGGGACATCCATTAGCATGGTGCTTATGATTATAACGGCCTATCCGTTATCGAAGGATAACCGTCAGCTTCGGCTCAGAACGCTGTACGCCTGGGTATTCGTCTTTACCATATTGTTCAGCGGCGGCCTTATTCCGTCCTACTTGACAGTCAAGTCGCTAGGCCTGATCGATACGATGTGGGCGCTTGTGCTGCCGACCGCGATTCCTGTGTTCAACGTAATCCTGCTGCTTAACTTCTACCGCAGCTTGCCTAAGGAGCTTGAGGAATCCGCACGGATTGACGGCGCGAGCCATTTTACAACCCTTTGGAAAATCTATGTGCCGCTATCGTTGCCGGCTTTGGCTACGACGGGACTTTTTACGATGGTGGGCCATTGGAATAGCTGGTTTGACGGCATGCTGTATATGAATCATACTGAAAATTATCCGCTCCAAACGTTCCTCCAGACCGTGATCATCAAGATGGATTTCCGGTTCATCAAGGCGGAGAACGTGGAGCTTCTGCTTAAGCTGTCGGACCGTACGAGCCGGGCGGCCCAAATTTTTGTGGCGGCTTTCCCGATATTAATCGTATATCCTTTCCTGCAGCGATTTTTTATCAAGGGCATCGTTATGGGGAGTGTCAAAGAATAGGATAGATGCGCTCTAACTTGGCCGACGGGGGAACAACCTTATGAAAAGCGTATTCTTCTTGCATGATTCCTCTATATTCAAAAAGATTATGGCTGCCTTTCTGGCGGCCTTATTGCCGCTTCTGGCCATTACGTGGATGATTATTGAAAAAGGCTCCGATACGATCCGCAGCGAGATTTCGTTATCGGTGTTGAATACAACCCAGTTCTATATGGATTCGCTCGATAAGGAAGCGGACCGGATCAGCCGTTATTTGCCTAATTACGTCATGGATCAGGATTTAATGGAGATTGCGACAACGGGCAATGAGATGAGCTCGTATGACCGCTCCCGCAACATATTGGATGTCCAGAGACGTCTGGAATTGATGAAGAACTCCAGTCCGTTTATTCGGGAAGCCAAAGCTTATATTCCGCTCATCGGACGCACGGTGCTCAGCAACAGCTACGAAACGTTCCTGGACGATGAGGAATACAGGGCGATGCAGCATAACGCGAAGCTGTATGAGGAGCCCTTTATCTATTGGAGAGACCGCTTGTTCATTACGATGCAATATCCGATTAATACGTCCAGAGAACCGTTGTATCTGGTAGGAGTCGAGCTGTCCACCGCCAAGATCAAAGAAACGCTTGCGCAAATCGGCAGAAAGCGGGGCGGTCATACTGCGCTGTTCAACCTGGAGAGAGAATGGAGCATTGATAGCGGCGCGGATGCCGACTGGTTGAAGGAAATGAAAGTTTTTGCAGAGGGAAAAAAGGAAGCGCTATCAAGCAGCGGGTATGAAACGATCCATTATAAGGATAAGAGGTTTCTTGCCGTGTATCAGTATTCCGAGCTTTGGAACGCGTACTCCATTACCTGCATCCCGGAGGAGACGGCTCTCGGCACGCTTCAAATGTACCGTACGTTATTTTGGTGGGCCTGTGCGCTTGCGGCTGTCATCGTGTTATTTTTTACGTATTTTCTATTACGGATTATTTACCGGCCGCTAATGAAGCTGGTTCATTCCTTCCGCCGCGTCCAGCAGAACAGGCTGGACCCAATCGTCATCGACCGCGGGGCCGACGAGTTCGGCTATTTGTATGAAGCGTTTAACGATACGGTGCGGTATTTAAAGACGTTAATCGAAGAAAATTACGAGGGGCAAATCCGCAATCAGCGTTCGGAGCTGAAGCGGCTGCAATCGCAGATTAATCCTCATTTCCTATACAATTGCTTTTTCGTGCTATGCCGCTTGATCAAGTCAGAGGGCCAGAAGGAGAAAGCCTATCAATTCTGTCTGTATATCGGACAATACTTCCAGTTCATTACCCGCAACGATGAGGATGATATCCCGCTGGCGCTTGAGCTGGAGCATTCCCGCACCTATGTGAAGATGCAATCGATTTGCTACGGCGAGAGGATCGATGTGTTGTTTGAAGGCGATGCGCCGGATTTTGCGGTCCCGAGGCTAATCTTGCAGCCTATTATCGAGAATGCATACAAGCATGCGCTGGGCAATATGCTGGAGCCCGGTGAGCTGTGGGTTCACAGCGAGCTGAAGGGAGACGACTTCACCATCTATGTGGAGGATAACGGGCGGAGCATAACGGATGAAGGGATTGAGCTTCTGCGCAAGAAGCTGCTGCACGCGACGAACCGGATTGAGGAGACGACCGGGATCTTGAATGTTCATCGCCGGGTCCAGCTGCGTTATGGAGCGGAATACGGTCTCACAGTGTCGCGGTCCGAGCTGGGAGGACTGCAGGTCATAATCAAACTAAGCGCGAGCTAGAGGAGGAATCAGCATGTATAGACTGCTAATCGTGGATGACCTGCCTATTATTGTAGACGGCTTATTGGAACTGTTTGAGCAGACGGAGCATTTGCAGCTGGAGGTGCATAAGGCTTATTCGGGCGAAGAAGCGCTTCAAATCCTGTCCCAGCAGCGCATGGATATCGTGCTGTCCGACATTAAGATGCCCGGTATCGGAGGGATTGAGCTGCTGCGGGAAGTCCTGTCGCAATGGCCGGCGTGCAAAGTGATCTTTTTAACGGGGTACAATGATTTTCAATATGCCAGAGATGCGATGACCTATGGCGGCTTTGACTACCTGTTGAAGGTGGAGAGCGACGACAAAATCATTCAAGCCATCGAACGCGCCATTGAAAAGCTGGAAGCCGAACAGGATCAGGCGCAAATGATCTCAAGGGCGGAGTCCAACATGAGAAGGGCATTGCCTTCTTTGCAAAAGGAATACATGTGGAGCCTCCTTCAAGGCAAACAAGTCACGGAGAGCCAGCTGGCGCAAATTTTCAAAGAAATTGATATTTCGCTGGATGCATCCATGTCGGTCTATATGCTTGTTGGAAGAATTGACGCCTGGAAAGAGATGTTTACAACTCCTGACAAAGCTCTGCTTGCTTACGCGCTGCAAAACGTAGGCGATGAATATTTGACTGCCCAGGTGAGGTGCTATTCGGTCGTATTCGAGCTGTCGAAGATCGTGTGGCTGTTTCAGCCGAAAGCATCGGATGGCATGGCAGCAGAGCCGGGCAGCCCGGATTGGATCAGAGCGCATCGCTACGCAAGCGGCATATTAGAGAGAATTCAAGAAACATGCAAGCAATTGCTGGGGCTGTCGGTTTCGTTCCTGCTCGGCAGTGAGCCTGCCGCTTGGAGCGATGTCTCGGACCGGTTCCATTCCATCAAATACGGCTTGGTGCAGGGACATGGTTTGTTTCATGAGGTCATTATGACCGACAAGGACATTCAAAATCGAGAATCCGACGACAAAGCGGGAAGCTATCGGGACAGCTTCTACCATACCCGCGTGCAATTGCTGATGAACTGTCTCGAAAATAACCACCGCGAGCCGTTCAACAAGCTTTATGCCGAGCTTACATCGGTTTGGACGGACTCCGGCACATCCAATGAGCGGAAGATTGAATTGTATCATTCTTTATCGGCAGTGTTCCTGTTTTATTTGCACAAAAACCGGGATATTTGCGATTACGTCAATACACAGATGGATCTCGATCCGTTATTCCGCCACGGTGATTCAACCTCATGGCCCGAGCTGACTCACTATTATAAACGGTTAGCCGATTGCTTCTTCGAGTGGAATACGCTTAGAGGCAGCCTGCTGCCCACTGAAGTCGTCAATAAAGTGCATCGCTATATCGAGGAGCATATCGCGACGGACATCTCTTTGACGGCTTTGGCCGATTTCGTAAGCTTAAATCCATCCTATTTGTCACGGCTGTATAAGCAGATGACCGGAATCGGATTGTCGAAGTACGTGAATGACTACCGGAATGTCATTGCGATTGATATGCTGCTGAACACGTCGATGAAGGTCAATGAAATATCCGCCAAGCTTGGTTATAACTCGGCGCTGGCGTTTATCCGCTTCTTCAAGAAGATGAATGACACGACGCCGCAAGATTACCGGACGGCCCGCGCCGGGGCGCAAGTGAAAGGTCAATAATTGTATATGGATGTCATGAACAGTCTCTTTCTCCTCGTCTAGCCTCCTTTTACAATGGGAAGTACAGATGGGCTAAGAGGGGGAATAGACTTGAAAACATTAACGGCTGTATTGCTTGGCGCAGGCAGCAGAGGAAGATACATTTATGGGCCTTATGCAGAGAAGTTTCCGAATGAGCTGAAGATCGTGGCGGTGGCCGAGCCGGATGAGGAGCGCAGAACCCAATTCGCGGAGATTCATGCGATTCCGCCGGAATTTGTGTATGATTCCTGGGAGAAGGCATTCGATCAAGGCCGCATGGCGGACGTCATGATTATATGCACGCTTGACCGGATGCATTATGTGCCGGCTATGAAAGCAATGGAGCTAGGCTATCATGTGATGCTGGAGAAGCCGATGTCGCCTTCCTTGGCGGAGTGCATCCGGCTTGAACAGGCATCGCTTCGTCATCAGAGGCTGTTGGTGGTGACGCATGTGCTTAGGTACTCTCCGTTTTGGTCGGGGATCAAGAAGTGCATTCAGGATGGAGAGCTTGGCACCGTCGGGACGATTCAATTAACCGAAAATGTCGGTTATCACCATATGACGCATAGCTATGTGCGAGGGAATTGGCGCAATTCGGAAGAGACCAGCCCCATGATATTGGCGAAGTCCTCCCATGACCTGGACATCATCTCCTGGCTGATGGATCAGCCCTGCACGAGTGTGAGCTCGTACGGCTCCTTGCTGCATTTCCGGGAAGAGAACGCACCGGAAGGCTCGACGCTTAGGTGCATCGATGGATGCGCAGTGGAGAGGGAATGTCCATTCTCGGCGATGAAGATGTATATTCAGCCTCCGCATCACCCATGGGCGCGTTATATGACGAGCGATCTGTCGCAAGAGGGAATTATGAAGGCGCTGAAGGAAGGTCCGTTCGGACGCTGCGTCTACCGCTGCGACAACAATGTGGTGGATCATCAGGTGGTCAATTTGGCCTTTGAGAGCGGCGCGAACGCTTCCTTCATCATGTCGGGACTGACGCAAAGCGGCACTCGCCGGGTTCAAATCATGGGAACGCATGGCGAAATTATCGGAGATATGGACAAGGGGTTCTTTACGCTGTTCCGTTATGCGACAGGCGAGCAAGTAGAGATTCGCTGCCATGTGGAAGGGGACGGCCATGGCGGCGGAGATGAGCGGATGGTGAATTCGTTCCTGCGCGACGTCCGCCAGTTCGAGCTTAACCCGTCCCACGGCTTGACGTCCGCAACTGCTTCTCTGCAAAGTCATCTGATGGCCTTTGCGGCTGAGCATTCCCGCTTGCATGAAGGATTTGCGGTGAATCTGTCAGATTTTGCGATGGAAGCGGAAGGAATCTCTTGAAGGCTTGGCCAGCTATACGACTACGGTTTCCTTTTTTTAAAAGGATAGCCGTAGTTTTTTCTTATGGAGGAATTCCATAAAAATGATTGCGTTTTACATAAACTGAGATATAATGAAATTAAGTTTTTATGATAAAAGAACGCCGTTCTTATTTGCGGAACGAAAGGTAATGTTATGATGGAGAACAAGGGGAAGAAAACCGCTATTTTAGAAACCGGGGACCGCATACTGCGCTTGCTTGAATGCTTCAATGCAGACAAGCCGGAATGGGGAGTCACCGAGCTTAGCGAGCAATTGGGCTTGTACAAAAGCGTCGTTCACCGGATGCTGGTCACTCTGGAGAATCGCGGCTTTGTCAGCAAAAGTCCGATTACACAGAAATATTCACTCGGCATCAAGCTGTTCGAGCTGGGAACGATCGTGTCTGACCGGATGAGTCTTCGTACGATCGCCAAGCCGATCATGGAGGATTTGTGTGCAAGCTCTAGCGAAACCGTTATGCTTATGATCGTCGACGGGTACGAGGGCATTTGTATTGAGAAGGTCGAGAGTCCGCAGAGCGTGCGATATACGTCGCCTCTCGGCAAAAGAGTATCCTTGCATGCGGGAGCCACTACCAAGATATTGCTGGCTAATCTTTCGCCCGACAAGATTAACAAAATTATATCAAATGGTTTGCAAAAGTACACGGATTATACGATCGTAGACCCGTCGGAGCTGCTTGATCACCTGCAGACGATTAGAGAACAGGGCTACTGTATTTCCGCAAACGACTTCTCGCTCGGCGGCATGGGAATTGCCGTTCCTATTAGAGACCATATGGGCCAAGTGATAGCGGGTTTGTCGATATCGGGACTCGAATTCCGCATGAACAAAATTACGGATCAGCTGCTGCAGCAATGCCAGAATGCGGCGGAGCTCATATCCGCTAGACTCGGAGGAGTCTAATTTTTTTAACCATTAGGAAGAACGATGTTCCGCATATCAGAACGACTAGTTTTTTTTGTCATAAACCGTGTGAATGATTTCCATTCGGATTCGAATGGAACACTATTCATACCGTACAGAAGAATGCCGGATCACCTGCGGATATCCGGCGGCAGCGAAGGAGGACATCTAGTGGGCAAAGTGATTTTGGATATGGATACGGGTATCGACGATGCGCTGGCTATCGCCTACGCCTGCGCAATGCCCGAGCTCGAGCTGCTTGGCGTCACGACGACTTACGGCATGGCTCCCGTCGATCATTCCGTGCGCAACACATTGTATGTACTCGAGCTGCTGAAGTGCGACGCGCCAGTATTCCGCGGTGCAGAGAGGCCTCTCGTCCGAAGCCGCGTCTACAGCGGCACGTTTCACGGCAATGACGGGCTTGGCGACGTTGCTCGCCGCGAACCGAAGCGGAGCGCTGAAGACATGCATGCCGTCGACTTCATTATCGAGCAAACGCGCAAGTATGGAAGCGATTTGACGCTGGTGACGACAGCGCCGCTGACGAATCTGGCGCTGGCGATCCAGAAGGCGCCCGACATTGTCGGCAAGCTCGGGCGCGTCATCACGATGGGCGGCGCGGTCGCTGCGCCCGGCAATGTAACAAAGTTCGCGGAAGCGAACATCATTATTGACCCTCATGCAGCCCGCATCGTCTTCTCCTCCGAGCTGCCCATTACACTGGTCGGGCTCGATGTGACAAGAAAGACGGTACTGCGGCAAGAAGCTGCCGAGAAGTGGCGGGAGAAGAACACGGAGAGCAGCCTATTCTTCGCGAGCTTTACAGAATATTATTTGCAGGCTTACAAGAAATATCATCCGTATTTGCAAGGCTGTGCGCTGCATGACCCGTTGGCCGTCGGTGTGGCCGCCTTCCCGGATCTGGTGCAGACAGTGCCGATGCATATTACCGTGGATCTGGATGACGATGCGCTGGGCCGCACGGTGGAGGACATTTACCGGGAGTCTCCCGCCGGTCCGAATACGCAGGTATGCATGGGAGTTGATGCGGAGCGGTTTGTCTCCGATTTTCTGGGCAGGATTGATCAAGCATTCAGCATCTAAAAGGAGGACAACCCCGCATGAGCAAGCATCGCAAGACACCCGGGCCTACGGGCTGGCTGAGCCGCTTTGACCGGATGTCGGATTCGGCCGCGGCCGGTGTCTATCTGACGCCAACGTTAATCGTGCTGGCAATGACCATCTTGTTCCCGATGGCGTACGCTTTGTTTCTTTCATTTGCGAAAATGGATTTCGCCGCAGGCCGCGCCCATTTCACCTTTATCGGCTTTGATAATTATGCAAAGCTGCTGCAGGATGTGCGCATTCCGAGTGTGCTGCTGCAAACATTTTTATTTACGGCGGCTAAAGTCATAGGCACTTTGCTCGTCGCCTTCGGCATCGCCCTTACTATTTTTCACGGCATATGGGGCGGTGAATTTTTCAAGAAAGTATTCCTTATCCCATGGGCATTGTCGAATGTTGTCAACGGCCTCATGTGGAAATGGATGTACAACGGCAGCAACGGGATCATTAACGAGCTGATGGTGAAGCTTGGTCTGATTGACGAATATAAATCGTGGCTGGCTGAAGGATCGACGGCGCTTGGTGCCGTTATTATCGCCGATATTTGGAAAAGCGTTCCTTTTGCAGCGCTCATCCTGCTTGCCGGTATGCAGACCATCTCCAAGGAGCTGTATGACGCAGGTCAAGTGGACGGCGCAGGGACGATCCAGCGGTTTTTCCACATTACGCTTCCTTCTCTGAAGCCGGTTCTGATGGTGCTGTTCGTTATGGAGACGATGTGGGCTCTGCGCGCCTTCGACCTGATATGGGTGCTGACGCAAGGCGGTCCGCTGGACAAGACCATGGTGTTGAACGTGTATGCGTATGAGCAGGCTTTCCGTAACTTCGACATGGGTTATGGCTCGGCGCTGGCGTTTTTCATAACGCTTTGTACGTTGCTTTTTACTGTTATTTATTTAAAAACGATTGGCAAAAACGATTAAACCAACAGGGGGAAAAAATCATGAAGAAAAAAAATGTGAGATGGATGAAATTAGGAATCATCTGTGTATTGCTGGCTTCTATGCTGGCGGCTTGCGGCGCACCTGCCGATAATAAGGGCGGTAAAGCGACCGAAGGAGCCGATAAAGAGGAAAACAAGGAAATTACCGTCCTGTACCTGGATGAGCCGTTCTGGAAGCAGCAAAACGAAGAGTTTACCGAAGCTACCGGCATTAAGGTCAAGTACGAAACGGTGCCTTTCATGCAACTGCACGATAAAGTATTCGTCAATTTCATGGCCAACAGCAGCGAGTACGATGTCGTACATGTCCGTGACGACTGGGCGACTGAGTTCGCTTCGAAAGGCTTCCTGGAGCCGCTGGATTCTTACATCACTGACGATATGAAAACACGGCTGAACCCGCAAACAATGGAAGCGATGACCTACCAAGGAAAACAGTATGCGGTTCCTCGTTACGTATGGCTATGGCAGTTCTACTATAACAAGACGCTGATCAAGGACCCTCCTAAAACTTGGGACGAGCTGATCACGGTCGCCAAAGAAATCAAAGACGATAAAGTGTCTCCGTATGCGGAAACTTGGGGCGGTATCGTGTCTTATTCCAGCTTTATCGTTCATTTGCGCTCGGGCGGCGGGGAATTCTGGGATTATGAGAACGACCGTCCGACCTTCAACAGTCCAGAAGGCGTAGCCGCGTTGCAGATGATGGCCGATATGAACCTGAAGCACAATATCATGAGCCCGCTATCGAAGGAATTTACGAGCTCTGGCGCGATGACAGAAGTATTGACGCAAGGCGCTATCGCCATGAACATGAACACGCCGCAAACGCTGCCGATGGCAAACGACGAGGATAAATCGAAGGTTGTCGGTCAAATGGACGTAGCGCTCATTCCGGGCGGGAAGTTGAAAACCGCTTCCTACGGCGAGACCGGGGGTCTGGCGATTCCGGCTTCCTCGAAAAATAAAGAGTGGGCTATGGAATATATCAAATTCGTAACCAATGCCGATCAGCAAAAGAAAATGTCGCTTGCTAACGGTAAAATCCCAAGTGACGTTGAAGTGGTGAAGGACGCCGAGCTGCTGGCCAAATATCCGCATTACGCCCTGCTTCCGGAGCAAATGCAGTATCCGTTCGGTTTGTTCCGTCACGAGGATGCAACGAAAATTACAGACGAGCTATCCCGCAACATCTTGGCAGCCGTACTTGGCAAAGTAACGCCTGAGCAGGCGCTCCAAGAGGGCGAGGCCAAAATATTGGCTATGATCGGCAAAAAGTAATTTGCCCATTACACAAACGAGGGGATGTTATTGAGCGTGAAGTATGCAAAGAAAACGGTTCAGATCATGATCTCGATTGCACTGATGATCTTTATCCTGTTTCCCATGCTGTGGCTGCTGCTGTCGAGCTTCAAGCTGCCGCTTGATCTGTTCAGCAATCCTCCGGAGCTATGGCCCAGCAAATGGACATTCAAATATTACATTCAGTTGCTGCAGGAAAAATCGTTTACTTCCGCTATGCTGAACAGCTTGATCGTCTCTAGCTTTACGACTGCCATTTCCTTAACCATAGGATGTCTTGGCGCATACGCGTTTGCGCGGTTTCAATTTCCGCGCAAAAACGCATTCTTTTTAACCGTGCTCGCATCGCAAATGCTTCCGCATATGGCTTTGCTTATTCCGCTGTTTATGATTATGAAGCTAACGGGATTGCTGTATACACATCAGGGCTTAATTTTGACTTATATCAGTTTTTCGTTGCCTTACGTCGTGTGGATGTTCCGTTCCTTTATCATCGCGATTCCTTATGAGATTGAAGAAGCAGCCAAGCTGGACGGCTGCTCGCGCTTGCAGGTCATTCGGAAAATCGTGCTGCCGCTTTCGATGGGAGGCCTGGTTACGACGGGTATATTCGTATTCATGGGAGCATGGAACGAATTTTTATTCGCCAGCGCGATGACGAATATGAATGTGAAGACGCTGTCCGTTCGGATGGCGGAGTTTATAGGAGAAGACAGAGTCGCTTACGAAATCATGTTCCCAGCTGGTATCGTCGGCAGCTTGCCCGTACTGCTGCTGGTGCTGTTCTTCCAGAAGTATATCGTCAGAGGCCTAACCGAAGGCGGCGTAAAATGATGCAACAAGAAGGAAATAAGGTGATAACATGAAATGTAGTTTGTTAATCAAACATTGCAGCGTTATGACGCCCGGCTTTGAAATCGTCGAGAACTGCGCCATTGCAATCGACGGAACGCATATTGTCGAAATCGGGCCGAATGATGAGCTGGCAGCCAAATATGAGCCTGCCGACACGCTGAACGGCAAAGGGAAGCTGTGCATGCCCGGACTGGTGGACGCTCATACGCATACATGCCAGCAGTTGCTTAAAGGCCAAACGATGGACGAGCTTCCGATGATCTGGTCGCGCATTCTCGTTCCGTTCGAAAGCAACCTGACCGAAGACGATGTCCGCGTCAGTGCGGAGATGAGCTGTCTGGAGATGATCAAATCCGGTACGACCTCTTTTGCCGACGCCGGCGGCGTGCATATGCACAAGGTCGCCGAAGCGGCTGTTCAGTCCGGGATGAGAGCGGCTATTACGCGGTCTAGTATCGATATTGGCGATTTTTTGCCGGATACGATGAAGCAGCCGCTGGAGACAATCATCGATAATAATGAGTGGCTGCACCGCGAATATCATGGAGCAGGAGATGGCCGAATCCAGATCTGGTTCGGCATCCGCCAGGTCATGTCGTGTTCGCCCGAATTGATTCAAGCTGCGGCGGAGAAAGCCCGTGAATACGGCACGGGGCTGCATATGCATTTGGCCGAGCACCGCGACGAGGTGCGGTACTGCCTGGAGCGGTACAAGAAGCGCCCGGTCGAGTACCTGGAGTCGCTCGGCGCACTCGGACCGAATTTGCTGACCGCGCATAACGTTGTTTACTCTGAACGGGAGCTGACGCTGCTGCAGCAGTATGGCGTGAACATTGTCCACTGCCCGCGCGCCAACTTCAATTCGCATGGTTTTCCGAAAACGCCGCGCATGATCGAGATGGGGATGCCGATCGGCATGGGCAGTGATGGCGCGTCCGGCTCGAACCTCAGCATGTTCGACGAGATGCGGGTTTTCCGCTCCGGCATGCATGCCTACTGGGGGCTCCCTGTATTCGATCCTAGGGTCGTTCCCGTGCAGGAGCTGCTTAAGATGATTACGACCGGCGGAGCCGCCGCGCTTCAGCTTGCGGATGAGATCGGTACCGTCGAAGCCGGCAAGAAAGCCGACTTGATTCTGATCGATATCGATCAGCCTCACATTACCCCGTCGCGCATCCTGATCAACACGATTGTGGAGTCGGTAACGCCGCGAGATGTGGAGGATGCCATTATTGACGGGAAAATCGTCATGAAAAACCGCGAGGTGCTGACGCTCGACGAAGAGCGCATCATGCATGAGAGCAAGAATCGAATGGGCGAGATCGCCCGCAGAGCGGGTATATGATCCAGGGCTAGTCTATTAAGAACGGAATAGAATGTATGGAATAATGGCGGCACAGGGGCAATCCCTGTACCGTCATTTTTCATAGATTTAAAGATAAGTAAATCATCCCAATAAATAGCAATTTACATTTTCGAAGGAGTGATGATAGAATAGACTTGTTTGGGAATATTTAGACTAAATCCCAAATAATTTAATGCTATTAAGAAGGGAAGGAGGCTGTTAAAGCAGGGAAATAGAGAGGAAAGAAGGTGGTTGGGCAATTCGCATCCTGTTTTGAATACGCTTTCATATTATGATTACGAACTCTATTCATCATGTTGTAAACGAGAAACCAGCACAACTGGATCGTATTTATTCCATGAGGAGGGTTTAAAGATGAAGAAGTTTATAAGCTCCATGTTAGTCTCTATGATGTTAGTAGCCACTCTATTTACAGGGGTATCGTTTGGCAGCTCTGCACAAGGGGACACGACTGATTATATTGAAGGCCAGCTCGTGGTGTCGATTGCGGAGCAGTCCGATGCCTATTCGATTCAAAGCACGGATGATACCTTAATGCATGCGTCTTCGCTTGCGCAGGACGGCTTTGCCATTAAGGATTCACTGTTCGGCCAGGAAGCCGGGACCTTCTCGGTACAGTCGCTCGATAGCGATGTCAAGGCTACAGCAATAGAAAAGATGGGCTTGGTCTATCTGGTCGAGTATTCCGTCAACGATTACGCTACTATTGACTCTGCAAAACATGCATTAAAAGCCACATTAGAGAACCTCGGTTTACATGTCCGGTATATCTCGGAAAATCGCAAAATGTACGCGCTTGAAACGGCAGCCGTGCAAGATGTTACCGTTCAAGCGATTCACAACAACCAACGCTGGCATTATGACATGATCAAGGTATCGCAAGCTTGGGGAATTACGACGGGATCAAGCTCGGTGCGGATGGCTGTGCTTGACACAGGCATTGACAGCAACCATCCGAGCTTGAGTAATCTGGTGAACACTAGCCTCGGCCGCAGCTTTGTGGACAACACCACACTCGACCGTCATGGACACGGCACTCATGTGGCGGGAACAATCGCCAGTTATGGACCGGTATCAGGCGTCATGCAGAACGCAACCCTGATTCCAGTCAAAGTGCTTAACGACAGCGGCAATGGTTCGATGTATGGCATCCAACAAGGCATTCTTCACGCCGCTAATAATAGAGCAGATGTGATCAACATGTCGCTGGGCGGCGGCGGTTATGAACGCGGGATGGATGAGGCGATTCAAACGGCAGTCAGTCTGGGCTCAATCGTTGTAGCGGCTACTGGCAATGATGGGGTTTCCAGCATCTCTTATCCGGCGGCTTACAGCGGCTCGATCGCAGTTGGCTCCGTTACTTCGAGCAGGGCTCGATCAAGCTTCTCCAATTATGGAGCGGGTATTGATGTGATGGCTCCCGGGTCGAACATCTATAGCACCTCTCCGAACGGCCAATATAGAAGCATGTCCGGCACCTCGATGGCAACTCCTCATGTGGCCGGCGTATTAGGACTAATGAAATCGGTCAATCCGAATCTTACTCCTGCTGCTGCCAGAACGATTCTCAGGAATACAGCACAGCCTGCCGGAAGCGCCAATCAGTATGGGTATGGCATTGTTGATGCGCATGCTGCCGTATTGGCGGCAGGCGGTACGCCACAGCCTGGCCAGGTAACCGCTACAACAGTCCAGACGGACAAAGCCGTATACCAACGCGGGGACAATATCAATATCACAGCAAGAGTGACGAACCAGCAAGGCAATGTGCTGCAAGGCGCTTCGGTCAACTTTACGTTGACCCGTCCCAACGGTACAACCGTAACCAGCTCGGCTACAACGAACAGCTCGGGTGTAGCAGCCTGGACGGTAGCCTCCAACGCGCAGACAGCGCTGGGCACTTATCAACTTTCGGCCGATACTACCCTTTCAGGCTATCAGCCTAGTACAGCCAGTACAACGATTCAATTCAGCACCGGCAGCGGCGGCGGTGATACGCAAGCCCCGACCGTGCCTGGCAATCTAATATCCACGGGCAAGACCAGCACAAGCGTATCGCTTAGCTGGAATGCATCAACCGACAACGTGGGCGTCACAGCTTATGAAGTATACAGAGGAAGCTCGTTAGCGGCCACAGTCACGAGTACTTCAGCTACGATCACCGGCTTAACAGCTAGTACAGCCTATACGTTCACCGTTAGAGCGGTAGACGCCGCAGGCAATCGGTCCGCAGCAAGCAATGCGGTAACCGTAACGACGGATTCCGGTTCGTCGCAGCCGACTACCCCTTGGGCTCCGGGTGTATCGTATAGGATCGGGGACGAAGTGACTTATGGAGGCGTAACGTACGTGTGCCGTCAAGCACATACTTCCATGACGGGCTGGGAACCTTCTATCGTACCGGCATTATGGTTGATTAAGTAGTGTTGTTCGATTGATCCGGGACATGCTCCCGGATCAGAGCGCCTTGCAGATCCGTCTGCAAGGCGCTTTTTGATGCTGAGAAATAGCGGGAGAGACAGGACTTGTGACGCGAATGTCCAATCTATTATAGGACAAGCCTGGAATGGGGTGCTGATGCCAGATGAGACGTTCGTCCCGGTTTGCGTTTAACCAGACGTTCCTCTTTCATGTTTTACAGCTCCATGCTTTTTCTTACGACAAGCGCGGCTCCTGTGGCAACGGTATCTTCCTTCAGTACCCCTTTGGAGAATGAAGGAAGATACTCGGGGTAGTAATAGCTGTGTTTCAGCGCGACTTGAATAGCTGATTGATAGAATGGCTCGTAAGCATTGACAAGAGCGCCGCCAAGAATGATTTTTTCGGGATGAAAGACGTTGATCAAATTAGCTAGTCCAATCCCAAAGTAGGTGGCGGACTTCATGAAGAGCTGAGTGACGTAGGCGTCATTTTGCGCTAAGGCCTGCAATAGCGTATCGAAACTGATTCGTCCGGGATCCATTTTATAGCGTTGGGGCAAGTTATTGAGACCAAGCTTAGCATCGCCTCGTGCCTGCTTCTCCAAAGCTTGCACAGACACATATGCTTCAAGCGCTCCGTAATTGCCGTAATCCTGCAGACGCGGCCCGTCTGTCTGAATGATCATTTGGCCGATCGTGCCTTCCATATCGATGGAGCCGTGCACGATTTGTCCGTTCGACATCATGGCCGACCGGAGCCCGACACCGGCATGGACATAGAGCATATGCTGCAGGTTGTTCTCGCGCATTGCCCATTGCTCTCCGATCAGCGCTGCATTTGCGCCGTTCTCAAGCGCCGCGGGAATGCCAGTTGCCTCGGCAATCATCTCGCAGATAGGCACATTCGTCCAGCCGCTTGCCGGGAAATTCAGTGGGCGAAGAATCGTTCCTGCTGAGCGCTCCAACGGACCAACGGCTCCAATTCCGATTCCGACTACTTGCCGCCGTTCGAGCTGATGGTCATTCAAGATGGAGCGAATATTCTGAGCGACATGCTTGGTAAGCTGTTCAGGCGTCATCGCTTCGTCCATGCGCCAGCGCGTGAACGATTTCGGATTCATCTTCATATCGAAGAAGCCGAGAGAAGAGGTTCGCCTCGACAATTCCAGGCCGAAGAAGTAGCCGTAATTACTATTTATTTCATAGAGAATAGGCCGGCGTCCTCCGCTTGATGGGCCAAGTCCGGATGTGACGAGCAATCCTTCTTGCACCATTTCGTCGAGTAAGCGCGTCAGTGTGCTGTTCGTAAGCTTAAAAGCCGAAAGCAATTCCGCCTTCGACAAAATTCCCTGCTCCGCTATTTCATTATAAATAGCACTCTTAGGTGAAACGAATGCGTTCTTCCGTTGTTTTTCCACGTTCGATCCCCATTTTCCGTATCAACGTACTTATAATTGAGATCATTATAACGTATATCCAATTTGATTAAAATATAGCCATCAGAATAATAGGATACCGGCAATTCCCGCGGCAACAATAACGGTGAAAGGATGTACTTTGTATTTGATCAAGGCGAAGACGGAGGCGCCGCAAATGACGAAAGTCATCATTGTCACCCAGCTTGGAGCGGGGGCTTTCCCTGTCTGGAGACCCAAATGGATGGCCGCATATGCGATTAGTGCGACAATGATCGGCCGTAGTCCATAGAATGCGGCCTTCACCCATTGATTGTTATGAAACTTATAGAAAAATGCCGCAATGAGGACCATGATGATTAAAGACGGCATAATGATTCCTGTTGTGGAAGCAATTGCTCCTGCGGTTCCCGCAATTTGAAATCCGATCAACGTAGCGCTGTTCGTGGCGATAGAGCCTGGGGCCATACTGGCAAGAGTGACGATTTCCTGGAATTCACTGTCCGTTAGCCAGGCTTGCGAGCTCATTTGATGTTGAATCATAGGAATAACCGCATAACCGCCGCCGAATGAGATGAAGCCAATTTTGAGGAAAAACAGAAATAATTTCAGCAGCATAGTATCTCCTCTAATCTAAATGTAATGTACAAGGCAATTGGATTGCGTCATCTCTATATATAATATTCGAGATAATCTCTGTCCTCTTGTTTTTGTGGTGTTGCTTTCTCGGTGGTAACCTTTAATCCCAAGTACATCTTGGCTGTAATGTTAATTATTCCGATAAGCAGTCCTGCCAGAATGGCATAGATAGGATTGATTTCTGTAAAGATCAGCACAAGCAAGGTCGCAATGGCAATCATAATGGTGGAGAGGTCGAACAGGGAAGTCTTCGCCATTCGATATGCGGCGCTGGCAATCAAGGCGATAACAGCCGCTTGAATCCCCTGCATTGCTGCGACGACTTTTGGATTGCCGTCCATATGGACATACAGATAGCTCAGCCCCAATACGATGAGGAAAGTAGGCAATGTAATTCCAATAATGGAGATGACCGCCCCTGCGATACCGGCCAGCCGATAACCGATAAAAGCGGCGGCGTTAACACCGACACCGCCTGGAGCCGATCCTGCTATCGACACCAGATCGCTAAGCTCTTGCTCGTCAAGCCATCCGCGCTTCGTGACGGTTTCGTGCTCGATCAAGGAAATCATGGCATATCCGCCTCCGAATGTGGCTGGACCGATTCGGAAAAAAGTCCAGAATAATGGGAAGAGCATTCTAAGTTGTTGTAATGTCATTCCGTTCTACCTCCATGTCTCTCTACCCTCTATTATAACAACTAAATTCCAAAATGGAATAAAGTTTTGTTTTTTGGGTGGATGATAAGGTTGGGTTTTGAAATTTAGTCGTTATCGGGGAAGCTTGTTCGCTGGGAATACACGAAAATAAAAAAGTTAATACCAAAAAGAAAATAAGATGATATAATCTAACTATCTAAAAGAATAATCGAAAGGGGAAAGCATTGTGGAGCATATGAAGTCTTGCTGCGCGGCATCAAGAGGTTCAGAGGACTTGCATCAAGCGGGACGAGCAGCGCCGATTTCAGAGCTGTCGGCTTCCGATAAGTTGAAAGCGGCAGATAGATTAGTACGTATCGAAGGCGGCGCCTTCGACATGGGGACGGATTCAGCCGAGGGTTTCCGGTCAGACGGAGAGGGGCCGGTGCGTAAAGTAACCGTTCATTCATTCCGCATCTCGCCTTACGCCGTAACGAATGCCGAGTTTCAAGCATTCGTTGCAGCTACGGGTTATGTTACGGAAGCAGAGAGCTTCGGCTGGTCCTATGTTTTCCATTTGCTTGCGTCCGAAAAAATTCGCGAGCAAGTGAAGGGTGTCCCGCAAGAGGTTCCATGGTGGCTGGTTGTTGAAGGCGCGTACTGGGCAAAGCCTGAAGGCAAGGACTCTTCGATCGAGGATCGGATGGCCCACCCTGTTGTCCATATTTCCTGGAATGATGCGAATGCGTATTGCAAGTGGTCGGGAACAAGGTTGCCTACCGAGGCGGAGTGGGAATATGCGGCCAGGGGCGGTCTGGCACGCAAAACCTATCCATGGGGCGACCTGCTTAAGCCGGACGGGAGCCATATGTGCAATATATGGCAGGGCAAGTTTCCGGTCAAAAATAACGCCTCCGACGGTTATATCGGCACAGCGCCGGTGCATGCCTATGAGCCTAACGGATACGGTCTGTACAATCTTTCCGGGAATGTGTGGGAATGGTGTGCGGATTGGTTCAGTCCCGGCTATCACAGGCAGACGACGAATCTGAATCCGTTATATTCGCAAGAGACCGGCAGGAAATCAATGCGCGGCGGCTCCTACCTCTGCCACCGGTCATATTGCAATCGTTACCGGCTTGCGGCCAGAAGCTCCAATACGCCGGACAGCTCTACGGGAAATTGCGGTTTTCGCGTTGCTGCCGACGTGTAAGATGCCGTTGAAGCCGAAATATATAACAAGCCCAAGTTAGCGGCTGTAATTGAATGGACAAAGAAACTGTTCTTTTCGTAAATGGAAGGGGGTACCTCCATATTTACTCAAGAACGGTTTCTTTTTTGCGTTAAGGCGTCTTTAACGAATTTTTTATCTCTTCTTACGATTATTTGTTCATGACAAACGACGCCGAGCTTAAGCATCTCGAATATGACTTGCTAAGACAAAAAAATGGTATATAATTTTCTCGAAATCAAAATAGGTGTGATTTTTCATATACATCCGCGTCAGTTCAAGCATAAACGGTCCATTGGATGTGAAAAATCGCATTGGATGGTTTTCATTTGGCTCATTGTAACCATGTTCAAACGAAATCAGCAGATTCAATACTTGTTCGGAGGGGATTTCCATCAGCAGAACCTTTCATCTGGAGCACGTTGGAATAGAGGAAGATGTTTACGCCTCACACGGAGAGGCAACCTCGGGATTTGGAGCGTTTGTTCTAACCCGTGAACGGGCGGAGTACCATTTTCGCAATGAAGATATGAGCTTAGAGGAAGCGGAGTCGTATATTGAACATGACTTGAACGGCCTCCCGGATGATACGATTCACGAATTATGCCAAAAATTATGCGCATGGAAAGACGGCATATTGGCCGATTATCCGGATATGGGGTGCGCGGACGGGCTGCCGGATGCCCGAGGCCAGGATATTTTGCGTTTTCTTTCCGTTAGCGACGTTTATTTGTACAGAAATCCTTATGATCGGAACGATACCGTATTCGGAGCGAGTATTTTGGCCGGGATGGAGTGGGCGTTCGAAGACGGCATTGAAATCATCATCCGAGGACGGGAAGTTCTGGAAGCGCGCGAGTTTCTGGGCTATGGGGAATATGCCATTTGGGATGAGCTTGATTGCAGCTAATGTTTTTCACCTTCATCGTGTAATCGCATCTTTTATTCCGTAATACTTGTGTATGGAATATGAAAAGTCGCAGTAGGTATTTTCGCCGTTTTGATTTTACGTTGGCGGTAATATAGGATTATGAGTAAAGGTGTCGGCGCATGAGCTGCGGTTTCCGCCTGAAGGAAAGGGAGTGCTCATCTATGAATCGGGATATGGTTATGCAGGAGCTGGAGGTTTTGGGCAAAGAACGGCTCAAAAAAATGTATATGTCCAATGGCGCGCATGAGCCGTTATTTGGCGTAGCAACCGGTCAAATGAAGCCGATCAAGAAAAAAACGGGATTAAACCAGCCTTTGGCCGAGCAGCTTTACGCTACCGGCAACTATGACGCGATGTATTTCGCAGGGGTTATTGCAGAACCGAAAGTGATGACGGAAGCGGATTTTGACCGTTGGATCGAGGGTGCTTACTTTTATATGATCTCCGACTATATCGTTTCGGTCACCCTCGCTGAAGCGGATATCGCGCAGCAAGTGGCGGATAAGTGGATAGCGAGCGATAATGAATTGAAGAGGTCTGCAGGCTGGAGCTGCTATTGTTGGCTGCTAGGGAACCGCAAGGATCATGAGTTTTCCGCTGAGAAGCTGGCCGGTATGCTGGAGCTCGCCAAAGATACGATCCACGATGCTCCTGAGCGTGCGAAATACTCGATGAATAATTTCATCTACACCGTAGGGGTATCCTTTGTGCCGCTCCATGAGAAAGCGGTCGAGATTGCGAGCGAGGTTGGACCGGTAGAGGTTCAAAAGGGCAAGAAAAAAGACTTCCTGAACGCTTCCGACCGTATTCAGAAGGCCATCGACAAAGAAGAAATCGGCTTCAAGCGCAAACATGTGAGATGCTAAAGAGGTACGATAAAAGACAAAAGCCATTCCCGGTTAGCGGGTATGGCTTTTATAGTAAGTCTTAATTTTCAATAACGATACGATTCAGCTTAAGATTGACCGGGTGCGCGATGGTATCGCCTACCGGGCATTTGCTCTCCAGAAATTGTACGAATGCTTCGACCTTCTCTTGAGGAGAATTTGTCTTGATGTAGAAGGTGTATCGGATGTCGGAGTAGCCGGGACGGACTTCAGAACGGTTAAAGAAACCATCAAGATCGAGTTCGCCTTCCACATCTACACGGAAATCCTCAAGCTGCACCTCGAATTTGGGAGCATAGACACGTGCCACGATGGATTGGCATGCGCCCAAGGAGGCAAGCAAAGCTTCAACGGGATTCATGCCAGTATCAGTCCCGCCAAGGCTTTGTGGTTCGTCAATGAGCAATTCGAATTGTCTTGCTTTGGTGAGGACTTTGACGCCGTCTTGCAGTTGCGCAGTTGCTTTGAATGTTTTAACATTTGCCATGATGGATGAGTTCTCCTTTTTCTGGATAATTAAAAGGTATGGAGTTAATTGTTGATATATTTCCTACTATTGTAATATGTTTAGTGTATTATAGAATTAAGGGAACATTCTGTCAACAATGAGTATAGCAGATATCCATATAGAATATATGTGTCGAAATAAGCACACTAAAACGGCAAACCAGATTTCAAGCGATGACTTGAAATCATGATTTGCCGTTTTTTCAAGGTAAGAGGATCTATTGCTCTAAGCTTGCAGCATCGGAACCAAAGCTCTAATGTCCTCGTCGCTCCACTCGCGCAAGTTGTAGTCGGCAATCTCGTAAGGCTCGGCATATTGAATCGCAGCAGCCTTGTCTTTCCCGTACCAGCGTTCAAGCGCAGGAAGCATCTCCTCCGACACATGGAAGAAATCAGCCCAATACTTCAGAATAAAGGCTTTTTTGTCCTCCAGGCTCTCTGGCACGAGATGATCGATTCGTTTTTGCCAGGGCGCCAGCTCATAGAACTGGGAGGCGTGAGCATCGCAGCCAAGCAGCTTTTTCTCCAGAACGGAGGAAATATCAATGGCAAGATCAGCTTTATAAATAGATCGCGCGGAGAAGTCTGGCATCAGCAGGAATAGCGGTTGTTTGTTGAACGCAGCAGCGCCGCTCGCTACATACTCGGCAGCTTGACGGACGATTCGGCCTGCGTTGCGATTATCGAAATGTCCGCCGCCATGGCCGTGGAACGTAATAACGACATCTGCGTCCCATTCGCGAATCTGTTCAATCACTTTATCGCGGTTTTCGGGACTCGGCACTAACCAGCCATCGGATATATTCCAGATGGTATATTCTTGAACGCCCAGACGTTCAGCAGCTACTAGCGCTTCCTCGCCTCTGCGTTTGACAAGCTCAGGGCCTTTGTAGTCGTAATGCCCAATATCTCCGTTAGTTAGAGTAAGGAACTTTACGCGATGACCAAGCTCGGCATAAAGGGCAGCAGTGCCGCCTGCATATTCCTCCGGCTCGTCGGGATGCGCTGCAATGACGATCACATTAAGAATCTTTGACATACGTAATCTCCTCCAGAAAAAAGAATGGTTGGGTGATATAGAGCATCAAGTCTTCGTAAATGTTATTGCCAAATCATTTGGAACCGCTTTCTTTTTTGGTGTGTGTAAGCACATTCCTGTAATCCATCTTAACATGCCGCTATATAGCAGACAATGAATTCATGTTTTTAAATTTCAAATATATTTTTCACTAAGTAATAATATTTCAAAAACTATTGACTAACTTTTGCCAATCGGTTTAAGATGATGTTGATTGAAAGCGCTTTATTTGTACGATGAGGAACATATCACAGGGAGGAACTTGAACATGAAGAGAAAAGTTGCTTCAACCGTGTTGGCAGTAACGCTATCTATGGGAATGATATTAGCTGCTTGTGGAACGAAGGCTCCCGTAGATACACCAAGCGCAACTAAGCCTGCCGTCACCAGCAACACGGGAACGGATGCACCTGCTAAAGACACCATCACGGCTTTGCTTCCGCCTGTCTCTGCCAACTTTCAAAGTAATTTCGACGCCATGGAAAAAAAGTTCAATGAATTGTATCCTCATTTGACCTTGAAAATCGAACCGGCAAGCTGGGAAGATATGGCCCAGAAGCTCGATACGCAAGTTAATGCGGGAAGCCCTCCCGATCTTGCCTTCATCGGAGCGGATGTTGTCGCCAAATATGCGCAACTGGGCATGCTCATGGACATTAAGGATATTGTAACTCTAGAGATGGTGGAGGACTTCGACGAGGTGCCTTTGGAATATATGAAAAATGGGGATGGCTTATATGGTTTTCCGGCGTATATGTCCGTTCAATCCATCGGCGGAAACAAACAGGTTATGGAGGCTGCCGGGATCGATTGGAAGAAGGTGCAGCAAGAAGGCTGGACTTATGAACAATTCCGAGAGGCAATCAAAAAAGGCGTGGTTCAAGAGAATGGAAAAACAACCCGTTACGGCTTTGTTTTTGCCACTGCTGGCGTCACATCGAAAGACTATTTAACCATACTGGTCAAAAACGCGGGCTTGCCTTCACCGTTTACGGAGGATCACAAGTACGCTTATACAAGCTCGAATTTCCTTGACGTATTGAAAGCGATTCGTGAAATGATTGACGATGGTTCCATGCCGAGGGAGCTAAGCTCGATTGATGCCGGGAAGCGCTGGAATATGTTCCTCACAGGACAAACGATGATTACAGGCAAAGGCATGACTACATTCGAGAATTCAGCGAATATCAATAACAAAAAAATCGATGCGAATGACGGCAGCGCGGTACAGGATAGCATTAAGGTAGATTATGTCGTTCTGCCGTTGCCCTCCTTCGGAGGCCATAAAGCGGTATCTCATACCGCTGTTGACGGCTACGTAACGTTCCGCGGCAAAAAAGAACCAACGGATGAGCATAAAGCAAATGTGGTGAAAGCAGCTTATTTCTTGGCAAGCGGGGAAATTGCAGCCACTGTGAATCATGAGTCGTTCCTGGCTGATATTACAGACAGCGGCCGTAAAGCGGCGGAAAGCATGGAGTCTATCCAAAATGCGGATAACTTTGCCGCACTTGAGCATTTGCTTAAGCAGGCTGCGCCAGCCCGCCCGGATACTCCAATTGAGCTGGGAGCAAAAGCAATCAAAGTAGAGACGGAGGTCATTATCCCTAAATTGCAAGCTTTGCTTGCCAATGAAATCACTCCGGAGGACATGTTTGAATCGGTTAAAAAGGCTGCGGCGGAGACGTTTGGAGCGGATGGTATTGTGCAAGAGTAATGATACACATAAAAAAGTTGCAGACATCATGTCTGCAACTTTTTTTGCTGCGTTCTATAACGATTGCCCGGTTTATTGGACATCGAGCAGCTTCTTCACACGCCCTGCAATCTGGCTAACGCTAAAGCCATACTGTTCGATGATTGTATCTCCCGGCGCAGAAGCGCCGAATTTGTCAATTGCAATAATCTCGCCTTCATCGCCGACATAGCGTTCCCAGCCCAGAGAGGAAGCCATTTCGATAGCAATCCGTTTTTTAATGGAAGGGGCCAATACAGATTGTTTATATTCAGCGCTCTGTTTTTCGAAGCGGTCCCATGATGGCATGCTGACAACGGCTGTATCGATTTGTTCCTCGGCCAGCGCTTGTTGGACTTGTACCGCCAGGTGAACCTCAGAGCCGGTTGCGAGCAATAGCGCTTGCGGCTTGTCCGTATTGGCCCTGGAGATGATGTAAGCCCCTTTGGAGACTCCCTCAAAAGCGATCTGCTGGGTATCTTTCATAGTAGGCAGATTTTGCCGGCTAAGCACGAGTGCGGTAGGGACGTCTTGCGATTCTACGGCTAATCTCCATGCCGCTATCGTTTCATTGGCATCGGCCGGGCGGATGATGGACAGATTAGGCATGGCTCTCAAGGAGGCCAGCTGTTCGATAGGCTCATGCGTTGGCCCGTCCTCGCCTACTGCAATACTATCGTGAGTAAAGACGTAAGTAACAGGCAACCCCATGAGAGCTGCTAAGCGAATGGCCGGGCGCAAGTAGTCGGAGAATACGAAGAATGTACCGGCATAAGGCTTTAATCCGCCATGCAAGGCGAGGCCGTTGAGTATCGCGCCCATAGCAAACTCTCGAACGCCGAACCAAATATTTTGCCCGTTGTAGGACCCAGGCAAAAATGGCTCCGCTCTCTTAATCATCGTTTTATTGGAGCTCGCAAGGTCAGCCGATCCGCCTATTATGCCCGGAACTTCCTTCGCCAGCACGTTGATGATTTCTTCCGACACAGCGCGGCTTGCAGCAGAGCTTCCTGCTGTATATTCCGGAAGGACTTTATCCCAGTCCAGTGTGAAATGATTCTCTATGGCCGCCAGAAGTTGTTTGGCCAGATCCGGATAAGCTAGAGCGTATTTTCCCCACAGCTCCTGCCAGGCTTCCTCTTGCTGGATGCCTTTTTGAGCAACCTCTGCATGGAAATGCGCGTAGACTTCCTCTGGTACATAAAAAGGAGTCTCATGCGTCCACTGCAACGCCTGTTTCGTCAATTTGGCTTCATCGGACCCCAGAGGCGAGCCGTGGGAAGCGGATTTGCCGGCTTTATTCGGCGAGCCGAAGCCGATTGTCGTTTTGATTTCTATGAGAGACGGTTTTGTGAGATCGGCTTTCGCAAGCTTCAGTGCTTCAGAGATCTGTTCCCCGTCATTTCCATCCTCTACCCGGATATATTGCCAGCCTTGGGCATTGAAGCGTTGCTCCACATTTTCGGAGAACGACATATGCAGCTCGCCATCGAGTGAAATGTCATTCGAATCGTACAACACAATTAACTTGCCCAGCTTCAAATGTCCTGCGAGCGATGCGGCTTCATAAGAAATACCCTCCATTAAATCCCCATCACCACAAATCGCATACGTAAAGTGGTCAATAACAGGCATTTCGGGCTGATTGTATACAGCGGCCAGATGCTGCTCCGCAATAGCAAGGCCTACCGCGGAAGCTATCCCTTGGCCAAGCGGACCAGTAGTCGCATCGACTCCCGGTGTATGCTTGTATTCCGGATGCCCCGGCGTCTTGCTTTGCCACTGGCGGAATTGCTTCAAATCTTCAATCGATAGTGCATAACCAGATAGATGGAGCAAGCTGTACAGCAGGCTCGAGCCGTGACCGGCCGACAGGACAAAGCGGTCTCTATTGAACCAGTCCGGATTTTTGGGATTATGGTTCATATATTGGGTCCACAGCGTATAAGCCATCGGGGCGCAGCCGAGCGGCATGCCAGGATGCCCAGAATTCGCTTGTTCGATCATATCAATAGATAAGCTGCGCAGCGATTGAATAGACAGCTGTTCGATAGTAGTCATCAGATAGGCACGTCCTTTAATGAATGTAATTTATATGCGATGAAATTCCTCGACAGATTGAGCCAGTTGCAGATACTGCTTGTATCTCTTGGCGTAAGCTTGATGCTTCTCTGGATCTGGAGCATAGTCGGCTTCGTAAGGTTCACAATAAGTCTGCTGCGCTTCCTCGATGGTTGAGAATAAGCCGGCTGCAACAGCGGCATAGATGGCCGCTCCTTTCGCGCACACTTGATCCTGCTTGCTGATCATAATCGGCCGGCCCAATACGTCGCTCATCATTTGCATAATGTAAGGGGATTTTTTGGCGATGCCGCCAATGACGATAATGCGGTCGATATGCAGACCGTGTTCGATGAAGCTGTCAAAAATACGTTTCGCGCCAAATATAGCTGACATCAGCAGCGATTGATAAATAGCAGGGGCGGTGCTTCCCAAATGAAGTCCTGCAATCGTTCCTTTCACAGCTTCATTTAATACGGGATACCGTCTGCCGTTGAACCAATCCAGAGCAACGGGTTGATTGGCCGCAGCGAGCGGGATTTCCTTTGCCGCCTTTTCAAGCTGATACAGCAGCTGCTCGGAGCATTGCTCCTGCATTCGCCTTTTCTGATCTTCGGATAAGATATCCGTTTGCTGAATCATTTGCTCGACCGGCCACATCAAGAGGGACTTGTACCATGCAAAAATATCGCCAAAAGCGGCTTGTCCGGCTTCAATCCCTACATATCCGGGAATAATGGAGTGTTCAGCTAATCCGCATATATGCTTCATTTCTTTGCCCGCCAAGCGCTCCGGCTGCTCAATCATCATATCCACGGTGGAGGTGCCTGCAACCTTCACCAAAGTGCGCGGTTGTATCCCGGCTCCTACAGCTCCGGCGTGGGCGTCAAACGAGCTGCCGGACAGGATGGCTTGTTCATTGATGCCTAACCTTGCCGCCCATTCCTTGGAGATGATGCCGATTGCGGTATCGGCATGCTGCGGTCCCGCGCCGTACCGGTCTTTGACCAGTACGAGATACGGATCCAGCTGCCTAAGGCATTCTTCTGACGGCAAGCCGCCAAAGGCGCTATGCCAAAGCGCTTTGTGGCCTGCCGCGCAAGAGGAGCGGTACATCGCCAGCGGATCGGTCTGTCCGGTGAGCAAGCTGACGAACCAATCGCAATGCTCGATCCATGTATAGGCAGCTTGCTTGACTTGTTCATCTATTCTGATCGTGTGCAGTATTTTGGCCCAAAACCATTCCGAAGAATAGATGCCCTGATATTGCGTGTAGTCCACAGAATCAGCTGTCGAGAAGATCATATTAATTTCTTCAGCTTCCGCAACGGCGGTATGGTCTTTCCATAGATGAAACATCGCATTCGGGTTATCTGCGAATTCTGGCTTTAAGGCCAGCGGTACACCGGCTTCATCGATAGGACATGGCGTTGAGCCGGTCGTATCAATGCCGATGCTGAGCAGACGCTCCCCGGCATGCTCGCCTGCACCCTGCAGCGCGGATCGGAAAGCAGCGGTAAAGGCTTCGATATAATCCAGGGGATGCTGCCGGAATTGGTTGATGCCGTCGTTGCAATACATTCGCTTGGCCCAGCGCGGATAGGCGCAGGATGCTTCCGAGACGGTCTTGCCCGAGGCTCCTTCTACGATAATGACTCTTACTGAATCGCTGCCAAAGTCTGCGCCGGCAACGATGGCGCCTGCGTTATTCTCCAAGTTAAGACCTCCTTTAATCGACGCAGCAGTTAGAGGGGATGCGGTTAGCGAATGCGGATGACGCATTTTGTAACCTTGTCTTTGTGCTGAATCGCTCTCTCCATACCCTCTTGAATGCGGTCAAATTCGAAAATATCGGAAACAATATCTTTAAGCGGGATAATGCCTTTGGACACAGCCTCAATCGCTTTCGGGTAGATGTTGCGATAGCGGAATACCGTTTTAATGGTCATCTCATTGTCCACGATATGGTTCACATGCATTTGCGCTTTGCCGCTGCTGGTGTAGCCTACAAGAACGATTGTTCCGCCGCGCTTCGTCAGCTTAGCCGATTGCAATATCGTTGCTTCGGAGCCGGCTGTTTCAAATACATAATCTGCGCCTTCGCCGTTCGTAAGCGCCATGACGGTGTCAATCGCATTGACTTCGCTGGCATTGACAGTATGCGCGCAGCCCAATTGTTTGGCTTTGTCCAGACGGTTCTGCACAAGATCAACGACCGTAATATCATGCACACCCATGCTCTTTAGAGAAAGCATCGTTAACAGTCCGATCGCACCAGCGCCTAATATGACGGCAGATGCTCCCACCTCTGCGCCGGATTGCAGCGCGGCATGCATGCCGACAGCCAGTGGCTCCATCATTGCTCCTTCCATTGTGCTTACGTTATCCGGAAGCTTGAAGCATAGGTCGGCAGGGTGGGCGATGTATTCGGCGAAGCAGCCTTCCAGCACGGGAAGCGAGGCATAGAAATAGACCTTTGGACAAAGATTGTATTTTCCCGATTTACAATAATCGCATCTATAGCAAGGGATGCCAGGCTCTACAGCAACACGGTCTCCGGGCTTTAGCTCAGTTACATTTTTACCGACAGCTTCTACGACTCCGCCCGGCTCATGACCAAGCACAATCGGATCGGTTACATGCTTTTCTCCAATAAAACCGTTTTCAAACAGATGCATATCTGAACCGCAGATTCCGACATAATCCAATCTGATCAACACATCATCGTCTTTCACTTGAGGAATCGGCTTTTGCTCAAAATCCAGTCTCCCTACAGTATTCATAATGGCTACCTTCATTGTTTTGCCCATGTTCTATTTCTCCTCATCTCAGCTAGTATTAATGATAAAATATACCCATATCATAAATTATAAAGTTTATCATGTAAACTATAAAGGTCGAAAAAATTTAATTGAAGATTCATCATTTCCTCTTAATTCGACAAAATAATCGGTATATTTACGCATGAAAAAGGAATTAAAGGTGTTGACAACGCTTCCAGTGTGTAATATATTCAAGTTGTCGAACAGAAAAGAGTTAATCATGTAAATTTTTTGAGCCAAAATAGTTTATATAATAAACAGAACGGAGGGCAAATGAAACGAGCGCAAAATATAGATGAAGTGAAAAGAGCCAACCGGGGGTTGGTACTGAATTTGCTGCTAAGACACCGGCTTATTTCAAGATCGATGCTGGCGGCGAAGAGCGGATTGAATAAAGCAACCATAACCAATATCGTGAATGAATTTGTCGTGATGGGCGTGGTTAAGGAGCAAGGGCCGATATTATCGGATAATGGGCGCAAAATTACAGGAATAACACTGACTCTGGATGATGTGGCAACAGTGGCTGTAAGGATTAACCGCGATGCCATTGAATTCGCCTTGTGCGATATTCACGCAGCCGTGCTGCATAAGAGCATGGTCAGAATTGATAAGACGACACCTGTAGCTTCTATATTGGCGATTATTTACGAGGGAATTGACCAAATGATCGTCAAGAATGAGGGCAAGAAGGTATTAGGCATCGGAATAGCGATCGTAGGACCGCTTATGACCTTTAATCACACCACAATTGCGAAGGTATATGATATGCCGGAGCTTTCAAAGGTCGATTTTCAGGAGCAAATTCAAGCCAAATATCCACAATGGAGCGTCTTTATCGACCATGATGCCAACGTATCTGCATTAAGAGAATGGAGAGACTATGTAGAGGAAACAGGTCTTACCAAAGGCATTATGATGTACCTCAATTTGGGGGACGGTATTGGCGGAGGCATCATCATTGACGGCAATCTGATCCGCGGCAAGAATGGAATCGCGGGCGAGATCGGACATATGGGGATCAACTTCAATGCCAAGCGGAATGAATTCAATAAGGTTGGCATCCTGGAGCGGTATGCGGCCCCGATCAATCTGATCCGGTCAGTGGAAGAGAGATTGCATGAGTTTCCTCATTCTCAGCTGCATGAGCGATCCACGATAAGCGATATTTATCATTATTATGAGAAAGACGATGAGCTGGCCGTATGGGCAGTGAATCAGATGGCTTGGTTTCTTTCCTATGGGATCAAAAATCTGCTGTACATCCTGAACCCGGACACGATTGTTTTCGGCGATATGATTGTGAGTTCGCCCAAATTGCTGGCGCAATTAAAGCTTAATTTAAGCTATGACCTGCCGGAAGAAATCGTGGACTCTATTGATATTCGCTTCTCTAGCTATGAAAAAGGCGGCATGTTGGAAGGGGCCGGATTAATGGTTGTGAAGAAGTATATGGACTCGCTCGACATTATTGATTTCATTGAAACCCACTACGGGTAGTCATTGAAGGAGTGAGAACAGAGACAAGCCGGGGAAGCAAAGCATAATGAAGTTGTTCTTATTTCATATAATGGAGGGTCTATGTATGAAGAAACAGTTAAAGTATGCCATTAGTTTGATTTCGATTGTGGCTTTGGCAGGGACGTTGTTAGTCGGATGCTCGGGCGGCAAAGACAAAAATGCAAATGAAGAAGTCGTGCTGAACATCGCTACGGTCAATAACAACGACATGGTCATTATGGAAGAGATGACGTCCGAGTTTACAGCGAAAACAGGCGTCAAAGTGAATTATACCGTTCTTTCTGAAAATGAGATTCGCTCAAAAATTACGCAGGATGTAGGCCTCGGCGGCGGGCAATATGATTTATTCACAATCGGCGCTCAGGATTCAGCTGTTTATTTGAACAATGGATGGACGGAGCCGCTGGATGGATTGCTGAATGGCATGAGCGAGGAGGACAAAAAGAATTATGACCTGGAAGATGTTTTTCCAGTAGTCAGAGATTCGCTGTCTTCTGAATCGAAAGGATTGGGAGCGCTGCCATTCTACGCAGAGACGACTCTGCTATTTTACAATAAAGAAATTTTTAAATCGAAGAATCTAGAGATGCCGGAAAATCCAACATGGGAGCAAGTGTATGAGCTGGCTGTAGCGGCACAAGACAAGGATAAAGGCATTGCGGGTATTGCACTAAGAGGCTTGCCTGGCAGCGGACAAAACATGTTTATTTTCAGCTCAATCGCCAATGCGTTCGGGGCGCAATATTACGATATGGACTGGAAGGCGACATTCAACACGCCAGAGATGAAAAATGCGATCGAATTCTATAAGAACATTTTGGCTGATGCCGGACAAGCGGGACCAACCTCGACAGGTTATACAGAAGCTCTGAATCTCATGTCTACTGGAAAAGCGGCCATGTGGTATGACGCCAGCGTATCGGCTGGTACGCTTGCCAACTCCAAGGATTCCCTTGTCACAGGGAAAATAGGCTATGCCATGGCGCCGCTTCAAGTGAAACAAGATGCGACCAATACGATTGGCGGATGGGGCATAGCGATTAACGCTTCCTCCAAGAAGAAAGAAGCGGCATTCCAGTTTCTAACTTGGGCGACAAGCAAGGAGTACATTAACCTGGTAGGCGAGAAGAAGGGCTGGGAAAGCACGCCTTCCGGCACCCGCGTATCCACGTATGACAATGAAAACTATAAGAAAGCCAGTGATTTTGCGGACATTACGAAAGAAGCGATCCTGAAGGTGGATTTCTTTAATCCCGCTATGAATAAAACACCGTACACAGGCAATTCCATTCCGAATATGGCTGAATACTCATCATGGGGCGAACAAATCGCACAATTGCTTGCTTCTTATCTAGTCGGTCAAAAAAATATTGACGCCGTATTGGCAGAAGGACAAAAGGTACTGACGGATGTAGCGGTTGCGGGAGAATATGCGAAGTAAACCATAGAACTTCACTCTCCAAAATTACTGGTACGTGCGAGGTACGTACCAGTAATTTTATTAATAGACAAGAGGAGAAGAATCATGACTACAAAGGGCGATAAGAGCAAATTATTAATTCTTCCGGCACTCATTGTTGTAGGAATTGTCACTCAGATTCCATTTATCCTTACCATCATCTATTCCTTTATTAGCTGGAACGTCAAGAGACCCGATTTGGGTATACATTTCGCTGGATTCAGCAATTACAAGAAAATATTGACGGATGGTCAGTTCTACCAGGTCATATTAAATTCTCTGCTCATTGTGGTCGTTGGTCTAACGATTTGTACCGTGCTTGGCATATTGTTCGGCTTGATGCTCAATCGTGAGTTCAAGGGCGTGAACCTGCTCAGAACACTGTTTGTCATTCCTTATTTTGTGATGGAAGCTGTAGTCGGGATCATATGGAAAACGCTCATGCTGAACCCGTCGCTTGGTCTCAATTATTATATCTCCAATGCGCTGGGGCTCGAGCCTATAGATTTCTTCGGCAAATATGCATTGCTCACGATTATGTTATTGATTATCTGGCAGTGGACTCCGTTCTTCTTCCTTATCATTATGTCGGGACTTCAGAACATGCCGTCAGAAATTTTGGAGAGCGCAAGAATAGACGGGGCTACAGGCTGGAAGCTGCTGCTGCATATTCAATTGCCTTTAATCAGAGATCACATCAATGTGGCTATGACACTAGGATTAATTAATATTTTGAAGGTATTTGGTTTGATTTATGTCACGACATCCGGTGGTCCGGGCAGCTCGTCAAGCAATTTGCCGTATTATTCGTACAAGGCGCTGTTCTATGACTGGAACGTGGGGACTGCCGCTGCGATTGCAGTCGTTACCGTTGCTCTTACGCTTATTGTTGTCCAACGGTTTTATGGATTTATGAACAAAAACAACTCGAAGAATATATGAACATAGTCTAGGCGGTGAGGAAATTGAGTAGACGATTGAATAGAAATCTGTTGACAACAATGGCGTATGTAATCGTAATATTATGGCTATTCCCGATGTTGTACATGTTTCTGTCCAGCTTCAAATTTGAAAGCCAGGTTGCTGTTCCATCCTTAAGCTTTACACCGACATTGGACAATTATCGGGCTGTTGTCACTCCCGAATTTTTCAAATATTTATCCAACTCTGTGCAAATTACTTTCGGTACAGTTATCGTATCGGCTGTTCTAGGCGTGCTTGCCGCCTATGCGTTAGTCTTTTCCGGTATCAAAAAAGCGAATAGCATTTACTTCTGGTTTATTACGACTATCTTTTTGCCGGCGGTTGCCGTCATTACGCCTATCTATATTTTGTTAGCGAAGGCTCATTTGTTGGATACAAAGTTTGCATTAATTTTGTTGAATACAGGAGCGGGAATTCCTTTGATGATCTGGATGTGTACGACCTACTTTAAGGAGATTCCCGGTGAAATTATAGAAGCGGCTAAGATAGATGGTTGTTCTAGAGCGGGCACCTTTTTCAAAATTATGCTGCCGCTAGTGAAGAACGGCATCATCTCATCCGCCCTGCTGGTGTTTGTTGTAACGTGGAATGAGTTTTTCTTTGCCGTAACGGCAACCGCGACCCAATCTGCGACCCTGCCGGTATATATGAGCAAGTTCATGACGCAGCAAGGGTTTTTCTGGGGCAAGATGTCGGCAGCCGGTACGATGGTTGTAATCGTGCCTATTCTAATCGGCTTCTTTACCTACAAGTCTTTCGTGAAAGGACTGACAGCAGGTTCGGTTAAAGGGTAGTGCGAATTGAATAAAATTAAAAAAGAGGCAAACCAGATTCGTCTGGGTTTGCCTCTTTTAATGTATCCACGTTTTAAATAGTTAGAGATCTATTCTGAGGATATATCTTCGAAATAAACAACCTCTTGATTCTTTAGCATATTAAACAGCCTTGGTGAGGCATAATACTGCCCGTTATATTCCACCACATCGCCAGACAATAAATTTTTCAACAGTGTAGCCGGATCTCCTGTACTGTAAGGCACCCACTCTGAAATGTCGAATGAACCGCTCGGTTTTTTGGATTCCTTAGCCTTCTTGGCCTCCGCTTCAGCTTTAGCCTTGGCTTCAGCCTCCGCCTTGGCTTTCGCTTCTGCCTCGGCTTTTATTTTTGCTTGCAACAACTCACCTGCGCTCTGAACAGAGGCTAATAATGTAGTTTTAGCGGTTTCTTGTTTAATGCTTGCGACCTTTGCTTTTGCATCGTCGATTTCCTTTTGAGTAAGGGCATCTTTTATAGCCGATTTCTCTGGCGATGCGAACAGTGCTTCCACGGTCTGGGTTGTCGCGTTAATTTGCTCCATTTGAGCTTCAGCATCCGTAATTTTTAGCAATTGATCATCGACAAAAGCAGGCTTGTATGCCTTTAAGGCATCCAATTTTTCTTTGTAAGGAGCCACATCGGCAGATTCGCTCACTGCGCCATTGGCATCAAAGATGCCCGCAATTTCCTGTTTGACAGCAAACATCTTATCTGCAAATTTCATATCCAGAGCAGCCTGGTCCAATAACACCGATGCCTCAGCGGAAAGTTTTTTTCCTTGATAGCTGACAAACAACTCGTTTGTCGCATTTATTTTTGTGCTGTCCGTGCCATCAGCCAGATTTGATTTTTGTGAGTCTTGATAGAGGGAATCAACTTGAGCTTGAATAGCGGCGATGTCAGCCAAAACAGCAAGCTCTTTTTTCTTTTTGTCATCGTTGACTTTCCAAATCGTGAAGCCTGCTGCGCAGGCTATCAATACAATAGCCGCTAGCGAAATGATGGTTACCTTTTTCATGTCCAGTCTCCTTAATTATAGTAGATCTCACTGAAACCAGCAGTAGCTAGAAGGAGAGGTTCGACCCTGGACTATCGTGCAACGATAATGGAGAAAGACCTATCAATCTGAGGCGAAAGTCTTGTTTCTAATGATATCGATATCCTATTATATAATCATTTTTCCTGCTTTGGTAGATCTATCTAGTGAAATAGTTGTAGAGGCAGCTATGTCCCCGCAGACCCTTAGCGGGGTCTTTTTTTATTATGTTTGGATAGTCATTGATACTTTTTTGAGTCGGTGCCGTTAATACTTATGGAAGGGGAGTGCAGGCAAGTGAATGATCCATTCGTTGCTGTTTACGATGAGTATTTTGATGATGTTTATCGATTCGTGCTATATAAAACCGGAAACAGATGGGACACGGATGATCTCGTGAGCGAAATATTTCGAAAAGCGTTTCAGCATTATCGAAATCGACCGGTCGATGAGGGGCGAGTGAAGCCATGGCTGTTCACTATAGCCCGCAACACGGTAATCGATCATTACCGCAAGAAACAAGAATGGGTATACGGACATGATCCTGAAGTACTTGGGTACACCCACATAAGCGAGCTTATGGAGACCATCGATCTTCAGCATGATTGCTTGAAGCAATCCTTGCTCGCACTCGCACCGGATGAACGCGAAATGATCAACCTTAAATATATTGCCGGAATGAAATATTCCGAGATAAGCCAAGTGATCGGCAAAGCGGAGCTGTGGCTTAAAACAAAGGTTCAACGGATTAGACAAAAGATGGCATTGTCGATCAACAAGTGCATGGAGGTGTTGAAATGAACGACAAGGAGCTGGATGTGCTCATGGAGGACTTCAAGAGCAAGCTTCCCGTAAATGAGCAATTAAAAGCGGAACTCCGCCGTACATTTATTCAACGGCCTGTAAGGCGGCGACGTTCTCGCCGTATATGGGCGGGTGGCGCGGTCGCTTTAATTCTTGGTTTAGTTATTGCAGGGAACATGTGGTTTAACAACAGCTCTGTTCCACGGGCAGAAGCGGCAACGCTGCATTTTAGCCATTCCTTTTCACTATTAGAGCAATTAGGAGAGGAGAACAGCTCGGGAATGGCGGAATATGGCGGCATCGTCTACCTTCCACTTAAGGATAGAGGGCTATACGCTTATGATAAAAAGGGGCTTTATCCATTAATTCACGGCAATATTGAATTTGTTCGGGTATCCCCGAGCGGCAATGAACTGGTTTATGTAGAGGATGGAAGCTTAAGATTATATGAAATCGATAGCAAAAGCAGTCGCAATCTTCTTATGAGAGCTTCGTCTCAGGAGAGATTGGAGACTCCTGCATGGTCGCCGGACGGCTCCAGGATATTGTTCGTGCAGAAGGAATCGGGGGGGCATGAGGCGAAAAGCCGAATCATGGAGCTTGAGCTTAAAGATAACGCAGTGAAGGAAATTGCGGTTGGCGCATACCCGTCATATATGGCTGATCAGAAGTCGATTCTGTTCGAGAACGAAGACAAAATTATGAGCAAGAATTTGGACAATGGGCAAGAAGTGGTGCTGGATTCAGGGCGGTATCCGGCTATCTCCAATGATGGTGCCTACATAGCATACATTAAAACATCCCAAGGAGAACCTGCGCTTGAGGACATTTGGGTAGCGGACTCTGATTTCAGAACGAGCAAGCAAGTGAGCCATAATAGCTTAGCTGATGCATGGGATCCTAATACCGGACAGCTAATTGAAGGCAAGCAGCAGCCGCGCTATACCTTTGAAGAACCTGTGTGGAGCAACGACAGCCGGCAATTATTTGTCTACAAAGTGTTTCATACTAATGTCGTCTGGAAAAAGCTGATGCAATTCGAGGTTTCCGACAAGATGGCGAGGCCAGAAGAGGTGGTAGCCGGATCCATTCAAGCGCTAATCTACCGGGATGAAGATTTTGCCCATAGCTTTTTTAGCTACGATCCGGGTTATCTGAAAGGAACAAGCCCTCGCCAGGTTGGATACAGGATTATAAATAGTGGCCAAGAGAACGGTAAGACATATGTAGATGCGAACACGTATTTATCTTACTCCGATCCTTATTATGAGATCCAATCCACTCGCTATTGGCTGTCCAAAGGCGACAGGGGATATTTGATTGATGCTATGGAGGAATTAAACAATCAAGTCATCACTGTCTCCAATGGAGGGGTTACACGAACGGCCGATAATGACGCTTCTCAGCTCATATTTCCGCTGAAGGACCTGCCAGTTGAAGGGGGCTGGGCCAATCGAGATATTTACAGCTTGGTGTATGAGGAAACAACAGGGGATGTATACTTTACACTTAGCCGGCAAAAGCAGAACCAGAGTCGAATGGACCTATTAAAATATGAGTCAGGCACCAGGAAGTTTGTGAAGATTGCATCGCTCGGAGAGGCAGATACGACACATCTCTTGATCATGGACTCGGAGCAGAGATTTGTGGCCGTAGAGATGTTGATTAATGGGAATGAAGACATCGTTGTTTATGATCTGAAGCGTCAAAAGAAACAGGTGCTCTCCGAAGTTGTGCTAGGTGCACATATTGAATCGGTGCATACCCGATTCTGGAAGGACGGACAATTAATATACTTCTCGCATATGGAAGGCAGGGATGTATTCCTCCAATATAATCCGGAATCAACTGAATAAACATGATTAAGCACTTTTGTGCAGTCCTCTCTTATTGGAGAGGGCTTTTTAATGCAAAAGGAATGATGTGGGAGGTAATTTAGCTTTATGGTATGGTAGGTATAGTGTTGTTTATCTTATTCTTTTATATATCCTCGAGATAAGGAGGACCTCGCTTATCAGGCCGAGCATGATGCTCCAGTTAATGATCATGGGCATAAGCCTGTATATATTTCTATGTACTCAAAACATTCTATGGAATGGGACATGCAAGAAATTGAAAAAAGTATAACGATTCTTAATGAAGATTTTTTGAATTTGGAAATCGGCAAAATTGAGTTCATAGACATTCCAACCTACGAAGAGACAAAAAAGTCGTTCGAACAAGATTACGCTCCTTATATTTGAAAAAGTCACCCTATCTATAGAAAGAAGGCATCCCATGAAAACGACTCTATATTTGACCAGGCATGGCCAGACACAATGGAATATAGAACAGAGGCTGCAAGGCCATCAGGATTCGCCATTAACCGAGCTGGGCCTTCAGCATGCCGCTTGGCTGAGTGAATCAATGAGCAGCATAGAGCTTGATGCAATTTACGCAAGTTCCAGCCCAAGGACGCTTAAGACGGCTGAGATATTGCTCCGTGATCGAACAATTGATATTGTGCCGGAAGATGATTTGAAAGAAATACATATGGGCAGCTGGGAGGGGCAGCGGAATACTGATATTGAAAACCATTCCCCGGATGACCATTTCGACTTTTGGAACAATCCCCATCAGTATGTGCCAACCAATGGCGGGGAGTCCTACCATGATTTGCAACGGCGTGTGTTTCCCAAGATTCAAGAAATCATCGCCCGCAATGAAGGGAAGAGCATTCTGATTGTCACCCATGCCGCTACGCTGAAAGTCATAATGGCCTTCTTCGAAGGCCGGGAGCTGGCTAATTTGTGGCTGCCTCCCATTGTTCATTCCACGGCCTTGTGCAAGGTCGTATGCGAAGGTGATCAGATAGCAGTGGAGTTATACGGAGATACGTCCCACTACAGGGGGAACTAGGAGGTTTCAAATGGCAGATGTCTTAGCGGCTATGGACTGGGTAGAGAAGACAGAACAATTGGAGCACTTACTTAGACAAAACAACGCCTTTATAACATCTCCTATGAAACAAGGCTTCGAGGCTGAGGTTGTAAGGCTTCATTCCGATGCATGCGGCAGTTATATCCTGAAAATATGGAATAAGCATTCCAGGCCTGATGTGTCGTTTCAATATCGGCTGCTAAGCGTATTGTTTGGACGCGGCATATCTGTATCCCGGCCGCTCGGTTGGGGCATAGCCTCTGAAGGAGCGCGCGCGCTGCTCACCACTTATGATGGCATATCTGTTGACCCGCTGAATCCAGAGAAGATGACGGTGATTGCCGGAATTTTGGGAGAGCTGCATCTTCTTAATCCACATAACATAAAAGGGCTGAATCTGCCCCGCTATGATTTTGTCGGTTACCACTTCCAAGGCTTAGACGGTCATGACGATATTGCCATTGCACTACAATCTATTCTTCCGAAGGTTCAAATGAAACAGGACCGAATTATTCACGGGGATTTTCATCCGGAAAATATTGTGGAGGACGGTGAACGCTATACAGTAATAGATTGGACAAACGCTCAGCTGGGAGACCCCAGATATGATTTTGCCTGGTCGTATTTTTTGCTTCGGCTCTATCTGTCAGAGCAGCACGCCCTTCATTTTCGTTCAGCTTATACCACAGCAGCGCATGAATTGCAGCAGCAGGAGCTTGACCTTTATGAAGCGCTGGGCATTCTCCGGTGGATGTTATTGAATCGCAACGGTCACGTATTAGCCAAGCCCGAAGTGTTACAGCATCTAAGCAGGATCATAGCCAGCCATGCGGTCTTGAAGGATTTTGAGTTTCGTAAAAGCTAAGGCCATCTTCCAATTATGAGTCGTTTACCAATATTGCTATTTTCATTAATCCACAAAGATGAGGGCGTAACACTGCAGAGTGTTGCGCCCTTGCTCTATGATAAGTCTATTATTCTATTCATTTTTCCAATCCTGTAACTACTTAGGATAGACTTGCGTCTATTACATGACAGTGATTAGGGTTCAATAGATTTTAGAATGATAGGGAGGAACGGGATTATATGTTCAAGAAAACAGCGTTATGGACTATGGCGCTTGTGCTGTTGTGGGCTAACAGCGTATTCGCGTACAATGTTCAGCTGCTGCCATTTAAGGATGAAGAAAACGATTATTCCAGGGAGCCAATCTATACGTTGTCGGCGCTGGGCATTATTAATGGATATGAGGATCGTACCTATCGTCCGAATGTGGATCTATCCAGAGAGGCTTTTGTAAAGCTGTTGGTCATGGCTAGTCAGCTGGAGACGGCTGCTCCTGCGGGGGGACTGCCAACGGATGTTGCCAAAGATCGCTGGTCCGCAACCTACATCTCGGCAGCGCTTGAGCATGAATGGCTGGGTGGTCTGTTGGATCAGAAGGGGGCTTTCCTTCCGGCGCAGACGATTACGAGACAAGAAGTGGCGATGTTGGTTGGCCAGTCGCTGCTGGATGCCGAGAAGCCGGAGACGCGCGAGAAGTGGCTGTCCGCGGATTGGAAGAAGGAGCGGGATACCCGCGGCTTTAAGGATCGGGAGGCTATAAGCGAAGCCATGCAGCCTTATGTCTATTATGCGGCCCATCGTGGCATTATGGAGGGGGACGCTGCGGGCTTTAAGCCTGGGGAGCCTCTGATCCGCAAGCAAGCTGCTGCGGTGATTTACCGCTTAATCGACAAGCGTGTATCGGGGCAAAAGATTGATTTTACAGGCTATTATGCACTTCTATCTTATCCAGCCATTCAGCATATGGATAAGCTTGCAGATGTCATTCTTGGCTGGTCAAATCTGGAATATAACGGTTCGGGAGCTGCCAAGTTGAATACCGGAACAACAGAGTACCGCATACCGAAAGGGTATGAAGAAGTATTGAACAAGGCCGATCAGATTGGCAAGGAGCTGATGGTATTTTACAATCATGCGAATTTGAAAGAATTCTTGAAGGATAAGCCTGCGCAGACCGCTTTTATTGAGTCTCTGGTCGCGACGCTTAACAATCCAGCTTACTCGTTCACTGGAGTGAGCATTGATTTTGAAGGATTGAAGGAAGTGGACAGCGCTGCGGATTTCGTTGCCTTTCTGCAGGATGTGAAGAAGCAGATGGGATCGTCGTACACCTTGTCCGTTGCGGTTCCGCCGATTCATTACTACAAGGGTTATGATCTGGCCGCAATCGGCAAGGTTGCCGATTCCGTTATCCTGATGGCTTATGATTTCACGCATAGCGAGAGCAAGCTTCCTTCGGCGCCGTTACAGCTTGTGAATGATACGGTTCAGACTGCCCTGCAATCCATCCCGAAGGAGAAGCTGGTTATGGGGATTTCGAAGCAGGCCAATCAGTGGATGACAGCGGACGGCGTAACTTCCAAGGTATTCAGGCCGTCCATAGAGAACGTGGAGAAGCGTCTGGCGATGCCTGGTGTGAAGAGCCAATGGATGATGCCGCATTTATTGAACCAGATTACGTTTGCAGATGAGCGGGGAACTCATTTGATCTACTATGAGGACACGCAAAGCATTGCCAAAAAAGTATGGCTAGCCAAATTCTATGGTCTGAAGGGAGTCTCCTTATGGCATATGGGCCATTATACGGCTTCTGACTGGAAGCTGGTGGGCGAGCAGGCTCGCTGATAAGGCTGGAAAGTCTTGCTCATTTAGTCTTTAGTTGATCAAGGCATCCCTTCAACAAGACAGTGGAGACTAAGTCATAATTGTCCAAATAGGTTTATTGGTTTTTAATGTAATGTACGTGGCTGAGACAAACGGAGCAAGACCTATCTTGGAGAAGCGATAGCGTTCGCCTTTGTGCCCGGATTCCCCCTTATAACATTGTTCAAGGAATCTGGGCACAACAGCGATCGGAAGGATAGGTCTTGCGCAGTTTGTATTCCAGCCATGTAAGTTGAACGAATCTTGGGCATTGCCCTGAAAAAAACCTATTGACAACTTTTAATAATGTCATTATGATAATATCAAGATGAGGTTATTAAAAGAGGTCAAAACTAACCGCAGGAGCGTGATCAACATGATCGCATTAAATGGAGAGCAGCTGACGTTCATGACTTACCCGAACGGTGAAACCCGGGTGGATGGGGAGCAAATATTGAAGCTTGTGGAGTCTGAGAATCGAGTCAGCTTCAAATACGAGACCGACGGCGATTTGCTGAAGCTGTTGTTCATCAAGAGCTTTCTGGATGATCATCGTCATAAGGCATCACTCATAATCAGCTACATGCCATACAGCCGGATGGACCGGGTCGAAGGCAGCTCCGTTTTCACCTTGAAATATACAGCTCATATGATTAATGCCATGAACTTTGAGCGCGTCACCATTATAGAGCCGCATTCGGATGTGTCCACGGCGCTCATTCATCGCAGCGAGGCTATCTATCCTACAGGTGATTTGCTGCAGCAAGTGATGGAGGAGACGGGTTTTCAAACAAATAAGGATTATCTGTTCTTCCCGGATGCGGGAGCGCAGAAGCGGTACGGCAAGCTTGGCGGCTATAGGCAGCTCGTTGGTTTCAAGAAAAGAAATTTTCAGACGGGACTTATCGAGCAACTGGATGTTGTCGGAACAGTCGGAGAAACAGGATTCAAGGCTATTATTATAGATGATTTATGCTCTTATGGAGGCACGTTTGTATTAAGCGCAGAACGGCTGCGCGAGCTCGGCGCTTCGGAAGTGTATCTATTAGTCAGCCATTGCGAGGAATCGATCTACGAGGGCAAGCTTCTCGCATCCGGCTTAATCGACCGGGTGTATACGACAGATACGATATTAAGCCAGGCCAGCACGGATCTAATCAAAATGTTCCCAATCGGAGGTATGTACAAATGAACAACACTTACGTATACCCAGCCACACTGCTTTGCGATTTCTATAAAGTAAGTCATAAAAATCAATATCCGAGGGGCACGGAGCTCGTCTATTCGACCTGGACGGCGAGAACAAGCCGCTTAGCCGGTATTGATCATGTCGTCGCTTTCGGCTTCCAAGCCTTTATCAAAGATTATCTGATCAATTATTTTAATCTTCATTTCTTCAACCGGACCCAAGATGAGGTAGTGGGCGAATACAAGCGGATCATTCAGTTTACGCTAGGTGTTGCGGATCCGGATGCCGCTCATATCGCACAGCTTCATGAACTGGGATACTTGCCGATTCGCATCAAAGCGGTCAAGGAAGGCAGCCTGGTGCCGATCAAAGTGCCGATGCTGACCATTGAGAATACAAAGCCGGAATTCTTCTGGCTGACGAACTATCTGGAAACCTTAATGTCGTGCCAGCTCTGGCTGCCGACGAACAGCGCTACACTTGCATTCGAATACCGCCAAATTCTCCAGGACTATGCGCTGCGTACGAATGGAGATACTGCGGGAGTCCCGTTCCAGGGACATGACTTCTCGATGCGCGGCATGGGCTCGCTGGAAGCGGCGAAGGGCAGCGGCGCCGGACATCTCTTGTCGTTCACCGGTACGGATACGATCCCGGCCATTCTGTATCTTGAAGACCACTATCATGCTAATATGGAGACAGAGCTGGTCGGCACGTCGATCCCGGCTACAGAGCATAGCGTCATGTGTGCGCATGGGCGCGATGAGATGGCCTCGTACCGCTACTTGATCAAGGAAGTCTATCCAAGCGGGTTCGTATCGATCGTATCGGATACATGGGATTTGTGGAGCGTGCTGGATGTCGTCATTCGCGGGCTTAAGGAAGATATCCTGAGCCGGGATGGCAGAGTTGTCATCCGTCCTGACAGCGGTGATCCCGTCCTCATTCTGTGCGGCGATCCTGACTCGGAGCATCCGTTTGCGCGCAAAGGAGTCATTGAGATTCTGTGGGACATCTTTGGCGGAACGATTACCGAGCGCGGCTACAAGCAGTTGGATAGCCACATCGGAGCGATCTATGGCGATGCGATCACGCTGGATCGCTGCCGGGAGATTTGTGAGAAGCTGGCCGAGAAGGGCTTTGCTTCGACGAACATGGTGTACGGTATCGGTTCGTTTACGTACCAATACAATACGCGAGATACGTTCGGATTTGCGCTAAAGTCGACGTTTACGGTAGTGGACGGCGAAGAACGCAAAATATACAAGGACCCGGCAACCGACACAAACAAGATGAAGAAATCGCAAACCGGCTTGGTCCGAGTCATCGAGCAGGACGGGACAATGACCTTCGTCGATAACCTTAGCATGGAGCAATATAATCAATATGAAGGAACGGATTTGCTGGAGGATGTATTTGTAGACGGGAAGCTGGTTCGTGTGCATACGTTAGCCGATATACGCGCCCGATTGCTAGCGAATTTGTAATCCCAAACCTTATATATATCAGGAGACTGAATCATGAACGAACATTCTATTCCGTATTCGCCCAAAGAATACCGCACGCCGGATGGCGCGCCGACTGATATTGTCGTCTTTACTATTACGTCGACCGAGAAGGCAGGGGCCAAGAAGTCCCTGCCGATTCGCGCGCTGGAAGTGATGCTGATTAAGCGGAAGAAATGGCCGTTCGAGGGCCAATGGGCATTGCCGGGCGGCTTCACGAAGGAGACGGAGACGGTGCAGCAATGCGCTGAGCGGGAGCTCATGGAGGAGACGGGTGTATCCGGTGTTCATCTGGAATACTTCAATACATACAGCATGCCGGGACGCGATCCTCGCGGCTGGATGATCTCCCATGCGTTTTTTGCGCTGGTGCACGAGGCGTATGTCGCAAGCAGAAGAACTTCAGATGAGGCGGCGGATGTCCGGTTAATACCGGTAGAGGATGCTTTAGCGATGGAGCTTGCCTTTGATCACCGTACCATTCTTGCGGATGCGCTGGACAAGATTCGGCTGCACATGATGACGACCACCATTGCCAAGGAATTTCTTCCGGAGCGCTTCACAATGAGCGAGCTGTATCAGGTCATCCAGACCGTCGTGCCATCGTTTCAGGAACGCAACTTCATCCGCAAGATTACGTCGACTCAAAGCCGAAAGGGGATAATTGAGGAGGTTCGGGATGCAGAGGGACAATCGCTTATGTCCAACCAATATTCCCAGCGTCCGGCACAGCTGTACCGGTTCACGGACTACGCCCCTGAACTGTCGATATACGGTTAAGCGAGAATTGAATCATGCCCGTAATCGTTCCATCATTGGCGGCTGGCAGCCGCCCTTGCTTTAATACTCTCATTCGAGAGTATTTTTTATTTCCGGCCTAAGACACACGTTGTACACAGAACTTCATTATAGTACGTCTTAGGGAAACGGAGGTGCAGGTTCATGGCCTAGCACCGGAGCCGAAGCAAGGTTTATATCAAGGTTTCAATAGGGCAACAATGAGTATATACAAATAGAAAAGGTTAGATTTGGAGTCTTGGTATGAATCGAACAATATTGCTGGTGGAAGACGATGCGCTCATGCGTGAATTTATTACCGATTATTTCAAAAAGGAACAGTGGGATGTCCTGGAAGCAGAGAACGGCAAAGTGGCTATGGAGCTGTTCGAGACGAGCACGGTTGATCTGATCGTGCTTGATATTATGATGCCGGAGATGGACGGCTGGAGCGTATGCAGGCGAATACGCGAACAGTCCGATGTGCCGATTATGATCATGACGGCAAGAACGGATGATGACGATCAATTGCTTGGCTTCGAGCTGGGCGCTGATGAATACGTCATGAAGCCGCTAAGCCCGCGTGTCTTGGTAGCCCGTGCCACCGCATTGATGAAGCGGACGGAAGGGACAGTCGGCCGCGACGGCGACACGCTGGTCTTCGGAGGGATAGCCGTGAACAGAAAGTCACGAACGGTAACCATAGAGGGAGAGCTTGTGAACCTGGCTCCCAAGGAGTATGAGCTGCTTCTATTTCTGATGAAGCATGCGGGGAAGGTGCTGTCCCGTGATTATATTCTGAATGCGGTATGGGGCTACGACTACTTGGGAGACTTGCGTACGGTGGATACCCATGTGAAGAAGCTGAGGGCCAAGCTAGGCAAGGAAAGCCGTTATATCGGCACGGTTGTCCGGTCGGGTTATAAGTTTGGAGTCGAAGGATGAGGAACCGCAGCGTCGCGTTTAAACTATTTGTTGTGACTTCGATATTGGTTTTATTTGTTTTTTTGGTCGTTATGGTCGCGGAAGGTCTGTTTTTCGAACGTTTTTACCGGTCTACCAAAATTCACAAGCTAGAGCAAAGCATGGAGCAGTTCGCGGACCGGTACACCGCTGAGCAGCCTAAAGGCAGAGAGCTGGCCAAACTTCTTGGCATCTTTATGAATGATCAGGATGCGAGCTTCTCAATTCTGAACGGACGGCTGGAGCGATTAAATCTGAATCCGTATTTTCTGGAAATGCTGACGGATGGCGGGCAGACGGTCACCATTGTTATTCCAAGGGAGGGATTGACCCGCGAGAGCATTCCGCAGGGGCTGCAGGCTGGAGACCGCTTAACGATTGACGGCATCTTTATGGATGAGCAAGATTCAGTGATGCAGCCTTACACCATTCTTCCGGAGGGGAGCTCCCCCGAGACGGGGCTTGTGAGGGTCAGCGGGGCTATTACAGAATTTCTGCTGCCTGAACAGCGATCGTACAATCCCTATTACCAAGATGCCTTGACCGATGAAGTGCTGAGAGAGTGGAGCGGGATGCATGATTTATTCCTGTTAAGCCTGCGGACTAAAGGCAAGCTCCGAACGGAATGGGTGGACAGTTGGAGCGGAATTCCTTATGTCATTCTAGTGCATAGCTTGTCGGTAGAGCAGGGCGAACGCTATGTCATGGTCATGACCTCGCTTCAGCCAGTGGGGGAAGCGGTCGGCATTCTGAAGCAATATTCCGTCTTTGTAGCACCGATTATCATTTTGCTCGTGCTCATACTGTCGCTGGTTTATTCCCGGATGGTTTCCCGCCCGCTTATCCAGCTCAGCCGTTCGGCGAAGCGGCTGGCGAACTTGGATTTCTCCGAACAGCCGGATATTCGGTCAAAGGATGAATTTGGGGAGCTGTCGCGAGATATGATCGCGATGTCCACCAATCTGGATGCTGCCCTCAAGGAGCTGACCGCTGCCAATGCCATGTTGTATAGGGACATGCAGGAGAAGGAGAGGACCGAGCAGCTCCGCAAAGAGCTGATCGCGAATATATCCCATGAGCTGAAGACGCCGCTCAGCAATGTGAAAGGTTTCGCTGAAGGCCTGCAAGACGGAGTAGCAGAGGATAAGCAGGAGCGTTACCTTGCTCTAATCGCAAGCGAGGCCGATCGCATGAATACGCTTATTGCAGACATGCTGGAATTATCCAAATTCGAATTAAAGGCCGTTCGTTTGAACCTGAGAAGCTGCTCTCTTCGGGATATGATTCAGCATGCGCTTGATTCCTTCTCTCACCAGATGGAGAGCAAGGGGCTGACATATAAGCTGAGCCTTGAGGATCAGGGAGAGCAGCTGGTACAAGCTGATACGGCCAAGCTGGAGCAAGTCGTATTGAATTTATTAAGCAACGCGATTCGCCATGCCACGGCGCATAGCGTGATCGACATCACGGTGGAGCAGCGGCTTGACAGCCGACTTCGCGTAACGATCGAGAATGCCGGATTGCCTATCGTCGAAGAGCATCTGGACCGGATTTGGGAGCACTTCTACCGGGTGGAACGGTCACGGGACCGCAGGTCTGGCGGAACGGGCCTTGGACTGGCCATTGTGAAACACATTTTGGAGCTGCACGGAAGCGAGTATGGCGTAAGAAATACGTCCCGCGGTGTCGCGTTTTATTTCACATTATTAGAGAGCAGAGGGAACAATCATGAATAAAAAAATAGCTGTTTATGTAGTTGCTGCACTAGCTGCGATGACACTGGCGCTGAGCGCTTGCGGAGCCGCCACGAACAACGAAGGCGGAAGCCCTTCGAGCCCTGCGTCTGGAGGCGCCACGTCGCAGCCGGACCAGCCGGCCAACACGGATAATGGAGATGATAAGGCGGAGGAGAACTCGGATCAGGAAATTTTGATTGTCATTGACCAGACCGACAAGCCGATTGAAGGTAATATGTTTGATTTTGCGGTCAACAAAGTGCCTGAAGGCTTTCAATTGAAGACGATGGAGTGGAAATCGGATAAGAGCCATATTAAAAATACGGTAGCGGAAGCAGCCGAGCATGGCGGGAACGGTGAGGACGGCTTCTATATTAGCGGCAACGGACAGTTTTCCGGCTTCATCTATCCGGATTCCATAAAAGGTGAAACAGGACAAGTGATCTTCACCTTTGCTAATGAGAAGGGCCAGGAGCTGACATGGAAGAAGGAGATTACGCTGAAGTAATGTGCGGCTGCCAGTGATACAAACGGCAGCTGGATAAAGAAAGACCTTGCGCATAAATCTCCGGTTACCCGGAGACCTGCTGCAAGGTCTTTTTTTAAAGCCTTATTTCCATTACGACTGGCTTACGCTGCTGCGCTTCTTGCGGTAGAGCAGCATTGCAGCGCCAAGCAGAACAAGCGCCATGCCGGATAGCGTGTATGGAAGCGTACTGTCTTCGCCCGTTTTCGGGAGGACTTCAACGCCTTTTACGCCTTCGTTTCCGTCATTTTCGCCTGCAACTTGACCATTGCCGCTGCCTGCGGAATTGCCGTCGTCCTCATTGCCGACTTCTCCATTGCCATTGCCTGTCTCGCCGTTATGGCCTGGCTCTGTTTCGTCGGTCGGACCGCCATCAGGCTGGTCAGGATTACCCGTAGATCCCGGATCAGGTGTGGAGCCGTTACCGCCTTCGGAGTTGCCAGGCTCACCAGAGCTGCCCGGTTCACCGGACCCTGGCTCTTCTGTGCCTCCAGGCTCACCGCCGGATGGAGATTCTTCATCAGGAATGTCGACCGCACGATTATTGTAACAGGCTGTCGCTTCTGCTTCCTTGCCGCCAACGACCTCGAATGGAAGCATATCCTTGATCAAAGCATAGCCATTCGGAGCCTTAACTTGCTTTATATAGTAGTTGCCAGGAAGAAGCTCAGACACTCTGACGGTTCCATCCTTGCCGGTCGTCACTACGATTTCCTTGCCGTTGTTGTCCTTGACTGGTTGCTTATTCTCGTCTAGCACGACGAACTCCGCATCCTTCAGCGGACGATCCGTACTGCAACCTGCGATCGCAATGACTTTGACCGAACCATGTGTCTTTTTGTTAGTGAATTTGAATGCCAATTGCGGCTCATCTACCAGCTCGAATTCGAGCGGAGCGGTTGCCAGGTCATAGCCCTCTGGCGCTGCCGTCTCGATGAAGCGGTAGCTGCCTGCTGTCAAATTCTCCACTTTAATCTTGCCGTTGGCGTCGGTGATTAACCCTGTTTTCACCGGTGCGCCAGCTGCTGTCACCAGATTGAATGTCGCCCCGGCAAGCGGCGTGTTGTCATGCACGTCCAACTTGGTCAGCTCGACATCGCCGCGGTTGATTTCATTCGTTGCCGTTACTTTCACAGCGGCTGCTTGGTAAGCATCAATCGTGAATGGAATCGGCGTCTTGTCCAGCTTGTAGCCGCGCGGCGCTTTCGTCTCAATCAATTGGTAATCGCCATGCGGCAAGTCAGCCAGATAGATCTTGCCTTGGCTGTCCGTTGTCAGCTCGCCCATACCGCCTACATCCTCGAATGTTGCGCCATTCTTGAATTGAAGGGTGAAGGTGGCATTGCTCAGCGATTTGGATGGATTGTCCTGGTCCACCTTAAGGAATTCAAGATCCCAAATGCCTTTTTGGTTGGCGATCTTAATCTCCTTGACCGCAGCACCCAGCGTCACTGTCTGTCCGTTCATATAATCGCTTGGAATCAGGTAGCCCGATGGTGCAACAAGCTCTTTCAGCACGTAATCGCCATATTTGTAGTTCTCGAATACGGCTGTGCCATCGGTGCCCGTTACCAGCTCCTTCAGGAGAATGGTTCCGCTGGCATCGTATAATCCGAATTTTGCTCCCTCCAGCAGTTTGCTGGCATCGTCTACGTCAACCTTGATGACTTTCAGGTTGCCTCTGTACGCATTGTTCGTGAGTGTGAATTCAAGCAATTCCTCGTCCACAAGCTCGAATTCAAGCGGATCAGTCCGAAGATAATAGCCTGCTGGAGCAACTTTCTCGATGAATCGGTAGTTGTCTGCTGCCAAATCCTCTACTTTAATTTTGCCGTCGGCATCGGTGACGAGTCCTGATCTCACCGGCGCCCCGGATGCTGTCACCAGATCGAATATTGCGCCTGCAAGCGGCGTGTTATCATAACCGTCTACCTTAGTCAGCACGACATCGCCGCGGTTGATTTCATTCGTTGCCGTTACTTTCACAGCGGCTGCCTGGTAAGCAAGAATTGTGAATGGAATCGGCGTCTTGTCCAGCTTGTAGCCGCGCGGCGCTTTCGTTTCGATTAATTGGTAATCGCCATGAGGCAAATCAGCCAAGTAGATGATGCCTTGACTATTCGTCGTCAATTCGCCCTTGCCGGCCACATCCTCGAATGTAGCGCCATTCTTGAATTGAAGGGCGAATGTGGCGTTGCTCAGTACTTTGGAAGAATTGTCTTGGTCTACCTTAAGCAATTCCAGATCCCAGATGCCCTTCTGGTTGGCGATTTTAATTTCCTTCACCGCCGCACCGAGCGTCACGATTTGACCGTTCATATAATCGGTTGGAATCAAGTAGCCCGATGGTGCAACAAGTTCTTTCAGCATATAATCGCCATATTTGAAGTTCTCGAATACGGCTGTGCCATCGTTGCCGGTTACCAGCTCCTTCAGGAGAGTGGTTCCGCTGGCATCGTATAATCCGAATTTCGCTCCTTCCAGCACTTTGCTGGAATCGTCAGCGTCAACCTTTACTACTTTCAAGTTGCCTCTATACGCATTGTTGGCAATTGTGAATTCAAGCAAATCCTCGTCCACAAGCTCGAATTCAAGCGGATCAGTCCGAAGATAATAGCCTGCTGGCGCCGCCGTTTCAATGAAGCGGTAGTTGCCTGCTGCCAAATCCTCTACTTTAATCTTGCCGTCGGCATCGGTGACGAGTCCTGTGCTCAACGGCGTACCGGCTGCCGTCACCAGATCGAATACCGCGCCCGCAAGCGGCGTGTTATCATACGCGTCTATCTTGGTCAGCACGACATCGCCACGGTTGGTTTCATTCGTTGCCGTTACCTTCGCAGCGGCTGCCTGTTCCGCATAAATCGTGAATGGAATCGGCGTCTTGTCCAGCTTGTACCCGCGAGGCGCTTTCGTCTCGATCAATTGGTAGTCGCCAAGAGGCAAGTCAGTCAAGTAGATAATGCCTTGATTATTCGTCGTCAGTTCGCCCATGCCGGCCACATCCTCGAATGTTCCGCCATTCTTGAATTGAAGAGCGAATGTGGCATTTCTTAGCGTTTTGGAAGGATTGTCCCTGTCGACCTTAAGCAATTCCAGATCCCAGATGCCCTTCTGGTTGGAGATTTCGATCTCCTTCACTGCAGCATTCAGCGTCACTTTCTGTCCGTCTTTATACTCGCTTGAAAGCAGGTACCCCGTTGGGGCTGCCAGTTCTTTCAGCACATAATCTCTATATTTGTAGCTCTTAAATTCGGCAATACCATCGTTGTCCGTTACCAATTCCTTCAGGAGATTGGTTCCGCTGGCGTCATACAGTCCGAATTTTGCTCCGGCAAGCGGTTTGCTAGAATCGTCTGCATCAACTTTTACAACTTTCAGATTGCCCTTGGAAGCAGAAGCACCGCCGCCTGCTCCGGAGAAGCTGGCCTGGAACGAGCTGGATTCCTTTTCATTAATCGATCCGGAGGATTGTCCGGCGAAGGAAGCGTCATTGCCGATCGTTTCTCCATCGCCTGCGTTAATGAAGGATTTGTACTCCAGCACATATGCGGCATCGAACGATTGCTTGAAGGTTAAGCTGAACGTATTGCCAGCAGCTTGCAGCTCATAAGCCGCTTCCGGCAAGAGTGCTCCCTTTGTCAGGTTGCCTTGCTTGTCCGCTATTGTCGTATACAGCTTGAAGGAATCGGTGACCAGCACCTGATTCGCCGACAGCGTATCCGTCAACACAGCACCGGCTTCTACATGGGATTGGCTGCGGTCAATCCAGATCGTCCAGAAGGCGAAGTCCTGATCCGCGCCTGTGCCCTGGCTGCCGATCTTCAAGACGTATTCATCGCCATGCAGTGGACGGACCGTATCCGATTGGCTGAATAGCAGCACGGAAGGTGCCGCCGCGTCGAACAGTACCGCTTCATTGGCGTATTGGGACGTTACCGGATGGTTCATCAGGCTTGTCTTATACGTGATGCGGTAAGCGGAGTCGATCGGCTGCGCGAAGATCAGCTCGAAGCCGTCCTTATTGCCCGCCTTTTTAGGCGTAACCGTATAGTCCGTTCCAGCCGTTAAGGCGCCGCCCGGCGTTACGTTATCGCTTCCGCCATTCAAGGTAAGCCGCTGCACGGTAATGGAGTTAACATTCAGTGTCTGCTCTCCCGTATAGAAGTCGCGGACAACCGGCTGGTTGATCGTATGAAGGTTGTAGTTCACATCGATCGTCCAGGTGATCTCCTTGGTCCGGGCATCATATTCGCCCCACTTGCGGCCATTATTTTTGGTATAGTTGTCCGGATCAACGCTTGCGCCTTTCACAATGGCTGTCTGCTTGACGCCGGACTCTTCCCACTCAAGCGAAGCGTTATTGTGGTAATTGGCGCTTTTAATTTGCGCCGGCGTATAGTACGTTGGATCGAACGCCGTCTTGTACGTAATGACATGTTTGCCTGTTAGGCTGTTCGTAAAATCAATAACAATGCCTTCAGCATCCGATGGATCCGGGGATACCGTGTAATCCGTTCCTTTCGTCAATCCGCTGATTGCAATGCTGTTCGCCAGGAACGTCAATCCTTGGTTGGCGAATTTGTCCTTGATCACTACAGCATCCATGGTTTTCAAGTCTTCGTTCAGCGTCAGCTGCCATTCGATCGTTTTGTTTTTGTAGTCGACAGCTTTAACGCCTTTGGAGAAGATCACTTGTTTGAACGATACAGATTCCGAGTCTGTTTTGCCGCCGATCATCTCGACATCATTAGTCATCGATTTCGTATCGTCGTAGATCCGGTTGATCGACTTGGTCGTATAGCTGATCTCATAGGCCGAATCAATGCCATTGGCGAAGCTCAGCGTAAAGCCGCCGGCATCCGGTGTTACCGTATAATCAGTGCCTTCAGTAAGCGCAGCGCCTGTGCGCGATGCGCTGCCGTTATCGGCGATGGTCATTTTGTACACGGTGAACGATCCCGTATCGAGCGTATGATTGGCCGTATCGAACGTATCCTTAATCCAGGCATTTGCCTGAGCAATGGATTGTTCATTGTAGTTGTAGCGAACCGTCCACTTGACCGACTGTGTTAACCGGTCATAATTCGCCAGCTTCTCGATTGGCTTGCTGTAGCGAGCCTGTATGCTGGCATCATCGGATTGCGGAGTGGACAGGTTCGAGCCTCTCACTGTCGCCTCATTGCGATAGGTGGTATCGACCGTGCCTGTAATATGGGTTGCATATTCGACGCGATAAGCGTCGGTAATGTCGCCCATCTCCAGCTCGAAGCCGTCAGCAACGGGTTTAAGCTGGTAGTCGGTGCTTGCGGTCAGCTGGGCTCCCTTGCGGGTAGTTCCGTCAAGCTGAACCTCAAGCAGGTAGACATCCACTGTATCCAGTGCAAGCCCGGTTGGGAGCTTGTCCTTGAAGATGGCATCCTGAATCGACTTCTCGCCCTTATTGAACTCTACCGTCCATTCGATGCGATTCGGGTTCATGCCTTTGTTGGCATTGCCCGTCTTGTCGATCTCGCTGCCGCCTCTGCTCTTGAAGTGGACGGGGATCGTAATGCCTGCAAAGTCATAGACGATATCCTGCTTGGTTCCGCCCGAGAATTTGCCGGCCTCGAATTGTCTCCATACGAAGAAGTTGCCGTCCAACTGCAGGTTATCTTCAATCTCCTGATTGAAGGTGAATGTCACCTGACCGTCCGGTGTGACCTCGTATGTGCCGATGTCACCATCCAGATCTCCGGTCAGCACCCGATCGGTCCTGAATTTGTCCGGCAGCTGGAACGTATAGGTTGATTCGGCTCCGTAGCCGTGTCCGGCTGGCAGCGACCAGAGAAACTCGATCTCCACGCGCGAGCCTTGATCGGGCCGAATATCCTGAATGCGGTCGCCTTTCTCGTCCCTCATCTCAATCGCGGTAATCAGGTTGTCCGTGATGACGCTGGCTGCTGCCGCCGCGAGCATCACCGCATGATCCTCAGAAGCCGCTTCTTCAGAAGCTGCTTCCTCTGCCGGATCTACCGCCTCTACGATCTCCTCTGGCGGATCGACAACGATCGGATCGCTGTCGGCAAAGGAGGTAGGGAGTATGACCTGGAACAGCAGGATCGCTGCGGCCATACATTTTAATGCCTTGCTTCGTAACCTCATGCCTGTATGCTACACCTCCAAAAGATTCTATTGTTCGACACTCATATCTGGTTGGTCTGACGATGGCAGTCGAAGATTGTCAGAACATCAACCAATATACCGCATGCCACTAAATATTTTCTGAATGTAGCCAACAGCCCAAAAAAGCCCCCGAGCCTGTAAAAAGGCTGGAGGCAAAGAGCGGAAGGCTCTGTTGCGCGTTATAAAAGCTTGGGCGCAAGCGGCGTCAATCACCGGAAGTGGCATGCCTCTTCCAATCGGCATACCATTCCATCAGCTCCCTGCTTGGGGCAACGTTGAACGCCTCCTGTAGCCTGCTTGCGACGGTATGATACAGCTTCATCACTTCGCTGGAATAGTTGAGTGCAGCGTTTGTTTTCATTAAGCCGAAATAACCGTCTTCCATGTCGGGGGCCCGATCTAGTATATGCTGATAGATTGTGGCGGCATCGCTATATTGGCCGTTTTGGTAATACCAGTCCGCTATCGGCTTTGCTTGTCGCAGCCAGACAAGACGGATACGATCCCGTTCCCATTCGGCCCAGCCGTAGCGGTGATCGGCCAGATAGTCGCTGCTGTGTTCTCTGCATACGCCCAGATGCAGCTCAAGCGTATCGGCTGTCAGAGGAGGCAGACTGCGGACATGGGATTCCCAGAGCTCGGTATCTACGGCAAGGGAACCCATTGTCAGCCGGTAGCCTCCGTCTTTGTAGATAATCCCCACATCCAGATTGGCCGATTCAATCACCTTGCGTATCTGATAGATTGCGGTATGAAGCTGGGCGGTCGCTTTCTTGGCATCGTAATCCGGCCATAACAAGTCTAGCAGCTCCTGCTTGTTGACTGTGAGCCCGCGCCGGTGGATCAGGTAAGCGAACAGCTCCTCCGCCTTCAGCGTCTTCCAGGTGAAGGAGTGAGCTTGTCCGGGGCCGTCCCTGTAATAGAGCGAGGAAAAGCAACATAGTGTTGCCGGTTCCTTAACGGCAGCCTCCGATTCCGAGGGAACGATCGTTTCCCGGGCTCGCTGCATCGTAAGCGACAGGCGGTCGGCAGCTACGGGCTTCAGCAAATAATCGAGCGCGTTAATATCAAAAGCCTTTATGGCGTAATCCTGATAGGCTGTTACAAATACGATGCGGATTTTGGGACGGATGAGCAGCAGCTGTTCTGCCAATTCAAAACCGTTCATCTCGGGAAGCTCAATATCGAGGAATGCAATATCCGGATGCTCTGCTCGCGCCGCTTCCAGCGCGTCATAGGGATCAAGGAAGGCCCCCGACCACTCCAGTTCGCCGCCTGCATGCTGCTTGATGAGCCATTCCATGCGCTGGAGAGCCAGCCGCTCATCGTCTACTATTAGGGCTCTCATATCGTCACCGCCTTTTTTGTAATGATCCTGCGGAAGTTGTCGAACATTAAATTATCATGTCTGGAAGGATCATTCAAGAGAGATGTGGAATCAAGATGATAAAGCAGAAGTATAGATGGTATAATCTTCTTGTCAACTTACAAGGAAATGAATAGATAGTCCTAATAGATGGGAGCAAATACAGAGTAAGGCGGTAGCGTATGAGAGTAATCCTGATCGATGACGAGCGGCTTGCACTAGATTATATGGCTTATCAACTTGCCGATTTGCCGGAGATTGAGATCATTGGCCAACATATCGATCCTCTTGAGGGGAAGGAACAAATCATTCAAAACGATGTAGACATCGTTTTTTTGGATATTCATTTGCCCGAAATTAGCGGCTTGGAGCTGGCGGAGCAGTTGCTCGAGAAGAAGCCGTACCTGAGCATTGTGTTCGTCACGGCTTACGACGATTACGCTGTGAGGGCCTTCGAGCTTGACGCGCTGGACTACATCGTCAAGCCCGTATTGAAGGAGCGGCTGCTCAAGACCATTAAGCGGCTGAAGGAGCGTCGCGAGTCCGTCGGTGACGAGAAGCGGCAAGCATCTTCCATTCGCATCAAGCTGTTCCGCCAAGCGGAAATCGGGGCCGGCTCGCATCCGTATGAGCTCATGCATTGGCGAACAGCCAAAGCTCAGGAGCTTTTTCTGTATTTGCTCCTTCACCGGAAGGAGCTCGTACGCAAGTCGACTCTAATCGATTTGCTATGGCCGGACGCAGAGGAGTCCGAGAAGGTATATGCGCAATTATATACAACTGTGTATCATGTCCGGAAGGGATTGTCGGGCCTCGGGCGCCACTTTGAGCTGATGAATGCGACGGACGGCTACCGGCTGGACGTTGTGGATGTGCGGTTTGACGTGGAGGAATGGGAGAGCGCGGTGTCCCTTGATCAGCCGCTGACCGCGGATACGATTGACCGCTATGTGATGGCCATGGAATTGTACGCCGGCGATTATCTGCAAGAGTATGATTACTGGTGGGCGGAATCGGAGCGCGAGCGACTGCGGCAGCTCTGGCTGAGGGCGTCCCTGCGCATTGCTGAATGGCATGAGGCATGCGGCCAGACAGATCAAGCCATCCTGCGTTATCTGGAGATTGGGCTTCGACAGCCCATTGCGGAAGAGCCGCATTTCGGCTTGATGAGGTTGCACGCATCTCAGCGCAATCATGCAGCGGTTAATCGGCAATACCGCGTATTGGAGCATACCTTGCAAGTGCAGTTGAATGAGCAGCCCAGCCCCTATATTGCGGAATGGTATAACCAGTGGCTCGAACAGAACAGGGAATGAGCGGATGAACCGTTCATTCCCTTTTTGCCGGAATATGAAAACTGACCTCGGTTCCCTCGCCGGGCCTGCTCGTGATCGTTAATCCTCGGCCGTACACCTGCTTTAGTCGACGGTCGGTATTGCGAAATCCTATACCGTCAGCTGGTACGGATTCGTCCAGCAGCTGCTTGACTTTGCCAGGTCTTATGCCCGCGCCGTCGTCACGAACCGAAACCCGCATTCCGCCAGCTTGTTCCTCCGTCTGTATCGTGACGGTTCCTCCGCTGGCCTTCCTCAGAATGCCATGGTTGACGGCATTCTCCACAAGCGGCTGAATAGACAGAGGCGGCACCATCATGCCAGTGTCGGTCCCGATATCCCATTCAATATTCAATCTCTCCCCGAATCGTTCCTGCTCAATATACAGATAAGCCCGGACAAGCTCCAGCTCACGATCAAGCTGCACGAATCGGTCGGAGTTATGGAAGTCATAGCTGATGCGCAAGTAACGGCTGAATGCGTCCAGCAATTGCTGCATTTTGGCGGGGTCGAAGGTGCCAAGCGCGGCTAGCGAATTCAGCGTATTGAACAGAAAATGCGGCTTAATCTGTGCCTGCAGCCACGCCGCTTCCATGCGCAGCCGCTCGGCCATCGTCTGCTTCATATCCGTCAGCGCGCGCACCCGGCTTCTCAGCTCCAGGCTGTCTACCGGCTTTGTCACATAATCATTGGCTCCCGCGTGAAAGCCGGTATAGATATCCTCTGGGCTGCTTCGCGCGGTGAGCAGCAGGATAGGCAGCTCGACCATGGAGAAGCGACTGCGTATCATGCGAGTCAGCTCATAACCGGACATATAAGGCATCATAACGTCCGCGATAACCAAATCCGCAGGCTGTTTCTCTAACAGGAAAAGCGCTTCTGAGGCACTGGACGCTTTTACAATGCGATAATGCTCCTGGCCAAGCACATTTTCCACAATATGAAGATTTAGAGCATCATCATCGACGGCCAGCACGACGGGGCGATTAGCTTTCTCCGTATCGCGGGCTTCAGCGGCCTCAATGATGCGATAAGTGGCATCATGGTCTTCCGGCTGTTTTTCCGGTGGTAGAAGAGGCGGCTCCTGTTCAGATGCAGAGGCTGGCAGCGGCGGGACATCCGACTTCGGAAGGGTGAAGCTGAATGTTGATCCCTGCCCAGGAATAGAACTGGCCTCTATGCTGCCTCCATGCAGCTCGACAAGCTGCTTCGAGATGTTCAGTCCGAGGCCGAATCCGCCAGCTGCCCGATCCAGACTGGATTGCCCCTGTTCGTAGGGCTGGAAGATACGGAGCAAATCGTCTTCGGTGATGCCGACTCCCGTATCTGAGACGTGTACGCATACCATCTGATCCTGAACGGACGCACTCACTACAATTTCGCCACTGTCTGTGTATTTAATGGCATTGTGAAGCAGATTCAGCAGCACTTGGACCAGACGGTTCTCGTCCGCCATGACGCGCGGCAGCGAGTCCGGAAAGATTGTCCTGAAGCGGATGGGCTTGCCCTCTGTCATCAACCGCACCATCTCCAGCACACCCATTGTAACGGCCCGCACATCAAGAGGCGCAGTATGCAGCGTAATATGATTCTCCTTCAGCCTGGTGGCATCCAGCATATCGTTCAGCAAATGGGACATGCGTTTGCCTATGCTCACAAGCAGTTCCAGGTTTTTGGCGTTACGTTCACTTGGGGGTTCATCCCGGTCTTCCTGCATCGATTGAGCGATACTAATCATGCCGTGAAGCGGATTGCGAAGCTCATGGGAGGTGCTGGCCAGAAATTGATCCTTGCGCTTGTCATCTTGCTGAAGCTTGGCCGCCAGTTGTCTGCTTTGTTCGCTTGTGCGCATAAATCGCTTGAACCAGAAGGCAGCAAAGCATAGGAAAGCGACAATCAGGTCGATAGGATAATAGACCGGCTGCGAGATGAGTGTCTCGTTGGCTATTGATGCCCATGAGACGTTTAAGATGATAGCTGAGGTGGCAAGCACGAGAAACAACGTATCCGGATCGTATAGAATAGCCTTCTTGAGCGTCCAAAGTGATACGAGACAGGACAACAGCAACAGGCCGAACAACAGGTCAGAGAATTGCAGCAGCAACTGGGACGGAGCAAAAATAATGAATAGAAAAAGTACCGCGCATAATAACTGGAACCAAGCCAGCGAGCGTCTTTTGCCGTTTTGCGGAAAAAGCTGCTTGATTAGCGGAGGCACGACTGCTGCAATCCCCATGTAAGTCAGGAATACGCTTCTGATCCCAAGCTCGAACGGAATGGTCACCCAGTGGAACAATAGCCGGTCATCGTCGACAAGCACGCTGAGGGTTGCCGACAATACAAGCAGGAAGAAATAGAGCAGCATTTTATGGGATGGCCCTATGAAAAATAAAATGATGGCGTATAAACCGTGCAGCAGAATGACCACGCATAAGACAAGCTGCATGGCGATAGATAGATTGCTTTTGAGCAGGATGGCGTCCTGCGTCCCGAACCAGAGCGCCGTCGTGATGCCGCTTTTCGGCACATGGCTGGACATCTGGATAACCAGATCGATGACCTTGGTTCCTGCCGGTAAATCAAGAGTAGCCGGGAGGCTTTTGCCTACGAATTGTTCCGGCGACTCGGATGGATTGCCGAATTTCTCGATCAATGTCCCATTGGCGTATAGGGCAGAAGCGAATCTTAATTTGCCCGTTCGAATACTGTAGGCTTGTTGCTCATTCTCTGGCAGCCATATGCGCAGCCGGTAGGTGCCGTACCAATACGAAGTATCGCCGTCTGTTGAAAATGCGTCTGTCCAGTCTCCCGGAACCTGAATGTAGGAAGCGGAGTCCATTTTCGGAAAATCTTTTTCCCGCAGATTCATCGGGTAGAATTCCCATTCTCCATTCAAAGGGACCACACGTTTGGAGGAAGGCTGCCAATCACGCAAGTCCAGTTGGCCGCTCTCGGCTTTAGGTTGATGGTGGAACAGCTCAGGGCTGTACCATAGCAAGCGTATGGCTGTAAGTGCAATAACGAATAAGAAAGTTAGGAGCAGCCGTTTTTTTGTCGTCATCATAACACGTCTTTCGACATTTCTTATGAATCTCCTTTTCTGCTGTTGCTATTATATTCGTCCGTTCTCCATTATTTAGCATGTTTTGTTCGCATTAGACATCTTGTTGAGAAATTGTCTAGATATGTTTGATATGCTTGAATCAGCAATCTATCCAACTCATCATTTACATACAAGGACTGGTCACTATTGTTGTTCTTTATCTTTTATTACTAAGCGCATTGATCTACATCATGTTGCAAAAGAGAACAAACGCCTCGTTTCGGCAAGAATTGGAGAAGCTGGCTTACCGGGACAGCATTACCGATCTGCCTAATCGCCATGCGATGACTCGTTTCTTTGATCGTTATGAAGCAAATGGCATTGCGGGCGTATTGTTTTTGGATCTGGATCATTTCAAAGCCGTAAACGATACGCTAGGCCACCATATCGGCGATCAGCTCGTTAAGGAGGTCGGAAGCCGTCTCAGTGCCTTTATTGACGGCCCTCGCCAGCATGTATTCAGAATTGGGGGAGATGAATTTCTCGTGGTGATGCAGGCCGGGAACAAGGAAGGCGCGGAGCGGCTTGCCATAGATATCTTTCATCATATGAAGAAGCCTTTCCTCATTGAGCATAATGAACTCTATGTAACATGCAGTATAGGAATCAGTGTAGGTCCCGTTCAGGATCAAAATCGTCTTACGCTGCTGAAGGCAGCCGATACTGCCATGTACCGGGCGAAGGCGCTCGGGAAAAATCAATATTGCTTCTACAATGAGCAGATTGGCCATGCGCAGAGTCGAAGGCTGGAGCTGGAGAAGGATTTGCGCCGGGCCTTCGAGCAGAAGCAATTTTTTTTGGTGTATCAGCCGAAGTGGAACGTACAGACGAACAGCTTGTCCGGCTTTGAGTCATTTATTCGGTGGAATCATAGCAGGCTCGGCGTTGTACATCCGGATGAGTTCATTCCGGTTGCAGAGGAGAATGGGCTCATTATGCCGCTAACGGAATGGACGCTGGAGGCGGCGTGCTCCCAGTGCAAGGAATGGATGGACAAGGGCATTGACCAGTCGGTAGCTGTCAATGTATCACTCAGCCTGTTCCGCAATGACAGACTGCTGGAGACAATCAGGGCCGTGCTGAAGCAGACAGGGCTGCCGCCGGACCGGCTGGAGCTGGAGATTACGGAATCTGTCGTGCTGCACGATGTGAACGATATTATGAAGCAATTGACAGGAATCCGGGAGCTTGGGATTCGAATCGCAATGGATGACTTCGGAAGCGGCTATTCCGCGCTTGGCCTGCTGGACCGGATTCCGATCGACTCGCTGAAGCTGGACCGCCTGTTCACAAGCGATATGGACAAGCCCGTCAAGCAGACGATGATTCAAGCCATCGTGCTTATGGCGGAAAGCCTGAATGTCGAAGTGGTGGCCGAAGGCATCGAGGACCCGCAGCATATGGCGCTGCTCCGGGAATTAGGCTGTCATGTGATGCAAGGCTACTATTATAGCAAGCCGATGCAGGCATCCGCGATGGAGGAATGGCTGAATAACGCGCTACGGACGACGATCGGCAAGACATAGAGGCAGGATGAATGAGAAATGGGGATGAAGCGGATGATGTATACGCGATTAGTCAATCGGGAGACCGCTATTGCAATCATCGGTCTCGGCCATGCCGGCTTGCCGCTGGCGCTGGCCTTCTCGAAGCATGTGCCGGTCATCGGCTATGATGCCCATGCAGATCGAATTGAGCGTTATCGCCAGGGGGTTGATGCGACAGGCGATGTGGGTTTTCAGGTTATTCGGGACAGCCAAGTGGAATTCACATCGGACGAGTCCAGATTAGAGGACGCGGAATTCTATATTATTGCGGTTCCGGCATCTGCCGGGCGGGGCCTTGCCCCGGATTTGTCGCTTGTGCTTGAAGCGAGCCAGACCGTTGCCAGACGGATGAAGATTGGAGCAGTCGTCGTCTATGAATCGACCCTCTATCCGGGCATGATCGAAGAGGCTTGCATCCCCGTGCTGGAGGAAGTGTCCGGCTTGTTGTCCGGCGAGGATTTCAAGGTAGGATGCTCGCCGGGAAGCGGCAGAGGAGACGAATCCACAGAGCCATCCCGCAGGACAGTGAGGAAGATCGTCTCCGGCATGGATGACGATACGCTGGATATCGTAGCCAGCGTATACAGTATTATTGCAGATGGAGGCGTATTCCGCGCAGGAAGCATGAAAGCGGCCGAATCGGCGCAAGCCATCGGGAAAGCCCGAAGTGATCTTCACTTGGCTTTTATGAACGAGCTGTCCATGCTGTGCAATCGGCTGGGAGTGGATACGAAAGCGGCGCTGGAGGCGGCGGGCGTATATGAAGAGGAGCTTCCCATCCGTCCCGGATTGTCTGTCGCACAGAGCGAAGCCGCCGATGCCTGCGATCTGCTGCGACACGCCGAGGCGGCCGGTTATTCATTTCCTCTCCTGCGGGCTGGCCGGCATATTAATGATGGCATGGGCAGATACATTGCCCGGCAATTCATTAAGCAGCTGACGGGACTCCGAATGGATATTCGTTTTGCAAGAGTAGGCATTATCGGATTTTCTACGATAGAGAATGACCCGGATATCCGTCATACGCAAGTGTCTGATATTGTGGATGAGCTGCAGCAATACGGGATTTATCCCATTATTGTCGATCCGCTTGTCGACAGCCGGCTGGCGTATGAGCAATACGGCATAGAGCTGTCCGATTTATCCGCTCTTCATCATCTGAATGCTGTGCTTGTGGCAACGCCGCACCAGATGATCGCGGATATGGACGTTGCGGACTTCGACAAGCTGTTCGGGGACAGCCAGAAGAAGCTGCTATGCGATGTGAAGGGGATTTACAATAGAACGAAATTTGAGCTGCAAGGCTACCGATACTGGAGTCTATAAAGCTGGCACTGCGTGAAAGCGGGCTGAAAGTTGGCACGATTTCGTGTACGATCATAGATTTTTATTGCCATCAAAGGTTGCGTGTAGTAGCATGTAGCCAACTGAATAAGATTTTTATGGTGCTTTTGAGATGGAGTTGCATCCTATCAGAAGTTAAAAGGGAAGTTCGTTAGAATCGAACGCGGTCCCGCCACTGTAACGCAGAGCCTGCGATCATGATCCACTGTCACAAGACGGGAAGGAGATCGTCCGGCGATGAAGCGAAGCCAGGAAACCTGCCATAAGAATGCTCTATGGAATCCCACGCGGATGGGAAGGGAGGTATTGGCGTCATTTAATGGAAGAGGCTTAGTTCGGCCCTTCTGTCTATTAAATGTTATTTTGTTTCGTACAACATCTTTCTTCTGACTGAAGGAAGGTGTTTTTTGTTATGCCCAACTTTATGGAGGAGTGAATGCATCATGTTCTACAATCGAGTGAAAGTCAGATTTGCCGCACTAATTCTCAGCTTGATGATGCTGGTCTCCGTTCTCAGCCCTGCCTATGCATGGGCGGCGGACGAAGCCGGCATGCCGGTCCTGCAGCTTGAAGAAGCGGTTGCCAATGATACGGGGACTGACGATGAACCGGGCGCGCCTGTAGAAGAGGCAGAAGGGGAGTCGAATGAGTCAGCCGCCGAACCGGATGAGCCAGGAAATGAAGAAGAAGTAGCAGCCGCTGTGGCTGCAGAGGATGATGCCATAGCCTCCTATACGGATGCCATGGAGAAGGTTGCTGCTTATTATGCAGGGAAAATGCCAAGCTCTCCTGCTGGGGATTGGGAAGCTTTCGTGGCGTTAAGAGCAGCCTCGGAGCATGTTGATTTACCAGCATGGCCGAATTATGAGTGGCGTAAGAAGGACCCTGGCTTTAAGCCGAATACAGGCGATAACAGCCATATCTATTATATCTACGGTCTGTTAAGTGTCGGACAGAACCCGGCTGATGCATTCGATACGCACCGGAACCTGTTTGCCGAGCTGGCGAGCCAGCTAAATAAGGAGACGGGCAACTTCGGTAACCTCGGCAAGCAGATTTGGGCGATGGTTGCACTCGAAGTTGGGCGCGATCTAGGCGTGGATGTCGGTACGTGGAACGAAGAGAGTCGCAGACTTGCGCTGCAATTTCTGTTATCGCAACAAAAGGAAAACGGCAGTTTCGGCTCCTTCAGTCAGATCGACTACACGGGCTGGGCGCTAATCGTCTTGTCCCGATACGATGGCGAAGCGGTTAGCCAAAGCATTGAGAAAGCCAAGCAATATTTGAAGAGCATGCAAAAAGAGGGCGGCGGTTTTAACGGCGCCAGCAAATATGAATCCGAGAATTCGAACAGCATCGCCTGTGCTATACAGGGTCTGGTTGCGGTTGGCGAGGATCTGACCGATCGGACGGGCTTTTGGGCCTTTGACGGCAAGACGCCAATGGATGCGCTGCTGAGACATCAGCTAGATGACGGTTCTTTCACTTGGCAACTCATCAAACCGGGATCGATCGGCATGGCAACCAAGCAAGCCGCCGTTGCGGTACTGGACGTCGTGAATGGCCAGTCCTCCTGGTACAAGCTGGGCGAGCTAACCTTCGAGCCAGAGCCTGATCCGACACCGGAAGAAGCCTTGCTCAAGATTGCGGACTACTATAACAGCCATCTTCCGGCAGAGCCGAGCTGGGATTGGGAAGCATTCGTAGCCGTAGCGGAGGCACGCAATCATGCCGAGATTACGCCTTGGCCGAACTATGACTGGCGCACCAAGGACCCGGGCATCAAGCCGGATGCCGCGGACAACAGCCATATCTATTATATATACGGTTTGCTTGGCGTCGGGCAGAATCCGGCGGAAGCATTCGATACCAAGCGGAACCTGTTCGCCGAGCTGGCAAGCCAGCAGAACAAGGAGACAGGCGCCTTCTCCAATCTGGGCAAACAAGTATGGGCCATGGTTGCGCTGGAGATCGGAGCCGATCTCGGCGTTGATGTTGGCTCTTGGAATGAAGAGAATCGCAACAAGGCGCTTGAGTCGCTGCTTAAGCAACAGAAGGACAATGGCAGCTTTGGCTCCTTCAGCCAGATCGACTACACGGGCTGGGCGCTCCTTGTGTTATCCCGATTCGAAGGCGAAGCCATCGAACAAAGCATTGAGAAGGCCAAGCAATATTTGAAGAGCATGCAGAAGGAAGGCGGCGGCTTCGCCGGCACCAGCATGTGGGATACCGAGAACTCGAACAGCATTGCCTGTGCCATTCAAGGCTTGGTCGCAGTCGGGGAGGACTTGACTGACCGTGCAGGCTATTGGGCTATTGATGGCAAGACGCCAATTGACGCGCTGCTGAAGCATCAGCTTGATGACGGTTCATTCACTTGGCAGCTGGAACAAACCGGTTCCATCGGCATGGCAACGAAGCAATCGGCAGTTGCAGTTGCGGATGTGGTGAACGGAGAGTCCACCTGGTACAAGCTGGGCAAGCTTCGCTTTGAAGAGCCGGAGCTTAACCTGGTTACGCTGCCTGAGGGTGATGTGCAGCCAGAGATTGCGATTCCGAATGATACATCGGAATACAAGGTTGTCGTCAAGCCTTCGGATGCTGGCAAAGAGATTACGATCACGATTCCGGCAGAGAAGACATCCAAGGTATGGGCCGCGCTGCCAAACGGCAGGCTGCTGCCAAAGCTTACGGTCACAAAGGGCAAGATGACCGCACAATTCCCGGCCGGGATGAAGATGTCCACCGGCGATCCTTCGCAAGCGTTGGAGCTTATGACGTTCCAGAATACGGGCGGAGCCACCTTGAAGGAGCAGCTGAATACGCTTGTGCCGTCCGGCAAGAAGCTATCGGAGGTAGCTGCTCTGTTCACAATGGGCGGGACTTCCGGGGTAACGTTCGATCAATATGTTACGCTTACCTTTGCCGGAATGAAAGGCAAGGATGCCGCCTATATCGCTGACGGAGAGATTCACGCGATCGCCAAGTTTGAGAGCGAGGAATTGGGGGAGCAAAGCGGAAAAGCGGAGTATGCGTTCGATAAGGGCAATGACCTCATCGTAAGAACGAACCATTTTACCGATTTCGCAGCTTATAGCACATCGGTTGTTGCGTCTCCGGGCGACGGTGGCACCCCGCAGTTGAAGAAGGCAACGCTGTCGATTGACAAGCTGACCATTAATAAAGGATTTGTTATCTCGCCGGTGAAGGTTGAATTCGAGCAAGGCGAGACCGTATGGGATGTATTGAAGCGCGTTATGGACAAAGCAGGCATTACCTACAAATATTCTTGGTATGACCAATACGAGAGTGTGTATGTGGCCTCGATTGCCGGGGACGGCGAGTTCGATCATGGCGCCGAAAGCGGCTGGATGTATAGTGTTAATGGCGTATTCCCGAACTTTGGGGCAAGCCGCTATATTTTGAAAGACGGAGATATCGTCAAGTGGCGGTATACGACGGATCTGGGCAGAGATGTAGGCGCTGATACGGATTGGGAGACGCCGGAAAATCCGAATAATCCTGATCCGGGCACAACGCCGGAGAAACCAGAGCCGGGCACACCGTCCGAGAACAATGGGGGCGGTGCGAAGCTTGATCTCGACAAGCTGTTCAGCGACAGCAAGCTCATCTCGGAATGGGCATATTCATCTATTACCGAGGCTGTTCAGAAGGACTTTGTTAAGGGCTATGACGGCAAGATTAATCCGAAGTCTTCCGTGACGAGAGCGGAGTTCGCTTCCATGATTACGCAAGTATTGAAGCTGGCAAAAGCTCCGAAGCCTGCCGTATCCTTTGCCGATGTGAAGCTGGGCGACTGGTATTATGAAGCGGTGCATGCCGCGTATCAAGCTGGCATCGTGACGGGCTATGAGGGAAGCTTCCATCCGGACAAGCCGATTAGCCGTGAAGAGATGGCAGTCATGATCGTGCGTGCCTTGGAGCTGGGAGAGTCAAAAGGACAGGCTCAGCCAGCGGATGCGAGCGACATCTCGGAATGGGCGCGGACTGCGGTTCAAGCGGCCCAAGCTTCCGGCCTGATGACCGGAAGCAACGGCAAGTTCAGCCCGAGGGATAAAGTAACAAGAGAAATGGCCATTGTGGTGGCGATGAGAGCTTACCATTATCCGGAGCAGGAGCAGCCTGGCGAAGAATCGGAGGATACGATTCAGAAGCGGGTAAGCAAGCTGATTGGGGACACGGCCGCTCATATGCAGAAGACCATTACGAATCCGGTCGTGGCGTCGATCGGGGGAGAATGGACGGTCTTCGGACTTGCGCGCTCAGGCGTGCAAGTGCCGGATGCTTATTATGAGACGTATTATGCGAACTTGACCAATACGCTGAAAGCGAAGGATGGCGTGCTTCATACGGTGAAGTATACGGAGTACGATAGAGTCATTCTTGCTCTGGGCTCCATTGGAAAAGATGTGACGAAGGCTGCGGGCTATGACCTGCTGAAGCCACTGGCGGACTTCAACGCTTTGACCGTACAGGGCATTAACGGGCCTATCTTTGCTCTTATTGCGCTCGATAGCCGTGCTTACGAGATTCCGCAAGTGGACGGTGTTGAAGTACAGACAACGAGAGATAGACTGATCGAGTTTATTCTGGGCAGAGAAATCAAGGGAGGCGGCTGGGCGCTTGGCGAGAAGCCGGCACAAGCCGATCCGGATATTACGGCAATGGCGATTCAATCGCTGACTCCGTATTACAAGACGAAGCCGGAAGTGAAGGCGGCGGTGGACCGCGCCCTACAGTGGCTGTCGCAAGCGCAGCATGAGGATGGCGGATTCAAGAGCTGGGGAGCAGTTAATTCGGAAAGCACGGCACAAGTAATTGTGGCGCTGTCCGCTCTCGGCATCGATGCCCATCTTGATCCGAGATTTGTGAAGAATGGCCGATCTGCCATTGATGCGCTGATAGGCTATGCAGCTCCGGGCGGAGGCTTCTATCATATCAAAGCTGGCAATGAGGGCAATGGCGGGGCTGCGCCTGGCGACGTAGACCCGATGGCGACCGATCAGGCAATGTATGCGCTCGTGGCCTATGACCGGCTGCTTCAAGAGAAAAACCGCTTGTATGACCTGACTGATGTGAAATGAGAAAGTGGATGAGCAATAAAAAGCTTTTATTCGGGATCTGTATAGTACTGGCGCTCGTTATCGCCTTTTTCCTGGGGCCGAGGCATGAGGTTGTGCCGCTGACGCCTGAACAGGCTGCGGATGTCATCAATGAAGATGAGCCCGCTGGCACCCCTTCTGCTTCTGCGGAAGCGACCGCTCCCGGAGATCCAGACGGGGCAGGCGTGTTGGATGAGGATCCATCGCTACAACCGGATGATGCTGCTGAAGCTCCTGGTGAGGAGACAGACAGCGGAGGGCGGAAGGAGGAGGAGCTCCAATCGGACGCTCCTTCTTCCGCTGCTTCGTCGGAGCAGCCGGCATCAGGCAGCCCGGAGCGTACACCTAAGCCCGAAGCGACGTCCACACCATCGCTTCTGCCGAGCGCGAAGCCCAAGCCATCCGCGAAGCCGAAGCCGACCACTTCACCGAAGCCTGCTAATGAAGGCAAGGACCGCTATCTGACTGATCCGGTACCGTCTGGCAAGCCGAAGCCGGTGGAGTGGCAGGATGTCACGATTAACAAGGATAAGGAGATGTCGATTACCTTATCCGTTACGGCCAAGACGATTCTGAACAACATGAAGCTGTTCAATGAGAAGAAGCTGGAGGTATTGCCTGACGATGGCGTCATCTATCCGTCTCAGAAGGTGACGTTCTATGAAGGCGAATCGGTATTCGACGTACTCCTCAGAGAGATGAAGCGCAACAAAATTCATATGGAGTTCGTCATGACGCCGATCTATAACAGCAATTACGTGGAGGGCATCAACAATATTTATGAGTTCGATTGCGGTGAGCTTAGCGGGTGGATGTACAAGGTTAACGAGTGGTTTCCCAATTACGGAGCAAGCCGTTATGTGCTGAAGGACGGCGATGTCGTCGACTGGGTCTATACCTGTGATTTGGGCCGTGATATCGGGGGAGGCTTTGTCGCTTCGGGAGGAGAGGAATGAGAGACAGCTTTGCCGGTCTGCATCCTGCCCTAACCTTCAGTTACTTTGCGGGTATGATCGCATGCAGCATGCTAGTCATGCACCCCATTGCCCAAGCTATTGCGCTAATCGGGGCGTTCAGCTATTCGGTGCTTGTGAAGGGGGTCAAGGCGCTGAAGTTCAGCTTCGTCTACTTGCTCCCGATGCTGCTTATTATGGCGGCGATGAATCCGGCCTTTAATCATCAGGGCGTGACGATCTTGTTTTATCTGAAAAGCGGCAATCCCGTCACGCTGGAGTCGATTCTGTACGGCGTGGCGGCGGCCGTCATGTTCATTACTGTGATTCTATGGTTTTCTTGCTACAATGCGGTCATGACATCGGACAAATTCATTTATTTGTTCGGCAGAGTCATTCCTGCGCTTTCGCTGATATTATCGATGGTGCTGCGGTTTGTGCCGAGGTATATCGAGCAGATCAAAGCGATATCCCATGCGCAGCGCTGCATCGGCCGGGACATGACGCAAGGGAGCCTGTGGAGCAGGGCGAGGAACGGCATCAACATCTTGTCGATGATGACGACCTGGGCGCTGGAGAACGGGATGGAGACAGCCGATTCGATGAAATCGCGTGGCTACGGCTTGCCGGGCAGAACGAGCTTCTCGATCTTCCGCTTTGACGGCAGGGACGGCATCTTGCTTTCCATAATGGCGTTACTGGCCGCCATTATGGGCGCCGGGCTCATGCTTGGAACAGTCAGCATGCAGTTTTTTCCATCGATAAAGCTGGCCCCGGTTACGGTATGGAGCGTGGCGGTCTATACCGCTTACGCGCTTCTGTGCATGCTTCCGGTTATTATCAACTTGCAGGAGGCTTGGAAATGGAAGCGTATCGAGTCGAAAATGTAAGCTTCAGCTACCCGCAGCAAGAGCGGAAGGCGCTTGACGGACTGGATTTGACGATTAGAAGCGGCGAGTTTATCACGCTATGCGGTCAATCTGGCTCCGGCAAGAGCACGCTGCTGCGGCAATTTAAGACGATTCTCACGCCTCACGGCAAACGGGATGGCATGATTTATTTCCAGGGGGAGCCGTTATCTTCCGTCGGACAACGGCGGCAAGCGTTGGAGATCGGCTTTGTTCAACAGAACCCGGACAATCAGCTTGTAACGGATAAAGTGTGGCATGAGCTTGCATTCGGGCTGGAGAGCCTTGGCTATGATCAACGGACGATTCGGCTTCGCGTTGCGGAGATGGCCAGCTTCTTCGGCATTCAAGCCTGGTTCCATAAACGCGTAGCCGAGCTGTCCGGCGGCCAGAAGCAGCTGCTGAATCTGGCGGGCGTCATGGCGATGCAGCCGTCCGTCCTTATTCTGGACGAGCCGACATCGCAGCTCGATCCCATCGCTGCCCAGGAGTTTCTGGAGACGCTGCGCAGAATCAATCGGGATCTCGGGACGACGATCCTCTTGTCCGAGCATCGGCTGGAGGAGGTGCTGCCGCTGACGGAGCGGCTTATCGTGATGGACCAGGGACGGATCATTGCGGATGCCCCGCCGGCGCAAGCGGGAGCTGCGCTTGCCGAGCTGAACCATCCGATGTTCACGGCGATGCCTGCCGCCATGCAGATTGCGGCTAGCCTTCAGCCTCAGCCGGATACGGTATATCCGCTTACGATTAATGAAGGAAGAAGCTGGATCGGGCAATGGCTGAAGGACAAGACGTTGGGAGAATGGCCGGATCAGTCTGCTGTTGAGACTAGTGCGGGCCGGGTTGTCGTTGAACTGAAGGATGTATGGTTCCGGTATGAGAGGCTGGCTCCCGACACAATCAAAGATTTGTCGCTTTCCGTCAGGGAAGGCGAATGGTATTGCATTGTAGGGGGCAACGGGACGGGGAAGACGACGGCTTTGTCCCTAATCGGCGGAACCCAGATCCCGTATCGAGGCAAGGTGCTTGTGAACGGACAGGACATTCAGAAGCAGGGACTTAAGGAACGCTTCCATCGGAACTTGGGCATATTGCCGCAGAATCCCCAGCATTTGTTCCTGAAGAAGACGGTGGAGCTGGACCTGATGGAGATGCTGTCGGATTCGGGACTAACCAAGGAAGAACAGCAGTCCAGGATAGAGGAGATCATCGTCTTGACCGAGCTGCAGGATGTCAGGCTTATGCATCCATACGATCTGAGCGGCGGGGAGCAGCAGAGGGCTGGGCTGGCCAAAATTTTGCTGATGGAGCCCCGGATCATCCTGCTGGATGAGCCGACCAAAGGCCTTGACGCTTTCTTTAAAGATAAGCTGGCGCGTATCCTGTCCAATCTGACCTGGCAAAACGTGACGATTGTGATGGTTTCGCATGATATCGAGTTTTGCGCCCGGTATGCCGATGCCTGCGCCCTCTTCTTCGACGGCGGTGTTGTTACAACGAACCGGACGCGCGCTTTCTTTGCGGGCAACAGCTTCTACACGACGTCCGCCAATCGTATGGTACGGCACTTATGCCCGGGAGCTATTACAACGGAGGATGTTATAAGGCTATGCCAATCCAGTTATTGAACAAGGGGAGCAAGCGGAGACTGCTCGCCGCCTTTCTCATCCTGATCGTTATCCCGCTGACCATACTGGCGGGCGTCTTCTACTTCGATGACCGCAAATATTATTTCATCAGCATGCTGATTATCGTCTATACGATGCTGCCTTTTGCGATGGTTTTCGAGCAGAGAGGGCCGCGGGCAAGGGAACTGATTCTGATCGCCGTGCTGGCTGCGCTGGCGGTAGCGGGACGGTCCGCCTTTTATATGCTGCCGCAGTTCAAGCCCGTGGTTGCGATTGTTATCATCGCAGGGGTATGTCTGGGGGCGGAAGCTGGTTTCTTGGTCGGAGCGTTGGCGGGCTTTGTGTCGAACTTTTTCTTCGGGCAGGGACCGTGGACGCCCTGGCAAATGTTCTGCTTCGGCATTATCGGATTTATTGCCGGCTTATTGTTCCAGAAGGGAAAGCTGTCCAAGACGAGGCTGTCGCTGTGTTTATTCGGCGGATTAGCGACCTTCTTCATCTATGGCGGCATCATTAATCTAGGCAGCTTGTTTATGTTCACGGCGGAATTCTCGTGGGAAGCCCTGCTTGCGACGTACGTCTCCGGCTTCTGGTTCGATATGATCCATGCCTTGTCTACCATTGTCTTCCTCTATCTGATCGCTCGTCCGATGATCGAGAAGATAGACAGAGTCAAGATCAAATACGGATTGATCGAGCCTGAAGACGGGAAGCAGAGCCGCTGATGATCGTCATCCGGTTTATTTCATAGAAGGGCCAAGTCCGTTAGCTCTGGACTTGGCCTTTTCTATGGTACAATGAAAGGCAATAGGTCCCATTAAGCGGATGACAAGAAAATGATAGCAATCGGGGTGACGGATATGAGCGCAACACCGGATGAAATTGCAAGATGGATGTTCAGCGAGATGAAAAATGCGGGCGTGCTCTATCAGACTGCGGCAGTGGAGCATATTCGAGCGCATTATGGAGAGTCCTTTATTTATGTGAATGAGAACGGTCATGCGTCGATCGACAAAGAGGTCAAGAAATCATTTAAGAAGCTGCATGGCGGCAAAGCGGCATGGGATCGCGACGGATTTTTCTGGGGCTGGACTTCTGCGATTAAGGAAGGCTGACGCTGGCAGGCTGCAGCGCTTCTTCGGACATTTCAGACAAGGCGGGGGCGGTCGTTGGCTTGCCGCTTCTTTTGCTTTTCAGAAGTCGATGCAGGCTTAGCCTATGAGCCTTCTCCAAGTTCATCATAATTCCGAAAGCGCTTGTATAAAGCGTCAAGCTAATGATGTTCATATTGCCGGACAAAATGAAATTGATATGCATGAACATGCAGATGAGGATGGATGGCAGAATCCAGATGCCAAGGATGAGAAAGACGCCGAGAATGACTTGAACAGCAGGTATGATGTAGTTGAAGGGCAGTACTTCATTCAGACAGAATTGTTCGATGAAGGTTTTGTAGAACTCTGGAACATTGGGCTTTAATAGAGCAGCGTTGAAGTAGTCGGTCAAGAACTGCCCCGGATACTGGTACCAGGACGCTTCCCCGGCTTTCCCCGTAATCTTGGTCAGTCCCGCCATCAGCCATCCGAATCCAAACAGGACTCTCATCAGCGTCACGAGCAGTTGGTACGAGGACGACCACAGTTTTGTCATATTCTGTTTTTTGCTATTCACATAAATTCCCCCTTAATCAAATATTCGACAGCAGTTGCGGTCAGCATGCGGAATGGTGAAGCGAGTTGCGAGGTTTAGCGAAGGTCGTCGTAAGCGCTCTCTATTTACTACTACATTCTACAAAAATAACCAATCCTTGTATTTGGGCCGATTAGTATGTTTTTTGCACAATAAGTGGGACTTTAGATCGTTTTTTATGTAGAATTTGTAAGAGGATGAGGTCGAACCGGCTCGTTTGGATATGGCGGCGTCAAAACGAGCTTGAGCTTAAGCTCTTTACAGGGATGACCAGGAGGGAGTAATCGCTGCTTGGAAATTCCTTATGTGGTTGATTATGAAATCAAACTAGGTGAAGCATCTATCGGTGTTCATTTCGATATCAATGTGTCTATGAGCCTAAGCGGTTACCGCATGACGGGAAGCTTGGAGATAGACTCATATGGTTTGTGTCGCATCTAGCGAGAAGGTAGTGATAGAATGGCAGGATTAGCATTTGCTTTAGTGCTTGGATCTGGATTTGTTCATTCCATCTGGAACCTGTATACGAAAAAAAGCATGAATAAGATTGTGTTTCTTTGGCTTTGCCAAATCATTGCAACCATTGTGCTGATACCTTGGACGATTATCGAGTGGGATGCCTCCCATTTCACGGGCGCAGCTTTGCTACTGATGCTGGCTTCCGTAGCCTTGCATGGGATGTATATCACTTTGCTCGCCGCTACCTATACGGTAGGGGACTTGTCGCAAGTTTATCCTATTATGCGGGGAACGAGCCCGCTGCTGGTGCCGCTAATGGCGGTCGTATTTCTGGGGGAGTCGCTTAGTCCGATAGGATGGGTGGGAGTGGCCACAATTGTGGCCGGCATCTTATTCTTAAGTGAAATCAAGCTGAAGCGGGTACAGGGAACATCGGCGAAAGCTCCGCTGCTCGCCTTGGCTGTCGGGTTTTGCATTGCGGGTTATATTGTGGTGGATAAGCTGGCGCTGGACTACTTTCCCGCTGTCATCGTACTTCAGGCTACCAACGTAGGCAATGTGCTGGTGCTGACTTGGGCTGCGCTTCGTTCCCGTACGATCGGGCAGGAGCTGCGCGTCAATTGGAAGACCATCTTGCTTGGAGGCGTGCTTGCACCAGGCGGATATCTGTTGTTCCTATTTGCTGTATCGTTGGCGCCGGTGGCACAGCTTGCTCCCATGCGAGAGATCGGGACGGTATTCGGAACGCTGCTGGGCATATTTATATTAAGAGAGCAGCAAGGACCACGGCGCATCATTACCTCGGCTCTCATTACAGCAGGGATTATTATTCTTGGCCTTTGGGGATAAAGGTCTGCTTCACTGCAATATTTTTGGGCAAATAGGGTATAAGGGTAAAGAAGCGTGTTTGGATTGTAAGCAGGATTGGAGGTGGCTTGACCCATGATTATGAATCTTAGCGATACAGAGTTGGACCTGCTTGTCCAGAATGCGATCAAAGAAGGAGATCGGGCGAAAGTCCAGGCCGTTGCGGAGGAGCTGCAGCCGTATGATATGGCTGCCGTCTATGGCCGTCTGCCGGATAAGTTCCGCGCCGGATTTGTTATCTATATGACCATGGAGCAGTTGACTGCGATGGTCGGCGAGATGGAGCAGATGCAGCAGGTTGAGGTGTTCGCACTGCTTGGCGTGGAGCGGACGGCGGAGCTGATGGACCGGATGGACAATGATGACCTTGCTGTCCTGCTCGGAGGCTTGTCCGAGGAACGGAAGAAATCGTTCCTGGACTACATGAAGAAGGAAGAAGTCCTCGCGGTGCAGCACTTGATGGCGTATGCGCCGGAGACGGCGGGCCGGATCATGACGAACCGGTACGTCTGGATACCAAGCCATTATAATGTTCGTGATACAGTCGATAAGCTGAAAGATTTTGCCGAGATTGCGGAGTCGATCAACTATCTCTACGTCGTGGATGAGAAGAAGAAGCTGATCGGCGTCGTATCGTACCGCGATTTGATCCTGGCGGAGATCGGCGATCAGATTACAGATATTATGTATGAGCGGGTCATTGCCGTTCCGGTCGATATGGACCAGGAGGAAGTAGCCCGACGGATCGAGAGATACAACTTTCTTGCTATTCCCGTCGTGGAAGAGGACGGTGTGCTTGTCGGTATCGTCACCGTCGACGATATTATCGACGTCGTCATTCGGGAGGCATCCGAGGATATTGCGAAGATGTCCGCATCGGGCAAGTCGATTGACTTCGATACGAAGGCCCATGTGGCGGCATACCGAAGGCTGCCTTGGCTGATTCTGCTCTTGCTGATCGGCATCATATCAGGGACGATTATTAGCCGGTTCGAAGAGACGCTGGATAAGGTTGTGGCGCTGGCTTTCTTCATGCCGATGATAGCAGGAATGACTGGGAATACGGGAACACAGTCACTGGCGGTTGTCGTGCGTGGCTTGACGACGAAGGAAGTGACCAGTGGCGTCGTTCGAAGACTGGTGTGGCGAGAGCTGATGGTCGGGCTGATGATCGGCGGCATCTGCGGCGTGCTGATCTCCATCATAGCGTACATCTGGCAGGGCAGCCCCATTCTGGGCCTTGTCGTGGGCGGCTCGCTTGTCATGACGCTCATTATAGGCACGCTGGCAGGTACAGTGATTCCGCTGTTGCTGTATAAGCTGAAGGTCGACCCTGCTGTAGCGTCAGGTCCGCTCATTACAACGCTTAACGATATTTTATCGTTGCTGATCTACTTTGGCATCGCGACGGCGTTCCTGGAATATTTGATATAAACGAGCGGGTGTACTTGATCGATCATAAAGGGAAAAAGAGACTCCAAATCACGTTGCCGTGGTTTGGAGTCTCTTGCGCATTTCGACATGCCGTTACGATTCGTTACATTCTCTGACGGGCTGTATGCAGAACAGCCTTGCATCGCAACTCCATCTCGTCCATAAGCGCAGCAGCCTGCTCGGCATAACGGCTCTTCATAGCCGACTCCGGCATAGAACGGAGATTTATCTCCACGGTGAGCAGGGCGGAGCGAGCTGCCGCTTCGAACAAGATAACGCCGATGCCAAGGTCAGAGATGACATGCTTGTTGGCAGAGTCGGCAATAGCGGCAGTGCTGGTTATGCCATCCCGGCATAATCTCATAAGTCGAAGCGGAACCTCAATGGCATGCAGGGTGGCGGACTCCAGGGCAAGCTTGCGCGAAGCCTTCTCGTCCTCTGTTGCTTTTGGCAGCTTTAATGCCGCCATGTAGCCGTTGAACGACTCGATGTCCGCATGAAGCAGCTCTTCTGATGCAGCGGATAGGCGTCGCATCTCCGACAATGTCTCTTGAATCTGCGCCTCATAGGCTGCGAACTTCTCCCCTTGGGACAAGCTGCCGGCCATTGCCGTCATGGAAGCGCCGAGCGCCGCGACTAACGCGGCAACACTGCCGCCGCCGGGAGTAGGATCAGGGCTCCCTGCCTGGTGCAGGAAGCGGCGGATGGAATCATCCCATGATACATTGCTCATATTTGCTCCTCCTCGCCTTGTTGGATGCGAATGGCTTTCATCAAATTTTGGAACAGGACTGCTGTCGTCAGCGTGCCTACCCCGCCTGGCACCGGGGAGACGGCAGCGACATAAGCATCCAGGTCAGCGGCACCATCTCCAGCAATACGGCCGTCCTCTGTTTCGTTGATGCCAGCGTCCACAACGATCAGTCTGTCATGAACCATAGCGGAGGTCATTCTATTCGGCCTGCCAACGGCTAGAAAAGCAATATCTGCATGGCTGAGATGCGAAGCGATGTCTGGCGTGCGAGAATGACAGACGGTGACAGTAGCCTGCTCCCGCTGAAGCAGGTGGAATAGAGGAAGGCCGACGGTCTGGCCTCTTCCGACCAACGTTACGTTTTTGCCTTCCAATGAAAATCCATAGTGCTTCAGCAGATGGATGCAGGCCTGGGGAGTAGCGGGATATAGGCCGTCTTCTCCCGTCAGGGTTGCCAGTTTGTTTTGCGGCGTTACGCCGTCGATATCTTTGCTCGGCCGAATTTCCCGTTCCACTCTCCTCGCCGAGATATGCTGCGGCAGAGGAAGCTCCACCATAATGCCATGAATGGATGCGTCTTCGTTCAACCGACGGATGAGCGCGATAATTTCGGCTTCTTCTACGTCGGCTTTGAATGCATGTAGGTGGAAGGATACGCCAAGCCGTTCGGCGATCCTGCGCTTTGCTTCTGCATAATAGGCGGAAGCGGGGTCTCCTTCGACAATAATTGTCGCCAGATAGGGCTGAATACCTTGCATGCCAAGCTCACTCACTTCAGTCATAATCTCCATGTAAACTCGATCAGCAGCTTCTTTTGCCTTCATCAACAATGCCATCCTTGCATCCTCCTCAGCGGGTAATTTTCGAATAAAACGAAAAAAAGCATCCGCATCAGCTCATGACGAGCCGACTGCAGATACTTCTCCCAGGCGAACGGATCCATTCCGTTCGTATGCTTCCTCGTGGTTTATTCCACTCTTTTCGCCAGTCGCATACGACGTTATTTTTATATCACCTATTATGTCCGCAATCGAATTTGAGGTCAAGATGATTGACAAAAAAAGACTTCACTCTTATGAATTCATTTAATATCTAATTTGATAATCATTAAATTATTAAATAAATCCGCAAGCTCATTTGTTCAGATGGGTATGCAGGCATTTGAACATGGTGCAGCGTGTGAAGAACGCGGTGAAGCAGCATGTGGGGGAACGGATTCTGTGCATCGTCGGAGCGGATCATAACGATATGATGCATGAGCAACTTCGCATGGAGGGGACAATTGAGCTCATTTATCCCTTGCGTTAGGAGTAGTATGCAACTTTTCGAAAAATATTTATTACAATTTATTCCCTATGAAGAGGGTGTGAGCGTGAAATAAAGCACTTACATTCATGAAAAGTATAAAAAATTGACGTAATGCGCCTCTCTCCACGGGGCTATAAGGCCATTACTATTAAAAGCTATAGGTTGACACGCTTATTAAAGTGCATTACTATTTTGCCATTACATTAATACTATGCGGTTACTCTGAATTTATTTTGTCAAAAAACCTCGTCATTCATCGAAAAATAACGGAAAACATAGAAATTTGTTTTATAAAAGTTGAACTAAAGGTTCGTAAGGAGCGTTCTATTGATATCGCCAAATCTCTATGGCTTGCCGCTCGGTGTAATGAAAGGAGATTATCATGACTACCAGAATCCAACTGATGAACGGACAAAATGAAATCTATAACGAAGCGGGCTTGCAGTTAATCGGCAGCAACGGACATAACCAAAGCGGGCTGTCGCCCCAGGAGCTGCTGGAATCGGCGCTTGGTCTTTGTGTCTCGATCTCGCTTCAGCAGAAGCTGGAGACGGATGGGGTTGAATTCGGGCGGTTTCCGCTCAGCGTAGAAGTGACGGCGAGGAAGACGGACAGGGAGCTCAACGCCTTTACCAGCTTTACGGTACGGGTGAAGCTGCCATCTACCATCGAGCCGAATTACAAGGACAAGCTGATTGCCATCGTCGAGCAGGCATGCGCCATCAGTAATTCGCTGAAGAGTGAAGTAGCTATAGAGACGGTCGAATACCATCTATCTTAATGGGCAGGCTGCCGCTTGCATGATCTTATTCAATCCGCTATAATCGGCATTACTTTATGTTATGAAGGGGTTTATAGCTATGCGTATATCCAAGCTGAATCAACTTCATCATCACAAGCAGCGTTAGCACACCTGATTGAATCAGGGCGGGCTAACGCATTTCGCGTTGGCCTCCCTGCGAGATATGAAGCGCGCAGGACCAAGAGGTCCTGCGCGTTTTTTTATGTTCACACCTCAATTCAAAAAAGGAGCTGACAGTTATGCAAAATGTCAAAGGAACCTATGATTTTTTCGGACCGGATCAGGCGCTTAGAAAAAAAGTGCAGGATGTGCTCACGGAACTATTCGAGCTGTACACCTTCAAGGGAATGGAGACAGCGGTGCTCAATGAGCTGGATCTGCTTGCATCCAAATATGCGGGCGGGGACGAAATTTTGAAGGAAATGTACAGGCTGACCGATCAGGGCAACCGCAGTCTGGGCCTGCGCTACGATTTGACCATCCCGTTCGCCAAAACCATTGCGCTCAACCCGGGTCTGGAGATGCCGTACAAACGTTATGAGATCGGAAAAGTATTCCGCGACGGTCCCGTCAAAAAAGGACGCCTCAGGGAGTTTTTGCAATGCGATGTCGATATGGTCGGCATTGCCGGACCGGAAGCCGAGGCCGAGCTGATGCAGCTCGCGGTCGATGCGTTTGGACGCTTAGACATTCCCATTGTGCTGCGGTGGAATAACCGGCGTTTTCTTGGGGACGCGCTTGCAGCTATGGGGGTGCCGGAGGACGAACTGTCCTCTGTCATACTGACGCTCGATAAGCTCGCCAAAATCGGGCTGGAAGGCGTGGAGCAAGAGCTGGCGCAAAAGGGAATCAGCGATGGCGTCAAGCAAGCGATGCTGGCGTTCGCTTCGGGAGAGAAGCTTTCTTTGGAAGCTATTGCATCCCGGTACGGGATTTCGGATTCGCCAGGTGCGCGAGAAGCTGCGGCGCTGGAGAAACTGATAAGCGAGCTTGGTCTGGAGCAGACTTGTATCTTCGACCCGTTCCTGTCTCGCGGACTGTCCTTCTATACCGGTACGGTGTACGAAATATTTGATGCGAGCGGCGTATTCACCTCAAGTCTGGGCGCAGGGGGACGTTATGACGCCATTATAGGGAAGATGATCGGCAGGGAGGATGTGTCGTATCCTACGGTAGGTCTCTCTTTCGGAATGGAGTCCATCCTGGAGGTGCTCAGGGAGCGGCCGCTTGTACTGCCGTCAGTGCAAGCGATAGTTGTGCCGATCGGCGAGGAGGGCAAGACCGGAGCATTGAAAGCGGCGGAGGAGCTGCGGCGTGCTGGTATCCGAACCGCCCTGGAGACGGGCAGCCGCAAGCTGAAGAAATCACTGGCCGCAGCCTCGGACAAGGACATACGCTACGTGGTTCTGGTAGGGGGCGATGAAGCGGCGAAGGGGGAAGTGCGACTGAAGGATATGCGGGAGTCGAAGGAATCTCTTCTCGCCGTGCAAGAGGCGGCTGCAACGATTCTGGCGCAGTCTTCTGGCTAATCATGCGCTCGTTCAAACGGGATATCGTGGACCCGCGGCTCCTGTGATATGATCGAAGGAAGAAAAGGATGAATAGAAAGGGGATTTTATGATGGTGCCTTTGAAATTGCCGAGGGAACAGAAGCTGCAGCTCGTCTCCAATCTTCAGCAATACGCTTATGATGAGCTGTCGGTGGAGATGGGTCAGCTGGCCGGAGAGAACATGCTTGATTTTATGCTGAAGGAGCTGGCTCCTTATATTTATAATCAAGCGATGGTTGACGCCAGACGTGTTATTGAGGAGCGAATGGCTTCTATTGAGGAAGATTTATATGCGCTGGAGAGGCCGGTTCCGTCTGCCAAATAACAAGCAACCTTGAATGGCGCTTTGGCAAATTGCTGACGTAGAGAGAGACATTGTCTTGAAAATAATGCTGTAAGGGGAGATGACGATGACGCCTGAGGAAAGAAAACAATATTGGCTATCGGAAGAACGGCACGTTTTTCAAGGATGGGACTTCTCGTACATGGCGGATCGCGTGTGGGAACAGGAGCTTCCCTGGAATTATAAAGAAGCTGTGCAAGCCAGCATGACCGATGAGAGGGTTATGCTGGACATGGGAACCGGCGGAGGCGAGTTCCTCTTGTCGCTGTCTCCTCCCCCAGGCCGGACCTATGCGACGGAGGCGTATCCGCCGAATGTGGCGTTATGCCAGCAGAAGCTGCCTCCATACGGTATCGATATTAGGCAAGTGTATGCCGACGATGATCCGCTGCCGTTCGAAGACGAAATGTTCGATCTCGTGATGAACCGCCATGAGGTGTACAATTCGGAAGAGGTTTACCGGGTATTGAAGCCGGGCGGCTTGTTTATTACGCAGCAGGTCGGCGGGCAGAACAACCGTGAGCTGTCCCGTTTTTTGCTTGGTGAAGGCGCGATGATCGTAGATCCGCAGTTCAATCTGGAGAACAGTTCGAGAGAGCTTGCAGCGGCGGGATTCACCATCCATGAGAGCGCGGAGTTTTTCCCGGAGCAGCGGTTTTATGATGTAGGGGCCTTTGTTTATTTGGCGAAAATTGCGGAGTGGGAGTTTGCCGGGTTTTCCGTCGAAAAATGTTATAATGAGTTATGCTTGCTTCAGGAGAAGGTCGAGAAGGACGGACACTTCACGAGCAAGGAACACCGATTTTTTATTATAGCCAGCAAGCAAGCGGAGTAACGGGAGAGCTGATGCTGCGGCAGGATACCGTTCGTGCGGTTCCAGCTTGCTGATCCGTTCCTTGCGGACGTTCATTTGCGCCCGGAAATCTTATCGCTTATTCGGCTTACAGATTGCAGGAGGATTTTATCATGTCTTATGATGTCATTTTCTTTGATGCCGACGATACGCTGTATGATTACGCGCAATCGGAGGCTCACGCGCTGGCCGAATCGTTCAGGGAGGCAAAGCTGGAGGTATCCGAGCAGCTTACGGGCAGCTACAGGACGATTAATCAGCAGCTTTGGCGGGAATATGAGCAGGGCGCCATTGATTTGGCCTTGCTGCGCAGCGAGCGATTCGCAAGACTCATTGCCGATAACGGCTTGACGATTCCTTGGACAGCTGAGGAATTCAGCCAAGCGTATCTTCGATATTTGGGAGAAGGCTCGTTTTTGATGGATGGTGCCGTGGAGATATGCCGGGAGCTTCTGGCAGGCGGACACCGGCTTGCGATCATTACGAACGGGATCAGAGAGGTTCAGCTAAGCCGGATTGGCCGTTCGGAGCTGGCGGACGCCTTTGAGCATATTATTGTATCGGAGGATGCCGGCATTCAGAAGCCGAATCCGGCCATCTTCGACTTTGCTTTTGCCAAGCTGAATCTGACGGGCAGCCGGAATGCGCTTATTGTCGGCGATTCGCTAACCTCGGATATGCAGGGCGGCATTAATGCGGGCATTGATACGTGCTGGTACAATCCGCTCAGGAAGCCGAATATGACGGCGGTCAAGCCGAAGTACGAAATTCATCACTTAAGCGAGCTCATACCGATTATCGGTCTAGGCTAGACAGGGGCCGCCAGTCCAGGCTCGGTCTGGACCAATGTCCAGTTTAAATTGGAGTCTTTTACAGGCATGATTAAGAACGAGAGGAAGAGTTCGATGCAGCTTATCCAACCATTGAGAGTTCAGCAGCTTATAGACAAGCTTAAAGATCAAGACTTGTATGTTCATATCGAGCAGACAACGGGGGCCTATGCCGCCCACATCGACAGCTCGAAGCATCCTGCCGCCTCGTTCCTGACTAACGCGAGGATTCGCTACAACCATGGGTCAATCTCGGGCAACGGGCCTTATCGGGTTGGTCTTAAGATGGCACATGGCTGGGTATACTCGGAAGGGCTGACGCATTACGAGGACGCAGAGAACGAACGGCTTATTATGGCTGGCCACGACAGCCAAGGGAAGCTGATCGTAGCTCTGCAATTAAGCCCGGAGCCCTTTTAAGCGAGAGGAGATGAATCATACAATGGAACAACAAATTTTAGTTGTATTGCCGCATCCGGATGACGAAGCGTTCGGTTTGTCCGGCACGCTGGCGATGCATATTCATAACGGGGCGCGCGTTACGTACGCTTGCCTGACACTTGGTGAGATGGGCCGCAATATGGGCGTCCCGCCGTTTGCGACGCGGGTAACGCTGCCTGCGATTCGAAAGGCTGAGCTTGAATCCTCTTGCCAGGCGATTGGCATACAGGATCTCAGATTGCTTGGCTTTCATGACAAAACGATTGAATTCGAGGATCAGGAGTTGCTGGAAGCGCGGATCGGCGAGTTGATCGAAGAGCTGTCTCCATCGCTTGTGGTGACGTTCTATCCCGGCTACAGCGTGCATCCGGATCACGACGCATGCGGCGCGGCGGTTATTCGGGTCATTGGCCAGATGCCGGCTGAGAAGCGGCCGACGGTCCATTGCCTGGCGTTCTCGCGGAATCATGAGGAAGCCATCGGACGTCCGGATGTTCATTACGATGTGAGAGCTTTCTTGAAGCAGAAGCTTGCTTCGATTCAAGCGCACCGTTCCCAGTTCCAGGCGGCTGAGCTGCTTGGCAAGAATGAGCTGTCTCAGCAAGAGATTGAAGCCCGTTTTGGGACGGAGCATTTTTGGACCTATCGATTTACAACATAGAATACCGGGGGGAAATCCATGCTAACGAAGGAAGGAATGAAGAGGGTGCTTGCCCATCCGCTATGGATGCTGCTTGCTATTCCGACTTTAGGTTTGATCTACACTTTAATTAACCAGGAGCCGGTCCAGGTGTGGATGCTCTATACGGATTTGGATGATCTGATTCCGTTTATGAAGATCTTCATCATTCCTTACGCCATATGGATGCCTTTTCTGTATCTTACGTTTATCTTTTTCTTCTTCAAAGATCGTCCGACCTATTACCGGACGCTGCTCGCCTATGTCATTAGTGTCTTAATATGCTATGCCATCTATACCATATTTCAGACGACGGTGCCGAGAGCGGAGCTGGATGGCAACGACTTGCTGAGCTGGCTTGTGCAATTTGTGTATACGAATGATGCGCCGTTCAACTGCTTCCCAAGCATTCATTGCTTGTCCAGCTATCTGCTGTTCAGAGCCGCTACCCAGTCGAAGGAAATCGGGCGCGGTACGAAGATTGGGATTGGCATCATAACCTGGTCTATTATCTTGTCGACGGTATTTGTAAAGCAGCATGTGGTGATGGACGTATTCGCTGGAATTATGCTTGGTCATGTCATCTTCGCTTGGGCAGGACGGCTGCTGAAGTCCCGCAGCAAAGCTGTGTATGAAGAGCAGCGCTCTTATTTGTCCCAATGACATAGGTATGAACGCCTAGTTCTATATACTTCCCCATGATTTTTATCACTTTTCAATGGAATATGATGGTCCTTATAGACGAGGGTGGTCGATTCCCTTAGAATATGTCGAAAAAGGATCATGGGGTGGATAGGCGTGGGGTTAGGCAGAGCAGTCGGTTCCATGCAGGCGATCGGTCTTGCAACATACAAAGAATGGCTTGTATACCGATCGCACATGGCAGTATCGATTTTTGTAGGACCGGTTTATTTTTTGACGCAATACTTTATATGGAACGCTGTCTATGACGGCGGCACAGGTCAGATCAACGGCTTTACGCTGGAGCAGATTCTGGCCTATTTTGGCGTGGTAACAGTCGTTAATTATTTCATTTATGACTCCGCCGACTGGAATTTGCAAATGCTGGTGCGCTCGGGGCAATACGTCACCTTCGCTTTGCGACCGATGCCGCACTGGGTATATGCGCTTGCGCAGAAGCTGGGGCACCGGTCGCTTGGATTTCTGATTGAGTTTGTGCCTATTTTTTTTCTCTTCTTATTCGTATTCGGCATCAAGCTGGTGCCGGCCAACTGGCTATGGGCGATCGTGTCGATCGTGCTAAGCTTCCTCATGAATTTCATCGTCAATTACTGTGTTGGCTTGACGGCCTTCTGGATCGTTCGAGCGGAAGGCGTTCGGCGTGTCATTATGCTGATCAAGGATATTAGCGCCGGCGTGTTCATTCCGCTGACGTTTTTCCCCGAGTGGACGCAGAAGCTGCTTTTTTTCCTACCTTTTCAATTCATTACGTACGTCCCATCCCGGGTATTTATTGGCGAATATGAGCTGGCGGGTTATTCCATGACGATTCCAGCCATTGTAGCTTTGCAAGCCGTAGTGACGGCGATTATGTTCGGCATCATGCTGCTGCTTTGCCGGCAGGCGATGAGAAGGTTTACGGGGGTGGGCGTATGAGCGGTATCCTGTCGTGTATCGGCGCGGTTATGCGTACGAAGATTGCCGTGCAGACGGCTTATCGCAGCCATTTCTTTCTTAGTCTCTTCCTGATGATTGCGGGCGACCTGATGGTGCCGCTTATTACGCTTCTCGTCTATCGCTCCGGCGTATCGTTCCCGGGCTGGACGCTGCATGAAGCGCTCCTGATTCAAGGCATATTCGGTATGGCCAAAGGAATCGCATTCCCGCTTTTCTTCGGCATGGTTGGTACAACGCTGCGTTTGGTCCGCCAGGGCACCTTTGACCTGCTGCTGCTCAAGCCGCGCTCCACGCTGTTCATGACGATGCTGAACGGGCTGGACCCGGAGGATTTCGGCAGGCTGCTTAGCGGCGGCGTCTTGTTCGGCTTCGCTCTGTCGGGTATAGCTGCGCCTGCTCTGGCTGGATGGCTGCAATTCGCGGGGTTGTTCCTGGCTTCACTTGCTGTTTTGTGCGCTTTTTCTCTCTTTATGTCAGGCTTGCTATTCCGTTGGGTAGGGAGCAGCCGAGTTTACGATATTTTTGATTCCGTGACAAACTTCGGATTGTATCCCGGCACTATTTATGCCAAGTCATTCCAAAATATTTTAACCTTCGTCATTCCGGTCGGCCTGATCGCCTTTATGCCGGCTTCCGCTTTGCTTGGCCGCGCAGGCTGGGAGATGGCATGGTCGGCGGGAGCAGCAGTGATGTTTTTGGTATTAGGCATCGTCTATTGGAATTACATGCTGAAAAGCTATACAAGCGCAGGCGGATAAGGGGAGAGGATATCGCATGATCGAAGTAAAGCAGTTAACGAAAACCTATATGACGCATGAACGGGGACATACGCTGCGCGAGACGGTCAAAAATTTGTTCAGCCGTCCTATGAAGGAAGTCCATGCGGTGAAGGAAATATCATTCAGTGTCAAGCAAGGTGAGATGGTGGCTTTTCTAGGGCCGAACGGAGCGGGCAAGTCGACGACGCTGAAGATGCTCTCCGGCGTGCTTCATCCGACATCGGGTGAAGTGAACGCACTGGGTCTTACGCCGTGGAAGCAGCGGAACGAATATGTGCGCCGGATCGGCGCGGTATTCGGACAGAAATCGCAGCTGCTATGGGACATTCCTCCTGCGGATGCATTCTACATGAATAAAGCGATATACGGCGTGCCGGAGAAGGATTACAAAAGAAGATTGGACCAGCTCACGACCTTGCTGGACGTGGGCGAGATTATGCGCAAGCCGACCCGGCAGCTGTCGCTGGGTGAGCGGATGAAATGCGAGTTTATGATGGCGATGCTGCATGGTCCGGAGCTTGTGTTCCTGGATGAGCCGACGATCGGCCTTGATGTGTTCGCGAAGGATACGATTCGTGACTTCATTCGGGACATGAACCGCGAGGGCGTTACCTTTATTCTGACGACGCATGACCTGGACGATGTGGAGTCGCTTGCGGAGCGGGTGGTCGTCATCAATCACGGGCAGATCGCATTCGACAATACGCTGCATGAACTGAGGGGGCGGCTTGGTGAGAAAAAAGCGGCAAAGGTGACGACGGAGGTGCCGCTCCCCGACTACACGATTCCGGGTGTTGCTTTGCTCAAGCGAGTGAATGAGACGGAAGCGGAGCTGGAGATTGATACCAGTGTCTTGCCGCTAAAGCAATTCATTCGACAGTTCAACGAAAGCTATGGCATTCGGGATATGTCTATTGAAGCGCTGCCTATCGATTCGGTTATGAAAGAGCTGTATTCCAGCACCAAGAAGGAAGCGGTGTTGATCTAAGGGGGAGGGAAGTACAGCTTGGCTGGTCATCTTGAAGGGGAGAGGTGTGCAATGAGGGCTGCTGCAAGAAATCGGTTTTTAATTGGCCAATACGGTTCCTTCGATTTCAAAAAGTACGAGCGAGACTTCCGCACCGGCTTCTTCGGCATAGAGGCTTGCTTGTTCGAACGAGCGGAGGATGTAGAGCTGCTGCGAAGAGAAGCGGCAGCGTCTCGTTTTTCCGTGGGTGTACATTTCCCGCTGAGGCCTGGGGGATCGGCTGTCCGAGATGCGTTGTTTCTCTCCGAGAATGAAGAAATTCGCAGAGAAGCGTATGAGGCTATCGGGCAGGAGCTGGAATATTTGCGGGTACAGGAGCTTCGCCCAGCGTATGTGCTCTTTCATTATCCGAAGCCGGTCATATTGGATGACCGGGTCGATTGGACCGAATGGCGATTTGCGGATGAGAAGGAATATGTGTATGAGAGCAGGTATTCGTTGGACGAGCTCAAGGCTCGAAGCAGGTTGCTATTCGCATGGTTGACAGATAAAGCGGCGGCGTACGGGTTTACGCCTATACTGGAGTTCGACGGATTGAACCGATATGTGTATGAGGATGAGTTTCTGGTCGAATTACTGGAGCAGTATCCAAAGATCAGATTGTGTATAGATACAGCGAGGTTGTATTTGCAGGAGCGGATTGACCGTCATTTTGATGCGAGAGCGGTTTTGCGGAAGTATGCCAGCTATGCGGATTTGATTCACTTATCGAACCTGCAGCTGGACCCTGGAAATGCCGTAATCAAAAGCAGATATCCTGTGTTGCCCACCCAGCATCCCGGCGATGGCTGGGCGCCGATCGAGGATTATCTGGATATCGCGCTCGGCAGCAACCCGCAGGTACGGATCATGTTTGAGCATCGATCCGATCTCGTTAGCGACGAAGAACTGAATGCATGCTACGCATGGGTTGAGCGATTGATGCTGCGATATCTTTAAGCTAATACAGTGAGCAAGTATGAGGCCCCCGTTGTTGCGTGGGCTTTTTTGTTTGCCCGGCAGCAGTGGGGAGGGCTGCCTCGGTTGCAGCCGTGTGGATATCGCAGCTGTGAAAGCTGCAAACCGAAAAACTCGGCTTGCAACCGTGCCAATCGCCACAGCTAATAGGAATTAGTCGAAAGGATTGACAAGTTTATCCTTTTGGTTTTAATATGTATAAATATTAATGTTAATGTATATTTATTCACAAAAGTAGAACAAGTTCCCGGGAGCAGCAGGATCGTTCATTTAGCAAGAGGACGAAAGTTGAAGAAGTAATGAAGCAGCTAGTCAACAGAACAGCACCAGTTATCCGCAGCAGGCAGCAGTTGAGCAGTGGCAGATTAGTATGAGCCCGTTATGAGTTAGTTAATAACCTCGCAAGTTGAATAACATCAAAGGAGTGTATTCATTATGTCAAGACAGTCAAGACAAAGTGGAAGTCATGACATTCATCCAGCTTCGAGCAGCATATCGCTGCATCATTCTATCCAACGGTCCAACAAGCGACCCAACACGTATCCCGACCACGTTGTTTCATTGCAAGAATTCGATCGCGACACGTTAATACAGCTGATTCAGAAAGCGATTGAGTTGAAGAACAACCCCGAGAAGACGGACTATGCGCTGCATCGTAAAGGTCTGCTGATGCTGTTTCAAAAAACCTCGACGCGGACCAGTCTTTCTTTTCAATCGGGCATGCATCAAATGGGCGGGTATGCGGTCACGATGGACTGGGATGCCAGCAATTTCAGCTTGTCGCCCATTCAGTACGAGGCTAGGTATGTGTCGCGAAACTGTGATGCGATTGTGGCGAGGCTTAAGAGCCATGCCGATCTGCTGGAGCTTGCCCGTTATTCCAACGTTCCCGTTATTAACGGCTGCTGCGATAAGTACCATCCATGCCAGGCATTGGCGGATCTGATGACCATTTATGAAAAGTCTGGCACATTCGAAGGGATTACCTTAACGTATGTCGGTATTCATAACAATGTGGCAAATTCCTTGGTGGCAGGCTGCGTAACGCTTGGGATCAAGCTCCTTCTGGTGACCCCAATAGTGAACAAGCCATCATGGGACGAAGCGCTAATGCAATCGGCGCTAGCGAGCGGTTATGTCGAGCAGCTGGACAATCTGCAGGATGCAGTAGCCCGTTCGCAATATGTATACACCGACACATGGATCGATATGGAGTTTTATCACGACGAGCATTACCAAGAGGAGAAAAACGAGCGGATTAGCCGGTTGATGCCATTCCAGCTGAACAAGCAAAATTTGCAAGGTTCAACTCCTTACATTATGCATGATATGCCGGTGCATCCAGGCTTCGAGATCGAAGCTGCGCTGGTGGAATCGGAACACTCCATTATTTATGAGCAAGCGGAAAATCGGATGCATGCCCAGAAGGCGCTGCTGCTTTATTTGCTGAAGCGAGAGGAATATTTTGTTTAAACTATTTTTTCGGTAGGGTTGCAGCTTGAAATCCATTACAATCGATCTAATAAGCTTTCATTCGATAATAGAGTCGTTCGATAGAATTGATAAGCGGTCGCGGTCGCATAGCGGTAAACGTACAGCGGTACATCCACCAGACAAGGAGCACAGGAGAATGGAATTTACCATCAATGAACAAAACTCGGCAGAGTCCAAAGCATTGGTCCGGAATGGTCTTATTGCATTTAACAAGGACTATTTCCCGGCGGAATTAAGCAAAAGATACCGGGAGGTGAATTTGATTCTGATTGACGGGGATGGACGGACATGCGGCGGGCTTATCGGCGAGATTTGCTGGAACTGGCTGGAGATCCACATTCTTTATATCGAGGAGTATGCACGCAGACATGGCTGCGGGCGGAAGCTTATGCAGGAGGCGGAGCGGCTGGCGCGCATGGGACAATGCGATTTTATAAAGCTGGATACGCTGAGCTTTCAGGCGCTCGATTTTTACAAGAAGCTAGGGTTCGAGGTATATGGCCAAATTGACAACGCCGGAGGCTACACGCATTATTATATGAAAAAAGACCTTGAAGCCAAGGAAGGAGCGAAATAGAGCATGAACTTAACGATAGATGTGAAAGGTGATTCGAAGGTCGCGATTTTGTCGGGAGACGGTGTCGTCATCGAGAGTGTGCAGGATGCGCTGGATGCAATTATGAACGCTCATTATTTGGATTGCGCCAAGGTGTTGATCCGGAAGGAATTGATCCATGAGGACTTTTTCGAGCTGAAGACAAGGCTGGCGGGTGAAATATTGCAAAAATGCACGAACTACCGCACCAAGTTGGCGATTGTCGGCGACTTTAGCGGATACAACAGCAAAAGTCTGAAAGACTTTATCTATGAGTGCAATCACGGCCAAAACTTCTTCTTCAAGGCTACAGAGGAAGAAGGTCTAGAAGCGCTGCATGGTGCTGGATGAATAGAAGGGGATTCCGATTCTGGCGGAGTCCCCTTTGATTTGTATGACAGATTCAACAGCAGCAGCTTACTGAGCAATCGGCTCTGCTGTCTCCGAAGGTGGAAGCGGGTTGCGTCTGATTTTGACCTCTTGGAACGTGATTTTGTTGGAAATAATATAGTCGGGCGTCTTACGGCCCGAATGCGATTCGCGGAACGCCTCGCTGCGGGTCCAATTCTGGAAGTCTTCCTTCGAATTCCAGCGGGTCACAATGGATACCTCGTCGTATTCCTTCAGGTTTTGGGTAAACAGCACCTCTAGACCGAGGAAGCCCTCCATGCCTTCCACTTTGCCGATCCGATCGAATCGCTCAATTAGCTTCTCTCCATCGCCTTTTGTAATCTGGGACGTATTCGTCACAATAATCATTTTCTCATCCTCCTCTTGAATGATCGGTACAATAATCGGGTATTGATCCGCAAAGCTTACTTTTGCATGAATATGAAATACATCCCGCATAAATTTTGGCGTCAGCAATTCCTTCGGGTCGCCGGAAGCGAACTGCTCGCCTTCCCGCATCGCAATGAGATGATGGCAGAAGGCGGCTGATTGCTGCAGGTCATGGAGTACCATTACAATCGTGATGCCGTGATCCCGGTTCAGCTTGGCGAGCATGGTCAAGAGCTCGAGCTGATGGGCAATGTCCAAATAAGTAGTGGGTTCGTCCAGCAATAAGATGCCGGTTTTCTGCGCGAGCGCCATGGCGATTCGCGCCTTCTGCTGCTCGCCGCCAGAGAGCGAGTGGAAGGGACGATGCTCGTAGCTGCGAATCCGCATACAGCCTAGCGCCCAATCGATAATGGCGTTATCATCCGATGTCAAACGGTGTCGGAAGGCCCGCTGATGCGGCGACCTCCCGTAGGCGACCAGCTCTTTTACGGTCAGGTCGGGTGTCATATCTTTGGACTGGGGCAGCATCGCGAGCTTTTTGGCATAATCCGTTCGGGAATAAGCGGCTGCGGCTCGGCCATCGATAATAATATCGCCGCCGTCCGGCTTCAGCAGTCCCGCCATTAAGCGCAGCAATGTGGATTTGCCCGAGCCGTTAGGTCCGACAATTGCGGTAATGCGGCCATGCGGGATATGGACATCCAGCTCCGCAAGGCTGAAGTGGCCGTTATCATAGGCAAGCCATTCGGTTTGGATAGCTGAATTCATCGCCAGTTGTTCCTCCTTCGCAGCAGATATAGAAAGAACGGCGCGCCAATGCAGGCAAGCAGAATGCCTACTGGCAGTTCCGCAGGGTCGAACAACGTTCGCGCAAGCGTATCGGATACAGCTACTAGCACTGCTCCGTAGATGATGGATAACGGCAATAAATAGCGATAGTCATCGCCAATGAACAAGCGAAGCGCATGCGGTATGACTAATCCGACAAAGGCGATCAGACCGGCGGCGCTGACAGCTGCTCCGGCAAGCAAGGCTGCCAGAGCGACCAAGAGCATGCGCTGCCGCTCGACTCTCTGGCCAAGCAATTGCGCAGAGTCGTCGCCAAGCTGAAGCAGATTCGCCGAACGAATGGCGGGTATCGTCAGCAAGAGGCCGACGGCGGCATAGGGCAGCATGAACGATAGATGATACCAGCCGCGTCCGTTCAGTCCGCCAGCCAGCCAAGGCAATACGGACTGGACCCGATCGCTGTACATGACCATGACTCCATTCATCAGGGCGCCCATCAAGGCGTTGACGGCTATGCCGGCCAGGACGATTTTGACAGGCGAGGCGCCTTTATCCCAGGCCATTAGATAGACGACGAGACTGGCGATTAAGGCGCCGGTGAACGCCGCGGCGGGCAACAGGTAGCTCAGCTGCGGCAGTGCGACCATGACGAGAACGGCCGCGAAGCCACCGCCGGCAGAGACGCCAATAATGCCGGGATCGGCAAGCGGATTGCGCATCACGCTTTGCAGAATGGCGCCTGATGCCGCCAGACAAGCGCCGGTCAGCATCCCGACCAAGAGACGAGGCAGACGAATGTCGAGCAGGATGACGCGATAGGTGGATGCATCGCCGACAATAAGCACTTTCCATACGTCTTCAAGCGGAATCGGCACCGGACCGATGACCAGACCGGCAACGGCGCAGGTCAGCAGCAGCGGCAGCGACACCGCCAGCAGGATCAAGCGTCTCTTCGCGCGGGTTTCACGATTCATAGCAGGTCTGTAGTTCCTTTCAGTGTGCGTCTTTACTCAGCTCTTCGCTCATGATTGCCATAGCCTCGATGATGCGGGTGCCGGGATTGGTTCCGAACAGATCGGCCGGAAGCACGGTCACGCGATTCTCACGCACCGCTTCAAGGCTGCTCCACGATGAGTTGGTCTTCATCTCACGAAGGAAGCTGTCCTTCACTTCCTCCGGCTTGCCGTGCGTCATGATGAAGATAGCATGAGGATTAGCCTCCACAATGCGTTCGGCATTGATCTGGGCATATTGCGGATAGCTCTGGAGGCTTGGGTAATCGGACGCAATATTGACGCCCCCGACAGTCTCCAGAATATTTCCAGCAAGCGAGTTCGGCAGTGCTGCCATGAAGGTGCCCGGCGCTCCGTAGACGAGAAGGGCGCGTTTTTGCCCGCTATCCTTGGCATTCTGGTAAGCGGCTGCTGCTTCTTCAATGTTCGTGATCAGCTCGCCAGCCTTGGCTTCTTGCTGCAGCAGCCCGCCGATTCGCTCGATTTGCCGTTCGATATCGCGGATGGAGTTAGCGCTAGTCAGGAATACTTGTGTGCCGATGCCCTCCAGCATCGGAACGTCCTTCTCATTCATGGGGAAGTGGCCGAATAGGATATCGGGACGGAGCAGCGCGATTTTCTCCAGATTGACTTCATGCGTGTTGCCGATCGGTTCCGCAGCCTCAATGGTGGAGTTAGCCGGGGTGTAGGAGGTGGCGGGACGTCCAACCAGATGGCCGCCAAGCGCAGCCACAATATCGGATTCTCCGTTGCCGAGCGCGACAATACGCAGAGGAACGCTGCTTAGTGCGATGGTCCGGCCCGAATCGTCTACCGCCTTAATGCCGGGAGCTCCCGGTGCAGCAGGGGAGGCAGCCGCTCCGCAGCCAGCCAATAGAAGGATCATCCAAAGAAGCGCTAAAAATGAGAAATGGCGCATAGCTATTCGGGTTCACCTCGTTTATAATGATATTGATTCTCAATCTCATATACACGGCAACAGTATAAGGCTAGTCGGAAGGGACGTCAACCCTTATTTTTGAACATTTGAAAAAAGATAACTTTTTTTCGGTGGAGTATTGACAGATTGTGGCTGCACATGATAGTTTCAGTGCTAAGAAGGTGCCGAGATGAAGGCGCGACACTTTCCGGCAGCCATAGGGACTATTTTTTTTGAGCAGTTATTGATAATGATTATCATGCTCATTATTTTTTTAGCTATCATTGAGAATGATTATCGAAATCATTATCAGATAAAATAGGATTCCGCTGCATGACCGCAAGGTTGATCCTGTAGGAAGGGAGGAGAATCCGATTTTACGCAAGTTCCCAATATCTATATGTTTCATCATGGCTTGTATGCTGGTCCTTCTGATAGCCCCGGCAGTGCATGCGGCCGAGCTAGCTGACGGTACGTACACGATAGACTATGTCATCAAGAAGGCTGAGGACGAATCAGTTTCAATGGCGAACGACTATTGGGAAAAACCGGCCAAGCTGATAGTGGAGAACGGCAAGCTGCTTGTTCAGACCAAGATCAATCATAGTGCGTGGGTAACCCAGTTCAAGGTGCCCGGCGGAAGCGGATATGTTGATACGAAAGTGGTGGCAACGGATAAGGCGGAGGATACGAGGGTGGCGCAATTTGCAGTGGCGGGTCTGGAGGAGGCGGTATTGTCCAAGATTCACGTCACGGTAGAGAGCATCGACTACGATCATGATTACACGATTCGAATCGTATTCGACAAGAGCAGCTTGAAGCTTGTTCAGAAGGCTCCCGAGCCTAGCAAGAGCGCGCCGCAAGAGAGTGCAGCGGGAAGCAGTACGCCAGCCCCGGCAGCTACGGCCACTCCAAGGCCTGTGAAGGAACCGGAGAAGGCAGCGGCGAGCAGCCAGCCTGAGGCAACACCAACTCCGGCAGCATCGGATGCGGCATCAGCCACAAAGCAGCCTGCCGCTTCGGGGACGAAGAACGGGCAAGAGAGCGTTCAAGCTTCGCCGTCGGCAACTCCGTCCGCTCAAGCCTCGAAGGAACCGGAGGCGACACCGGAGGAAGTGTCCTTAGAGTCATCCGAGCCAGCCCTGGAGGAGCCGACCGTTCAAGCGGAGCAATCTCAGGAGAAGCAACCGGCTTTGGACTCAGCAGGGGCTGAAGGGATTACAGCCGGAGCCGATATCGTCAAAGCATCTATGGATCTTGCAGCTGAGCAAGAGGCAGACCGCACAACAAGCCGCTGGCTGCTGCCTTCGATTACAGGAATTGTTGTATTAATCGCGTTTTTATCCTGGGTAATTTGGCGCAAGTCCATCTTAAAAAATAAGTAGGGGAGTGTGTTCATAATGGTTCAATCTATGAAAAAATCGGCTTTTCTCGTTTTGCTGTTGACTTTGGCTCTGGCTCTCGCGGTTCCTGCCGCGTTCGCAAGCACGAATGTTGATTATGTGGTTCGCAATGCGACCGATACGGCGGATTCTTACGCCAATGCTTATAAAGTAGGCTCCGCGTCCGTAGATACCAATGGCACAACGACGACCATAACGTTCTCCGGCGCCAGCTACATTCAGTATCTGGAAGTCTATGACGCTGCAACGAATACATGGAGCTATGCAACAGCTACTCCATCCGGCAGCAATGTCTCCTTTACTTTCGAGGTGGACGATTTCAGCGTGAACAAGATAGCGAAAATTCACGTCATCGTACCGCCTTCCGAAACATTCCCTGGCTACAACACGGTTCATACGATTCAATTCAAGTGGTCGGTATAAGGTAGCGGCAGGTTAAATCCATGATTCAAGGGGAGCGGTACACCCCATGGCCGCTCCCCCTTCAATATGCACAATTCCCTTGCAATGACCCACTTACAAAGGAGTGTTATGGAAATGAACAGGAAGTTTCGCCGGATCACGGCAAGTCTCGTGACGCTGGCTTTGCTGCTATCGCTCTTGTCGGCCGCTGCATATGCGGCTGTAACTGCGCCTAAGGACGGAGCATACAGCATCCCTTTCCAATATTTGAAGGACAATACGAGCGACCGCTCCATTGTCAATGATTATGCTGTCGCAGGCACAGGCAAGCTCATCGTCAGCGGCGGATCTTACCAATTCCAGCATGAAATGAACAGCATTAACGCATTCAAGCATTATTCTACACGCAATGACGGCGCGCCGAAGGCGGACTTGTCCGGCGGCGAACCGAATTCGGCAAGCCTGGCAGGCTATACGCCAGTCGTCTCCGCTCCAGTCGAGGGCGGCACGAATGCCGATCAAGCAATTGTTACGCTCGACATTACAGATATCCATGCGAAGCAAGATGTACTCATACATATCGTCGTTCCAGCTGCGAACTATGATCATTGGTACAATGTACAGCTTGGGCTGGATGTATCCTCGTTAACCGATGAAGAAGAGAACGGACCAGGCGAAGGCGTAGGCACGGTGACGCCCCAGCAATTCAATGAGCAAGTGACCGTCTCGGAGCAGCTTCTGGCCAATACGGAGGAAGGCACGGGCAACGGATATTATAAATCAGGCTCCAAAGAAACATTCCAGCAAGCGATTAATCAAGCCAAAGTCCTGGCGGCTGGCGGTAACGCCGAGCTGTTAAAGGCGGCGTACATCATTCTGCTTGAGGGCAAAAAAACGTATGAAGCAGCAAAGATTACCGTTAATAAAGACAATCTTGTCCGTGCAATTGCGGATGGGGAGGTATTCTCCGCGACGGTCCGCAATCTGGGCAGCGCGGCAGGAACGACGGGAACGCATGCTGTTATAGCGGATGGAGAGTATCCGGCCGGCGCGGAGCTTCGCGTACAGCAATGGCTGGCAGCCGCACAGGCTGTAGCGGAAGGAGCGCAGACGTCGCAAGCGGATGTCAATGCGGCGATCGAGACGCTGGCTGCCAATCTGGAGGATCTGAAGAAGCAGCAATTTAAAGCGACGGAGCTGCCTCTGCTTGTGCTTGACCCGGATACGGGCGAAATCTCGGCGCTGGCTGATCAATTTGCGGATAGCGTAACGGTTATGTCCCGTTCGCAGGCGCCGTACTACCAGTCTTACATTCAAGTGGCATTCGCAGAGACGCAAACCAGCCCTGAGCTGAAAGTATACGGCAGCAGCTCAAACGGCAGTGTGAGCTCTAATTTTATCGGCGGTTATGTCACGGAGATTGCCCCGGGCAAATCCTATCAGCTGTCGGCTCGCCATAACTCGGCGAACGATGAAGTCTACCAAGGCTTTGTTAAGCTCCAATATACCGTAGGCGCGGAGACGCATACGGTGCTGTTTAGCTTGAATGCGAGTCTGCTGGATGCGCTTAAAGCGAATGCGGCAGCAGCTCGTGCCATCTACACAGGCTCCAAGGAAGGCAATGCGGAAGGCGAGCATTCGGCTGCTTCGAGAGCGGCTCTGCTGGCTGCGGTTGAGGCCGCGGAAGCGGCTTCCGCTAATTTGGCTACAACCAGACCGGCTATCAACACTGCATCGGCAGCGCTGGCCAAAGCAGTAGCTAAGTTTGAATCCGGCGCAGCGAGCCAAATCGAGTTCTCCGCGCTGCATGCGACAAACCCTGCGCTGTCCAGCATGAACAGCTACTTCCTGAAGCCGGCCACCGTTCAAAGCGAAGGCGAGGATACGTATGTTTCCTTCAAAGTGAAGGACAGCAGCAAAGTGGTAGCGTTCAAGGTAACAATCGACGGCACGCTCACAGATACAACGGTGGTAAGCACGGACGAAGCGACAGATACAAGAGTGGTGAAATTCAAAGTCGCGAATTTGACAGCTATTATCCCTGCACAGGTTCGTGTCTATATGCCCGATGTCATCGATCCTCGTACAGGCAAGCCTTATGATGCGACGCATGCCATCAGACTGACATTCAATACGGCGGATGCCACAACGCTGAAGGCGTCTATCGCTGCAGCGCAGAAGGCTCATGACGCAGCCGTAGTTGGCACTGGCGGCGGTCAATACGCGCAAGAAGCCAAGACTGCTCTGCAAACGGCTATCGCAGCAGCGAATACAGCCGCAGGCAACGTGCTGGCAACCCAGCAACAGCTGCAAGAGGCGGAGACGGCGATTCAAGATGCGCTGGTTGCATTCTACTCTGCTAAGGTATGGAGCGCGGGCAGCTATCCTATCCAGCTGGCGTCCGTTGCTCAGGCATTCGCCGATCAGGTTGCTTCCGGCTCCGTGAAGATCGACAGCAGTTCCAAGCTGCTTCGTATCGCGCCGAAATCGGGCATAACGGTGAAGAAGCTGGTGCTCGCTTCCACGAATGAGGAAGTTGCATCGTCCGCGAAGACGGCTGACCACACAGACTTTGCACTTGCGGATCTATCCGCACTGTATCAAATCGTACTGGCTTCCGGCAGCGGCACGGCGGCTGTAGAGCAAGCTTATTCCGTACGGCTGGCAGCTGTAACCGGCGAAGCCGAGGCGTCGACTGGAGGACCGGGAACGGGCAATCCGACCAATCCGGAAGGATTGAAGGACGGCAAATACACGCTGAACTTCACGATCCTGAAAAAAGGAACCTCGCAAGCTTCCGTTATGGATGAATACGTGGCGCATCCCGGCCGTCTGCTGGTCGAGAACGGCGTTAAGTACGTTCAAATTAATTTGAAGCAGAGCAATGAAATTACCGGCTTTACCGTTGTAGGCTCTACACCGACGACCATCGAATCGAACGCTTCGGCCAATACAAGAAGAGTTCAGTTCGCGGTAGATCAGCTTCCGGCGAAGCTGGAGGGCTGGGTGAAAATCGACTGGCCGGCAGTCAACTATCACCATGAGTATGATATCGAAATTCAATTGAAGTCGTATACGCCTGTATCGTCGTGGGGCTCGGAATCATTCGGTCCAGTCAAAGATCGTCCTAACCCAGGCGAAGAGGAAGAGGTCAAGGAAAATGAACCGGGCAAGGAAACAGGAGGAGAGCCGAAGCCTGGAACGGAGCCGGGGCAGCCGGCCCAATCCTTCAGCGACACGGCTTCCCACTGGGCGAAGCAAGCCATTGACCGCGCTGTGAAGCTCGGTATCGTATCCGGCTATCCGGATGGCAGCTTCAAGCCGGGCGCTACCGTCAAGCGCTCCGAATGGACGGCGATCATTGGCCGCGCATTGAAGCTGAACGGCAATAAGAAGGAGTTGTCCTTCACCGACCTGTCGAGCATTCAGCCTTGGGCAAGACCGTTCATTGAGCAGGCTCTTGCAGCCGGCATCATTAACGGCTACGCCGACGGAAGCTTCCAGCCGAATAAGGAGGTCACCCGAGCTGAAGCTGCGATTATGATCGTCAGAGCGCTGAAGCTGCCGTTGGAAGATGAGAGCACGCTGACGTTCGCGGATAAGGACGACATTCCTGCTTTCGCGAGAGCTTATGTGGCTACGGCCGTGAAGCATGGGCTGATTACAGGACTTCAAGACAACCGCTTCAGCGCTTCGAAGCCTGCATCCCGCGCCGATGCGGTAACGCTTGCGCTGCGTGCGGTGGACTACGTGGAAGCCAAAGAAAAAGAGAAGGCCAAAGAGAAGGAAGCGCAAAAGGAGCAATCGCAGCCGGAAAAACAGGCTTCATCTGAATCCTAAACCATTGCGGCTGTAATCATAACTGGCTGAGTCTGGAGGGGAAGCCCCTGCCCAATGCCAGTCTACGACGAATCATTCCGGAGGACCCTGCCAGCAGGCGTCCTCTGGATTGTTTGCAGAAAGGAGAGTGAAGCATGTATAGCCGAAACAGATTGTTGTTGCTGGCTGCTGCGCTGCTGCTTGCATTGGTCCTGTGCGCATGCGGCGCAGCGGAGGGGAGTCCGGCCAAAACAGCTCCCGCAGCCGCGAGCGCTCCGTCACCGCAGTCAGCGGAGACAGAGCCGACAAGTGAAGAGCAGCAGCGTATTGTTGCGACGACTGTAGCGATTACGCAAATTATGGACGCGCTGGAGCTTGATTTGGTCGGCATTCCGAAGAGCGTCAAGGAGCTGCCTGCGCGATATGACGGCATTACAAAGGTGGGCAATCCGATGAGTCCGGACATGGAGCTGGTTAAGTCGCTTAAGCCGACTGAGGTGCTGTCGGTGACGACGCTGAAATACGATTTGGAGCCGGTGTTTGAGAATGTGGGTGTGGATGCCAGCTTTCTGGACTTCACCAAGCTGTCCTTCATGCAGGAGGAGATCAGCACGCTGGGACAGCGTTTCGGAAGAGAACAGCAAGCTGAAGCGATCAATAAGGAATGGGACGAGCGGTTAAATGCCATCCGAGAGAGCATCGGGGAGGCGGAGCAGCCGACCGTGCTTATTCTGCTTGGCGTGCCGGGAAGTTATCTGGTTGCGACCGAGCATTCCTATATCGGCGATCTGGTCCGCCTACTGGGAGGGATCAATATTGTACAGGGAGAAAAGGTTGAGTTTCTGGCGTCGAACACGGAATATTTGCAGAAGGGCAATCCTGATGTGATTTTGCGGGCTGCCCATGGCATGCCGGAGGAAGTCGTGAAGATGTTCGACAAGGAGTTTAAGACCAACGATATATGGAAGCACTTCAAGGCTGTGCAGACGGGCAGAGTTTATGATCTGGAGGAGGCGCTGTTCGGCACGACGGGAAATCTCGCTGTGGGCGAAGCGCTTGAAGCGCTGGTCGGCATGCTCTATCCCGATGTCAAAAGATAAGGATGGTTGTGAATGGGGAAGAAGATCGTCAGCTTCGGCATTCTGATTGCCCTGCTGCTTGTCACTATTTTGTATTCGGCAGCTACCGGGAGCATTAAGGTCGGGCTGATCGAGTTGGCTCAGGGACTTATATGGGGCGGCAATGAAAGCGTAGAGGTCGTTCGGGATTTGCGCTTGCCCCGGCTCTTCGTAGCGATGCTGGCGGGCGCGGCGCTTGCCGTCTCCGGCGTATTGCTGCAAGCCGTTATGCGCAATCCGCTGGCGGATGCCGGGGTCATCGGCATTTCATCTGGCGCAGGACTTGTCTCGCTGCTGATGGTGACGATATTCCCGGCGCTGTACTTCTGGATGCCGCTATTTTCGTTTTTGGGCGGGGCGCTCGCTTGTTTCCTCGTCTATTCGCTCTCGTGGCGCTCCGGCCTAAGTCCGCTGAGGCTTATTCTGGTGGGGGTAGCCGTCAATGCGACGTTCACAGGGCTTGGTCAATCATTCAACTATCGGGGCAGCTATGCGGTGACGAGCGTAAATCAGGCCATCTCTTCTATTTTCACCTTAAAGACATGGTCGGATGTTGAGATTATGGCGCTCTACGGCGGTATCGGGCTGGTGCTTGCAATGCTGCTGGGATCGTGGTGCAATATGCTGGTTCTGCAGGACAAGACGGCGAAAAGTTTGGGCATTCCCGTCACCAAGGCTCGGCTGATCGTATCCGCCATAGCGGTGCTGCTCGCATCTGTAGCTACGGCTGTCGGCGGGCTGATCGCTTTTGTCGGCCTGCTTGTACCGCATATTGCGAGACTCTTTATCGGCTCGGATCACAAGTGGCTGCTGCCGTTCTCCGCGCTTGGCGGCGCATGGCTTATCCTTGCTGCCGATACGCTGGGACGAACTCTGCTGGCCCCTACGGAAATACCGGCTTCGATTGTCATGACAGTCATCGGCGGGCCGTTCTTGATCATCATGCTGCGAAGGAGCGAACGTGTGCATGGACATTAAAGCGATCACTTATTCGCATGACAACAGATCGACTCATCTGAGCGACGTGTCGGCCTATATTCAAGAGGGCGCCATTACGACGATTATCGGGCCGAACGGCTGCGGCAAGTCTACGCTGCTGGGCGTCATGTCCCAGCATTACCGGCCTCAGTCCGGGAGAGTGCTGCTGGATGGCAAGGAGCTGTCGCTTCTAAAGCCGCGCGAGCTGGCGCAGAAGCTCGCCGTCGTTCACCAGCAGCAGGAGGCGCCGGGCGATACGACAGTGGAGAAGCTGGTCCGCTTCGGGCGCATGCCTTATCGAAGGTTATGGCGTACGGACAGCGACGAGGATGAAGTAGCGGTGGAATGGGCGCTTCATGCTGCTGGAATCGATCATAAGCGCAGCAGCATTCTTGCTCACTTATCCGGCGGCGAGCGGCAGCGGGCCTGGATTGCCATGGCGCTTGCGCAGCGAACGCCGCTGTTGTTCCTGGATGAGCCTACCACCTATCTCGATCTCTATCATCAGCTCGAATTGCTGGAGCTGGTACGTACCCTTAATCGGGAGAACGGGCTGACCATCGTTATGGTATTGCATGATATGAACCAAGCCATTCGATACAGCGACCACATTATTATAATGAAGGAAGGGCGAATCGTAGGCGAGGGAACACCGGAATCCGTCATGACGGAAGAGATGATTCTGAATACCTATCAAGTGAAGGTTGCTGTGAAGTCGGATGCGCAGTCGGGATTATATATGGTTCCTGTCGGTCTATAGATGGCAGACAGCCAAGCTGGAAGGGTTAGAAGAAGTAGAGAAGATCGTGCTTTTATCAAAGATGACAGGAAAAGCAAAAGGGCAGCTCCGCCAATCCCATTGGAAAGCGGGCTGCCCTTTGTCATGGGCCTTATATTTTGAACTTCTCCAGCTGCCCCTGCAATTGCTCGGACATTCGAGAGAGCATGCGGGCGGAAGCGGCTACCTCTTCCATGGAAGCAAGCTGCTCCTCCGTAGCAGTTGACACCTCCTCGGCGCCTCTTACCGTTGATTCGGATGCAGTCATGACGGCCTTCATCGCACCGACGATTTGCTCTGCCCCCGCAGCCACCTGTTCAATGGAAGAGGAGACTTCCTGGATTTGGCCGTTCACGGCATGAACGGAATTCTGAATATGCTCGAAGGCGGTGCCGGCGGAGCGAACGGCTCCGAGACCGGAGGCGACCTCTTGCGAAGCGGTATCCATCTTCTGCACTGCTTGGCTCGTTTCCGCTTGAATGGACGCAATTAATTGTGAGATTTGGTCTGAAGACTGCGAGGATTGCTCGGCAAGCTTGCGAATCTCGTTTGCGATGACGAGGAAGCCTTTCCCGTTCTCGCCTGCACGCGTCGCTTCTATACCGGCGTTCAGAGAGAGGATATTCGTCTGCTTCGCGATCTCGGTAATGGTGTTCAAGATATGGCCGATTTGAGTAGAGCGCTCGCCTAACGTATGAATTTGGACGGACAATCCGGACACCGCATCATGGATAGAGCCCATTTGGCGGGTCGCGGTATGAATGGCTTGGCCTCCATCCTCGGCCCGTTCATAAGCCTCGGATGCGGAGTTTGATACGTGCCGGGCTCTGTCGGAGATATGAAGCACGCCAGCCGACATGTCACCTATCGTGCGGGATGCTTCCTCCAGATGGGTGAATCCGTCGTTCGCGTCCATTGCGACTTGCTGCATCGTGCCCGCAATTTGTCCAGAAGCGGCGGAAGCCTGCTCGCTTGTGGCCGTCAGCTGCTGGGCGGAAGCGGCTACCTGCTCAGCGCTGTTATGGACATGACGGATGAGCCCGCGAAGCTGCTCCGACATTGCATGGAAGGAACGGGCCAGGTCGCCTACTTCATCCCGGTTGCGAATGATCATTGGCTCGGAAGTGAGATCGCCTGCTGCGATCCGCTCGGCTGACGCAGCGATGGCCTTAATAGGCCTGGAGATGATACGGCCGACAACCCAAGAAACGATGAGACTGATCACGACTGCAGCGACTCCGAGCAGCAGTACCAGCTGTTTGATCTCTTCTACTTCGCTATGTATCTCTTCTTTGCTTTCTTCCAGCAGGTTTTGCTGATAGAGGGCAAGCTCTTCAGCCTTTTGATCGAATTCTTTCAAGATAGGCTGAGCCTGCGACGAGGCAATCTCCAGATACTGCAACGCATCGCCGGAAACTCTGAGCTTGATTGCTTTATTAGATGTGAAGTAATAATCGCTTTCCAGTTGATTCAGCTCTTCCAGCAGGGCTGTTGCCTCGGGATGCACAATAATCGCTTCCAGATTGCGGCTCAGCGCTCCATAGTCATTGTGAGCGTCGGTAAAGTCTTGCAGCGATTCAGCATCGCCGAGCAGCAGGTACCCGCGCATGGCGGCTTGCTCCTTCTTGACCTCGACGTTCAGCTCTTGAATGAGCATCAGCTTGTGCGCCTTGTCTTCAATAATGGACGTATAATGAGAGTCTACTTGCGAGATCTGGGAGTAACCGATGGCAACGGTAGCCATCAGAATGAGCAGGACGGCCGTAAATCCCGCAAACAGCTTGCGGTTGATCGTGAAACGAAATACATGTTTAGTCGGTTGATTCATAGGCGAAGCATACCCCTGTCTGATGGAATAAAATGATTTTTCAACTATAGTACATGTCGTAATCTAATTCAATAGTTTAACTATAGGCTTATACATAATTCCTATTAAAAGGAAGAAACCAGTTTTTCTAGCGTAAAAATATGGTTTTTAATGGTAATCCTTATATCTGCCAAAGACTTAAATGCTAGACCCGGTATGATCCGTTATGCTACATTGGTCGGGTAACTATTCTTGAATCAGGTATCCCGCCGGCCCGGCACATATCTGAACAGTAGGAGAGAGCGGCATATGATTGGAATCGAACAGCATCAGAATCGGGAAGTCGCCAAGCAATTGCTGGCGGTTCAGCTTCCCGCATACAGAATCGAGGCGGATTTAATCGGCTTCTGGGACATACCACCGCTTCGCGACACAGCGGAGACCATTATGGACAGCAGTGAGATCTTTATCGGATATCGAATTGATGGCGTACTGGCTGGATTTATTTCTTATGAGGATGAAGGAGATGCGCTGGATATTTGTCGTATGGTGGTCCATCCCGATTATTTCCGCAGAGGCATTGCCAAGTCGCTGCTGGCTTACGTACTGGAGGGTGAAGGCAAGCATAAGAGGGTTAAGGTGAGCACAGGAGCCAAGAATGAACCGGCTATCGCGCTTTATCGAAGCTTCGGCTTCTTCGATGCGGGAGCAATGGAGATTACACCTGAGGTCAAGCTTGCTCTGTTCGAGCTGCCCGCCATTCGACAATAGAGCGGGAAATGACGAAAAAATAGAGAGTTTGTAGGGTTTAGAAGAAAGTGTTTTCATGGGATTTGAAATGTGTTATTTTAAAGGCAGGTTTCGAAACCCTATTTTTTTGGCCAGAAAGTTTAAGCGCTTAAACTTACAGGTCGAGGTTAGCCAACATCCTATTCAAGGAGGCGTTGCAATTTGTTTACTTCATCATCATTCGGTTCACCGAGATTGAAGTCCCCGTTTCTTCTGCTACTGTGCTTGGCTATGATTGTATCGATTGGTTTCGTTCCAAAAGGAAATGAGGGTACGGTTCACGCCGCCGGCGAATTAATGCCGTTCCCGCAGCAAGTCAGTTATGCCGGTATTATAAAGCCTAACCATGTGACACAGGCGGCCATGAATACAGCCGTCGCATCCTACTACGATTACTGGAAGGGCAAGTATTTGAAAAACAATCTCTCCACGCTTCCGGGCGGGTATTATGTAAAGGGCGAGATTACAGGCAGCGCCGATGGCTTCGTGCCGCTGGGCACATCCGAGGGGCAAGGCTACGGTATGGTCATAACGGCACTAATGGCCGGTCATGATCCCAATGCCCAAACGATCTTCAACGGACTGTTCAAAACTGCACGCGCTTACAAGAGCTCGGGCAATCCCAATCTGATGGGCTGGGTCGTAGCGGACCATATTAATGCCCAAGGGCATTTCGGTTCTGCGACGGATGGGGATCTCGACATTGCGTATTCCCTCCTGCTTGCCCATAAGCAATGGGGCTCAAGCGGAACGGTCAATTATTTGGCCGAAGCTCAGAATATGATTACAAACGGCATTAAAGCCAGCTATGTGACGACGAACAACCGTCTGAACCTGGGCGACTGGGATTCCAAGAGCTCGCTGGCTACGCGTCCTTCCGACTGGATGCTCTCCCATCTTCGCGCTTTCTATGAGTTCACAGGCGACCAGACGTGGAATAACGTCATCAACAATCTGTATACGGTCTATTCGCAAGTGAGCAACAACTACGCTTCATCGACAGGATTGATCTCTGATTTTGTTGTTAACAACCCTCCACAACCTGCACCTGAGTGGTACTTGAATGAATTCCAGCAAACCAATGCTTACTATTACAATGCAGCGCGCGTGCCGCTGCGCATCGTGATGGATTATGCGATGTACGGCGATACGCGGGGCAAGACGATTGCGGATAAAATCGCGGTCTGGATTAAAGGAAAAGCAAGCAACAGCCCAGCGAATATCCGGGACGGCTATCAGTTGAACGGTACAACGATCGGCGGCTACGCGACAGCTGTATTCGTATCTCCTTTTATCGCGGCGAGCACAACCAGCACAAGCCATCAGGCCTGGGTCAATGCGGGCTGGGATTGGATGAAGAACAAGCAGGAGAACTACTTCAGCGATTCCTATAACCTGATGACCATGCTGTTCATTACGGGCAACTGGTGGAAGCCGACAGCAACTTCGACCGACACGCAGGCGCCTACAGCTCCTGGCAGCTTGTCGGCTACAGCGACTTCCAGCAGCAGCATTAATCTGACTTGGAGCGCTTCGACCGATAATGTCGGAGTAACGGGCTACCGAATTTATCGCGGCGGCAGCCAGGTTGGCACGGCAACAGGATTGTCCTATGCCGATTCCGGATTGTCTGCCAATACGAGCTACAGCTATACGGTGAGGGCGGTCGACGCGGCGGGCAACCAGTCTGGCAACAGCAATACCGCTTCAGCGACAACCTTGTCGGGCACGACTCCGCCTACAGGGACCAATCTGGCCCTGAACAAAACGGCGACGGCAAGCTCGGTTGAAGGAACCGGCTTCGAGGCGTCCAGAGCGTTCGACGGCAGCAGCACGACGAGATGGGCAAGCGCGGAGGGTACAGACCCGCAATGGATCTATGTGAATTTGGGTTCCTCGCAGTCTGTTAATCGCGTGAAGCTGAATTGGGAAGCGGCGTACGCCTCCTCCTATACGATCCAGGTGTCCAATGATAGCGGCACGCCGACGAATTGGACGACAGTCTATACGACAACCACGGGTGACGGAGGCATCGATGACATCACGTTCACGGCTCGCACAGCCAAATATGTGCGGGTACACGGGACGGTCAGAGGCACGCCTTACGGGTATTCACTCTGGGAATTCGAGGTGTACGGGGGCAGCACTGCCCCCTCTAACCTTGCGCTGAACAAAACAACAACGACGAGCACGGTAGAGACAGCTGGCCATGAAGGCGATAAAGCGGTAGACGGCAATGCAGCAACAAGATGGGCCAGCGCTTACGGTGCCTCTCCTCAATGGATCTATGTCAATTTGGGATCGACTCAAAGCATTAACCGGGTGAAGCTTAGCTGGGAAGATGCGTACGCTACTGCGTATTCCATCCAAGTATCGAACGACAGCGGCACGCCGACGAACTGGACGACAGTCTACAGCACGACGACCGGCAATGGCGCCATTGATGATGTTACTTTTAGTGCGACGAACGCCAAATACGTTCGCGTGTATGCGACAACAAGAGCGACAGCATACGGTTATTCGCTTTGGGAATTCGAGGTATACGGGGCTTGATGGATTAGGCTTGCATGCTTCTCGACATATAGACTAGGACATGGCTCTGTATGAGGCTTCGGCTTCATACGGAGCTTTTTTTGCGAATAATGAATGCCAAAGTTAGGATATTCATAGTAAGTAAGCGAATTTTCACGTATAATGAAATGTACGACTTGAAAAAGACATGTATTTGTTATGGAGTGATCATTTGAGCAAAGGAAAAGGTAAAGGCGGGACGGGCAGAGGAACGGACAAAAAAGGCTGGAACCGTTGGCAAGCTGGTGCCAGACGTGCTGAGAACGCGCCCAAGCCTTACAAAAGCAAAGGAACGAAGAGGAAGGATGGCACTGCTGCACCTGGAACAACCGGGAAGAAGAATAGCAGCGGCAGTAATTCCGAATCTTAATACAATAATGACGTACACAATCCAAGGAGTGGTAATTTGAGAAAAAACAAACCTATGTCGTTCGATGATCTGTTGGTTGAGTTGAAGGAACAAAAGGCGAATCAGGCGGAACTGGAGCAGTCGTCGCTGGCTTATCTGTTCAACGATACGTTCATGAGCAAAAATTCCAATTGCAAGAGCATGCAGCAATTTCTCGAGAAGGGGAACTTTCAGGCTTACACGAAGGAAGACATGAACCTGATTCCTGAAGAGCTTCTTAATCGGCATGTTGCCAGAGAAACACGGTTTTCGGATTGGAAATCGATGCTGAGTGCGGCTTTGTCGGAGCAACCGGTCACTTAACTTGTGGCCTAACAAAGATATGCCGCTGTCGCAGGTACGTATCCTGAAGCAAGCGTTCGAGGAACGACCCCGTGCGGCTTTGATTGAAGACTAAACACCCGGCTCCTAGAGGCCGGGTGTTTTCTTCATAAGAAAGACCGATCAAGCAAGGTGATTGCCTGATCGGTCTATTCGTATGGAGTTATGGACGGATGTGCAGGAAATCGTCTGGATGCTCTTTAATATAGTTGGCGATGCTGCCCAGCGTTGCAGGCAAGGCTGAGAGCAGTTGATCATAATGATGGGATACAATAGCGGACAGCTGCTTGTCGTTCTCCAGATCATTGAACGAAACATCGAAATTCGCTAAGCTTCGGGGGTGCCCTCTTTCCGATAAAACGGATTCCATGGCCTTCACGATCTTCAGTGTGCCGCTATCGCCAAATTGACTCAAGCTGGCTTGCAGTGCCTTCCATCGCAACGGGTTGGCCATGAAGTAGGCGCTCCACCAATACAGATCCGCTTCCGACTCCCGTATGTGGTTGTAATACGTCCAGAAAGCGAATAACGCTTGCTGTCCTTTGCTTAATTGCTTGTAGACCGTCCCGGCGAAATCTCCGCCAGTCCCCTCCACTTCCTTGTAGGTCCTGATGAGCGGCGCAAAACAAGCGGCTCCAAGAGACTGGTCATCCATCGTCTCCAATTGTTCCCTTACCAGATTGGCAATGATCAATATATCCCCTCCAGAGCCTATTATATACAAAATATGGTGAAGGCTTCAACGCCTTATGGAACTTGCAGATTTGACAGACGTAGGAATTTCGCATACTATAAATTTAATAAACATCTAATTAGATGATTGTTAAAATTGAAAGAGGGCGATGATCCATGCAATTGGAGAAAGTGGTCAATTACCACAAGGCATTGGCTGATCCCACGAGAATCAAAATGCTTATTTTGCTAGCGGAAGGAGAATTGAACGGGGGAGAGCTTGCCGAGAAGCTGTTCGTTACCCCTGCGACGATTACCCATCATGCGACGAAGCTGAGAGAAGCCAGTCTCATTAATGAGAGGCGCGATAAGAATACGATCTATTTCAGCTTAAATCATTATTTTATTAAAAACAGCGCTGCCGCAACGGAGGAGCTGATCTACCGCAGGTCGGAGGAAGGAGTGGGGACAATGGAGGAGAAGAATGAGGCGCTGCGTGCTTCCGTTATTCGCAATTTTTTCACGTTGGAAGGCAGATTGAAGAACATCCCGAGCCAGCTGAAGAAGAAGCTGATCGTGCTGGAGCATATCGTATCCTCTCTAGCGAGAGGGCGCACGTATAGCGAGAAGGAAATAAACGAGTTTATTAAAGGTTATCACGATGATTTCGCGACGATTCGGCGTGAGTTCATTATGCATCAGTACATGTACCGGGATAAAGAAGTGTACGAGTTGAATCCACAGGAGCTGTGGGCAAGATGGGAGGCTTTGACGTGAAGCTAAGAACATATTCAATCTCTACCCGCGAGCGTGATCAAATGGTGGAAGTGACCGATCAGGTGCGCGAAGCAGTCAGAGATAGCGGGGTGCAGGATGGTTATGCCATTGTCTATTGTCCGCATACGACCGCTGGTATTGCGATTAATGAGAATGCAGACCCGGACGTTGTGCGTGACGTGCTGCGGCGGCTCGATGAAATCTATCCCTGGAAGCATCCGAAGGATCGCCATGCCGAAGGGAACACCGCCGCGCATATGAAGGCGATTCAGACGGGAACCAACCAGATTGTGCTTATTCAAGATGGCAGGCCGGTGCTTGGCACTTGGCAGGGCGTGTACTTCTGCGAATTCGATGGGCCTCGGACGAGAAGGTTTCATGTGAAAACGATAGAAGGATAGGCTTTGGAAGCAGTCCTTTGAAGCAGATGGAATAGACAAACCCGCCTTCGTAGGAAGGCGGGTTTGTTAATGTCGAAGCCAATCGAGCATGTGCCCAGTAATCGCAATAGGTTTGTCATTACCGCGCGGCGGCTGATAGACGGAAATAAGCTCATGTGCAGCAATCGGTTCCAGTCGATTCGACCAGCCAGCCGCATAGGCGATCGCTCCGACCAATCGCTCGGGGGAGACTCCGTCTTCCCTGAGCGAGGCCAATGTAAGCGATTTGTCCCGCTTGGACAATCGCTCGCCATGTTCGTCAGCGATTAACGGGACATGCGAGAAGGCTGGCGGTGCAAGGCCCAGTGCTTCATACAGCGCGAGCTGACGCGGAGTGGAGTCGAGCAGATCGGCTCCGCGGAGCACATCCGTAATGCCCATCGCCGCATCGTCGACCGTTACCGCAAGCTGATAGCTGAATATGCCGTCGGCCCGTTTGACGATGAAGTCGCCTAAAGCTTCTCCGTCATAGCGCATCGTGCCGCTCACTCCATCCTCGAAGACGACCGGTTCCTCCGGCATGAAGAAGCGGAGAGAAGGGGTCTTCTTCTCCGCTTTGCTCGCGCGCTCCTCGGTGGTGAGATGGCGGCAGAGCCCCGGATAAGCGGGGCCTTCGGATGAGAGCCCATGCGGTGCGCTGGCGATGGAAGCGAGCTCGCTGCGGCTGCAGTAGCAGGGGTAGATTCTGCCCTTTTCTCTTAAAATGCCGAGCACGGCTTCGTACAGATGCTCGCGCTTGCTTTGTTCATAGGGCGCGAAGGGGCCGCCCATACGCGGCCCTTCATCCCAGTCGATGCCAAGCCACAGCAGGTCGTCCTGCTGCTGCTCCGCAAAGGCCGGACGAGAACGCGGCTTGTCAATGTCCTCGATGCGGAGCAGGAATTCGCCGCCGCACTGTCGCATCTGAAGCCAAGCAGCCAGAGCGCTGAACGCGTTGCCGATATGGAGCATGCCCGAAGGCGTCGGAGCGAATCGCCCGCGTCGCTTCATCCCAATCACTCTCCTTGTTACATGCAAAAAAAGAGCAGGCTAGGCCGCTCTTCATTCATTCATATGTAAGCTCTTCTGTCGAGCATTTAATTCGAAAATGGCGGAGCTGACGGGATTCGAACCCGCGGTCTCCTGCGTGACAGGCAGGCATGTTAGGCCTCTACACCACAGCTCCACACTTTCAAGGTGTCTCACAGACACAAACAGTATCTTATCATGAAGATATATGATTTGACAAGTTATTTTTTGATTTAGATGAAAATTTTTGTTCGCATACCTTAACTTGCTTAAGATCGAGGATATAGCATCACGAATACCCCTACGATACAGATGGCTGCGCCGACCCAGTCATACAGGTCCGGTGTCTTGCGGTCGATGAGCCAGCCCCATAATACGGCGAGTACAATAAACACGCCGCCATAAGCGGCATAGACCCGTCCGAATGTCGGGAACGACTGAAAGGTTGCGATGATGCCATACATAATAAGCGCTCCGCCGCCAAGCAGTCCCAAGTAAGGCGACTTGCCTTCTCTAAGCCACAGCCATATCAGATAGCCACCGCCAATCTCGGCGATACCGGCCAGAATAAACAATAGAATACCCATCCAATGAATCCCTGCTTTCTGTCAGCTATATCGCTACTTATGATAGCGGAAGTATGCCGGGGTGTAAATCAATGCGGGGCTCAATGGAAGCTTGTAAGGGGAAGAAACATTTTTTGGGAATGGTGCGTCAGAAGTATATATAAGCGCGGTTGGGAGTGAATGGAATGGAGGGCATGCATGCTCTGATGAGAAGAAGATCCAAGGGACTGGTAATGGCCGTATTCTTATTGATGATGGCCATGCTGCTTGCAAGTTGTGGAGGAGAGCTTCAAGCGATGAACAAGAAGACAAGCGCAGAGCCGGTGCAGGCATCTGATTTTGTTCATAGGCTCTATCTGGAGCGGGACGATTACCGGGAAGGCGATCAAGTGACGTTCATTTCCGAATTGGAGTATGTGGGCGATCGCGAATCGGTGACGATTAATCATGCGATGACGCCATTCTACTATGCCATACGTGATTCATCTGGTACGTATTCATTCCCTTACATGATGGATCAGCCATTAATCTATACGACGTTATATCCGGGCAAGCCGCATGTGGAGAAGTATTCGAACGGGTGGGCTTATTTAATAAATGATTCGAATGAGATTCTGATAGAGAATCCTGCTGACGTCCCTTTTCCTGCTGGTAACTACACAGTCGTCGGTTCTGCAGAGTTCAACGTAGGTCGATTTGGAGAAAATAATGAGAATGAAGAGCCGGTTGAAGTGGTTGGGAAGGAAGTAGGGTTTACTGTTGCTCCATAAATACTTGATTGTAAGGTGCTTACTAGAACTATTTGAAGAAGCATAAGAGTAAAATTAAGAGCAAGTGCTATATTTCAAAAATATATTTACGGGCCAAATCCTGTTGCTTCCAAGCAATAGAATCGGGCCCGTTTTTCAATCTACACTTCAATTCTGGAAATTTACTGCCCCGACTGCTTCGTCAAGCTCAGCAGCACGCGAATGTCTTGCGCGATTTGATCCGGCGAGATATTGTCCGCCAGTGCGTCGTTTCGGATCTTATCGATGGCCTGAACCGCTTTTTCGCCTTCTGCAAGCAGGACCTTCACCTCAGCGCCCATCAATTGCTTGATATGGCCGGCAGCGCTGCTTAAATTATCATGCTGCCCGCCTGATCCTTCAACTCCGCCAAGACCCTCGCCAGGCGCTGTGCCGGTGGCGGACATGCCTTCATTCTGATTCAGCAGCTTGCGCTGAAGCTCGTCGTAGCTGGATGCGCTCGCTTCACGTTTGGCTGTAGCCAAGACAACCGTATCGTCGAAGACGAATACACGCACATCGGGAATGCCTGCGCTGCTAAGCCGCGATTCCAGATGAGCGGAGAAGCCGTTCGCATGCAGACCGGAGCTGCCGATCATGCTGTAGACGGATGTGCCGAGGCCATACGTCGTTTGTCCCAGATTGTTGGTCGTATAGTTCTTCTGCCCATTCTCGCTTGGAATTAGCGAGGAGTCATTGATTGAATGAGCTTTATGCGGTCCCTTGGGCATCGGCGATGCATGTTGGGTAACCGTATTGTCCCGGGTTGTCCTATTGCCGTCGGTTGCAGGAGTCATGGAGCAGCCTGCCAAGGCTACTGCGGATAGGGATACGCAAGCGAGCAACTTCACTGTTTTCATCATCAGATATCATCCTCCACTAGGGTTCACTCGTTCGACGTTAGGATAGCCCTTCCTCTGAAATGAATATTCATGATGGGTTGGAAAATAATAAGCAGGAAGACAGCAAGAAGATCCATACAGGAGGTGCATGATGTGGTAGGGAACAATGGCAATGGGCTTGTAGCGGATAAAGAAACGGAACGCGAAGGGCAATTGGCTCAAGCGAATGATGACGCAGTTAACGAGCATTCCGGAGCGAATCATGACAATGAGCAGGTTAACAACAACTCCCGCCGCAAGTTTTTGGTCAATTCCGGTTATGTGCTCGGTACGCTCGCGGTTGGCGGAGCGCTAAGCACGATATTCGGATGTACCGACAATAATGGCGGCAATGCGCAAGAACCGACGGCTACACCGGATGGCGGTAAAGAGACGGAGATTCCGAATTACAACCGCGCGCTCATGTATTTTACACCGGCGCAATTCCGCATCGTCGACAGCGCGACAGAGCGTATTTTTCCAGAAGATGATAATGGACCGGGTGCAAAAAAACTCGGTGTAGCGTTCTTCATCGACCATCAACTCGCTGGAGACTGGGGCTTTAACGGCCGGGATTACATGAGTCCTCCATTCTTTACAGGCGAGAAAGTGCAAGGGTATCAGGGCAGGCTGAAGCGGAAAGAAATTTTCGATATCGGCATTCAGGAACTGGAGAATTACAGCTTGACGAAGTACAGCAAAGGATTTGCCGAGCTGGAGGGTGCACAGCAGGATGAGGTGCTGAAGGTGTTCGAGAACGAGGAAGCCAATCTGCCGACTATCTCCGAGAGCTTCTTCTTCAGAACGTTGCGTTCAGCCACACTCGAAGGCGTATACAGTGATCCTCTTTACGGCGGCAATGCCAATATGGAGGGCTGGCGCATGCGGAGCTATCCGGGGTCCCAGATGAGCTATTTGAACATCATTGACAAAGACTTTACGCAGATTGAGCCAAGCAGCTTGCAGGCTCACTTGGCCTCGCACTAGCGAAGCCCAGGAAAGGGAGGATCGATATGGCCAAGACATTGCCCAAAACAGATGTTGTCATCGTAGGCGTCGGCTGGGCCGGCGGCATTATCGCGGCGGAGCTGACCAAAGCCGGCTTGAACGTCGTCGGATTGGAGAGAGGCAAGGAGCGGAAGACCGAGGATTACTTCATGGTGCATGACGAGCTCCGTTATTCCATGCGCTACGAGATGATGCAGGATTTGTCCAAAGAAACGATCACATTCCGCAGTAACGAAAAGGTACGCGCGCTGCCGATGCGCCAGTACGGCTCCTTCCTGCTTGGAGACGGACTTGGCGGCTCTGGCATTCACTGGAACGGCCAGACGTACCGCTTCCTGCCGTATGATTTTCAAATCAGAAGCAAAACCATTGAGCGCTACGGTAAAAACAAAATTCCGGCAGATATGAGCATTCAGGATTACGGCATTACGTATGATGAGTTGGAGCCGTATTATGACAAGTTCGAGAAGATGGCAGGCATCTCCGGGGAAACCAATCCGCTAGGCGGCAAGCGCAGCGGCGAATACCCGACCCCTCCAATGAAGAAGACGGCGGGGATTGAGATGTTCACCGAAGCGGCGAAGAAGCTTAATCTGCATCCCTATATGATGCCTGCGGCCAATCTGTCGGAGAACTACACGAACCCGGACGGCGTTGCGCGGGCAGCCTGCCAATATTGCGGCTACTGCGAGCGCTATGGCTGCGAGTACGGCGCCAAGGCCGATCCCGTCGTGACCGTCATCCCGGTAGCGAACAAGACAGGCAAATTCCAGATTCGGACCCATTCCAATGTACGCCGCATTATCCATAAAGGCGGCAAAGCAACTGGCGTTATGTACATAGATGTCACCACAGGTGAAGAAATCATTCAGCCTGCCGACATCGTGGTCGTGACGAGCTACGTATTCAACAATGTTCGCCTGCTTCTGATGTCCGAGCTGGGCAAGCCTTATGATCCAGCGAGCGGAAAAGGCGTTGTCGGGAAGAATTATGCGTATCAGGTTATCAAGGGAAGCGCTGTGGGCTTTTTTGAAAATAAACAATTCAATACATTCGCGGGCGCGGGCTCACTCGGTGTCTCGATCGATGATTACAACGGCGATAACTTCGACCATTCCGATGTCGACTTTATTCATGGCGGCGTGATTGCGTTTAGCCAGACGGGCGCTAGGCCGATTCAGAACAATCCGGTGCCTTCCGGCACGGCTAGCTGGGGCGCAGAATTCAAGAAGCAGTCGCTCCATTATGCGAATCGCACGCTTGCGGTCGGTGCGCAAGGCTCATCCATGTCGTTCAAGCAGCATTTCATAGATCTTGATCCAACGTATAAGGATACGTTCGGCGATCCGCTCATGCGCATTACGTTCGATTTCCGAGATCAGGATAAGAATATGGCGAAGTTTCTGGCGGAGCGCTGTAATGAGATCGTGAAGGAGATGGGCGCCGACAAGGTGGATTTCCTAAAGGAGCTGGGGCCGTACGAGATTATGTCGTACCAATCTACGCATAATACAGGCGGCGTCATTATGGGGGCTGAGCCGGGTACATCGGCTATCAACAACTTCAGCCAGATGTGGGATGCGGACAATGTGTTTGTCGTAGGCGCGAGCAGCTTCCCGCAAAATGCGGGCTACAACCCGACGGCAACGGTAGGCGCGATGGCTTACCGCACGGCGGAAGGCATCCTGAAGTACAGACAGTCTGGAGGACTGCTGGTGTAGAGGGGGCTAGCCTGGAGCTGCAATGATGTGGCTCCAGGTCAATGCCTAAGCTTGCAAGCAAAAGAAGAAGGCCGATCCCGCATCATGCGAGATCGGCCTTCTTTATACGCTTTAAGCTGTTACAGAAGCTTCTCCAGATCATCAGTCTTGTCCAGCTTCTGTGGACCTGTGTCTTCCTCCACGATGCCGCGTGTCGAGCTGCGGAATTCGCGAAGGGTATCGCCGAACGCCCGGCCGAGCAGGGGAAGCTTGGCTGGCCCGAAGACGATAAGCGCAATCAGCAGAATAATGATCAACCCGGAAACGCCAATATTGTTGAACATGGGTCAAAACTCCTTTTTTAGTTGAAATAACTTAAGTAGGGGACGGAGCGGTGGCCATCCTTCTGGCAAAGCGGCGCGATAGAAACGCGCTGATCTCGAATAGCATGAGCAACGGGACGGTCACGGACAAATGCGACACAAAATCCGGCGGCGAGATGCAGGCGCCTACGACCGCCAGTCCCACGTAAGCATACTTGCGTGTCGCGGTCAGCCTCTCTGGCGTCAACAGCCCGAGTCTGGTCAGAAACAGCATGACCAGCGGCATCTCGAACGCAACGCCAAGCGGGAACACAATGCTGAACATGAACGAGAAGTACCGGTCGATACCATACGTCTCAACAGCACCTATGTTATGGTTCATCTCCATCATGAACTGCATCATCATGGGGAAGACGAGGAAGTAGCTGAAGGACACGCCGGCCAGGAACAGCATAAAGGAGACGGGCACATAGGCCAGCGTTCCCTTGGCCTCAACGGATGTTAATCCAGGCCTGACGAAAGCCCATAGCTGATAAAGCAAGACGGGCAGAACGAACAGAATCGCGAACAAAAACGCACAACGCAAGTAGATGAACAGGCCGTCCGTGAAGGAGAAGACATTCCATTCCACCGACTCTGCCGTCGGACCTGCTTTAATGTAGCGCAAAATATGTGGGGAAGCGTACAAGCCTCCGCACATCGCCACAAGGAAGCTCACAGCAACGACGATAAGCCGTTTTCTCAGCTCCGCCAGATGACCGATGAGATCCTGCTGTGTATTCAATGGCATCACCTCAGCAATTTGAAGGATTTTGCTAAATACTGTCATGACCTTACCTTATGGTGTCCACCGTACAAAACGTTATGCGTTCGCGTGAAGGAAACCTACGTGGCTCGCATTTGTCTGGGAGCGGGCGGTATGCATGTGAATAGGAAGCAAGTTATAGGGAAATGTAATAACAGATTTACCAATCAAGGAGGCTATTTCATGATGCGCAATATGAAGTGGTTATTGCTGGTTACGGCTGTTATTCTTGTTATTGCTCTGTCCGCCTGCGGCGGCGGGAACAAAAATAACGGCGGTACAAATGGCGGAACGAACAACGGAACCAACAATGGGGCAACGAATGGCGGCAATAATGCAGGCGGGGGAACCGTCGATGCGGCTGCGGCTGAAGCCATCTACAAGCAGAATTGCATTGGCTGCCACGCGGTTGATCTGTCAGGCGGCGTAGGACCGAACCTGACAAAGGTAGGCGCTAAGCTGTCTGTCGACGAGATTAAGGCTACGATTACGAACGGCCGGGGCGGCATGCCGGCATACAAGGATCAGCTTAGCAGCGCTGATATTGATACGCTGTCGAATTGGCTCGCATCCATGAAATAAGATGGCTTGGCAAATGAAAGCTTCCGCACTACAGAGTGCGGAGGCTTTTTTTGCTGTGTGCATATGAATAAAATATCCATAACTTTTGGAATTTTTGTCTATGTATCCCTCGTGATAGAACCTTTATAATATTGATACTGATAATCATTATTAATTAGGAAGAAGGAGAGCTATGGTTAATCCGAAGCAAGTTGCCGAGAGAGCCGCCGTCACCAGCTTCCTGAATTGTTATTTAAGAGAAACGGGAGACGGCGAATGGCTTGTATGCAAGGGCAGCGAAGGCGAGCGCAGCGTCTTGCGGCTTCCGCTTGCCTCCGGGCAGCTTGCCATCCTTGCAACAGCGCATTATAAATCTCCGACTGGAAGGCATCAATTCCAGCTGCCCATATGCTTGCAGAGCGGTGCTGCCGAACCTGCGCCGGTTGGCATCGCAACGGCCTTCTCGCTGCTTGCCGATGAGTTGGGCTCAAAGCATGAAGGCTCCGAGACGAAGGAGCTGCTGCTTCGCGCGCTCCAGAGCTGCAGTCTGCTGGAGACATTCCTGTCAGCCCGAATGGACGACGCCCCCGAGTTATACAGTTCTTCGCTTACGTTCCTGCAGTCCGAACAATCTCTTCTATTCGGTCATGTATTCCATCCGACACCCAAGAGCAGGCAAGGCTTCCCGGAATGGAGGCAGCATCTTTATTCACCAGAGTCGAAAGGCAGCTTCCAGCTGCATTATTTTGCCGCCCATCGAAGTCTGGTCCAGGAAGACACGGTATGGCGGGAGAGCGCTGCGGAAATTATTGAACGCGAGCTTCTGGCATCGTGGACCCCGGGAGAGATGCATTCGGGTGCTGCGGCAGAAGTCATCCATGATCCGTCCTATGTCTGGATTCCCATCCATCCGGTGCAGGGGGAAGAACTGCTCCATGATGATCATGTCCAGAGCTGGATGAAGACTGGGAAGCTTGTATACATAGGAGCTCTCGGGGGGACCTATTATCCGACCTCCTCTATCCGCACCGTCTGCGATCCGAATTCCGATTACATGTATAAGCTGTCTCTGCGAGCCAAAATTACGAATTCGATGAGAGTGAACAAAAGACATGAGTTATTGGGAGCGATAGAGGCTGCTCGGGTGGCTAACGAGCTTGAGCCTTGGCTTCAAGAAAATTGTCCCGGGTTTCATATCGTGAAGGACGGGGCGTATGTTACGCTCAGCGATTCGGAGACCGGGGAGAGCGGATTTGAGCTTATCATCCGGGAGAATCCCTTTGCCCGGGAAGAGGGCGAGAGGGTATTTCTGGCTGCCGCCTTCACTCAGGAAGCCTTCTCTTCCGGCAGCTCGCGCTCATTGCTGGAGAATGTAGTCGGGGAGCTTGCTAACAAGGAAGGCTGCTCGGCAGCCCAAGCCGGGCTGGCCTGGTTCCGGGCTTACTTGGCAATCTCGCTAAGGCCTATGGTCATGATGTATGCAAGGTATGGCATCGCGCTTGAGGCGCATTTGCAGAATAGTGTGGTGAAGCTTGGAGAGAGCGGATATCCGGAGCAATTCTATTATCGGGACAGCCAGGGCTATTATTATGCCAGATCGAGAGTTGGCCTCCTTGAGGAGCTGGTTCCGGGGATCGGTGCTGGACCGAACGTATACGATGACGAGCTGGCGGAGGAGCGTTTCGGCTATTATTTGATCGTCAATCATGTGCTGGGACTGATTCAATCGTTCGGCGTCTTTGGCGTTTTGGATGAAAGAGTACTGCTTATGGAGCTTCGCGCTGAACTGGAGTCTCTAGCCGCAGTACCCGGGGCGCATAACAGGCTTATGCGTGACTGGCTGACGAGTCGCACATTCCGATTCAAGGCGAATTTGCTCACGCGATTGTATGACGTAGATGAATTGGAGACGGAATTGGAGCAGGCTGTTTATGCCGAGATGGATAATCCGTTATGCACCGCGCTTCCTTATCAAGAGGCGATTCGCAAGGCAAGGCTCGTGACCGCGATATGGAGAAGGGAGAGGAAGGCTCAGCAACCCATGCAAGCGTAACAGGAATGGAGAGGTGAAATGAAGCTGCAGGTCCCAATCGGGAAGATTGAAATGAATGTCGTTGCTCGCAGGCAAGTTTTTCGCAAGCTGGTGGAGGCTTTAATCTTTGAAGGCGTGTTGGAAGCCCGCAGTACCGTGTCCTATTCGGCTGGGCAGGGAGGGAGCGCGTATAAGGTTGATGTGTATGTGATCAATGGGAGGGATTGGGCAGGGAACCGAGTGATGTATTCCTTTGAAGGCTGGCGGACTTATTCGTTCAGTATGATTCGGATGAGTCAGAACCCGATGTTCCGGAATTGCTTCAAGACGCACGGTCTGGAAAGCGGGGAAGCCGACAGTATAGCGCTGTTTCTGGAGGAGATTGTTGCGGCGAATCATCCGGACCTCTCCGTACTGCCTTCCTTTATTGTTGAGCTGGAAGAGACGATACGCAAGCAGGCGCAGTGGATGCAGGAACGGGAATTGCATCAGGAGAGCGAGCTCAAGCTGTTAGGCCGATCGCTTGCAGAGCTGGAGTCCATCTCGACGGAGGGCCATCCCTATCACCCTTGCTATAAATCAAGAATAGGCTTTACCCCTGAGAACAATCGGTTCTATGGGCCTGAATTTCAACCGGATGTCCGTTTGTATTGGCTTGCGGCTGCTTATGATGAAGTTATTTGGAATGCCGGGAACGGGAGCGACTGGCGGAATGTAGTTGAAAGAGAGCTGGAGGAAGAGGACCGCAGTCGTTTTTGTGAACAGCTGGCTGGCCTTGGTCTGTCTCCAGAAGGCTATGCTTTTCTTCCGGTGCATCCTTGGCAGTGGGGCTTTCTGCAAGAGAAGCATGCGGACCTGCTTACGAATCAGAGGATTGTGCCGCTAGGGCATGGCTCGGAGTCCTATCGCCCTCAGCAATCAATTCGAACGCTGTCTTGCATAAGCGGGGCAGCGCGAGGAGATGTGAAACTGTCGCTTGGCATCGTTAATACGTCTTCGATGCGACACTTGACGGTACACTCTACGGTAGCAGCACCTGCCGTATCGGATTGGCTTCAGAAGGTCGCGGATTCTGATCCGTTTTTACAGAAGTCGGGACTGATTCTGCTGCATGAATATGCGGGCATTACCTTGCCTGCGGCGAATGGGGCGATCGGGGCGATCTGGCGGGAGAATGTGCAGAACTATTTGCAGCCGGGAGAAGAAGCGGTGCCGTTCTTCACGCTGGCCGCTACAGAAGTGGACGGCAGGGCCTTTATTGACCCGTGGATTGCGAAGTACGGCATGGAGAATTGGTTTCGCCTGCTGTTGCGCCGAAGTGTGATTCCGGTTGTTCATCTGCTTGTCGCTCATGGCATTGTGCTGGAATCGCATGGGCAGAACATGGTGCTGGTGCATCGCAATGGCATGCCGGAGCGTGTGGCGCTGCGAGACTTCCATGAGGGGGTCGAATATTACAGGCCATTCCTGGCATCGCCGGAGCTGGTGCCGGACTTTAGCCGTTTGCATTCCGCGTATGCCGGAGGGAAGCCGGGAGATTATTTTGAGATGGGCAGTTTGCAAGATTTGAGTGAGATGCTGATGGATGCGTTATGGTTCATGAATATAGGTACGATCATTACGTTTATGGCAAGCCGGTTCCCAGTTGGGGAGCGGGAGTTATGGGAGATGGTCGCAGCGGAGCTGGAGATGTATCAGGCGTCTTTCCCCGCATTGCGGGAGCGATTCGATTCGCTGGGGCTCTTTGCACCAGAGTATGTGATCGAGCCGCTTGTCCAGCGCAGGCTGTTCGGGGGGACCAAGATTGCGCCACGCCCTGCGCCTAATCCTTTATCACAAGTCCGCCAGTCGGGCGATCCTAACCAAAGGGAGAATTCAACATGTTCGCAGTAAATCAGGAGCGGATCAGCCGTTCTGCCTATAAGCAATTACTAGACCGTTATGAACAATTGGATAGTTTCCGCCACGGGATAAGCGAAACACGCCGTTATGCGGTATGTTCTTCCGATCCGTTATTTGCATTGACGATGATTTTATTCTTGCGAGAGAGGGGCTTGTCTGTCCTGCCCCTGCACGGGGATACGCCGATTGAGACGGCATCAAGGCTGGCGGAGCGGGCTGGGTGTACCGGGTTATTCTATGGGGCGGCGGAGCAGTATTACCCGCTGGATGCATCGGCTATCCATACGGATGGACCTCCTTCGATCTATCAATTCAGCTCCGGCACGACGGGTGAACCGAAGCTGATCCGGCGTTCATGGGAAGAGATTAACGTGGAAATTGCTGCTTACAATGATCGGATTGCGGCTCATGCGCTCGCGGAGGATACGCCAGTTGTGCTAGCTTCGATTACGCATGCATATGGCTTGATTTCAGGAGTCTTGTCAGCACTGGAGCGGGGAGTGGAGCCGGTTGTCATGAGCGGCATGGGCCCGAAAGCGATCGCGCAATGTCTGAAGGCGACTCCGAATCATTTGCTTTACTCCGTGCCCGCGCTCCTGCAAGGACTTAACCCCCTGTTCGAGTATGGAGGCGTCAAGCTGCGCAGCGTTATGAGCTCAGGTGCGCCTATGTCGCCTATTCTGTATGAGCATTACAGTCAGGCGTCGGCCGTGCTGCTTCAGCAATATGGCTGTACGGAGGCAGGCTGCGCGAGTCTTGCTGTGGGGATGAAATCCTATGACGATCTGGGCACTCCGCTGGGGCATCTGGTCATTCAAGCCTCGGCTGAACCGTCGGAGCTGATCATCTCTATAGGCGAAAGAATGATTTCGACAGGAGATTTGGGTTGCTCGTTCGGCGGGAGCAACATCCGGTTTCTGGGAAGAATTGATGATTTGATCAATGTATCGGGGCTGAAGGTGACGCCCGCTGAGGTCGAAGAGGTGATTTGCAGACTGGAAGGCGTTATCGAAGCCGTCGTCTATCGGGGCATTCACCCTATTAACGGAGAGATGGTCCGAGCGCAAGTCGTCGCAGCGGATAACGTGACGGCAGGGGATGTGCGGGAGTGGTGTCTGAGGCATCTGCCGCCTTACAAAGCGCCTTCAGAAGTGCGAATGACTGCAAGCATTCCAAGAATGCCGTCAGGAAAGATAAGCCGCAAGCTGCTGGAGCAGGAAGGAGTTTGACCAAAATGACGAAACGTACACGGGAAGCTTTGAAGAGCGAGCTGCAAGGGCTCATACGCCATAAGTTTAAAATAAACGTCGATGAGCTGCATGACGGACTAAGATTGAATGAAGATTTGGCTGTTGATTCCATTATGATTGTGCAATTAATTGTATTTCTTGAGGTGGAGCTTAAGCTGCAAGTGCCGGATGATCAGGTCGATCCCAGAACATTCGCTACAGTCGGTTCGTTGCTGGATTTCATGCAAAGTCTGGAGCCTTATCCGGAGGAAGCGCCTGATGAGGAGCAGCCTGTAGAGATGGTGAACCGCGCATGGTGATCAAAGAAGAAGTCAGCATTAAGGTTCATTGTATCGTCAGCTGTTTGTGCGAGGTGATTCGCGAGCGAAGCGATTATGATTACCGCCCGTTTTATATAGGCTTATGGGATGCTCCATTCGATGTCACAGATGACGGGCAAATCACGTATTATCAGCATGATCTTGATCACAGCCATTACTTCCAATGGTATGAAAAGCTGTTCGGAGCCCCTGTCCATGAATGGTACGATGCGGCTTTGCCCAGAGAAGTTAATTTGGAGCGCATGCTGGAACTGATCGAAAACTGTCCGCCCGATCACTATGTGATCGCGCAGATTGATCTATCTCTCATGCCGGAGCGCGAGAACAAATTTCATCAAAAGCCGTTCCCGCATTTCCTCATTCTGGCCAAAACGGAGCGCGAGGACGAGTGGCAAATGATCGATGCCGACTTCAGATGGCAGGGCATTGTTCAGAAGGAGAGAGTCATCCAAGCTTTCTTGGAGAATCCGTTCGGAGGCGGCTTCTACGTTGATTCGGAGCGCATTATGGAGCCGACGCGCGAGGCAGTCGCAGCTTATTTCCAGAATGTATTCCGCTGGGAGAACGAGCTGACGGATACGCTGCGGAATCGGCTAGCGGCTATCGGCAGGGGTGAAACTGGATTTACAGTGGATATGGTAGAGAAGGCGGTCAAGCAATTGCCCGTGCTGGCGATACGCAAGTACAGCTACGAGCATGCGCTCATGTACTTTATTGAAGAAACAGGTTCGAGCGACGAGAGTTTCGAAGCCTATACGGATAAGGTGGAGTTGCTAGTACGCGGCTTCCATAACGTTCAGTATCAAGGCATGAAGTTTGCGATGATCGGCAACGGCAGTCAACTGCCTTCCATTCTGAGAAAGCTTGAGGAGATGGATAAGTTAGAGAAGGAAATCAAACACGAGCTGTACCGGTTGTACAGCCTGTGGGAGGCGATGCCATGAAGTATTCCTTCTGTACGATCTCGTTCCGGCATCAGCTGATTTCCTTCGCCGAGCTGCTCCGGTTTATGAGAAAGAAGCAATTCGAAGGCATCGAGATATGGGGCGTACATGCGATGGGTCTGTATGAGCATGAGCGCAAGGAGACGCAGGAGCTGCTGCATGGCATGGCGGGAGACGATCTGGCTGTGTCGATGCTCAGCGATTATTTGGATATCGATTCGGAGGAGAGCTTCGCCCGGTCGGAGCGAAAGTGCGAACAGCTGATCCGGCTGGCGCACTGGCTTGGCACACCGCGAATACGGACCTTTGCCGGGAACAAATCGAGCCGCAGCGTGACGATTGCGGAGCGGGATGCCTATACGGAGCGGCTAAGAAAGCTGTGCCGCATGTGCGGGGAAGAGGGCGTGCAGTTGGTTGTCGAGACGCATCCTGGCACACTGGCCGATGATCTGGATTCTACACTGACGCTGCTGTCGGATATCGGCCAGGACTCGCTACGGCTCAACTTTGACGTGCTTCATGTATGGGAATACGGCGGCGACCTGCTGCATATGCTGCATGTGCTGGAGCCGTGGATCGATCACTTCCACTTCAAGAACATCGCATCGCCTAGCCAAGTCGGCTTGTTCAACCCTGGCAACATCTACTCGGCCTCCGGCGACCGGGAGGGCATGGTGCTGCTGCACCAGGGTTTCCTCGACTACCGGAAGCTGCTGGAGGAAGCCTCCCATCTCGACTGCTACGCTTCGCTGGAATGGTTCGGCCCCTCGCCGCTAAGCGCGCTGGCCGAGGATATCGATTGGCTGCATAAGCAGCGGTATAGCTTGGCGGGGAATTTGCGCAATTCAATATAAAAGGCTGAATGAAAAATGCCTGGTTGCTGGAATGCAATTAGGCATTTTTCGTTCAGCCTTTACTTATCATCAACCTTTAATCTGACGGCGCTACAAGCTGCTGGTAAGGGGGGCGCTTTTTTTAGCCTTGAACTAGAGATGCATTGAAAATCAACATAGGATTTTCGTGAAATTGAGCTTTAGAAAATTTAATCTTCTCAGAGCTACTAATCAACAAAACTCTGAAAACTATAACTATACTCCGTTATACGCATGCATGGAATGGACGACTCAAGTAATTGCAAAAACTCATCCTGAGATTGGTCGTTCAGGAGCAATTTGTCCAATGGGCAATCTAGCAATTAGAGAAAGTGAATCAGATTCACTATTCATTATTTTGAGAATATGTTTTTATCCTTCTCTCCGAAGGAAACGGAATCCTTTATATCATGCCTTGTTACTTGTCCTTCCGAGCAATACTGAGGAAACATGTACCAACGTTGAAATTAGTTTAGAGACAATATAAAGAAAAGTGTAACCTAATACTGATCCATGAATAGATACTCTCCTCTGGAATGGTCTAAGCAACTTTTCTAGATAAGTATTTCCTTCATGGCTAATTTTTTATGAAGTTCATCATTTTACACAAATATATGAAATCAATTCATTCCATTATATATTAACTAATTGAATTTATTTCAAATGGATATACAAGTAACGTATAGTTTTAAATTATGTCTTCATTTAATAAACTCAGGGTTTGGGTTTTCGTGGTAAATCCATAGTTGATAAATTTCCAATCAATGATGTATAATGTTTAATATAAAAAAAGTCTTTTTTTCATTAAATTATTTTTTTAATCCTAATTATCTATTACATACATAATTTAGGTTGTTTACATTTTCTAGGGTTTATTTTGCTGTGAACATTATTCGAAAGGTGGTTCTAATTTGAGTTTCATAAATAAAATAGTACCTTTCAATGAGTTTTGGATGAATTGCATATTAAATTCCGCCTATTCAATCGCTACTACCAGGCATAATAGTTACGCTGATGCGGCGTACATCAATAATTATTCATACAGTAGTTGGGGGGCTGCTATTGATTTAGAGTTTATTAGCCCGACGATTGAAGTATTGAATTACGCCGATAAGTGGGAAGACTTTGTGCTGAGTGAAATTATTGAAACGGAATTACCCGTTTTTTTTGAAGATACTCAAAACTTTACAGCAGAACTGCAAAAGATAATTTCAGAACAAAAAATAGTTAAGCTACATATAGATCTTTTTTATTGGTTACCCAAAAATATCGCTTGGAACCGTTTCCATATGAGTCATTATTCGATAATAAACGGTTATGATACAGAAAAAAAAGAGTATTTTATTTTGGATGATGATATTGATGGATATGGAGTGCATGTAATTCCCGAGGAAAGGTTGATTAAGGCTTTTAATCATTCAAATGCAATGATCGATCCTGACCCGGCAACTCCGCATGCATATGTTTATTGTATTCGCGACAACATCGCTCCTTACAAAATAAATATAACTGAAGTAATGAGTCACGCAGAAAGAATAGTGGAGGAATTATCTGTATATTCTTTCAATGCTTTGTGGAATTTTAATGAAGACAAGAAGGACGACATCAATGAATATATTAGTATTTCTTTAATAGGGATTAACATCATAGAAAATAGACATATTGGAAACGGTTTTTTATTAAAAAGGCTTGTTGAATTGGAGTTAATCAATAACACAACATTTGAAAATATGAAAACACAATTAACAAAACTGCAAAGAGGATGGAAAACGATTAAACAAGTATTTATAAATAGTATGGTATCTGACACGAAAGAAATCAATATAGATTTAATCAGAAGCAAAGCTAATGAAATGTTAAGCATAGAAAGAGAAATATGGTTAACTTTATTGAAAGAAAATAAGGAAGTGAGAATATGAGCGAAGAAATATGCGAGCGAGTCAAAAGTATATTTTTGAATTATGGAGTGAACATCACGGAGTCCGATGAAGAAGCACTGATTGATGATGTTATGGGTATTGATTCGATTTCCTATATTCAAATATTAAATCATATAGCAAGAGACTTTGGCTTTAAAATTGATGATACGGATATTTTATTTGCCGATTTAACTACATTTAATAAAATAGTAGAATTCTCGAAAAGCAAATATTCTAATTAGTAATATTCCGTATACTCATATTCATGGAGGGTTAAAGATGAAGCCTGCTATTTCAGTGATCATTCCTACTTATAATAGACTTGTGGGATTGAAATATACGCTAGAGTCTTTAGTAAAGCAAGAATTGGATAAAGCCTGTTATGAAGTTCTGGTATGTGATGATGGTTCGGCTGAGGATACATATTCAATAGTAAAAGAATATGAGAATGATTTAAATATTTATTATGAATATCAAGAAGACAAAGGATTTAGAGCTGCCGCTGCAAGGAATATGGGGATTAAGAAAGCAACTGGCGATGTATGCCTTTTTATTGATAATGGAATCATTTTGCATAAAGATGTTTTGAACGAACATATGAGAATTCATAATGAATCCAGTCGCCCTTGTGCGATTGTAGGCTATGTTTATGGGTTTGATGTTTTTGAAAGCAATGAAGATGCAATCAAAAAAATTGTAGAAAACAATACGGTTGAGAATGCGATCCAAATATTAGGTGAAATAGGAGTTGGAGATGTAAGAGAAAAGTTTTATAAGGAATTTTCGGATGACATTGATCACTTGCCTGCCCCATTTGTACTATTTTGGACATGCCATGTGTCAATGAGCAGGAAATCATTGATTGATATTGGAATGTTTGATGAAAGCTTCACGACCTGGGGGGGAGAAGACATAGATATAGGACTGGCATTGCAAAAATATGGAGCAAAATTTGTTTTGGCTAGAAATGCAATGAGCATTCACTACCCTCATAAAAAAGAATTTGACTTTGCGAATGAAAGTGATAAAGCGGATCGTCATGTTGATGAGAAAAAAGAATATTTGTATCGAAAGTATCCGACGAGAGCAGTATATTTATGGACACAAACAAACGATGATGTTGAGCTGAATAAAATATTGATGGATGAAGCAGCAACCATAAACCACCCGCAATGAGTTTTAGCTGCTAAAGAGAAAGGAGTGGTGGATATGGAAATGGTTTTTAAGAACTCTTCTTTAAATTACTTAAACTGCAGAATAATTCAAATAGCGAACTATTTCCATAGTATCAGCCTCCCTCTCGAGTTTTACTATTATGAAGTGTTAGAAAGCACCGATAAGGTGCTTTCTGAAATCATTGAATTGAAAAAACGCAAATGGAAATATAAATCTAATGTGCTAATAGAATCAGAAATGAATGATTTGGGTATTAATCCGATTAGAATTCCATTTAAGAAACTTATAGATATTAAAAATATTGTTCAGGAGCTGCTGGAGAGGAACGTGCCCGTTTTTTTATGGGTTAAAGCCTCTGAGGTCACACATAATCCAAATCTTGATCAGGAATCTAAGCATTCGATTATGGTGGAGAGTTATTCGGAAAAGGACGGATTATACCAAATTCGAGACATTCCTTTTTTCTCTGAGGTTTTCTATAAATTTAATGATCTTGCAAGAATGTGTGATGATATTCCCGAAGAAGTAAGAGGTTTATTATATTTTGAGTTTTCCATTGGACATTTGGATACGGGGATATTAGAGCGTAAACTTAAAGCTTATATCTGCAATTATCATGACAAGTTAGTGTTTTTTGAATATTTAAAGGATGTTTTTTTATTGTGCGAAAAAACGCACAACAATCTTAAAGAAGACTTTCAATACATTGATGACGCATTAAGTATCATCGCAGGTTCAAGGTATCTATTTGCTAATGCCTTGAAAAAATTCGAATGGAACGAAGTTTATTATAAACTGTTTATGACTATTTCTGAAAATGTTGAGAAACTAAAGATAATGATCTCAATAGGTTTAATGAGACAGAAATATGATCAGAAAAAAATCGTTCAAACTATAAATAAAATTAAAAAAATGGAACATGAAGCGATATTCCTATTGAAAAGCAACCTGAAAAAAAACGATGAAGAACTATACCGAATAACTTCGGACTTAAAGATTGATCCTCCGAGTAAACCATTATTGGATAAGTTTAATAGTACTAATATGAAAATCAAATGGGACGAATCCCCTGGACACATATGGGTTACTTCTTATGAGATCTATAAAGACGGTGAAGCAATAGGAACGAGCCGTCAATTACAGTTTAATATAACCGACATTGAACCAAATCATTCTTATGCTATCTCTCTTAAAGCGGTAGATATATTTGGAAACCGCAGTGAAATGAGCCTGGTAAATCACATTGTTATTGATACTTCAATTGATAACAGCGATTTTGCCTTATATAAAGGTGTAGTCACTTCTTCGGAGGAATCTATGTTGCGTTCCGGCGATAACGTAGTAGATGGAAAAAATAATACAAGATGGGGAAGTCTTCACTCTGAAGAAGTTTCCTGGGTTTATATTGATCTTGGAAAAGAAATGAATTTTTCTGCGGTTACTATTAATTGGGAACATGCGTATGCTACAAGATACAAAATTCAAGTGTCTGGCAACACTACTATGTGGACAAATCTATATGAAAATGAACTCGGGAAAGGCGGAATAGAAGAGATTACTGGTTTAGCAGGCTGTGGCAGATACATCAGAATAACATGCGAAGAAAAAGCTACAGCATTCGGTTATTCGATTTGGAATCTATCCGTTTATGCATAATATAAATATATTAGGGGGGCATAGATGTATACTTTAATATATGATTATATTGAGTTATGTGAAAAAGAGGAATTTACAGGTTTTCAAGACGAAAAAATTATCCAGGATGTACCTCTTTTTAATACAGAAGATAAGTACATTTGCCTTACTTTTGATGATGGTCCTCATCCAGAATATACCCCGCAAATACTCGACATACTAAAGGAAAATCAGGCGCAAGCTACATTTTTTCTTTTCGGAAAATTCGCAGAGCAGTATCCTTCCATCGTTCAAAGGATTTTAAGTGAGAATCATGAAATCGGAAATCATACCTACTCACATCCTACATTAACTACACTTGATTTAACAGAAATCGAACAGGAAATCCTTGCAGGAGAAGAAGCGATTCAAAAAAGCGTGAATTATCGTTGCAACTTGTTTAGACCTCCTTATGGCATCTTTGCTAATGAAATTGTAGAAAAAGTAATGGCTCTAGATTATAAGTTTGTTTTATGGTCCAGAGAAATACAGGTTGATGATTGGAAGTTGCCTGGCACTGAAAAAATGGTTGAAGAGGTTTTGAACAAGGCCAAAAATGGTTCGATTGTGCTCATGCATGATGCCGGCGGCAATAGGGATCAAACGGTTGAGGCTACAAAAAAAGTCATACCCTTATTAAAGGGGATGGGTTATAAGCTTATTACAATTAGTGACTTGATAAAGGTACATGAAAACCCATAAAAATTACATGTAAGGGAAAAGTCATTAAAGTTACAAAGGATGTATGAGCGGCCACTTTTCATTAACCCAACGATGATTTATTAAGAGAGTTGCTTGCGAAAAAAGCACTCAGTTTTATTCCTCTTAAAAATAGATAGTAAAACGATGAAAAAGCAGATTTAAAAATGCGATTATTGGACAACGATATTCTTTCCTATATTTGAAATATTTTATTCAGAAATCCTGGAGCGTCAGAATATGATGTGATCGCTGCTGTCAAATCTGCGTATGCGCATGAATTTATTTTACAGTTTTCGGATGGAGAGCGGGGCATAATGTTATTGGGAGGATAAAAATAAACAATTGCTATTGCACGAATGTTTATTGAAAGTGGCGCTTCGGTTATCTATCGTCAAAGATTTCGATAGAATTGTGTTTATTCATGAAGGTTCTAATGTTGAGAAAGGAAGTTACGAGGAGTTGCTAGCAAATTGTAAAGCGTTTTATCGACTGGTTCAGAAGAGCGGGATAGGGGCAGCTAATGTGTTTCTTTAAATGCTGGTTGGTGATGGTTTCCTGGGTACGGTGAGCGATTTTTATGAAGGAACTGTCGTCGAATTTGGCAAGCATCATGAAATTCTTTCAAAGTGCGATTTGTATGCGTCTCTATTTGAGAAAGAAAGAAGTGCCGTGGAAGTATTTCCTAAATGCTAGTCCCATCTACTGTATAGTGTACGTCTTCATGAAAGTAATAAATTAGGTTCGCCAGAGCATCTGTCTGACGAACTTTTTTTGTCTTCTAAATTTATAATTATTCGTAATGCCTAAAACACAACCATTTTTAACCTATAAGCAAACCCCCACTTTAAATTCAAAACTTCTTATAGAGGGAATGCGACGGATTTCGTTGACCATATATGTAAGTCTGTGGTAGGTTTAGAGCAGAAAATAAAATCATAGTGATATACTTGGGATTAGCCTGAAAATGAACGAACGTGAACCATGAATTGATGATGAATGAGATTTGATGCGAGGTGGATGTTGTTGCAACTGAAGGTGACGAACAGTCCGTTTACGGAGGAGCAGGCCGAACTGCTTAACAAGCTCCTGCCGACGTTGACGGAGGCGCAAACACAATGGCTCGGCGGGTTTTTGACATTTTATCGGGCGGGTGCGGCATCGGCCGAAACCGCGGCTAGCGCGCAACTCATTGCGCCAGCATTGGAGCAAGCGGCGCAAGCAGTGCAAGCTGTTGCAAACGTACTGGCAGCTCCGCGCGAAGCGACGATTTTGTTTGGTTCGCAGACGGGCAACTCACAGCGTCTGGCCGGCAAGCTGGCAGATAAGCTGAAGGGGCAAGGTTTTGAAGTGACTCTGTCTGCCATGAGTACCTACAAAACGAACGGTCTGAAGAAGACGGCGCATTTGTTTATCGTGGCAAGCACGCATGGGGAAGGCGATCCGCCGGATAATGCTCTGACATTCCACGAATTCCTATATTCCAAGCGCGCGCCGAAGCTGGACGGACTGAAGTTCTCCGTGCTGGCACTAGGCGATACATCGTATGAATTCTTCTGCAAAACGGGCATTGATTTTGACGAACGCCTGGCCGAGCTTGGCGCAGAGCGTCTGGCTGACCGCGTAGACTGCGATCTCGACTTTGAAGCGCCTGCCAACGAGTGGATGGCAAGCGTTATCGGCGCGCTTGACGCCGCAACCGGAACGGGAGCTGCGGCAGCAACAACTGGCGCTCTGGCTGTAGCCTCTGCAACAGCATCAGCAGAATCCGATTATTCGCGATCCAATCCGTTCAAGTCTGAGGTGCTGACGACCATTAATCTGAATGGCCGCGGCTCGGACCGGGAGACACGCCATCTGGAGTTGTCGCTGGAAGGCTCCGGCCTCTCCTATGAGCCGGGCGATTGCGTAGGCATCTACCCGGAGAACGATCCGGTTCTTGTCGATGCGATTATTGCTGCAATGAACTGGTCACCTTCCGAGGTTGTCGTGCCAGGGAAATACGGCGACGAAGGCACTCTTCGTTCCGCGCTTCTTCGCCAGTTCGAGATTACGGTGCTGACGAAGCCGCTGCTGGAGAAGGCTGCAGCTTTTACGGATAACCCGCAATTGGCTGAACTGATCTTGCCTGAGAAAAAAGCGGAGCTGAAAGCTTATACGAACGGACGCGACTTGCTCGATCTGCTCCAGGATTTCGGTCCTTGGAGGCTGACAGCCGCGAATTTAGTTTCCATCCTTCGCAAAATGCCGCCGCGTCTCTATTCCATCGCGAGCAGCAACAAAGCGAATGAAGACGAAGTGCATCTGACGATTCGCAAGGTGGAATACGAAGCGCATGGGCGCGCTCGTGGAGGCGTATGCTCCGTGCAGGTGTCGGAGCGTCTGACAGAAGGCGACTCGCTGCCGATATTTATTCAGCACAACCCGAACTTTAAGCTTCCTGCCAATCCGGAGACGCCGATTATTATGGTCGGTCCGGGTACAGGCGTCGCTCCTTTCCGCGCATTCATGGAAGAGAGAGAAGAGCTTGGCTCGGAAGGCAAGACATGGCTGTTCTATGGAGACCGCCATTTCGTGACGGACTTCCTGTATCAGACTGACTGGCAGCGCATGCTGAATGACGGCGTGCTGACGAAGCTGGATGTGGCGTTCTCCCGCGACTCCAAGGAGAAAGTGTACGTACAGCACCGGATGTTGCAGCAGGCGGCAGAGCTGTACGCTTGGCTGCAAGAAGGCGCGCATGTGTATGTGTGCGGCGATGAGAAGCATATGGCGCATGATGTGCATAACGCGCTACTGACCATTCTTGAGCAGCAAGGCGGACTGGACGCCGAGGCGGCGAAAGCCTATCTGGCCGAATTGCAGGCGCAGCAGCGCTACCAACGTGACGTATATTAATCGATTCGATAGAGCTAGCGCGTGCGCTTGAAGCGCAACGGTGAAAGGAGCCTGCAGCAATGACAAAGGGACATAAAGTAGAACCGGTCGGCGGACCGCCGAGCGACGTTGAGCATTTGAAGAAGGAAAGCAACTATTTGCGCGGTTCACTTGTGGAATCGCTGCAAAACCGGATTACAGGCGGGCTCTCCGAGCTGGATAACCGCCTGTTGAAATTCCACGGCAGCTACATGCAGGATGACCGCGATGTGCGTAATGAGCGCCAGAAGCAGAAGCTGGAGCCTTCGTTCCAATTCATGCTTCGCGTCGTAACACCGGGCGGCGTCTCGACGCCGGAGCAATGGCTCGTCATTGACGAGCTAGCCGAGAAGTACGGCAGCGGCAGCATCAAATTGACGACCAGACAAGCATTCCAGCTTCATGGCGTATTGAAGTGGAACCTGAAGGATACGATCAAAAGCATTAACGATACGCTGCTGACGACACTTGCCGCATGCGGCGACGTCAACCGTAACGTCATGTGCAACCCGAACCCGGAGCAATCCCAGGTGCATTCCGACGTCTTCTACTGGGCGCAGCAGATTACGACGCATCTGGCGCCTCGCACACCGGCTTACCATGAGATTTGGCTGGAAGGCGAGAAGCTGATTGACAGCACGGAGCTGCTGAAGGTCGAAGGAGCAGACCCGGTAGAGCCAATCTACGGGCCGGTCTATCTGCCGCGCAAGTTTAAGATCGGCATTGCAGTGCCGCCTTCCAACGACGTAGACGTCTATTCGCAGGATTTGGGCTATATCGCTATCGTAGAGAAGGGCAAGCTGGTTGGATTCAACGTTACGGTCGGCGGCGGCATGGGCATGACGCATGGCGATACCAATACGTATCCGCAGCTTGGTCGTGTGATCGGCTTTATCAGGCCGGAGCAAGTCAATGATATCGCGGAGAAGACGGTGACGATCCAGCGCGATTATGGCAACCGTTCCGTTCGGAAATACGCTCGTTTCAAATATACAATCGACCGCCACGGTCTGGATTGGTTTGTAGCTGAGCTGCAAGAGCGTCTCGGCTGGGAGCTGGAGCCGGCACGTCCGTTCCACTTCGAGAACAGTGGCGACCGCTATGGCTGGCAGAAGGATAAGAATGGCCGCTGGAATCTGACGCTATATGTCCAGAGTGGACGTATCGCCGATCAAGAGGGCTATCAGCTCAAGACGGGACTTCGCGAGATAGCAAAGATCCATACGGGCGACTTCCGTCTGACGGCGAACCAGAACCTGATGATTGCAGGCATCACTACAGCGAAGAAAGCCAAAATTATGGAGCTGCTTGGCCAACATGGGATTACAGATGGCGGCCAGCATTCCGCGATTCGCCGCAGCTCCCTGTCCTGCGTAGCTTTCCCTACGTGTGGACTGGCGATGGCGGAGGCCGAGCGCTACCTGCCGACTCTGGTTGATAAGCTGGAGCCGATTCTGGAAGAGGTCGGCCTGCGTGACAACGAGATCAACATCCGTATGACCGGCTGCCCCAACGGCTGCGCGCGTCCAGCGCTTGGCGAGATTGCTTTCATCGGCAAGTCGCCGGGCAAATACAATATGTACATGGGCGCCGGCTTCTCAGGTGACCGCCTTAGCAAGCTGTACCGCGAGAATGTGGACGAGAACGAAATTCTTGATACGCTGAAGCCGATTCTTCATCGCTATGCGGCGGAGCGTGATCATAACGAGCACTTCGGCGATTTCGTCATTCGCACGGGTTATGTGAAGCCTGTTCTCTCCGGTACGGATTTTCATAGCTAATGAAACGAATGCACAGCATAAGCACAGGACGAGGCAAGCTTCTCTCTTGTGCTTTTTTGTTCGTTCTTATAGTCGGATGCGGGGAGCCATGATATAACTGAGAGTAGACATACATGATGCTGTAGAGGAGCTAACAGGTTGAACGGATTTCATTCCCGTTCGGAGACAGAATGGCTAGTGATACGGCCACTGGCCAAACAGGATTACAGCAATTGGCTTCACGCATTTGAAGCGCGACATCCTTCCCAATCCAAACATGACCAGGGGAGGAGGGATATGAGCGAATGTACGGAGGAATGGTTTGAGCGGCTCGTGGACAGGCACCAGGAACTGGCGCTGGATGACAAAGCGTACATCTTCGGGCTATTTCGTAAAGCGGACGGTGCGCACCTGGGCATGATCGATTTTTCGACATTGGCGCGGGACGAATTTCAATGGGGGAGAATCGGATATTCTATTCACAATCAATATTGGCGGAAAGGGTATGGAAGAGAAGCTGTAATCGAAGCAATACATCTCGCATTTAGCGACTTGAACTTTCATCGCATTGAGGCTCATATTAACCTGGACAATGAGTTGTCCGTCAAGCTGGCGGAGAGTGCCGGCATGCAATTGGAATGCACGAGGAATGCGTTCCTGTACGAACACGGCGAGTGGACAGATCATCTGATCTACTACCGGAATGCGCTATTCTAATAAAGCCATCGCAGAAGCGTTCAGACCGCATACACGCACTTGCCTGAAGCCATCAGCGTTTTCAAAATTGTGCGTTTTCGCCTGCTCTGCTCTATAGTGGAAGAGTCCTTGATATGATATTGTTTGGTGAGATAGCATGCCAATCTAATATGTTGAAAAAGGTGGTTTTAAAAATATGGCTTCCAAAAAAGGAACCAAGCCGGGCGGATCGCGTTATTTTGTGGTATATACGGCTGTCATTATTGTTGTTGTCGTTGCGTTGTTTGTCATCAACCAGCAGACCAAGAGCGGGGACGTCAATGAATCGATCGGGAGTGCACCTTCGATTGTAGCACAGCCTGTGATGGGCGATGCCGCAGCCAAAGTATCCATCGTGGAGTTCGGCGATTACAAATGTCCGACATGCAAAGCTTGGGGAGAGATCATCTGGCCGCAGCTGAAGGCGGACTATATCGACACAGGCAAAGCGACATTCTCTTACATCAACGTATTGTTCCATGGCGAAGAGTCCAAGCTGGGCGCACTTGCAAGTGAGTCGATGCTGAAGCTGCACCCGGATCAATTCTGGGATTTCCACAAGAAGCTATTTGACGCACAGCCGGGCGCAGACCATGACAGCCTGTGGCTGACAGAGGAGAAGGTGATGGAGACAGCCAAAGCGGCTGTACCGGATCTGGATGAAGAAGCGTTGAAAGCAACGATGGCAACGGAGGAAGCGGCGCAGCTTGTTGCGCTTGACGAAATTCTTGTGAAGCAGTTCGGAGTAAGAGCGACACCGACCATTATGGTCAATGATGTGAAACTTTCAAATCCTCTCGATTACGAGGCGATTAAGGCCGTTATCGAGCAACAGCTGAAATAGGAGGTCAATCATGGAGCTGATGAGACGCAACGTCTTATATTTCGCTTGGCTGGTTGCCGTTGTGGCGACGCTGGGCAGCCTGTACTTCAGTGAGATTAGAGGATTTATCCCTTGCGAGCTTTGCTGGTATCAGCGTATCTTGATGTATCCGTTAAGCTTGCTGCTGGGCATCGCCGCTTTTTATGACGAGCATTCCATTAAGAAGTATGTGCTGCCGCTATCCATCCTGGGCATGCTGGTCTCTTCCTTCCACTACATGGAGCAGAAGATTCCGGGCTTTGCGGCTATCAAGCCGTGCACGCAAGGGGTTCCTTGCAGCGCGCAATATATTAACTGGTTTGGATTCGTTACAATTCCGTTCCTCGCACTGATCGCATTCACGCTTATTACAGTGCTGCTGCTCGTATTCAGGAAGAAATAAGAAAGGGGCGCTCTGCATGACCGGCAGCTTGCTGCTCATCGAAGACGATCCGTCTATTAGCGAGATGGTCGTCGACTATCTATCCAAAGAAGGCTACCATGTGACGACCGTCAATGATGGCGGCAACGCTCTGCGGGCGTTCGACGGAGGTCGCTACGATCTGGTGCTGCTGGATTTGATGCTGCCGAATGTGAACGGGCTTGATCTGCTGCAGCGCATACGTGAGCGAAGCAAGGTGCCGATTCTGATCATCTCCGCGAAGGATGGTGAAGTGGATAAGGCACTTGGTCTGCGGTTCGGCGCAGATGATTATATTGCGAAGCCTTTCTCTCTGCTGGAGCTGGCAGCTAGAGTAAGCGCGTCGATTCGAAGAGCGACACAATATGTGTCGGCGCCCGATTCCGTCCCGACTGCTGAAGAGGCAGGCCAGGCGCTGCTGGTGTGCGGCGATCTATGTATCGACCCGGATAACTTCACAGTGACGAAGCGGGGCGAGGATGTGAAGCTGACAGCCAAGGAATTTCAGATTTTAAAGCTGTTCGTCCAGCATCCGACACGGGTTTATACGAAGGCGCTGCTATATCAGTTGGTCTGGAATGATGACTATTACGGCGACGAGAACGTGATTAATGTCCATATGAGACGGCTGCGGGAGAAGATTGAAGACGATCCCTCAACCCCTCGTTACATCCGTACGCTGTGGGGAATCGGATACCGATTGGGGGAAGTCTAGATGCTGTGGCTGGCGCTTGGCCTTACGCTCTTATTCGCCATCTTGTATATCCGTGAGCGCTCTAAAAACCGGGAAACCCGGAATCATCTTCGTTATATCCAGTCGAAGCTGGACGAGATTGCCGCTCGTCCGGCTTCTTCTGTAGAACGAGTGCAGGTCATGACGGAGCTGAGCGAGCTGCGGGAGCTGCTGCGCGCCATCAATGATTTGCTGGATCGCGCCCGCCAATCAGCCTACGATTATGCGATGACGGAGCAAGCGATGCGCCGCATGCTGTCTAATGTATCGCATGATTTGAAGACACCGCTTACGGTCGTTCTTGGATATGCCGAGATGCTGGATCGAAGTCCGAATCTGGAGCCGGAGGAGCGGCGGCGCCTGCTCGGCCAGATTTACAAGAAGACGCAGGAGGTGCTTGCGCTTATGAATGCGTTTTTTGATCTGGCCAAGCTTGAGGCGAACGATTCGGAGATGGAAATGGCGGTGCTCGATATTGGGGAGCTGGCCCGTCACCGTATCTTGGCTTATTACGATCTGCTCGCTTCCGAGGGCTATGAGGTCGATATTGATATTAGGGAAGAGCCGCTTCAGGTATACGCGAATGAAGAGGCTCTGAGGCGTATTCTGGACAATCTGCTCTCGAATGCTGTCCGCTATGGAGCGATCGGCAAATATTTGGGGCTGTCCATCAAGCGGCGGGACGAGCAGATCGTCATTGAGGTCGCGGATCGGGGACCCGGTATACCTTCGCGCGAGCAAAAACGAATCTTCGAGCGGCTCTATACGCTGGAGGATTCACGGAATAAGAACGTACAGGGGAGCGGTCTTGGCCTTACGATTACGAAGCGCTTGATTGAGCGCATCGGCGGCAGCATAGCGGTTCAGAGCGTACCGGATATCCGCACAAGCTTTACCGTAACGCTGAAGGCGGCAGAACACCAAGCGGTAGCAAGAGCGGGAAGTAAGAAATAAGTAAGATTTCAGACAGAAAAAAGTGAGAGTCCCGCGATAAGATTAGCTCATAACGAAAACAAGCGGGAGAGTGAACACATGGCGGAATTAATCCGAACGAGGCTGCTAAGCAAAACATACGGCATGGCAGACGTCGTTACAAATGTCAGTATGAAAGTTCGCAGAGGGGAAATTTACGGTTTCCTTGGGCCGAATGGAGCGGGCAAGTCCACGCTAATGAAGATGCTGCTGAATCTGGTCAAGCCGACGGGAGGGGAAATTGAGCTGTTCGGCGAGCGGCTACTGCCGGGTACGATTGAGCCGCTTAAGCGGATCGGCCATATGATTGAGGCTCCGGTCTTTTATGAGAAGCTGACCGCGGAGCAGAATCTTGAGCTGCACTGTGAATATATGGGCTATCACCGCCCAGGAGCCATCAAGGAAGCCTTGGAGCTGGTTCAACTGCGCGGCATCGAGGGCAAGCCGGTCAAGCAATTTTCGCTTGGCATGAGACAGAGGCTCGGCATTGCCAGAGCGATCTGTACCCGCCCGGAGCTGTTGCTGCTGGACGAACCGATCAACGGCTTGGACCCCGAAGGTATTCAGGAGACGCGTTCGCTGTTCAGAAGACTATGCGATGAATACGGCATGACGCTCCTGATCTCGAGCCATATGCTTGCGGAGATTGAACAAATTGCGGATACAATCGGCGTATTGGATCGCGGACGCCTGCTGGAGGAAGTGTCCATGGAGAGTATCCGTAAATCCAAGACCGATTACGTGGAAATTTCAACGACAGATGTGAAGCTGTGCGCCTTTGTGCTGGATGACCGTTTGGGCATTCGCAATTACAAGATTGTAGGCAATACGGCGGTACGCATCTACGAGATGTCGACTACGCAGGAGGAGCTGTTCAAGGGATTAATCTTGAACGATGTTCCGGTGACCGCCATCAATCGGCGCCATCACTCGCTGGAAGAGTATTTCCTGAAATTGACACGAGGAGGTGGCGGACATGATGCAATTAATTAAGCTGGAGTTTAAGAAAGGCAGGATGACGGGATATCTATGGGGATCGCTCATTACGTATGGTGTGATTCTCGGGTTCCTGCTCCTCATCTATATGGTAGAGGGTCCTACACAAAATGAGCCTATCTTCCAAAGCAATGCAGAGATGCTTGGCCTGATTGACACGCTTATACGAGCTACGTTTCTTATTTATGCATCGGTTCTGTTGTCCAAGCTCGTGATCGGAGAATTCCAAAACAAGACGATGGCCCTTCTATTCGCTTATCCGGTGAGCCGCAAGAAGCTGCTGACAGCCAAGCTTTCAATGGTATTCGTATGGACCTTGGCTAACGTTATCATTGCGAATTTTCTTATCGGCACGATATTTCTGACGGTCAATGCCAACTTGGGCTATGTGCCGGATACAATTACATCTGAGTTGCTGATCAATCATGGGATTTCTATCCTAACCAATGCGATAGCAGCAGCGGGCATGAGCTTGCTTCCTTTGACGATCGGGATGAGGAAGAAGTCCGTTCCGTCTACGATCGTGACAGCCGTGCTGCTTGTTATGGTCGTATGCTCCAATAATATGGGCTTCAGCCTCGGCTCGATCATTGCAATACCGCTGTCGCTGGGTGCGATAGGTATCCTGCTAACGCTTCTGAGCATCCGAAATATCGACCGGGTCGATGTCGCTTAGACGGAGTGGTATTCATTCGTCAAGGCCGATGGGTGCGGCGTGAAATAGAAAGACGATCTCTTATGAGGTCGTCTTTTGTTATGCCTTCTGACTGTCGCCGTACTCAGCGCAATTGCGATACTACGGATAATTATCTTTCAATTCACACCATTCAAAATATTAGATTGACATCCAAAAATAACGGCTTGTATAATCTGTATATCAGATGTACATTAACTAATTTAATATTTTGATTATCACAAATGATGTACATTAGATGGAAATCAAATGCGGAATGAGGAGGTTGTATATGCCTAATATCGGGATTACCGGAATTATTCTCGTTGGGATTTTGGCGTTGCTGCTATTTGGACCGAAGAAGCTTCCTGAACTGGGGCGAGCTGTGGGGACAACAATTCGCGAATTTCGAAGTGGCACGAGAGCGCTCGTGGCGGAGGATGAGACAGGGAAGCCAGTAGAGCAAGCTGGAGAAAAGAAAAAAGAATTCTAATCTGTGAAATTCTGCAATCTAACTGATTGAATGGAGGAATCTTCGTGAATCAGAAAGACATCAATAATCTCGCTGGGGATATGCCATTAGCTGAGATGGAAGCGGGCAATTCGGTTGAACGCAAGGAAGAAGGAGCAATCAGCCGGAGAAAGATGCTTCAAGCGATAGGCATCGGCAGTGTTATGCTTGCAGGCAGCGCTTTATTTCCCAAGCTGGCCTTCGCCGATAGCGAAGTGCAGAGCAAGGATGATCAGAAGCTCGACAAGGGCGCTCCGTCCAGCATGCTCCAAGTGGCCAATGTACAAGCTCTCTCATCCATACCCAAAGGCCAATTGAAAGAAGGCACGCTTGTTTATGTAAGCGGATACTATTCGGCTGGCGACGGAGGCAGTCAAGTTGTTCGTTGGTCGCAAAGCAGCACCGTGCAGGCTAACGGGGGAACCGTGCATCACTCTTCGGGCATGAGCGGCGGCCGCTGGCTGACGATTCATAACGGAGTGGCGGACTTCCGCTGGTTTGGCATATTCGGGCCGAGCCAGAATGCCGATGACGCGCTGGATGCGATGGTGAACGATCCTTCCATTCATCGGATTGAAGCGCATACCGACTTGAACTTCACCAGGAGGCATGTCTTCCATCGCAGCCATATTGAGCTGGACTTTGGGGGTCATACGGTCACCACCGAGGGAATAGAGCTTAATACGAGAGACAATCCGTTTGGCGCGGTGCTGTTTTTCCAGGGCACGCAGGCGGGCGGCAGCCAGTCGGTTACGATTAGTGCCTCAATTCCGGAGGGCAGCGATGTGCTGGAGGTATCGAATGCTTCCGCGTTCCAGGTCGACGATTGGTGGATTGCGAGAATTAGCAACAATTCCGGCGGCGGTGCACAGCGCGAGCTGGATTATTTGGTCAAAGTGACGGAGATTCTCTCTTCCAAAAGCATTCGTGTCAATTATAAGCTGGGCTGGCCGCTCGCGGCAGGCAGAACGATTACCTATACGAAGATGAATCCGGTCTTTCATTGCCATGTACGCAACATGCAGTTTGTCGGAGTGCCTGTGCCTCACAATCCATCGGCTAGCGTACGTCCATTCGAGACATGGGATCAGATTGGCTCCAATCCCGTCGCTTACGAATTTGCAGTGGAGTGCAATGTGTCGGGCATTCGTGCGACCAAAGTGTTCTGGCCGGTCATCCAGCGCCGTTATTGCTCCCACTACATAACTGAGCAATGCGAGCTGATCAACCCGGAGGAGCGGGACTGGGGCGGTACGGGGTATTTGACCCAGCAGCTTAATGTACTCTACGGGCATGTCCGGGATTGCAATACGAGCAACGCCCGCCACTTGAATGACTTCACATGCGCGGCTTACAGCATGGTGGAGAATTGCCATGGAGACGGCGACGACTACGGTCCGTTCGTGACGCACGGCCAGTATGAGCATGATTTGGTCTACATCGGGAATTCGGGCCTGCTCTCGTTCGCGAACAGCGGCACGACCTGGGGAGACAGCGCCAAGCGGATTACGGTGAAAAAGCATATTGCCACGCGCATCGTCGCCAACAAACGGCTGACAGATCTGACCTTGGAGGATTGTTACGCGATCGTGAAGGAGGGACTCGCCAACTCGGGCTCGATCTGGGCCAACGTCGATGGGCTGCATATGCGCGGCTGTACGGCGGAAAATATGATTACGCTTTCAAAAGGCTCATCCCTCTCCAAGCGAAAAAACATCATCGACAGCAGCTCCTTCGGCATGCTGAACGGCTACGAGATTGCCCGGCCGATTCGCGCGAATACCGTCGGCTACACGCCAATTAACGGCGACCTGCATATATCGAACTGCGAATTTTTCAATGTAGAGGACGTCAATATCGGCAGTCTGAACAAGCTGACGCTGATCAACACCTGGTTCAAGGGCGCTTCGCCGACGACCGGCAAGGTCCGGGTAGGCACCAAGGAAATCGTCATTCAAGGCGGCGGCTTCATCAATTGCGGCTTCATACTGACCGGAGCTTGGGACAAGACGACAAGCGGCAACGCGGCGCAAAGTGTCACCTTGGGCGGCGGGGCTCATTTTAGCGGCACCAACGGGGAAAAAGCTTTTTTCAAAAGTACCGAATCGGGCAACGCCGTTACCTTTAATATCGGTCAGATCGTCAGCGCAGCTGCCGATGCGGATACCGCCCACTTTCATATCGAGGGCACGGGCAACCGGCTTCATTCGATCGGCGCGCACTTCAAGGGCGGCAAATATGCAGCGGACGACGGCGGCTTCGGAGCGGGCAATTTCTTCTGCCTCATCTCCTGCGTGGAGGAGGGCGTAGACCGCACGTCTCTGCCGGCGGAGGAAGGCGACACCATCAAGCATGGGGCTGCTTATAATATGATTTTTTAGCGGTCTAATAAATTCATATTCGTGACGGGTTATGGCGCAGTTCCTTTACAGGGGCTGCGCTTTTTGTATGACGGTTGGATTCCTCGCAATGAGCCTCTTCGATGTGCGAAGCTTCGCTGCTTGACGCAGTCGGACTTCCCTTCCGTTAAAGAATAACCGTCATCCGCAGATTAAAAGAGCAAGATTCCGTAGTTTATTTCTCTCTGTTCTATGCTACAACTAGATATAAGAGAAGGCGTGAGGGAAGCGGAGGAGTACTTTTGAACCCTATAGTTATGGAACTGCAGGTGCCGAAGGCGTTTAGTTTTGAGAAAAACATTGCTTATTTGCAGAGATCGGCGAATGAATGCATGTATCGGATCGAGGATGGGTTTGTCTATAAAGCGATAGCGCATGGTGAAGATAAGGCCGTGATGAAGGTTGGCCCGTCTCCTGGCGGTGGACTAAGGTTGGAGTTAATAGGAGTTCCTGCAAGTGTGGAGGCTCGTGATAGGCTTATAGCTGCTGCACAGATATATGTGAAGGAATGGTTCGACCTGGACCAGGATTTGTCTCCGTTTTATGAGCTTGCGTCAGGCGATAGGCTCTTGCAGGAGCCAGTTGAGCAATTCCATGGACTAAGACTGATGGGTATACCGGATTTGTTCGAGGCATTGTGCTGGGGGATTATCGGACAGCAGATTAACTTGGCATTTGCATATACGTTGAAAAGAAGACTGGTCGAGTCCTATGGCACGCCTGTAGAAGCCGAAGGCGTTACGCACTGGCTGTTCCCGGCGCCGGAGCGGATCGCCTCGCTGTCGGTCACCGATCTGGAGCCGCTGCGCATGACGGTGAAGAAATGCGAGTATTTGATTGGAGCTGCTGAAGCTGTCGCTTCAGGCGCGCTGAGCAAGGAGCGGCTTATTGCCGTCGGCAGCCTGAGGGAAGCGGAGAAGCTGTTGACCGGCATGCGGGGAATTGGACCGTGGACAGCCCATTATGCGATCATGCGTTGCCTGAGGCTGCCGGATGCGTTCCCCATCGACGATGTTGGCTTGCATAATGCGATCAAGCTGCAGCTTGGCATGGACCGGAAGCCGACCAAGCCGGAGCTGGTTGCTTTGTCCGAAGGCTGGCGCGGCTGGGAAGCGTATGCCACGTTTTATTTGTGGCGATTGTTGTACTAATGGGAATGTGCGCGGGCTTGTTTTAACTGCTAACTCAGCGCTTAAGCATCCATTGTGTTGTAACTATGATGGAGCATCGAAGGACGCGCAGCATGCAGGTCTGCCAACATGTCAGGTGATAGAAGGCGAAGAAACATTGACTACCGTACACCTAAACCTCAATCATCCGTCGGCTGAAACGATAATCTTCACACCATACTGACGATTTGACGGCCATCCCCATTGGATGGCCGTTTGTTATTGGGCGTGGGCTATAGCTCCCTCACCTGCTTATAATATTGCCCCGGCGCTACGCCCGTGAACTGCTTGAACACTTTGCTGAAGTAGTAGGGGTCCTCAAGACCTGTCAAATATCCGATTTCCCCAAAGCTCATATGTGTCGCCTGAATAAGCTCCTGCGCATGCTGGATGCGCACCTTGTTAACGTACCGCGTGATGGTGTAGCCCGTCGTCTCCTTGAAAATCCGGTTCAAATAATCGTAATTGGATTCGAACTCCCTTTCAATCATGGCGCTGCCGATTTTCTCCGTGTAGTGCTGGTGGATATAGTCAAGGAGGGCATGGACTTTGGCTACGGCTTTGGAGCCTTTGCCGCCCTCATGCCGCAGCTTGTGCAGGAAGTAGTCCCTCGACAGCTCGATAAGCAGCTCAGAGAAGCGCAGCGCGGTTAATCCGCGGTTGTAATGCTTGCGTCTATAGAGAATAAGCAGCTCATTAAGAGCATGCATCATTTGGCTGAAGCTGTTTTTGTCCGAGAGCGAATGCAGCTTGGGAAAGTAGTAAGTTGTTTCCTCCTCCGTATCGACTTGTTCCTCCAAAAAAATGCTTTTAGCAAGCTCAACAGGATTCAGGTCCTCAGCGGATGACAAGCCCGGGTGCTTGAAGTGAAAGTAATAATAGTCGCATGTAGCCTTTTTGGTGCCTTCGTGATCAAGCCCAGGCTCTAGCAGCAGCGAATCCCCGCGCTTCAACACGTAGTCGCGGCCATTCTCCCTCATATGAAGTTCGCCGTTTTTAACGATATACAGAATATGCTCGTCGGTATTGCGGTCGAAATGAATCCATGGCGCAGTATAGGAAACGAAGCCCATCAGCATGATTTTGGGGACTTTGTCGACGTTCATTTTTAACATGCAGGTTCACACCCTCTATTTGGAAAAGTCGGTATTGTACAAAAAGCGTCACCATTGCTCATTTTCGATTATTCTAGCACACTCTATACTGTTGGTGAACGGCCAACTCGAATGTGAAATGGATGGTGGATATGGGGAAGCTGAAAATCGGGGTCATTGGGCTTGGCGGAATTGCGAATTATCACATCTGGGGCATTGAGCAAAGTCCGGATGCCGAGTTGTGGGCCATTTGTGACGTCAATGAGATTGCGCTTGCGGAGCGGGGCGAGTCGCTGGGCATTCCGGCGGAGAGACGTTATGCGCGCCATGAGGATATGCTTCAGAACGGAGAGATTGACGCGGTCATGATCGGCACGCCGAACTTCAATCATTTTGCCGTGGCACGGGACGCGATTCGATTCGGAAAACCGTTTGCGCTGGAGAAGCCGATTGCGATGAACACAGGGGAAGCGCTTGTACTGCGCGAAGAGCTGCGGAAGTCTCCGATTCCTCATATGGTGTGCTTCACATACCGCTACAAGTCCGCTGCACGTTATGCAAAGCAGCTGATTGCCGAGGGCAAGCTTGGACGCATCCATCATATATATAGCCAATATTTGCAAGGGTGGGCCATTGACGAGAAGCTTCCGCTCGTATGGCGTTTTAGCAAGACGCTATCCGGCTCTGGCGCGCTTGGTGATCTGGGGTCGCATATTTTGGACCTGCATCGGTTCCTGGTGGGTGAGACGGAGAAGGTCATCGCGCATGCTGACACGATTATTCGGGAGCGTGAGCTGATCGGCGGCAATGGTACTGGCGAGGTAGATGTTGACGACTTCTGCCATGTGCTGGGCCGGATGGAGGGCGGAGTTTCGTCTTCTATGCAGATTTCTCGGTTTGCGTTTGGCCGCGGAAACTACCAGCGCATCGAGGTTTACGGCTCCAAAGGGTCGCTAGTGTACAACCTGGAGGAATCGGACTCGCTGCAGGTGAACGTTGCGGATGAAGAGGGCGGCTTCAGGGACGCGGCCGTGCCGGAGAGCTGCGCAGCGGAGCAAATGCAGTCCTTCTTCAACTTGCTGCAGGGCAAAGGAGACGGGCTGGATGCAACGATCGAGGATGGCTATATCAATCAGCTGACGCTGGACGCTATTATTGAATCGTTTGCGGAGGAGCGCTGGGTGTCGACAGTTGAGGGCGACGGTGTGGCCAAGCTGGAAGCGATGTAGCTAAGGCTGGGGTATTGCGGGAAGTGAAAACAAATTGCAGCAGGAATAGGAGATGGAGATATCATGACAATCCGTGTAACGGTATGGAACGAATATCGGCATGAGAAAGAAAATGAGCATGTAGCTAGCATCTATCCAGAGGGTATCCACAATGCCATCGGCAACTATTTGAAGACCAATGAGCCGGTTGAGGTTCGTACAGCGACGCTGGATGAGCCGGAGCACGGCTTGACCGATGAAGTGCTGGCGAATACAGATGTGCTGATTTGGTGGGGACATCTGGCGCATGGCGAAGTGCGCGACGACATTGTGGAGAAGGTGCGCGACCGCGTTGTGACGGATGGCATGGGGCTCATCGTACTTCACTCCGGCCATGGTTCGAAGCTGTTCGAGCGTCTGCTTGGCACGAAGACGGGTACGCTGAAATGGCGTGATGACGGCGAGCGCGAGAGAGTATGGGTTATTGAGCACGGTCATCCGATTGCGGAGGGCTTGGGCGATTACTTTGAAATTCCGAAGGAAGAAATGTATGGCGAGCGCTTTGAGATTCCGGCGCCGGACGAGCTTGTCTTCATCTCGTGGTTCGAGGGCGGCGAAGTGTTCCGCAGCGGCTGCTGCTACCGTCGCGGCAAGGGCAAGCTGTTCTACTTCCGTCCGGGCCATGAGACATTCCCGATCTACCATCAGCCGGAAGTGCTGAAGGTCATCGGCAACGCCGTTCGCTGGGCCGCGCCTATCGCAGGTGCCGCAACCCGTTCCGGACGGATGGAGCCGATCGAGCCGATTGGCAAGGACAAGTAAGCAAGGTTTGATTTTGGGTTTTGGTTTGTACGGTTGGGGTATAAAGCGGGCCGGCTAAAGTTGAAACAGCTGGCATACGCTGAACAATAGGTCCTGTTCTCTTTTGGTCCAGCATAAGAGACAGGGCCTATTTGCTTTGCAACGCAGCACGAGGGGCAGCGCCCCGGCGGTGAGCTGGAACGGGTGCGCGTCATGCGCTCCAAGCCGCGAAACTCGGCTTGCAGCCTGCGAAAGTCCCGCGCCATGCGCTCCAAGCCGAGAAACTCGGCTTGCAGCCCGCGAAAGTCCCGCGCCACGCGCTCTAAGCCGCGAAACTCGGCTTGCAGCCCGCAGCAGTAGCTGCGCCACGCACCCGAGGGTGCATTATATTCCGCAACGTGTGAAGGATGTACGTTTTCGCGCGCGGGCGGCATCTTCATACTAGGAAGCAGATACGACGAAGAGAGCGAACAGGAGTGATTGAGGAATGAGCGAGCTGAAGCGAGCATTTTGGAAGGAAGCGGTTGTGTACCAGATTTACCCAAGGAGCTTTATGGACTCCAATGGTGATGGAATCGGGGACTTGCAGGGTATCATCTCCAAGCTGGATTACTTGAAGGAACTGGGCGTCGATGTCATCTGGCTCAGCCCCGTGTTCAAGTCGCCAAACGATGATAATGGCTATGACATTAGCGACTACCGCGATATTATGGATGAATTCGGCACGATGGCGGATTGGGAGGAGCTGCTGGAGGGTATTCACGGGCGCGGAATGAAGCTGATGATGGACCTCGTCGTGAATCACTCCTCGGACGAGCATGCCTGGTTCATGGAGTCGCGTTCCTCCAAGGATAGTCCTTACCGCGACTACTATATGTGGCGGCCTGCAAGTCCGCAGGGCCAGGAGCCGAACAATTGGGTTTCGTTATTCGGCGGCTCGGCATGGCAGTATGACGAGGCGACGGGCGAATATTTCCTGCATCTGTTCTCGAAAAAGCAGCCGGACCTGAACTGGGAGAACCCCGTTCTCCGGCAGGAAGTGTACGACATGATGACGTTCTGGCTCGACAAAGGAATCGACGGCTTCCGGATGGATGTCATCAACTGCATTTCGAAGACGCCGGACTTGCCAAGTGTAGGCGAGGATCGGTATGCATGGGGCGGCGAGCACTTTATGAACGGGCCGAACATCCATCCATACTTGCAGGAAATGAACCGCGAGGTGCTGTCGAGGTACAATATTATGACGGTTGGCGAGATGCCGGGCGCAACGGTTGAGCAGGCCAAGCTCTATACAGGCGAGGATCGCGGGGAGCTGAACATGGTGTTCCAATTCGAGCATATGGACGTAGATTCCGGGCCGCATGGCAAATGGGACCTGAAGCCTTGGACGCTGAAAGGTCTGAGAGATATTTTGCACAAGTGGCAGGTGGGATTGGCCGAGGATGGCTGGAACAGCCTCTATCTGAACAATCATGATCAGCCGCGCATGGTCTCCCGGTTCGGAGACACAGGCGCGTATCATAAGCAATCCGCCAAGATGCTGGCCACGCTGCTGCATACGCTCAAAGGCACGCCGTACATTTATCAGGGCGAGGAGCTCGGCATGACCAACGTTCGCTTCCCGTCTATCGATGATTACCGTGACATCGAGACGCTCAACATGTACCGGGAGCATCGGCATGAGCATGGCAGGACGGAAGAGGAGGTCATGGCCTCGATCTATGCGAAAGGAAGGGACAACGCGCGCACGCCGATGCAGTGGGACGATTCGCCGAATGGCGGCTTCACGACTGGCATTCCGTGGCTGGCGTCCAATCCTAATTATGGCCGGATCAATGCGAAGCAGGCGCTCATTGACCCGGACGCCATCTTCCACTATTACAAAAGGCTGATCCAGCTTCGCAAGCGACATGACATTATGGTATACGGCAGTTACGAGCTGATTCTGCCGGAGGATGAACGCATCTACGCTTATTCGCGTGAGCTGAACGGAGAGCGGTGGCTAGTCATCCTTAATTTCTTCAGAGAGCAGACTGAATTTATCCTCCCGGGCGAACTGGCTCATAGCACCAGAGAGCTGATGATCGCCAATTATGACGATATTGACCCGGCCGCTGACATCAACCGATTCACGCTTCGTCCTTATGAAGCTCGTGTCTACTCGTTAACGAAATAAGCTCGTTTCTTACGATGGGGTGTTAAATCAACACCCCATCGTATTTTAATCCCCCTTGTGCAAGCCCTTGCGCTTTGCCCCAACAGCCCTTCCCGCAAGTCCCCCACTCAACCATTCGCTTAACCCCGCGCTCAAGAGTACATCGAACACTTCCGCATAATATCGAACACCAAACCCTTCAACTTAACGTCAGATGGTCATTTTTCCGTAAGAGAACTAGAGAATATACGACACGATAATGATAACGTAAGCGGTTACTTCCGCGCGGCCCCGTGGGTGATAATCGACCTATGGATCACACACCAATCGTGAGGGGAGCAATAGAGAATGAAAAAGACAAGAAAAGCGGCAATCGCCGTTATGGCGCTTGTTCTCGTATTTGTAATGGCCGCGTGCTCAGGTGGCAACGGAGGCAATAACGGGTCTTCGGGCAATGGCGGTACAGGAACGGGGAACGGCGGAACTGACAAGCCCGCAGGTAAAAAAGTAACGATTGAATATTGGCACACGTACAGCGACGCCGAAGAGGTGATACTGACCGATAAAATCAAGCCTGCCTTCGAGGAAGCGTATCCGAACATCGAGCTGAAGCTCACGCGCATGCCTTATGAAGGGCTGAAGCAGCAAGTCATTGCCGGTGTAGCCGGCGACGCCGCTCCAGACCTGATGCGCATGGATATCGTATGGGTGCCGGAGTTCGCAGCTCAGAACGCGCTGATGGAGGTTAGCAAGCTGGAAGGATTCGATGAGTTGAAAGCTAGCGTATTCGATGCGCCGATGGCGACGAACTATTTCAACAACGGCTACTACGGCGTACCGGTCAACACGAATACGAAGGTTGCGATTTACAACAAGGCTACTCTTGCTGAAGCGGGCTTGACAGAAGCGCCGAAAACGATAGATGAGCTGGTCGCTGCGGCAGAAACGCTGAAGGCAAAGGGCAAATACGGCATGGGCGTATCCGGCATTCATGCCTGGGGTCTCGCTCCGTGGTTCTGGAGCCTCGGCGGCTCCATCACGAACGACGATTACACCAAAGCTGACGGTTATCTGAACAGCGAGGCGAGCGTGAAGGCGCTGCAAACGATTATGGATTGGAACAACAAAGGTCTGGTGCTTCCAGTTATGCTGGGCGGCGAGCCTGGCACATGGGATGGCATCATTAGCGGCGAATACCTGATGAGCGATGACGGTCCTTGGTTCTACAGCACGAAGATTGCAGAGAAGGAAGCGACGGGCTTCGATCCGCTGGAGGGGACGGTTAGAGCGCTTATGCCTGCGGGAGACGGCGGCAGCCGTTCGGTCATCGGCGGCGAGAATCTGGTCATGTTCGCGAATTCGAAGCATCCGGAGGAAGCATGGACGTTCGCGAAGTGGATGCTGACAGAAGAGCCGCAAAAAATTATGGCGGAGACAGGTCTGATTCCTTCCAACAAAACGGCAGCCGATGCGATGAAGTCGATGGATATCCCATTCGTCGATACGTTCGTTGAGCAGTTGGAGACGGCATTGCCGCGCACACCGATCCCGCAATGGGGTGAAGTGGAAGCGATTTTCAACCTAGCGTTCGAGAAAGCGATTCGCGGCGAGCAAGAGCCGAAGGCTGCGCTGGATGAAGCGGTGAAGCAGATCGAAGCGATTTTGAAATAAGCAATATCAACGGGAAGGGTAACTTTGCGGGGCGGCAGCTTCGGCGAAGCCGCCCTTTCCTCCTTGCAACAACCAGACATGATTTCAACCAGTGAAAGGAGGGCTTCCGCCTATGCCCGATTCCGCATTAACACCGGATACGAAGCAACTGCCTATGATGCGCAAAAGCAAGTTCAAGCTGGGCCTGAAGCAATGGATGACCGTGCTGCCTTTTGTCGCGATCGGCTTTATCGGCATCGCCGTATTCGTCATTTATCCTATGATCCGCAACATTATGATCAGCTTTCAGGATTACAGCATAATGCCGAATGCGGCGAATCCGTGGGTCGGCTTCGATAACTACACACGGGTGTTCCAGGACCCGAACGACCGCTTCCTGATCGCGCTGCGCAACACATTCCTGAACGTGGCAGCGACGGTGCCGGTCAACTGGTTTTTGGCGGTGTTCTTTGCCGTCATGATCAACGCCCGATTCGTCAAATTCAAACTTGCTTTCCGCACCATCTACTACTTGCCGATCGTCACCTCATGGATTATCATCGCGCTGCTGTTCAAATATTTGTTTGCGGACGGTGACGGCGGCTTTATCAATTTCATCCTTCATAAGCAATTGGGTCTGATCGCCGAGCCGATTTCCTGGCGCAACAACTATTGGTCCGCTATGGTCATGATTTGGCTGTTCCATATTTGGAAGACAGTCGGCTGGGGCGTCGTGATCTATCTTGCCGCGCTGCAAGGGATACCGAAGGATCTGTATGAGGCAGCTGAGATCGACGGGGCGAATGCAGGCCAGAAGTTTTGGAAGATTACGATACCGCTGCTCAAGCCGATTACCTTATTTATCGTAATCAATTTAATTAACGGTGCATTTGGCTTCTTCCCGCAAGTGTACTTTATTACGCAAGGCGGGCCGATGAACCAGACGCATGTTATTCCGAGCTTGATCTACATCGAAGCGTTCCAGAATTTGAAGTTTGGCCCGGCGTCGGCTATGGGCGTCATGATGGGTGTGCTCGTCTTTATATTAACGTATACGCAGATGAAAAAAATCGGAAGACAGAGAATGTTCTAAGGAGGATCGCCTATGCAAACATCACTTATCAACAAGATCGTCGTCTACGCGATCATCATAACGGGCGCTCTTCTCTTTGTCTTCCCGTTCATCTATATGATTCTGACGACCTTCTTTCAGGGCACCAATACACTGCCTAAGCCGGAACAAGTTTTTTCGGTCAAAATCAACTTCGCCAACTACGTGACTGTATGGAACAAAAACAACTTTGTGAACTACTTCATGAACAGTGTTATCGTCACTTCGGTTGCGATGGTAGGCTCGCTGTTTCTCGGGGCGCTGACCGCATACGGTTTTGCGAGATTCACATTTCCGGGCAAGGAGCTGGTCTTCCGGATCTTCCTGTTGACCATGTTCATCCCGGGTGTCATCAACATTATTCCGCAGTTTGTCATTATTAAGGATATGGGGCTCGTCAACACGTACAGCGGCTTATGGCTTGTCTATATAGCAGGTGGCGTCATTGGGAATGTCTTCTTCCTGCGCGGATTTTTCGAGAGCATACCGAAGGAGCTGGAGGAATCCGTCCTGATCGACGGCGGGGGCAACTGGCGCATCTTCTGGAACATCTACCTGCCCCAATCGCTGCCTGCGCTTGGTACGCTGGCGATCTTTATCTTCCAGGGCACGTGGGAGGAATACTTCCTGGCGCTGACCTTGATCAAGAGCGAAGCCATGCGCACGCTGCCGATTGCCATACTTATGTTCAATGACAAATATTCGACCAACTACGGCCAAGTATTCGCGGCTTCGATGATTGCGTTATTGCCGGTTATATTGCTGTACATCATATTTCAGAAAAAATTCGTTCAGTCCGGCTACAACGAGGGCGGCGTGAAGGGCTAAAAGCCATCGACTGGTCAAACGGCAGAATGCAGATTGCGCTCAGCCATCGGGCTGATCAAGCGCCAGAGTGCAGATTGCATTCAGCCGTCAAGTCCAAGCCAAGGTCGTCAGGCGCTGCGCATGGAGTGGCATGGCGATAAGGGACACAACGAATGTTAACGAATCCCAATACAAGGAGACTACAATGCCAGGATATGTTTTTTGCAAAAAAACAGCAGCGGTATGCGCCAGCGTACTCGTCATTACTGGATTGCTGGCTGGCTGCCTGGGCGGCAAGCAAGCAGTCGTCGATCCGCAGAAAGCTGGTGATGCCGGTCTGCTGGCGTATGTCACGACAGACAAGGCGAGATATAACCCCGGAGACCCGGTTCATTACACGCTGACGATGAAGCCATCGGATATTGGCGGTGATCTGATCGTTCGCTACAAGCATCTCGACCGGACCATGGGCGAGTCGACGATCAAGTGGGACGGATCGGCGGCGCAGGTGCAATGGGAGTGGAAGCCTTCCTCCGATGATTATAAGGGGTATATGGCGGAAATTTTTTTGAAGCAGGGCAAAGAGATCGTTGACCATACGAACATTGCGGTGGATGTCTCGTCCGATTGGGGCAAATTCCCGCGTTACGGCTACTTGGCCGACTTTATGGCGATGGACGCGGGCGAGCAGGACAAAACGGTCGATCGGCTGAACCGTTTCCGTATTAATGGCATTCAGTTCTACGATTGGCAGTGGAAGCACCATATACCGATGAAGCTGGATAACGGCCAGCCGGCGAGCGAGTGGCCGGAGATTGCGGGTCGGCTAGTCTCGTACGATACGGTGAAGGGCTATATCGACCTCGCGCATAGCAAAAATATGAAGGCGATGAACTACAATCTGCTCTTCGGCGCGTTCGAGGACGCGGAGAAGGACGGCGTGAAGCGGGAGTGGGGCTTGTTCCGAGATCCGCTGCTTGCCACTCAGGACCGCCATCCGCTGCCGGACAGCTGGGTCAGCGACATTATGCTGATGAACCCGGCGAATGAGCAATGGCAGAACTATCTGTTCCAGGCGGAGCAGGAAGTGTTCAAGCATCTGCCGTTCGACGGCTGGCATGTCGATCAGCTTGGCGACCGGGGCATCCTGTATGACGGCAATGCCGATAAGGTCAATCTGCCGGAGACTTATGTTCCGTTCATGAATGCAGCAAAGAAAGCCGTTGATGTCGATTATGTAATGAATGCCGTCGGACAGTTCGGACAGAGCTACATTGCCAAGACGCCGGTGAAGTTTCTGTATACGGAGGTATGGGACGCGCATCCGCAATACCGCAATCTGAAGGAGATCGTGGACCAAAATCTGAAGTTCAGCGCGGGGGAGCTGAATACGGTATTTGCAGCCTATATGAACTATGATCATGCGGACTCCCGAGGGGAATTCAATACGCCGGGCGTGCTTCTGACCGATGCCGTTATCTTCGCCTCCGGCGGCTCCCATCTGGAGCTGGGCGAGAACATGCTGGCGAAGGAATATTTCCCGAACCGCAATCTGTCCATTCCGGCTGAGCTGGAAGAGGCGCTGGTGTCGTATTACGACTTCATGACCGCATATCAGAATCTGCTGCGTGACGGAACGGTCGACAAGGAGCTGAACGTTGCGGCGGCAGAGGGAGCAGAGCTGTCGGCGATGCCGGAGCGAGGCAAGGTATGGAGCTTCGCGAAGGAGGCGCAGGACAAGACGATCCTGCATCTGATCAATTTCAGCGATGCGACCGTGATGGAATGGCAGGACAATAAGGCTTCGCAAGCGGAGCCGAAGGAGATTGCCGATCTGAAGCTGACCGTGAAGGCGGACGGCAAAGTGAAGAAGGCGTGGCTGGCTTCACCTGATTATTACAACGGATCGGCCCTGCCGCTGGAGTTCACCGAGAAGAACGGGGCTGTGGAGCTTACACTGCCGCATCTGAAATACTGGAATATGGTTGTGCTGGAATACTAATGAAGCGCAAGACGCCCGGAGGGGGCGTCTTTGCGTCGTTGTCCGGAGAACTTGAGATATCGCATGTCTAATCGTATTCAGAATGTACTACAATGAGGGAACAAGCCGTTAGGGAGGAGGGGCAGTATGCGGGAATTATTACGTATGAGGATGCGAATGTCTTTTACAACGAAAATGATTGCAGCTTTTGTGCTCGTTATTCTCATTCCGACGCTGTTCACAAGCGTCTCCTTTTACGTCGTATCCAATTCCACGGTCAAGCAGAACGTCCGCGAGGCGTCCGTCCAGATTGCGAAGCAAGGCGCGGATTCCCTGTCCTTCATCTTCAATGCGGGCAGTGATGTCTCGGACATGATCTATATCGACTCCCGCGTGCAGCATGTGCTGGTGAATAACCCGACAAGCGAAGAGGACCTGCTGTTATGGCGCGAGAACGAAAAATATATGGAGAGCTTCCTGAACAATATTGTCTATTCCAGCTCGTTCGTCGGCATTGTGTATGTGTTGAAGGACCCGGCGACAGGCTGGGGAAGCGGCACATTCTCCAAGGTGAAGCTCGCGCGTTATGACGTGGAGGCCCAGTCATGGGCGAAAGAAGCCAGAGCGCTGGACGGCGGGCTCGTCTGGCATGAGATTCGGGCGGATCAGCTTAGCAGCGGCGGTGACAATACCGAGATGGTGCTGCCGATCGGGCGGGCGATTCATAGCGATGCGAATGAGGAGACACTCGGCTACATTGTGGTTAATCTGAACGGCCGCAAAGTCATCGACAAGATTGAGGAGATGAAGCTGGGCCAGACGGGAAGTTTCCTTGTGGTGGATGAGGGAGGCCGCATTATGGTCGCCTCCGACACGTCGCAGATTGGCGGGGTGGTGGAGAACGGGGAGTTGCTTGCGCATATTCGCGATCCGTACATCGAGTTTGAATTCCAGAACGGGGACGTGCCTTATTACGGCGTTAAGCAGACGCTGAGCAACGGCTGGCTGCTTGTTGGCACAGTGCCTGTACATGAAATAACGGACCGGCTGAGCGCGCTGCATCGCACCATTCTATTGTCCTTCGGCGTATTCACCTTGCTTGGCATCGGCATGGGACTTGTCATTGCCAGCCGTGTTACGCGGCCTGTCCAGAAGCTGACCCGGGGTATGAGACTCGTACAGAAAGGCGATCTGACGGTGCGGACGGATGTGGACACGAATGACGAATTCGGCCTGATGAGTCATCAGTTCAACAAAATGATCAGCGACATCAACCTCTTGATGGAACAAGTGTCGGAGGAACAGAAGCTGAAGCAGGAGGCGGAGCTGCGAGCGGCGGTGCACCGGATTAATCCGCATTTCCTGTTCAATACGCTCGGCACGATCAGATGGCTGATTAAGTATGGACAGTCCGACAAGGCTTATGAAGGCATCTCCGCGTTGACCCGGCTGCTGGAGGCGAACATGGGGCGGAAGGGCAACTTCGTTACAATCGCTGAAGAACTGGATATTATCGAAAAGTATCTGGTTATTCTGGAGATGCGCTATAACCGAAGATTCGCGCTGACGATTCACAAGGATAATGCAGCAGCAGAGCTGCTTGTGCCGAGAATGCTCATTCAGCCGCTCGTAGAGAATGCGATCTTCCACGGTATTGTGCCGAAGGACAGCGACGGCGAGATTGTTATAACGGTAAGGCGGGAAGGAAGCGCAACGATCATCGAGGTGGAGGATGACGGCATTGGTCTGCTGCCGGGCAAAGAGAAGATGCTGGAGTCGGTTGAAAAAGCAGTAAGGGACGGACAATCCGGCATTGGTCTGCAGCATGTGTACGAGTGTACTCGGCTTTATTTTGACAGAGGCTCAGGGGTGGAGATCCACGCCCGTGAACAAGGCGGCACGCTAGCGAAAGTCGTGCTGCATCCGAAGAGAACATCGCGGCAGGAAGGGTGAGGCTTAATGTGGCAAGCGATGATTGTGGATGATGAACCGATTATTCGATACGGCATCAAAGCATCCGTAGATTGGGAGCGCGAAGGCGTCGAGATCGCGGCGGACTGCGCGAACGGAGCCGAAGCGCTGCAGCTGATGGAGACTCGCCGGATCGACCTTCTGATCACGGATATCAAGATGCCGGTGCTCGACGGGCTGGCCCTGACGAAGCAGGCGCTGTCGCTGAACCCCGGCATCAAGGTGATTCTGGTAAGCAGCCATAATGACTTTGAATATGTGCGCGAGGGACTGAAGCTGGGCGTAGCGGATTATATTCTAAAGCATACGCTGGAGCCGGAGGAGCTGGTGCAGGTCGTTCGCAGATGTATCGGCATGCTGCAGAGAGAAAGCGGGGGAAACGGCGGAATGAGTCCGTCTGCCAGAGAGGAGCGGGCGAAGCTTCGCAAAAGCTATGAGAGCGACCTTAAGCAGCACTTGCTGCAGCGAAGCGGGAGCCTGTCTGTGGGAGCTTACCCAGAGTGGCTTAATGAGGAATATGCCGGTCTCCTTATTCATCCCAACCGTGTCTACTATATTGAAGAGCAGCAAGGTTATTTGTACAAATCTGTATTAATGGAGCAATTGACCGAAGTGTTGTACGGAGCCGAGCCGGAAGGGCTGGCGGTTCAGTCTGGGGAGCATGAGCTGTTTTATCTCATGCCGGTGCCTGACGCTGCGGATGTGGAGCGTGCTGCTGAGCTGCGGGAAAGGCTGCTGCGGCTTCGAGATAAGCTGGAGCGCGAAGGCGGCGCCGGTCTCACAATCGGTTATGCCGAGGGCTGGGGAGCCGGAGATATCCGCTCCGTCTTCTTCGGCAGCAAGGAAGCCTCCGACAGAGGGTTCTTCGAAGGGAGCGGCATCTATTCGAGCGAGTCCGCAAGTTCCCGCGACAGGGAAGGCATGCGGCTGCCCGCCATGTATCAGGAGGCGGAGGGGCTGGTTGACGAGAAGCTTCAGACTCTCGTGGCAGAGTGGAAGGAAGATTGGTCGCAGGGCGGCTGTCCTCCGCTTGTGCTCAAGGAAGAAGCGAGCCGTGTCCTCTCCATTATGTTCAAGCATCAAGTTGATCCGTATGCGCTCGTGGAATCATTCGATCGGCTGTTCAAGACGGAGACGCTGGCGGAATTATGCGACACGCTCCTTCTTGTAGCGGGTGAGTTGCGCAAAAGCCGCTCAGACTTCGATGCTCCCGGCTTCAGCCACCCCATCGACAAGGCGCTGGAGTACATTCGGACACACTACCTGGAGACGATGACGCTGCAGCAAGTGGCGGATATTGTTCACGTGAGCAAAAACTATTTTTCCATCCTGTTCAAGAAGGTTACAGGCCATAATTTCATCGATTACGTCATTACGCTGCGTATCCAGAGGGCGAAGGAGCTGCTGGCCGGCTCGGAGCTGAAGGTCTATGAAGTTGCCGAGCTATCGGGCTTCAATGACGTGAAATATTTCAGTAAGCTGTTCAAGAAGATGACGGGTCAATCGCCGGTTGATTACCGGGAACAGAAGCTGCATAAGGCGGACGGTTGCTGCGAGAGGGGAGGAGGGACAGAGTGACGCTTCGGATGATGCGGTCGTCGGCGCTAATGGCGATGCTTGCCTTATTGCTGTCTGGCTGTCTGGGCAATTCCATCATCGATGATCCCGGTACGGTCAAGAGGCTGGGCGACGAGCCTCAGAAAACGATTGTCATCTGGCATACGTACAGCGATGAGGAGACGATATTGTTCGAGAAGGAAGTGATTCCGGCATTCGAAGCGGAGCATCCGGGCATCGTCATTGAGTCGGTTAGGCAGACGCATAACCAGGAGTATCACTCTGCCCTGCAAGCCCGGGCTTCAGCGGGGAAGACGCCGGATATTATCCGGATGGATTATACCTGGATTCCGGTATTCGCGCAGCGGGAATTGCTGTATCCGATTGAGTCCTTCCCGGGTTATGCGGAGGTGTCCGACCAATTGCAGGGCCGCATGATGAATACGAACCGTTACGCCGGCCATGTATACGGGCTTCCGCTTAACATGACCACGAAGGCTGCGCTGTACAATGTTCAACTGCTAGAGAAGCTGGACATCTCCGAACCTCCGACTTCCTTCGCTGAGACGGTGAAGCTGGCCCGTGAGCACGGTTATTCGCTCGGGATGTCAGATGTTGATCTATGGAACAGCCTGCCTTATTTCTTTGCGCTCGGGGGCAATCTTGCTGACCCTTCGTTCTCGCGGACGGAAGGGTATCTGAATAGCCCGGCCAGCGTAAGCGCGATGAAGGAGCTGCTCAAGCTGCACAAGGAGGGAATTATTAATCCTTGGCTGCTGAAGGGGAACGCAGACTTGTGGCGGGAGGTCTATGCGCCAGGCCGTTTTCTGATGATAGACGAAGGTCCATGGTACTACAGCATCCTGCTTAATATCGCCAATACGGAGGTCGATTTGCTGCAGCGTACGAAGCCGGTGCCGTTCCCAAGCGATGGAGAATACCGTTCCATCATGGGCGGAGAGAGCTTGGTCATGACGAAGGGGGCGCGCAACAAGGAAGAGGCTTGGACCTTCATGAGCTGGATGGCCAACAAGCAAACGCAGCTGAAGCTGATGGATGCGGGGCTGATTCCGGCCAATACGGAAGCTTTTGAAGCGGGACGCCATTCGGATAACCCTGTAATCCGCTATTTGGCACCGTATATGGAAGGGATCGAAGACGCCTTCTACCGTCCGCCGATCCCGCAGTGGAACGAGATCGAGAAGCTGTACAATACGGCTATGGAAGATATATTCATGCGGGGCAAGGATGTCGAAGAGACGCTAGATGATACTGCGCGGAAGATGGACGCGCTGCTTGGCTCATCGTAAGAGCCAACGGCATGGTGAAAAAGCGGTTAACGGGGAGCTAGGCCTCCGGTTAACCGCTTTTTATTGTGTGTGTTTGTGCAACGTTATCGGCTCGCTAGGAATGAAGCACACTAGGCCGACTGGCGCATCGGGGGAGTTAGAGGAAACTGGTAGAGTAAAAAACGCTTATTTGCGCGAGAAGTGTGATTGGAGGGAAATAGTGATGTGAGAAACGCGAAACGGGGTGTTTGAGGAGTTTAGCGGTGCCAGAAACGCTTAAATGTACGCGGCGGGTACGCTGCTCGACTATTTGAACCGGCGATATACGATACCCGTCAAGATTTGGGTGCCGCATGAGCTGAAGCTCCGCCACTCCACGGGAGACCATTCTTAACTCGCATAAGACCGCATCCGGTCCCGCCTCTTGCCAATTGCAAGGACGGGACTTTTTTGCGTTTCCTTGGCTCTAAATCTTATTCAGAAAGAGACTCTGCTTTATATGGCTGCCGTCTTTCTTCATAATCCCGTACAAGCTCGAATACACTTTCCTTAACAGGCGGCTTGTCTGACGGTCAGATTGGGGGACAAGTCTGAATATAGAGGGAAAGAGGGATGCGATAATGAGCATAGAGCAATCGGATGCGGCAATATTGGGACTGGGGACGGCGGTGCCGCCCTATCGAATGGATCAGGAGGATACGTCCCGCAGGCTGACGGAGGCGCTGACAAGTGCCGGACATTCGGATTCCAGCCGGTGGGCGAAGCGAATATTCCGGCAATGCGGCGTCGAGAGCCGCTATACCTGCGAGCCGAATTTGCTTGAGCCCGCATCAAGCTGCAGGTACTTTCCGAGTGCGGACGGGCAAGCGGAAGTGCCTTCGACAAGCGGGCGCATGGCGGTGTACAAGCGGTCATCGGTTCCGCTTGCGGCAGAGGCGGCATTGAAGGCGCTGGCGGATAGCGGGACACATCCGGAGGACATTACGCATTTAATTACCGTGAGCTGTACGGGACAATTTCTGCCGGGACTCGACGCCGCGTTAATAGGAGAGCTTGGGCTCCGTCCGACCGTTGCGCGGATACCGCTTACGTTCCTCGGCTGCGCGGCGGGCTTGAAGGCGGTCTGTTTGTCCAAAGGGCTTGTTGAGAATCAGAGCGGTGCGAAGGCGCTGGTCGTATGCGTGGAGCTATGCACGCTTCATATCCAGCCCTCTAGCGATCGGGAGGCGCTATATGGCGCATCCTTCTTCGGGGACGGCGCTTCCGCATGCGTAGTGGGGAGACCGGAGGTACATCACCGGGACGTATTCCTGCTGGGAGACGAGAGATCGGTATTGCTGCCCGGCAGCTCGGGGGAGATGATCTGGGAGGTGGGCAACCATGGGTTCGACCTGTACCTGTCTCCATCGATCCCCCGGCTGATCGGTGAGCATGTTCCAGCCGAAGTGGACCGACTGCTAGATGGTGTGCCAAAGCCGGAACTGTGGGCTATCCATCCCGGCGGCAGAGGCATTGTCGACACCTTGCAGGAGACGTTTGCGCTGAGCGATGGCCAGACCTCCGCCAGCCGAACGGTACTGCGGAATTACGGCAATATGTCCTCGGCTACGATTCTGTTTGTGCTGAGCGAGATGAAGCGAACGCTCCGCGAAGAGAAGGCCGGCTACAAGGCGGGCGTGGCGCTTGCCTTCGGCCCCGGCGTCACCGCCGAGATGATCCGCATCGCTTATTCGCCAACTCCGCAAGCTCGCAAGGCGGGAGGTTCGTTAGAAGGCGTTCCAGAGGCTGATGCTTATGCTTAAAGCTCTTCAGAATCGGGAATTGAAGCCCGAATACATGGACGATAGGACACAGGGCGGACCGGAGCTGCAAGAAGCGCTGGTTCATCTGCGCCGGCTGAACCGCTTGTTCGGCGCAGCTTCCCCGACCCTATACGGCGTGAAGCGATTGTGGAAGGCGGCGGGTTCACCCAAGGAGCTGTCGATTCTGGATATCGGGGCCGGCTCGGGAGATGTGAACAGGAAGCTTCTCCAATGGGCGCTGGAGGAGGGGGTACGCCTTAATGTGACGCTTGTCGATACGACCGAGGAAGCAGTGAAGGAGGCAAGCCTGTACTTTTGGAACGAGTCGCGGGTGCGTGTATGCCAAGGCGATCTGTTCGAGCTGGAGGCCGATTCGGCGGATGTGGTGACGGGCACTCAATTTCTGCATCATTTCACCGGACATGAGCTGGAACGGGCGGTCAGGCAGATGATGCGGGCATCGCGCATTGGCGTTGTTATTAATGATATCCATCGTCATCCCGTATCATGGCTGTCCGTATGGCTGGCGACCCGGCTTATTTCACGCAATCCTTACATCCGGCATGACGGACCCCTCTCCGTTGCCAAAGGCTTCCGGGGAGACGACTGGGGGAGGCTGCGAAAGGCGTTATCGCTTGGTCCATCGTCGTTCAAATATGTCTGGCGGCCGTTGTTCCGGTATTCGGTCATGATTAGGAAGGATGGCAGCAAGCATCATGGGAGGTGGTGACCCATGACGACGATCTATGATGTCGCGGTGCTCGGCGCCGGGGTGGCAGGCAGCGCGGCAGCGAAGTTGCTTGCTTCGAAGGGGTGGAACACCGTCCTGCTGGACCGGCAGCGATTCCCGCGGCATAAGGTATGCGGAGAATTTTTGTCGCCGGAATCCCAGGAGACGCTTGCCCGGCTTGGATTGCTGAAGGCCGTACAAGGGTTGTCGCCTAGTCTGATTACCCGTACGAGCTTGTATCTGGAGAATGGAGGTGTCATCCGGCTTCCGCTGCCGGGTGCAGCACTTGGCATAAGCCGCTATAGGCTGGATGCCTCCTTTCATCAGGAGGCTGAGGCGGCGGGCGCAAGGATTCGGGAAGGCGTAACCGTCCTGTCGGCGGAGCTGCAGGATGGGCACTATTCGCTGACGTTGCGAAGCGAAGGCCAGACAGAAGTGCTGCGTGCGCGTGCGGTTATCGCGGCTTGGGGCGGGGCAGGACAGGCAAGCGAGCGACCGGACGGGAGCCGGCCGTCTCGTTCACGTAAGAGCGATCTGACCAGCCGTGACAGGGGCTCAGGCCGTTCGGCCCAAGTATCGGGCCTTGTCGGTGTGAAAATGCATTACCGGATGGCAGATCCCACTCCGCTCAGCGTACAGGTGAATAGCGCAGTAGAGCTGTATTTCTTCCAGGGAGGGTACACAGGGATTAACGGAGTGGAGGATGGAAAGGTGAATATCGCGGCCTTGCTTGATCGAGACGACATTCCCTCGAAGCACCGCTCCGTATCCGCGATGCTGGAGGAGGCGGCCCGCCGCCATCCGTCTCTACGTGAAAGGATTGAGGCGCTAATTCCGCTGCCTGATACAGCCGCCGCCGTATCGCCTGTTCGAATCAGCATGCGTCCAGTGGCATGGAGCGGCATTCCGCTAATCGGCGATGCCATCTGCCGCATTCCGCCGCTGTGCGGGGACGGCATGTCGATGGCGCTGCGCTCCGCTGAGCTTTGCTCGGATTATGCAGACCGATATTTGCGCGGTGAACTTTCGCTCGGCGACTGGGAACGTGAATATAAGGAGGCCATTATGCGGGAATTCAGCAGGCCGCTGCGTTGGGGACGGTTCGCAGAATTTCTGCTCAGCTCCGCTTTTCTGTCCCGTGCGCTGCCTGCGCTTGCAAGGCTGGCCCCGCGGGCGGCGAGAGGCATGATTCAAGCTACGAGATTGCGTGTCCGTTAGCGTTGCGATCATTTTTTGTAAATGGGTGGTTTACAACCGGCGGGGCGATCTGGTAGAGTATCACAAATGCAATGACGAGAAGAGTAAGCCTTCATGTCCCTGTACAGAGAGCTCCGCCAGCTGCGAAGGGGTCATCGGACATACGGCCGAACCAAGCCTCCGAGCGGCACATTGGAACGGGTGCGACCAGCCCCGGGATGGTGTGACGGGTGCTCCCGTTATAGGGCTAGAGTATAAGCATGTTTCATGCCGTACTTGAAGAGGCCGGCTTGGCGACAGGCTGGCGAATATGGGGTGGCACCGCGATGATCAATCTCGCCCCCAAGACCAAAAGTCTTGGGGGTGGGATTTTTTTGTTGTTGATCATCATGAGGTGAAGGGAGCCACATCTATGAAGAGGAATGTTTGGTTGGAAAAGTGGAAGTATCCGTTCATTCTATTATTCGGCATCGGCATATCCAATGTCGGGGGATGGATCTATTTTATCGCGCTGAATCTGATTGTGTATGATATGACGCAGTCCGCGTTAGCGGTGTCCATACTCTATCTGATCCGTCCGTTGTCTACGCTGGCCAGCAATTTGTGGGCGGGCAGTCTCATTGACCGGACGAACAAGCGCAGCTTGATGGCGATATTGGATGTAGCAAGGGCAGGGCTGATCGTTCTTCTGCCCCTCAATTCGTCTATTTGGTATATATACGTCCTGGTGTTCTTTATTCAAATGGCGGGTTCTGTGTTTGGACCGGCCTCAGGCACGTATATTACGATGCTGATTCCGCCAGACCAAAGACCGCGCTTCAACTCGCTGAATGCGCTGATCGGCTCCGGCGCTTTCCTGATCGGTCCGGCTATTGCTGGACTGCTGTTTCTTGCAGGCTCTCCGGTTATGGCGATCTATATCAATGCCGCCGCGATGTTCTTGTCCGGGCTCATTACGCTGCTTATGCCAAATTTGGAGAAGGGTGTATTTGCTCAAAAGGGTGGAGCTAGGCTGGAATGGTCCGTGATCAGGGCGGACTGGGGGACAGTGCTGAGATTCTATCGCTCGCACATATACATTACGGCTGTATGCCTACTGTTCGGCGCTATTATGATGGTCATGGCTTCGGCTGTCGATTCGCTGGAGGCGGTATTTGCCCTGACGGTGCTGGGTCTGACGGAGAGCAGCTACGGCATGCTGGTAAGCGTCTCCGGAGCGGGCATTATCGCAGGCGCTTTGGTCAATACGTTGGTGGCAGGAAGAGTGCCGTCAGCGGCATTAATTGGACTCGGCGTGCTTGGCGTAAGCGGAGGATATTTGCTGTATGCGACCTCCTCTGCTTTTGGAATGGCGGCAGCCGGATTTTTTATTCTTGCGTTTTTTATCGCCTTCGCCAATGCGGGATTTGCGACATTCTATCAAAACAACATTCCGGTGGGGATGATGGGCCGATTCGGCAGTATGAACGGCTTTATCGAAGCCATTCTCATTATGCTGACGACGATTGTGCTCGGATTATGGGCGGAGTGGGGATCGCTTCAAGTGGCTGTCATCGCCGGTGTCATCGTTATGGCTTTATTGAGTCTTGTCTTAGGGGGGCTGCTTTGGCGCAAAGTCATTATTGTACAAAAAGTATCCGGAACAGGCATTTCCGTGCAACAAGGCGCAGCCTATACTACAATAGAGACAAGACGCGAGTCGGGACCTGAGCAATAGACTGTTGCAGGATAGGCCTGGCGCTTGCGCAGGAATTGACGGCAAGACAACATCAATCGAGGAGGGATTGCGGTTGGCTGAGCAGGAGCAAGTGAAAATAGGATTAGTCGGAGCAAGCTGGTTTGCAGACCTGTGGTATTTGCCGGTCGTTCAGATGCATCCGAATGCGCAGCTGCATGCCATATGCAGCGAAGGCGGCGGAAGCGCGAGACGGATGGCGGACAAATACGGCATTCCGCATGTATTCGGCTCTTATGAGGAGATGCTGGAGCAAGCGGGTCTTGACGGCATATGTATCATTACGCCCAACGATGTGCATGTGACGATCGCGGAAGCGGCCATGAATCGGGCCGTCCACGTGATGAGCGAGAAGCCATTGGCGCTTAACTTGAAGGAAGCGGAGCAGATGATGCGTTTCGCGGAGAGAAGCGGAATGATCCATGGCGTTAATTTTACGTACAGGGAACATCCCGGAGTGCGCCGAATAAAGGCAATGGTAGAGGAAGGTCTAATCGGCCGGCTGCAATCCGGGCATTTTGAATATACAGGAGACTATGGCGTCGCCGGGCCTCCGGGGTGGAGAGGCTCCATTGCGAAGGGCGGCATAGGCGGCGTACTTGCGGATCTAGGCTCTCATTTGATCGATTTGGCACAATATGTAACCGGAGACGGCTTGTCGGAAGTTAGCGCGGATGCCACGTTCGCGCATCGGGATATGAACCCGGATGCGGCGGCGGACGCCGTCATCTTCTTAGCCCGTTCTTTGCAGGGTGCGCAGCATACGTTCCGTACGAGCTGGATCGAGCATCAGGGGACGAAGGGGCAGACGATTCGTATTCATCTGAATGGACAACTCGGCATTATCGAATTTGCCGTCAGCCATCTAGGTTCCGCTTTGTCTTATACGCTGCATGAAGGCGGTAAGACGGTAGTGGATCTTCGGGAGGATGGTCTCCCTGCGTGGAATGAAGACGAACCGTCCTCGGAGACGAGCTTCAGGCCTTGGCGGCTGACGGACCGCAATGAGGTATGGAAGTGGATCGACCGCATCATCGACCGAAAGGAAGGTACAGAGGAAGCATCAGCCGACGCGCCTACCTTTGCCGACGGATATTACGCACAGTCTGTTATGGAGGCTGTCATGCAGGCAGTGGAGGAGCGGCGCTGGGTGCCGGTTCGATCGGTGGAATAGAACGAAATATGATCTCTTGTTATAGTGAAAGCCTTGAACCCTATGATCAAATAGGTGCTTCAAGGCTTTTTATGCATGCTATAGAAGGATTGACATTTCTGCGCCTAGCGCGTATGTCAGGTTATTTTTTAGTTAATGAGAAATAAGACCATACTAAAAACTACTAAAAACGAGGCAGCAAGACGGTTTTTCATAACAATAAAATACGGTACGGGGGTATTGTAATTTTTCGTTGACGAATATAGGGGTACGGGGTATACTGATGATGTCGACAGGAAATGAAAGGTTTCTCATCCATCCCGATAAGAGAGCGAAAGCTGATGCGGAGTGAAGAAGTGAGGAATAGATGAACTTATAAATTGATCAAGAAGCATAGGAGTGTTCAATATGAAACAGGAAGCTTTAACGGCAAGCAACGATCAAGTGACATTTGATATATCCGGCATGACCTGCGCGGCTTGTGCTAACCGCATTGAGAAGGGACTTAACAAAATGCCGGGCGTGTCTCAGGCCAGCGTCAACTTCGCAATGGAGACCGCCAGCGTCAGCTTCTCGTCTTCGGAGATTTCCGTAAAAGATATGCAGAGCAAGGTGAAGCAGCTGGGTTATGCCGCGGCGCTGAAGGCAGAAGAGAAAGAGACGCAGGAACATCGTTCCCGTGAGACGAGAAAGCATAAGCTGACGCTTATCCTGTCTGCGCTACTCTCGCTTCCACTGCTCTGGAGTATGGTCGGCCACTTCTCATTTACTACATGGATGTACGTACCGGATTTGTTCATGAATCCGTGGTTCCAGTTAGTATTGGCTACGCCAGTACAATTCTATGTAGGCGCGCCGTTCTACAAGGGAGCCTATAAGGCGCTTCGCAACCGAAGCGCGAACATGGATGTGCTGATTTCATTGGGAACATCGGCGGCTTATTTCTACAGCATCTACCTGACGCTTCAGTGGTGGGCGGACGGAGCGTCCGCGCATCACGGCCATTCTGTGCAACACGGCCCGTCCCTGTACTTCGAGACTAGCGCCGTTCTGATCACGCTCGTGGTACTTGGCAAGCTGTTTGAGACGCTGGCCAAAGGCCGGACCTCGGAAGCCATCAAGTCGCTGATGGGTTTACAGGCGAAGACAGCGCTCGTCATTCGCGACGGTGAAGAACGCGCCGTTGCGATTGAAGAAGTGCTAAAAGGCGACATTGTTATTGTGAAGCCGGGCGAAAAAATTCCGGTAGACGGCCAGGTGCTTGAAGGAAGCTCGGCTGTAGATGAATCCATGCTGACGGGCGAGAGTATCCCCGTTACGAAAAATACAGGCGACCATGTCATTGGCGCCACCATTAACAAAAACGGCTTGCTGCGCATTACAGCGACGAAGGTCGGCAAAGATACCGCATTGGCGCAAATTATTAAGGTTGTGGAAGATGCGCAAGGCTCGAAAGCGCCGATTCAGCGTGTTGCGGATGTCATCTCCGGCATCTTTGTACCTATTGTAGTAGCGATAGCTGTTGTGGCATTTCTGGTATGGTACTTTATCGTAACGCCGGGCGACTTCGGCGGCTCGCTGGAGAAGGCCATTGCGATTCTGGTTATCGCATGTCCTTGTGCGCTTGGACTGGCGACTCCAACCTCGATCATGGCGGGCTCCGGCCGTGCGGCAGAGCTGGGCGTTCTCTTCAAGGGCGGCGAGCATTTGGAAGGTACTCATCGCATCGATACGGTTGTTCTGGATAAGACAGGTACGGTAACCAAAGGCAAGCCTGAGCTGACAGATGTCGTAACGGCATGGAACGAAGAAGAGCTTCTGCGTTTGGTAGGATCGGCAGAGAAAGGCTCGGAGCATCCGCTTGCGGAAGCCATTGTAGCAGGCGCTGAAGCTCGCGGTATCAAGCTTGTAGATGCACAATCCTTCGAAGCCATCCCTGGTTTCGGCATAAGTGCGACAATCGATGGCCGGGACGTGCTCGTAGGTACAAGAAGGCTGATGGAACGCTATCAAATAGAAGCGAAAGACGCATTGAAGGCTATGACGGCACTTGAGATGGAAGGCAAAACTGCGATGCTGGCAGCGGTGGACGGCGAGTATGCAGGTATGGTTGCAGTAGCGGACACGATCAAGGATTCCTCGCCAGCTGCAATAGCGAGACTGAAAAGCATGGGCATTGAGGTTGTCATGATTACAGGGGATAATGAACGGACCGCCAAAGCGATAGCGTCCGAAGTCGGCATCGATCATGTACTTGCTGAGGTTCTGCCGGAGGGCAAAGCCGAGGAAGTGAAGAAGCTGCAGGCACAGGGCAAAAAGGTAGCGATGGTCGGCGACGGAATCAATGATGCACCGGCGCTGGCTACGGCAGATGTCGGCATGGCGGTTGGCACTGGAACTGACGTGGCGATGGAAGCGGCAGATGTGACGCTGATGAGGGGCGATCTGTCCAGCATTCCGGATGCCATCATGATGAGCCGCAAGACAATGTCGAACATTAAGCAGAATCTGTTCTGGGCGCTTGGCTACAATACGCTGGGCATCCCGATCGCGGCGATTGGCTTACTGGCCCCATGGGTGGCGGGCGCGGCCATGGCGCTGAGCTCGGTATCCGTTGTACTGAATGCGCTCCGTCTGCAGCGTATGAAGATATAACTCGGAAGGCAGGGATATTCAATGGACCATTCCATAAAAATCTATACGATTCCCACTTGCAGCGATTGTGCCTTTGCAAAACGGTATTTTGGAGAGCGCGGGCTGTCGTATACGGAGCTGAGGTGCGAGGAAGAGGAGGCGTACCGCAGGGAAGTATGGCAATTGACAGGCAAGCAGGTTGTTCCGACGATCGTCATTGACGGCCATGTATTCATCGGGTTTGCCGATAATCTGTCCGAGATCGCTTCTCTGACCGGACAGAGCCAGAACTAAATCATGCCAGATGCAGGATCAGGGGGACGCTGGTTTCCCTGATCCTTTTTGCGTGTGCAGGCTTGAAATAACGGCAAGAGGGCATTCTACTTTTGGAGGAAAATATAACACTTGACTGAAGTATATATTGATTATATACTTAATTACAAATAGTAAGTAACAAGTGAAAAACAAGGTGGTGATCGCGTGGCTAACAAGCTGCATGCCGATACGCGCTTAGGCGAAGTCAAATTGCGAGTCAGCAATTTGGAGCGCTCGCTCAAGTTTTATGAAGATATTGTCGGCTTCCGCGTGTTGTCGCGAACCGAAAGCATAGCAGAGCTGACTGCCGACGGCCGTAACGTGCTGCTGGTGCTGGAAGAAGTGCCGAACGCGTCGATTACGCCGCTCCGTTCATCGAGCGGGTTGTATCATTTTGCAATTTTGCTGCCGACCCGAAAGGATCTTGGCCTGTCGCTTCGCAGATTGATGGATGCAGGCGCGAAGATCGGGCAAGCGGATCATTTGGTCAGCGAGGCGCTGTATATATCTGACCCGGATTTGAATGGTATTGAGATTTACCGGGACCGTCCGAGGGAACAATGGGAATATGATGCGCAAGGCTTTGTGAAGATGGCGACAGATCCCATTGATTGGGAAGGTTTGCTTGCGGAAGCGAAGGGAAGCGAGTGGAACGGGCTGCCAGACGGCACCGTCATCGGCCATGTCCACTTCCATGTCGGCGATCTTCATAAGTCCAAGCAATTTTATTGCGATGCGATCGGCTTCGAGGTAGAGGCGGATTTGATGCGGCAGATGGGCGCTCTCTTTATCGGGGCTGGCCGCTACCATCATCATATGGGACTTAATGTATGGGCTGGAGCCGGTGCGCCGCCTGTGAAGCCAAACGGTACGGGTATCGAGCATTTTACGATAATCGTGCCGAATGCAACTGAGCTGGAAGAGACGGTTCAGCGGGCGAAGCGGCTAGGCGTAGAACTGGAGCTGCGAGAGGGATCGTGGTGGACGAAGGACCCGAATGGAATAGCATTACAATTAGTAGCAGCAATCTGATCCAACGAATAAAGGAGCGTATAAAGCAATGAAAATTGGTATCGTCGGAGCAAGCGGCAAAGCAGGCAAGCTGATCGCACAGGAAGCTCTTAGCAGAGGCCATGAAGTGACAGCGATTGTCCGCAACAAGGCGAGCGTGCAAGTAACGGGCGCAGCCGTGCTGGAGAAGGATGTATTTGATCTGAAGCAAGCTGATCTGACTTCTTTCGATATAGTCGTAAATGCGTTTGGCGCTGCGCCCGGTCAAGAGCATCTTCATGTGGATGCAGGGAATGCGCTTATCGATGCGCTGAAAGGCACTTCGGTGCGCCTGTTCGTCGTAGGAGGAGCAGGCAGCTTGTTTGTTGACGAAGCCAAGTCGGTCCGCGTATTCGAGACGCCGGATTTCCCTGCGGCTTATCTGGCGACAGCGCAGAATCAGGGCAAAAACCTGGAAATTCTCCAGAACCAGCAAGATGTGACATGGACATTCCTTAGTCCCTCGGCGTTCTTCCATGCGGAAGGCAGAAGAACAGGCGCGTATGAATCCGGCCAGGATCATCTGCTTGTCAATTCCAAAGGCGACAGCTATATCAGCTATGCCGACTATGCTATTGCGGTAGTAGATGAAATCGAAAACCCGATACATCTCAACCAAAGATACACCGTTGTCGGCGAAGCGTAAGCGGGCTGGCGCGTTACACATAGATAAAGCTTTATTGGATAAGGAATATGTCATACACCAACAAGAACAACCAATCGGAGGGAACTTAAAATGGGAATTATGGACACTTTATTTGGAGCAGGAAATAAAAATTCGGAAGCGGCAGCAATGGACTTCTACGCGGCCGTTGAGGGAAGACGCTCTATATATGGCATCAGCAATGAAGGGGTCGTATCTGACGAGCGCATCCATGAAGTAATCGATCATGCGGTGAAGCATACACCGTCTTCGTTCAACTCGCAGAGCGCTAGAGTTGTCGTGCTGCTGGGCGACCAACACAAAAAACTGTGGGAGATCACTACAAATACATTGAAGGCGATCGTGCCTGCCGATCAATTCGCTCCAACGCAAGAGAAGATGAATGCGTTTGGTGCCGGCTACGGAACAGTGCTGTTCTTCGAGGATCAAACCGTTGTGGAAGGCCTGCAAAAACAATTCGCAGCTTACGCGGATAACTTCCCGGTATGGTCCAATCAATCGAGCGGCATGCTGCAGTTCGTGATCTGGACATCGCTGGAGCTTGAAGGCTTCGGTGCTTCCCTTCAGCACTATAACCCGCTGATTGACGAAGCGGTAAAAGCAGAATGGAACATTCCTGCCGGCTGGAAGCTGCTTGCTCAGATGCCGTTCGGCAAGCCGGTTACTCCTGCAGGCGAGAAGCAATTCGGTTCGCTTGAAGAGCGTGTGAAAGTGTTTAAATAAGCAGCAAGTTTATTGAGGCTTACACAGAAGTGAACGTGTAAATATAGAATGAAAAATAAATGTAGCCCGGTCGAATTGACCGGGCTACATTTATTTTCTACGTGATTAGTTAAGGAATAGTGGAGATGTATCCCCGTCTCATTTTAATTCATTAGAAAATTCTGTTGTTATTTCTGTAAATATTCTTTGTTTATTATGTGATTCTTCTCCTGAAAGTTCATTTGGATCTGTTCCATCAAGATTGAATTTACCAGCTTGCATATTAATGACACCGTATTGACCAAAAGTGTTTTTGCTTAAAAATATCAAGTATTGACTGCCTCTTTTCATGGCTGTATATCCTTCTATTGTGATTCTTTCTTTACCTTTAAAAGTCTGTTTTAAACCAACAGGCTCAATTACATTAAGATCAACAGCATCCTCTTTCGGCCCTTTTAATACCTTTTCAACTTTAATTTCTGTAGAAGTGGCAATATACATAAGAATACCCGTTGAAGTCTCTTTCGAAAGCACTTCACGATCCTCAAAGTCTTTAATCGGACTTCCTACAACAACTAAATCAGCACCTGAGAACAATGCTTGTGATGTTGGATGCCATTCATAAGATCCAGCCAAAGATATATCACGAACAGAATGATAAATGGCAAAATAATAGTAAGCTGCTGCTGCAAGGATCAAAACCAAGGCCAATGAAAACAATGTCCTTTTCTTTTTGATTAACATTGTACAACCCTCCCTCTTATATCCTAAATTACCCATATATACTTCAATTATCCTTTATTATACGTAGAAGGATGAGCTAGCATATAGCATTTTTTAAAGACAAAAAGGAGAAACGAGGCAAACAAAAGAACGAATGTAAGCGCTTTTGGAGCTCAGGCCGAACAAAATGGAGAGCAATAAGCGACTGATGCAAGTCTGCTAACGAACCGAATTCCTCTACACTTAAAGTAGATTTGCATTGATGCGAGGGGGAATTGCCGACCATGTTTACTTATGATCTTCATCAAGTGCCTTATAGCCGCTACGGGTCGTTTCTTGTTGTATCTCCATTGAAGAAGCAGGGAGACTTGGAGGAAGGTATCTATATTCGCACGGTGCATGGCGGGGACAACAGCCATGGAGCGGTATTTAAGCTGGAGCTTATCCATGAGGGTGAAGCAGTCAGCAGTCAGGTGATTGCATCTCCAGAAAGCGTGCGGCTGCTGGCAGCGGAAGGGTATGCGGAATGCTGTGTGACGGGCGAGCTAACGATGCAGCTCTTCTCTTGCGGGGTCGACATCCGTTTGACGCTTGTGAGCGGAGGCTATGATTACGCTTCGCCGATGAAGGACGGACGCTGGGAAGTGAATCATTTCTCGACAGAGTCGCGCTTCATGCTGGAGAGCGTCTCGGGCGAGCTGGCGGTGGACGCGCCATGGTCGGGGACGAAGTGCAGCCATGTCATTGTCGAGCTTCGCAGGGATATGGAGAGCGGACTGGCTGAAGTGAAGCTGGAGCAATTCTGGACAGTGCGTCCGCCGATCCGGGTAACTCGGATGCTGGAGGCTTGCAAGCGGGAAGCGGGGAACGAGTACCGGGAATGGCTTAGCCGCACGCTGCCGTCAGACGGCAAGTGGAGCGAGGCGCGCAAGCTGGCGGCTTACATTACCTGGTCCTGCGTCGTGCCGAAGCGTGGCATGTTGACGAGGCCAGCTATGTATATGTCGAAGAACTGGATGACGAATATATGGAGCTGGGATCACTGCTTCAACGCCATGGCGCTAATCCGTCATCAGCCTGAGCTGGCCTGGGATCAATTTATGATTTTCTTTGATGCGCAGGATGAAAGCGGAGCGCTGCCTGACTTTATCAATGACAAGCATGCACTGTGGAATTGCTGCAAGCCTCCTATCCACGGCTGGACGCTGAACTGGATGCTGGAGCGGTCCGGCTGGATCGGCAAGGAGCAGCTTGCGGAAGTATACGAGCCGCTTGTGAAATGGACGAATTGGTGGTTCGAGGAACGCGATGACAACGGGAACGGCATTCCAGAGTACCAGCACGGCAATGACAGCGGCTGGGACAACAGTACCGTATTCCGCTTCGGCGGACCGATTGAGACACCGGATCTATGTACCTTCCTCATCCTTCAGTGTGAAACGCTGGCGAAGGTTGCCCATGAACTGGGCAAGCATGACGAAGGAAGAGAATGGGAGCATCGCGCCAAGGCGCTTACGGACCGGTTGGTTGAACACTTCTGGGATGGAACATCATTAAGTGCGTGGGTTCGCGATGAACAGCTGGAGCGCGGCGGGGACAGCCTGTTGATGTATATGCCGATTATTCTCGGGAAGCGCCTTCCGGAGCCGCTCTATCGTCATCTGCTTGCAGGGCTGGAGGAAGAAGGGCGCTTCCTGACGGAGCATGGCTTTGCTACCGAAAGCGTCGGCAGTGCCTATTATTCGCCGGACGGCTACTGGCGCGGACCGATCTGGGCGCCGGTCATGATGCTGCTGGCCGACGGACTGGCTAGCGCCGGAGAGAGCGGGCTTGCAGGAACGGCTGCGGAACGCTTCTGCCGCATGGCGAGTGTCAACGGCATGGCCGAGAATTATAACGCGTTATCCGGCGAAGGCTTGCGGGACCGGGCGTTTACCTGGACGTCCAGCGTATTCCTCATCTTGGCGAATGAATATGCGTCTAAGGAACATATTTCCACCGTTTGAAGAGAGGCATCCGGCATGATACACTTCTGATACACAAGCATGATGCCCGGAGGAGGCGACTAGCGTGGACAGAACGCCGCAAGGCTGGATTCGGAGAGGACTGCAGCTTCCGCGCAAGAGCATACGCTTCAAGCTGCTCACTTTTTTTCTGGTAGTCGCCATTATACCGCTGCTGTCGCTGGGCTTCTTATCATACCGCACCTCCTCGGATTTGCTGCATGTGCAGTTCGGCAAATACGGGGAGAATGCGGTATCCCAGCTTCAATACCAAATCGACGCCCAGCTTCGCCAGATGAGGCTGACGGCTGAATATATTCACTCCTATCTGCTCGACCCGACCAAAAGCGTCATTACGGAAGAAGTGCCGAAGTCCTATTCGCAAATTCAAGAAAAAAACAATTTGGAAGATTTTTTGAAAGCGCTTAAAACCGAAATGCATGCCGGCGTATTCATCGTCACCAAGTCCGGTTATTTCTATGGCGAAAACACGCTGATACCAGATGTATTGCGGCAGGAAAGCTGGTGGACCGGCATCAGCCCCGAATTCCGGGGACAATACTGGACGGGCCTGTACGAGACGCATCATTACCGCGCCGATTATCGCGATGCCTCGCGCAAGGTGATGGGGCTGGTCGTACCGATTCGCAACCAGGAAGGGCCTCTGAAGGAAAGCAGCATTCTGATTGAGATGGAAGCTGACGATATCTACGATCAGCTGAAGCGCTTCGAACGCGACATGGACGCTTCCCTTACGATTCGTAACGGCGCGGGGAAAGTCATCTATGATTCGCTAGGGGACAGGGAGCCGCAGCCTGACGATGTGATCTGGTCGCAGCCGCTTGCAGAGAACGATTGGACGGTGGAGGCGCGCCTGCCATACGAGACGTTCTATCAATCGTCGAATGTCATTCGCTCCTATACGGCAGTCGGACTTGCGCTGTCTGTTCTGCTTGCGTTGATATTGGCCTTTTTGCTTGCGTCGAGATTCACTTCGCGCATTAAGCGGGTGAAGGATTCCATGAACAAGGCGGGAGCGGGCAAGCTTCAAACCCGGATCGAGGTGGATTCGGAAGACGAGCTTGGCGTGCTGGGGCGCAGCTTCAACAATATGGTCGGCCAAATTCAGACGCTGCTGGATGAGGTGACCCGTACGGAGCAGCAGAAGAAAGAGGCGGAGCTGAGAGCGATTCATTACCAGATCAACCCCCATCTGCTGTTCAATACGCTCAATTCGATCCAGTGGAAGGCACGGCTCCAAGGCAATGAGGAGATTCGCAAGATGCTCTATCATTTGACGATGGTGCTGGAGGGCAATCTGGACATTACGCAGGAGCTTGTTACGGTGGAGCGAGAGCTGGCGATGATCGATCACTTCCTCCATATCCAGCGCATTCGCTATGGCGATATGTTCAGCTATGAGGCGGATGTCGATCAAGGGGCGGCAGAAGCGCTCATCCCGCGTATGAGCTTGCAGCCGCTGTTCGAAAATATCTTTTTCCATGGTTTTGAGGACGGCGAAGGCTCGATCAAGCTGAAGCTGCAAGAGGAGCAGGAGCTGCTTCGATTGACGCTCCAGGACGACGGACGCGGCATGACGGAGGAGCGAGCGCGTGCGCTGCTTAATCCGGGCAGCAAGCGGACGACGAGAGGCGGGCTTGGCGTCGCCAATGTCGATCAGAAGTTCAGGCTTCATTTTGGCCCGCAATACGGACTATCCATCGAATCAACGCCGGAGCAAGGCACAACTATTGTGATCGTATGGCCCAGAAAGGAGTCGGCTTCGCATGAATGAACCCATTAAGGTATTGATCGCCGATGATGAGAGCATTGTCCGCAAAGGACTGCGGGCTACGGTGAACTGGAGCGAATTCCGCATGGAAGTCGTCGCGGATGTGCCGAACGGCCGCAAGGCGTGGGAGAGCTTTCTGGAGCATCGTCCGGAGGTCGTCATCACGGATATCGTCATGCCGGAGATGGACGGCATCGAGCTGACGCGCAAAATCAAGGAGCTGGCTCCCCATACGAAAATATTGCTGCTCAGCTGTCACCGCGATTTTGAATATGCGCAGCAGGGCATCAAGCTGGGCGTGGCGGGCTATTTGCTTAAGACCGCCTTTGAGGATGAGGAGATGGAGCGGCTGCTCGGAGGTTTCCGCGATGAATTGTCCGCTTTGGCGGCCGAACCGCGAGTGGAGAAAGCCACCGGCCGTCTGGACGATATGTTCTGCGGCTGGGTATACGGGGCGCATAATGAAACGGAATTTATGGAGCGGCTCCGGCAGCGCTGGGCTGCTGAATGGAGCTGGATGGAGGGCGCGCATGAGATTTATCTGCTGCAGCAGGAGGAAGGGCTGAGCGAGCTTGCGGCAGCGCTCGCAGAGAAGCAAGGAGCCGCCACGATGTTATGCGGTCATAATCGCTGCTACATCGTGTTTGCCCCTGAGCTGAAGGAGGAACTGGATGCGCTGCTGATGGAGCGGCTGGGCAAGGACCCGTCCTTCCGCTGGTACAAGGAAGGCGCGCAGCTCGGGATGGAAGGCTGGCTGCGTACCGTCCGTTCGTTGCATGCGAAGGCGGAGCGAGACCGAAGCTACGGCATCCATGCGGAGTCATGGCCTGAGGCGCTGCAGAAGGCGGTCGCCATTGTGGCGAAGGATCTCCGCTATCCTTGGTCTGTCAGCAATGTGGCGGATCGCGTAGGGCTTAGCCGCAGCCATTTCAGTACGCTGTTCAAGAAGGTGTCGGGGGAGAACTTCGTTGATTTCATCCACCGGATGCGACTGCGCGCCGCCCGCGACATGCTGGCCCATACAACGCTGACGCAGCAGGATATTGCAGAGCATATTGGTCTCATCGACGGCAAATATTTCAGCAAATGGTTTAAGCGCTCAAGCGGCATGACCCCGAGCCAGTATCGAGGCCAACAAAAAGGAGAATCCTAACATACAAATTCGCGAAGCTCGCCCGTTATCGAACAAACGGATGCCTAAGAGCGGACGCGTGAACGTTTTTGAACCGCTTTCATTCGAGCTACAATGAAAGCGGTTCAATTAATTTGGACCGGTAACGATCCTACACCACATAGGGGGAATTCGAAATGAGGAAGTCCGCAATGCTCCTGACCGCAATCATGATGGTCATCGTGCTGGCCCTATCCGCTTGCAGCGGAGGAGGCGGTAATTCGGAGGGAAGCAAGGATCAGAACAAGGGCAACACCAACTCGCAAAATGAAGGGAAAGACAATGGAGGCAACGCTACGATTCGCTTCGCAACCTGGGATACAGGAGAAGCGCTGAAGATTCAGCAGGAGATCGCCAAGAAGTTCGAAGCGGCGCATCCCGGCATCAAGGTGCAGGTGGAGCCTTACGGCGACGGCTTCGACCAGAAGCTGGCGGCGGGCTTCGGCGCAAGCAACCCTCCGGATGTGATGTACATGTGGGACTTCCCGACGTACTACAAGTCGCTGGAGCCGCTGGACGGCTTTGTCGAGAAGGATGAAACGCTGCAAATCGACGATTTCTATCCGGGCCTGTTCGCCTACAACAAAGTAGAGGGCAATCTGTACGGCTTGCCGGCGGGCTTTACGACAAGGGTCTTTTATTATAACAAGAAGCTGTTCGACGATGCGGGCATCCCGTATCCGCAGGATGGTTGGACATGGGACGACATGAAGGCAATGGCCCAGAAGCTGACAGACAAGGGCAAGAAGCAATACGGCATTGGCGTACGTGCCGACAACGACACCTACGATCTGCAAGGCTTCGTCTGGAGCAACGGCAGCAGCCTGATCAGCGATGACGGTACCGCTATCGACGGTTATATGAACAGCAAGGAAACAGCGGAAGCAATCGGCGTGCTCGGCCAAGCAGTGAAGGAAGGCTATGGCGTGCTCGTCGGCGGCAAAAACCAGCAGAGTGGCGACGATATTTTCAAAGCCGGCAAAATCGCCATGTGGGAAAGCGGCATCTGGCCGCTGGAAGGCTTCAAGGAAGCGGGCATCGACGTCGGTACGGTCGAGCCGCCAACCTTCCCGGGCAAAGATGTGAAGGGCGTGCTGGCGCAATCCGCCGTCTCCATCGCCAAGGATTCCAAGTATAAGGAAGCGGCATGGGAGTTCGTGAAGTTCTACGTCTCCGCGGAAGCGATCAAGATGAGAACGGCCGACCTGCCGATCCGCATCAGCATTGTAGAAGATAAGGGCTTCAAGGAAGACGCGCTGTACAAACCGTTCTATACGATGCTGGAGCGCTCCTCGAATGCGCCAGCGTTCCTGCTGCATCCGAACTGGAGTCAGATCAACCGGAATCTGTCGGTTGCGGTGGAAGCGATCATGCTCGGCAACAATCCGCAGGAGATGCTGGACCAGGCTGTGAAGGAGTCGGAGAAGTTTTTGAAATAACATAGAAAGTGCCGGGGAAAGGGGAATTAACATGAGCACACACGAGACAGCGATCATCCCCCCGCAAGCGGCGAAACGGCGAAGCAAGATCAAATGGGGTAGGGCAACACCCTACCTCTTTATTCTCCCATGGATCATTGGTCTGTTCGCCTTCACGCTGGGGCCGCTCCTCTTTTCGCTTGTTATCAGCTTTTTTGACTGGCCGGTTGTCGGTCAGGTGGAGTTTATAGGCTTTCGCAATTATTCGGAAATGTTCACGGAAGATCCGATGTTCTGGACATCGCTGGGCGTCACGCTCAAGTTTGCTGCGCTATTCGTGCCGCTGAATATCATCATTGCGCTGGGGCTTGCGATGCTGCTCAACCAGAATGTCAAAGGCAAAGCGATATTTCGCACGATCTTCTATCTCCCATCAGTCATCTCGGGCGTAGCGCTGGCGATGATCTGGGCATGGGTGTACAGCGGCGAATACGGCATTCTGAACTACTTCCTGTCGCTGCTCGGCATTACGGGACCGGACTGGCTCAACGATACGACATGGGCGCCGGTGGCCATCGTCATCGCCAGCCTGTGGGGGCAAGGGACGATGATGCTGATTTTCCTTGCCGGACTCAAAAACATTCCGAAGGAGCTCTATGAGGCATCTTCCATAGACGGAGCGGGACGCGGCAGACAGTTCTTCAGCATTACGCTGCCGATGCTCAGCCCGACGGTGCTGTTCAATCTGATTACGACGATTATTGCGGCGTTCCAGCAGCTGACGCTGGCGCTTGTGCTGACAGGCGGCGGACCGATGCGGTCCACTTACTTTTACGCAATGTACATGTACGAGAACGCCTTCAAATATTCCAAGATGGGTTATGCCTCCGCTAACGCCTGGTTCATGTTCCTGATTGTGCTGGCGCTGACGATGATCGTATTCAAGTCCTCCAGCATGTGGGTGTACTACGAGGGCGAGATGAAGCAGAACGGCAACAAAAAGAAAGCGAAATGAGGGGACGCGCATGAAAAAAGTCATCATTTATACGCTGCTGGCGCTCCTGTCCGCCTTGTTCCTGGCTCCTTTCTTCTGGCTGCTGACGACATCGCTGAAGGCGCCAACGGAGCTGTATCTATTCCCGCCGAAATGGCTCCCGTCGGAGCTTCATTTCAACAATTTTGCCAAGGCGTGGACGTCCCAGCCTTTTAGTCTGTTTCTCCAAAACTCGCTGATCGTCACGGGCCTGTCGCTGATCGGACAACTGCTGTCCTCTGCGCTGGTCGCTTACGGCTTTGCGAGATACAAGTTCAAGGGACGCGACGCGTTGTTCATCCTGCTCCTGGCGACGATGATGATTCCGTGGGAAGTGACGATGATTCCGCTCTATATGGAATTTAACTATCTGGGCTGGATCAATACGCTGAAGCCGCTCATTGTGCCTTCGTTCTTTGGCGCTCCATTCTTCATCTTCCTGCTGCGGCAGTTCATTATGACGCTCCCGGTGGAGCTGGAGGAAGCGGCTCGAATCGACGGGGCCAATCCTGTGCAAATATTCCTCCGTATCATAACGCCGCTTATGACGCCGGCGCTGGTACTGGTAGGAGTATTCCATATGCTGAACAGCTGGAACGATTACCTTGGACCGCTGATCTTCCTGAACGATCAAAGCAAATATACACTGACGCTTGGACTGGCGCAATTCCGCGGCATGTACGGCGTTGATATGGAAGGCATTATGGCCGTAACGACGCTCATCTGCATCCCGCCGCTCGCTATCTTCTTTATGGCGCAGAAGCATATCGTGGAAGGCGTTGCGGGAACGGGCATTAAAGGGTGAGCCCAAGAAGGGTTCTGACACATCATGGCAGGCAATAGCTACTTTAGAGATACGCTGCAAATGAGCGAAGGCGCGCGCCGGTTTCTGACCAGCGAGGCGTTGTACGGCATCGGCATCGGACTGTACACGCTCGTGCTGAACTACTATTTGCTGGCGATGGGATTAACCGAAGCGAAGGTTGGCGGCATCGTCTCGACGGGCATTCTCGTGATGGGCGGGCTCGCGATTCCCGTGAGCCTGCTGGCGGGCAAGGTCGGGCGCAAGCCGCTGCTGGTATCCGGCGTGTTCGCCGTCGCAGGCGGAGTTGCCTTATTCGCTTCCGGGAGTGGAGAGATTCGGTTTTATGCGGCTCAATTATTGATATCGACCGGACTGTGCTGTATCGAGACGACGGAGGTGCAGCTGCTGTTCTCCTACAGCCGGTCGCGGAAGGAAGAGACCCGGTCGTTCAGCTTGATGTTTGCAGTGTTCACCATGTTCGTTGGAGCAGGGACGCTGCTTGGTGGCATGATTCCGGGCTGGCTTTCCAGCAGCACGGACCCGGAAGGAGCTGCGGCCGGGTATCGGGCGGTGCTCTATTGCGCCTCGGGCACACTCGCGGTGCTTGGGCTGCTGCGGGCGCTATGGCTCCCTCCGGAGCGCCGGGGCGGGCGAATGGCGTCAGCGGCTTCAGAAGGAGAGCATCCGGCGCAGGCTGCGGGAATCCGCCAGTCTGCCGCAGCGGCAGCAACCCCTCTAGAAAGCGGGCGCGGACCGAAGACGTTCGTATGGCGCAAGCCGAGCCGGACGGTATGGACGCTAGCCTGCTATACGTTCATTAGCGGCATCAGCTTTGCGATGATTAGCGGGTTCCTGAACGTGATGGTGAAGCACCGGACGGGCTGGGAGGACAGCGCGATCTCGCTGCTGCTTACGGCCAATGGCATATTGCTGTTCATAGCTTCGCTGCTGACGCCGTGGGTGCTGGAGCGCTTCGGCATTGCGAAGGCGTTCCGCTGGGTCTATCTGGGCAATGCGCTGCTAGCATTCGTGCTAAGCATGCAACTGCCGGTGGCCATGTTCGCTATGCTCCTGCTGATGAGGGGCGGCGGATTCACCATGCTGAGCAATATGATCGACAGCCAGTCGATGTCGGTGCTCCATGAGCGTGACCGCAACATCTACGCGGGTATGCGCTCCGTTTTTCGCAGCGTGGGTTCGGCGGGAGCCACCTATACGGCGGGGCTGCTGCTGTCCGGCGGTCGAATAGAATTGCCCTTTGCCGTGACTGGCGTCATGCTGCTGCTCGGCTACGGTTATTACTACAAGTTTGTACAGCCCTTATTGCAACATAAAGAGACAGGAGGACATACAGCATGACAACATCTACTGGGCTGCCGGATTGGCAGCGGCTCGACGTATTGGAGCGGAACCGCGAGGAAGGCCGCTCCTACTTTATCGCCTATCCCAACAAGGTGAGCGCACGATCTTATGACCGGGGCAAGTCGCCTTGGTTTCGCCTATTGAACGGGACCTGGAAGTTCCAATATGCCGAAGCGCCGGAGCTGGCGCCGGAGAACTTCCATGAAGAGCATTACGATGACAGCGTTTGGGCCGGCATTGCCGTGCCGGGACATTGGCAGCTGCAAGGCTACGGCAAGCCGCATTATACCGATTTGTATTATCCGTTCCCGATCGATCCGCCGCGAGTGCCAAGCGACAATCCAACGGGCTGCTACCGCAAGGAGTTCCGTCTGCCAGGCGGCTGGCTGTCGCGCCGCGTTACGCTTCGGTTCGAAGGTGTCGACAGCGCGTATCATGTCTGGGTCAATGGCAAGCCAGTAGGCTACAGCCAAGGCAGCCGCCTGCCAGCGGAGTTCGATATTACCGACTACGTGCGGGAAGGGAGAAACAGCCTTGCTGTGAAAGTCTACCAATGGTCTGATGGCAGCTATATCGAGGATCAGGACATGTGGTGGCTGAGCGGTATCTTCCGAGACGTATCGCTCATCGCCCGTCCGCAGACGCATATTCGCGACTTTACGGTTCGTACCGAGTTCGCAGGCGGGGGCGATGACGCCTTGCTGTCGATTGACAGCGAGCTTGCGGGCAAAGGCAGCGGGATTGCAGCCGACTATCGGGTTCACTATGCGCTGTCCGAGTGGGGCAGCGGCAGGGAGATCGCATCGTGGACGAGTGATAAGGTTCGCGTCGACGCAGGCGGCAAGGCCGCGCTGCAAGAGAAGATGACGATTGCTAATCCACGGAAATGGTCGGCAGAGGAGCCGCATTTGTATTTGCTGCTTATGACGCTGCAAACGCTGGACGGTGAGACAGTCGAGGTTATTCCGGCGCGCGTCGGCTTCCGTCAGGTGGAAGTGAGCGAAGGGCTGATGAAGGTGAACGGAGTGGCTGTGCGCCTTAAGGGTGTGAATCGCCACGACCATCATCCTGAGCTGGGCCGTTATGTCCCGTACGAGGTCATGAAGCAGGATGTGCTCATGATGAAGCGGCATAACATCAATGCCGTTCGTACAGCGCATTATCCGAATGATCCGCGCTTCTATGACCTGTGCGACGAGTACGGATTGTATGTCATGGACGAAGCCGATCTGGAATGCCATGGCGTAGAGCTAATCGGCAAGCCGCATATGCTGAGCGATGATCCCGCATGGGAAGCCGCTTATGTCGATCGCGTCGCCCGTATGGTGCAGCGGGATAAAAACCACCCTTCGATCATCATGTGGTCGCTCGGCAATGAATCCGGCTTTGGCTGCAATCAGCGCGCGATGAGTGCATGGTGCAAAGCAGCCGACTCGACGCGGCTCATCCATTATGAAGGAGACCGCGAGGCGGAGGTATGCGACGTCTACAGTACGATGTATTCCTCGGTGGAGAAGATGATCGGCTTTGGTGAAAAGAACGATTTGGGCAAGCCGCATATCTTGTGCGAATACGCTCATGCGATGGGCAACGGCCCGGGCGGACTGCTGGAATACGAGGAAGCGTTCCGCGGCAGCAAGCGGCTGCAAGGGGCATTCGTATGGGAGTGGATCGATCATGGTTTGCTGCTGAAAAGCGAGGGCGGCAAAACGGATTATGCTTACGGCGGCGATTATGGCGACGAGCCGAACAACAGCAACTTCGTCATTGACGGCCTCATCTTGCCGGACCGCACCCCATCACCGGGGCTGCTGGAATATAAGAAAACGATTGAGCCGGTTACGATGCAGATTCTGGATGCCGCAGACGGCAAGCTGGAGCTGCTGAGCCGTTATGATTTTCTGAAGCTGGACCATCTGTCGCTGTCCTGGTCGGTTATGCAGAATGGCGAGGCCGTTCAAAGCGGAGAGCTTCGTCTGCCGCCGATTCCGGCAGGGGAGAAGGGCGTTGTCAACTTGCCATATGAGCGCGGAGAGCTGGATGCAGGCAGCGGTGACGCTTGGCTGCGCGTCAGCGTGACGCTTGCGTCGGATCAGCGCTGGGCGCTGCGGGGCCATGAGCTGGCCTTCGACCAATGGACGCTGCCGCTTGCGGCAGTTGCTGAAGCTGAAGGCGTCGCGGGAGCCGAGCCACAGCGTGAGATGAACGGCGCATTGCGTTATGAGCAAGAGGGGAACCGCGCTGTCATTGCCGGGGATCGATTCACACTTGCGTTCGATCTCCACAAGGCGCAACTGACGGAGTGGACATTCGAAGGCAGCACGCTGCTGCATAAAGGGCCAAGCATGAGCTTCTGGCGCGCTGTGATCGACAACGATATGTATGTTGTGAAGGAATGGCACAAAGCGCATATGGACCGGATGCAGACGCGTGTAGATGGATGGCATGCCGAAGCGGATGGCGACGAATGGCTGATCTGTTTCTCGCTGCGCATCGCGCCTCCGGTCTATGATTGGGGCTTCCGCTGCGAGGTCGTCTACCGGATTGCGCCGGATGGACTGGTTACGCTGGATGTATCAGGCCTGCCGGAGGGCAAGCCGCCTGAGATGCTGCCGCGCATCGGCTGGGAGCTGGAGTTGCCGCAGACGCTGCGCCAAGCCGTATGGTACGGTCGCGGACCGGGCGAGAACTATGCGGACAGCAAGCGCGCGAACCCCGTGGGCATGTATCGCAGCAGTGTGGAGGAGCTGGAATTCCCTTACGTGTATCCGCAGGAGAACGGCAACCGGACCGATGTTCGCTGGGTAACGCTGCATGACGACAGAGGAATCGGGCTAATGGCGGCTGGCGCGCCGGAGCTGAATTTCAGCGCACATCGTTACGCGACCGAGGATCTTGATCTTGCCAAGCATCGCTCCGAGCTGAAGGAGCGGGATTATATCGTCTGGCATCTGGACTGGAAGCAATCCGGTCTTGGCAGCAACAGCTGCGGTCCGGCACAGCTTCCGCCGTATCAGGCGAAGCCGGAGCCGTTCCAATTCGCAGTGAAGCTGAAGCCGTACCATGCGGAAGAAATATCGCCTGTTGCACTGGGCGCGGAATTAATAATGAGAGGAGAGCGAGAGTCATGACAATGGGCAGAGCGGACATGATCGAACAATTGCTGAATGTGCAAGGGAAGGTAGCTGTTGTAACCGGAGGCGCATCGGGAATCGGCCTGGCAACGGCGCAGACGCTGTCTCGATTCGGGGCCAAGATCGCCATTCTCGATGTGAACGGGGAACAAGCGCAGCTTGCCGCAGAGGGCATTCGCGAAGGCGGCGGAGAAGCGGAAAGCTTCCGCTGCGACGTGACGTCGGCGGAGCAATGTGAGGCGGCGGTAAAGGGCATTCGCGAGCGGTTCGGCAGAGCGGATATATTGTTCAACAATGCAGGCGTTATCCGCCGCAAAACCGTTGTCGAGACCGAAGAAGCGGAATGGGATCTCGTTCTTGACGTTACGCTGAAAGGTGCTTTCCTGCTCTCCAAATTCATCATTCCGTTCATGGCGGAGAATGGCGGCGGCAGCATTATCAACACCGGCTCCGGCTGGGGGCTTAAGGGCGGCGACAAGGCGGCCGCTTATTGCGCGGCGAAAGCGGGTATGGTCAATCTGACGAAAGCAATGGCGATTGACCACGGCAGGGACAACATCCGGGTCAACTGCGTATGCCCCGGCGACACCGACACGCCGCTGCTGCGGGATGAAGCGCGGCAGCTCCAGCTGGAGGAGAAGTCGTTCCTCGTCTCCTCGGCGGATCGTCCGCTGGCTCGGTTAGGCACGCCGCAGGACATCGCGAATGCGGTGCTGTTCCTGGCAAGCGATATGTCGCAGTGGGTGACAGGTTCTGTGCTGGTCGTAGACGGAGGCGGGCTGGCTTAAGAGGTTGTTCAGCTTCATCCCATCTTCTGCAGCGTTTTGAAAAAACGCATCATCGGAAGCATAAGCTCATGTGCTGAAAACGGACTTTTTGAACACGCACTTAAAGACGCGTTGCAACATTTTCATCAGAATCAGGAGGCGAATGGCATGACTTCCCCTAACAGAACGGTCCATCCTTATATTCCGAATACAGTGCCCGAGGTGCGCAAAGCGATGCTTCGCTCCATCGGCATTAACGATATAGAAGAGCTGTACCAAGGCGTCCCCGCCCATCTGAGGATGCCGAAGGCGATGAATATGCCTCCGGCGCTGACGGAATATGAGCTACAGCGCCATGTAGAGCGCCTTATTGCTCGCAATACAAGCGCGAAGGAAGCGGTAAGCTTCCTGGGGGCGGGCTGCTGGCAGCATTTTATTCCGGCGGTATGCGACGAGATCAGCCAGCGATCTGAGTTCGTTACGGCGTATGCGGGCGAGCCGTACGAAGATCATGGACGTTTTCAAGCATTGTTTGAGTATCAAAGCTTAATGGCAGAGCTGATCGATATGGACGTCGTCAATGTACCGACGTTCGACTGGGCGCAGGCGGCATCCACCGCTCTGCGCATGGCTGCCCGGATGACGGGAAGAGGACGCGTGCTGATAGCGGGCTCCGTCTCGCCTGACAAGCTCAAAATCATTATCAACTATTGCACCCCGGTCATCCAAGTGGAGACGGTCAAGTTCGATACGGCAACGGGCGCGCTTGATCTGGCGGATTTGAAGAGCAAGCTTGGCGACGATGTTGCCGCCGTCTATATCGAGAATCCGGGCTATCTCGGCATGATTGAAGCGAACGGCGGGCAGATCGCCGATCTGGCGCATGCGCATGGAGCGGAGTTTGTCGTCGGCGTCGATCCAAGCTCGCTTGGCGTGCTTGCGCCGCCGAGTGCTTACGGAGCGGACATCGTCTGCGGCGACTTGCAGCCGCTCGGCATTCGGATGAATTACGGAGGAGGCCAAGCCGGCTTTATCGCCACGCGAGATGAGGAGCGTTATGTGATGGAATATCCGTCCCGCCTGTTCGGCATTGCGCCTACCAGCGTGGAGGGAGAATACGGCTTCGGCGACGTGGCATACGAGCGGACTTCCTTCGCCAAGCGGGAGAAGGGCAAGGAATCGGTAGGCACGCAGACAGCGCTGTGGGGCATCGTAGCGGGCGTCTACCTCGCGATTATGGGGCCGCACGGTATGCAGGAGCTGGGCACTACGATTATGCAGAAGTCACAGTATGCGGCGCGCATGCTGGGCCAAATTCCGGGCGTCAAGGTACGTTTTGACGGCGCGTTTTTCAAGGAGTTTGTCGTAGATTTCAATGGCACAGGTAAGACGGTGCGCGAGCTGAACGAGGGCTTGCGTGCGGAAGGCATCTTCGGCGGAAAGGATCTGACGGAGGATTTCCCTGAACTCGGGCAATGTGCGCTTTATTGCGTGACGGAGGTTATTTTCCAGGAAGACATCGACCGATTGGCTGCGGCGCTGAAGCGTCTGACTGACAAAGCGTAAGGGGAGGAGCGATCATATGAAACCGATCAAGAGAGAGCAGAAGGTAAGAGCCTTTCATCAGGCCAAATGGGATGAACCGGTTATATTTGAATTGCATCAGCCTGGGGAGCGCGGCGTCTGGGTACCTGAGGCGGAAGCCGAAATTAAGGAAGCGGTCGGCGACGGCGTATCGCTAATTCCGGCGTCCATGCGCAGAAGCGAGGCGCCCAAGCTGCCGGAAATCGGTCAAGCGAAGGTATTGCGCCATTATTTGAGATTATCGCAGGAGACGCTCGGCTCCGATCTCAATGTCGAGATCGGGCAAGGCACTTGCACGATGAAATATATTCCGCGTGTTAACGAGTTTCTGATTCGCAGCGACAAGGTAGCCGATCTGCATCCGCTGCAGGATGAGAGCACCGTGCAGGGCATGCTGGAAATCTATCACCGCATGGATCTGGCGATGCGCGAGATTTCAGGCATGGATGCATTCAGCTTCCAGCCGAGCAGCGGCACGCAGGCGCTGTTCGCCATGGCGTCGATCGTCCGGGCCTATCATGAGGCGAACGGCGAAGGCGATCAGCGCGATGAGATCATTACGACGATCTTCTCTCATCCATCGCAAGCGGCAACGGCTGCGGTCAAGGGCTATAAGATTATTACTTTGTACCCGGATGAGAACGGCTTCCCGGATATCGAGAAGCTGAAGGGTGTCATCTCGGAGCGGACGGCGGGCTTTGTCGTGGCGAACCCGGAGGATACGGGCATCTTCAATCCGCGCATCCGCGAATTTACCGATCTGGTGCATGAAGCGGGCGGGCTGTGCTTCTACGATCAGGCGAACGCCAACGGCCTGCTCGGCATTGCGAGAGCGAAGGAAGCGGGCTTCGATATGTGCTTCTTCAACCTGCACAAGACGTTTGCCGCGCCGCATATGTGCGGCGGTCCAGCGACTGGCGCGCTCGGCGTCGTGGAGAAGCTGAAGCCATTCCTGCCAGGGCCTTATGTCGAGGAAGAGAACGGCCGCTACACCTTTAAGTGGGATCAGGAGTATAGCATTGGTAAGGTGCGCTCCTTCCACGGCGTCGCCCAGACCGTGCTGCGCTCGTACGCCTGGATTCGCAGTCTTGGAGCAGTCGGGCTGCTCAATGTGGCCCAGATCGCCGTATTGAACAACAATTATCTGTATCACCATATTACGAAAATCCGCGGGGCTAGCGCTCCGTATGTGGAAGGCATGCGTCTGGAGCAGGTGCGCTATAGCTGGGAGCAGCTTGCGCAAGAAACAGGTGTTACGACAGAAGACGTACAACGCAGAATGTGCGATTTCGGCCTTCACTACTGGACCAGCCATCATCCGTATATCGTACCGCAACCGTTCACGCTGGAGCCGACGGAATCGTATTCCAAGGATGACTTGGACGAGTACATTGCTGCGCTGGAGCATATCTCTTACGAGGCTTACAACGAGCCGCAAATCGTCAAGGACGCGCCGCATGCCAGCACCGTGCATCGCATTGACGAATCCTCCCTCGATGATCCGGCGCTGTGGTGCACAAGCTGGAGAGTGTATTTGCGCAAGACGGGTCTCGCCGCTTCCGGGAAGTAGCTGGTTGGAGGCAAGCTTATGAAGAGGATGTAACTTGCAGCTAATCCCGCTATTAAATTTCAAAATACTTGAAAAACGAGAAGCTTCCGCATCCTTGAACGAGGTGGTGGAGGCTTCTTTATTTATCAAATTTTATTATTCCTACTTGACAGGTGTGAATAATTGGTTTAGTCTGAATCCAACGCAAATCAACGAACACTCATTTAATGATTAATCATTTGATGAATGTTCATTATCTTAAAATTAAATCAATCAGTCGCCGATTGGACCGCCAAAGGCTCCTGCTTTTCTCTACTTGCTAGAGGAAGCCAGGAGTTTTTTTGTTACCACAATAGAATTTATAAGTTTTCCGGGGGATCGGATATAAAAATTCTATTTGGAAAAGCCTCGATAGAGGTTTTCTCATCCGGCGTGTGGATGAAGGGGGATATATGGACAACAGGAATTGGGAGTTGCTTGAGGAAGCGGATTGGCTGTTCCGCAAGCTGGTCAGACGTTTCGTGAAGGAGCGCGACAAAATTACGATTGAAGGCATTTCGCTGCCGGGCTTGCTCATTCTGAATTTAATTCATCAGCAGGGAGAGCAGCGTCTCGGGGAGCTGGCGGAGCAGCTGGACTTTACGTCGGGAGCGGTCACTGCATTATGCGACAAGCTGGAGGATGGCGGGTTTGCCGTCCGGGTGCGAAGCGAGGAAGACCGCCGTACCGTTATTCTGCGGATTACCGAGCAAGGGCGGGAGCTGTTGAAGCGCAACCGGGATGCGGGAGCTTATATGATCTCGGTATTGTTCGAGGGCTTTACATCCGAGGAACTGGATGCGCAAATCATGATTTTCAAAAGATTGAGTCATAATGTGGAACGATTCTCGGGTACCGTGATGGCTTATGCGGAAGAGAAGCAGACTGCCCAGAAGACTAAGGGTGCGGAATCAACAAACCGGACGAATCGATTTATTTCCTACTAAATTTGGCGTGAGAGAGGAGCAATTAACGATGGGACACCCTACGATTTATCCGACAGGAACGACGGTATATAACCCGAGAAAGGCATGGAGCGGCTATACGCTTTATCAGGCGGCGGAGACGGGCGCGCTGCTGGTCGATATGAACGGCAGAGAGGTGCATTTGTGGAAGGGGCTGAGAGGCTTTCCGAACAAGCTGCTTCCCGGCGGCTATGTGCTGGGCAGTACGGCGGAGCGCGATCCTCAGTATGGTTTTCAGGATGAGCTGAATCTGGTACAGGTGGATTGGAACGGCAATATTGTCTGGAAGTTCGACCGCTACCAGTGGATTGAAGATCCTGGACATTCTGCGCAGTGGATGGCGCGCCAGCATCATGATTACCAGCGAGAGGGCAATCCTGTCGGCTATTACGTTCCCGGGCAGGAGCCGAAGACGGATTCCGGCAATACGATCGTGCTGGCGCATAAAAATGTAAGCCGTCCGGAAATTTCCGACAAGGAGCTGCTGGACGATACGATTCTTGAAGTCGACTGGGAAGGCAATGTCATCTGGGAGTGGACGTGCAGCGACCATTTCGAGGAGCTGGGCTTTGACGAGGATGCGAAGCGAGCGCTGTACAAGGATCCGAATACGAGATTTTTTGGTACAAACGCAGGCGACTGGATGCATATCAATTCCGCTTCGGTGCTTGGTCCGAATCAATTTTATGATAGGGGCGACGAGCGGTTCCATCCGGACAATATCATTTGGGATGCGCGCGAGACGAATATTATTGCCATTATCGATAAAAAAACAGGGAACATCGTATGGAAGCTCGGTCCGAATTACAATGACGAAGCGACTAAGCATATCGGCTGGATTATCGGCCAGCACCATGCTCACATGATTCCGAGAGGACTGCCGGGAGAGGGCAATATTCTCATCTTCGACAATGGCGGCTGGGGCGGCTACGGGTTGCCGAATCCAGAGTCCCCGGACGGTCTGAAAAACGCGCGGCGCGATCACTCCCGCATTCTGGAGATCAATCCCGTTACGCTGGAGATCGAATGGCAGTATACGCCGACGGAAGCGGGCTTCCAGGCACCGCTTGACTCTTATCGGTTCTACAGCCCCTATATCAGCTCCGCCCAGCGGCTGCCGAACGGCAATACCCTCATTACGGAAGGGGCGGACGGACGCATCTTCGAGGTGACGAACGAGCATGAGCTGGTATGGGAGCATATCTCCCCCTACAAAAATAAACGCAACTCCAACATGGTATATCGCGCATACCGCGTGCCTTACGAATGGGTGCCTCAGCTGGAGCAGCCGGTCGAGACGGAGATTGCGCCGCTGGATGTGGCGGACTATCGTCTGCCGGGCGCAGCGCCAAGAGGAGCGATTACAGCCGTTGAAGTAGAAGGGACATTGTCTTATGAAGAGGGTGCTTTATGCGTGGCACGTACCGATGAAGCCCCTGCGAAGGAGGAGAATAGCCATGAAGAATCGTAGTTCGGCAAACAGATGGAGTTTGGTACTGCTGACGTTGGTTGCAGCTGCTGTTCTAATGACCGGCTGCTCCAGCGGAAAAAGCGATGGTCCCAAGCTTAAGCTCAGAATTGCAGACATTACGACGAATACGGTATTCCAGGTTGCGAAGAGCAAAGGCTTCTTCGATAAGCATGGCCTTGACGCTGAACTGGTGACGTTCGCGACTCCGGCCGAGGGTGTCAATGCGCTCTTTATCAAGCAAGTAGACGTCGCGTTCGGCGCCGATTTCCCGCTGCTGAACGCTGTCAGCAAAGGCGATTATTCCATTATTGCCTCATCCGGCACTGCTACCGAACTGAGCGCCAGCGAGTGGAAGCTGTTTGTGCGCAAGGAGATCAGCAGCGCGGCGGATTTGAAGGGCAAGAAGCTGAGCTTCTCCAGAGGCACTTTTATTCCTTATCTATGGGACGTTTACCTGGCTGAGAACGGGATTGCTCTGTCGGAGGTCGAGCTGATCGGCCAAGGCGGCTTTGATGAAGCTTATGTCGCTTTGAAAAAAGGTGAGATTGACGGGGCATGGGTCTATGGGGCGGTTCTGAACGAAAAATTCGGCGCGCTGGAAGAAGCTTATGAGCTGACGGATATGTCCCAGACGCCAGTGCGCCTCGGCACGGGGCTAATTACCTCCAACGAGCTGATCGGCAGCAATCGGGAAGGGGTTATCGCTTTCTTGAAGGCGGTCGACGAAGCGTCGAGGTACGCTCAGGACCATCCTGACGAGACGGCCGACATTTTGTACAAGGAAGTGAAGCAGCCTCGTGAGGCTACACTAAAGGATTTGCCAAAAAATCCGTGGAATATCGGCTTCACGCAGAAGGCCTATGAGGGCATGGCAGGCCAAAAGCAGTATATGGTTGACAATGGCATCATCGAGAAGGATTTTAACCTGGACGATAAATTGAATCTGGAGCTGGTGCGGGAGACATTCCCGGATCGCGTCGAATTGAAATAGGGGGATGATGGGATGAGCGCAGCGTCGAAAAGCAATGAAATTTACATCGAGCGATTGAATAAAAGCTACTCGCAGCCATCGGCGGGAGAACTGCATTACATTATCAAGGATGTGGACCTGACCGTTAAAGGCGGACAATTTTTTGTCCTGCTTGGGCCGAGCGGCTGCGGCAAGTCGACGCTGCTTAGTCTCATCGCCGGTTTCGTCTCCAAGACCTCGGGCGAGGTGCGTGTCGGGGAGAAGGAAGTGGTGCGTCCCGGCCAGGATCGTGCTGTCGTCTTCCAGCAGGCGGACTCCTCTCTCTTTCCTTGGCTGACCGTTCGGGAGAACGTAGAGTTTGGTCTGAGGATGAAGCGGATACCCGCTGCCAAACGAAAGGAAATCTCCGACAAGTACATTGCCATGGTCGGTCTCTCTGGTCACGAAGGGAAATTTCCGCGCGAGCTGTCGGGCGGCATGAAGCAGAGGGTGCAATTGGCCCGCGTATTGTCTAACGATCCCGACATTCTGCTCATGGATGAGCCGTTCGGGGCGCTCGATGCCATGACCCGCCGCACGATGCAGCGGGAGCTGGTCAATATTTGGCGCAGCACCGACAAGACCGTCATCTTCGTGACGCACGACATTCAGGAGGCGCTTCTGCTCGGCGGCCGAATCGGCATCATGTCGGCGGGACCGTCGTCGCATATCTCGCATATCTACGATGTGCCGCTGGCTTATCCACGTGATTTGGCTTCTCCAGAATTCCATAAGCTGCATGAGGTGATTCAATCGCATTTTGAGGAATAGCGAGTTCTGCTGTCAATGGCACGGCGTATGAGTTGAAAAGGGAAACGGAGTGATCGCCATGAGCGCGAGATTGAAAAAATGGGGGGTTCATAGCCTCTTCCTGCTAGGAGGCTTGACGATGTGGCAGCTCTTGTCGCTGGTGTACGGGCCGGAGATATTGCCGGGACCGATCTATACGGCGCAAGGCGGGTATGAGCTGCTGCAGGACGGAACTCTGTTGCAATATATCGGCATTAGCTCGTACCGTGTATTGGCGGGTTGGACGCTAGGGAGCCTGATAGCGATACCTGTCGGACTGATTATCGGTAAGGTAGGTGCGATCCGTGCTGTAGCGGAGCCGTTTTTGAACTTTATCCGGTTTATACCGCCTATCGCGTTTATTACGCTGTTTCTGGTATGGTTCGGAATTGGCGAAACCTCGAAAATAGCGTTGATTCTGTACGCGACCTTTTTTATCGTCGTGCTGAACACGCTAACCGGGGTCATGTCGGTGGAAGAGGATAAGATTCGTTCTGCCCGCAGCATGGGTGCATCGGAATGGCAGATCGTCTTGCATGTTATTATTCCCGCTACCGTACCCTATATGTTCACTGGCATCCGGCTCGCGATGGGCACATCCTTTATGGCGATTATCGGTGCGGAGATGATTGCATCCAACGAGGGCGTCGGCTATCTGATCTGGAATTCGCGTCTGTTCTTCCGCACGGACTGGATCTTCGTCGGCCTGATCTGCCTTGGCCTCATGGGTTTCCTGACTGATCGCGCCGTCGCCTGGATCGGCCGCAGGCTGCTATCCCGTTATGGTGTCGTTAGCACAACTTCGCTCAGACGTTGAGCCTTGGCTAATAGTCTTGGCAGGTCAGTCGTGTCGTAGGACGCCGCCAATAAGAATGTGCAAAGAAGCTCCGCAGCCGAGAGGCGGCGGGGCTCTTTTGTGTGTTGCTGAGACACGTTGTCTTTGTCCAATATAGTTTGCGTTGAGTCGCTCCGTTATTCATGCCAGTAAGCTAAAAATCCCAAATTAACGTTTCTACAAAACACTAAATGCGCGTTCATGCCCATGTGAGTGGAATAGTGTTGCCACAAAACATTAATTAGGAGCAGGTGCTGAAAATCCAAAATTAACGTTTCTACAAAACACTAAATGCCCGTTCATGCCCATCTAAGCGGAATAGTATTGTCACAAACTGTTAATTAGGAGCAGGAACTAAAAACACCAGTCAGCAGCAGATGAGCATCGGAAGTTCCGTCATAAGAGTGCTACGCTACTAGATCGCCCAATGAGTAACAGACGGGCCCCAACAGCCCGTCAATCAACCGAACATCGTCATACAGAAAAACACAGCGCGCTTTCCGCTCTCACTATTCTCCCCCTCAGGCCCGAAGGCCAGTACCAGACAGAGTTGGTACTATTCCGTCCTTCAGACCGTTGGTATATTGGTACCAAGTCATAAACAATTCGACTGGCTGCCATTATGAACGAAGAGGTGACGGATATGACAGCAGGCAAAACGAACCGTCCAAAGAATCCAACGAGCCGCAAATCATACTTATACATTCTGCTTTCCAATACGGGAACTGCATTTTCGAGGCTGATTCAATGCTTCACGAATGCCCCCTATAACCATGCGTCCATCGCGCTGGATTCTGAGCTGAACGAGCTGTACAGCTTCGGCCGCAAGACGGCGCGCAACCCGCTTAATGCTGGTTTTGTTCAAGAGGACGTTTATTATGGCACTTACAGCTATTATCAAAATACATCCTGTATTCTGCTGCGTCTCCAAGTAACGCGCAAAGAAAAGGAAGCTGTCGCCGCGGCGATTGAGCAGTTCCGCGAGGAACGGGAGCGTTATTCCTACAATTTGATCGGTCTAATCGGTGTGTTGCTAAACCGAGACCTTGAAATCCCGGACGCTTATTTCTGCTCGCAATTCGTAGCGGAGGTGCTCCGCAGAGGCGGACTCTCGCTGTGGAATAACCCGGAAGCGGGAGAGCTGCCGCCTGCTCTTGTTACACCGCAGCACTTCCACCGCCACCCCCGGATGGAGAAGGTGTACGAAGGAAGGCTGGCGGATTACCCCGAGCTGGATCGTCAACAATTGAACGCATCTTATGCGAAAAGATACCAAAGGCGCACAGCCGCTTTGAAGGTCAATTGACCCGGCTCGATCAGCGTAGCGTCGCTGGCCGCCATCATCGTTTTGAAGCGGATGGGCTCGCCTTCGGTTCCGATCTCCTGTACCTTGCATGGCACGGCGGATAGGGAGACGCCAAGCGCTGCCGCAATTCCGGCTGCTTTCTGCTGGGCGCGGCGCACGGCTTGCGCGAGCGCTTCCTCCTGATGCTTCTCCGCTTCGGAGGAGGCAAAGGCGACCTCGGAGACCAAATTGGCGCCATGGGCGGTTGCCGTGTCCAGCACCGTCCCGGCATGCTCTACGCCATCCAGCGTAATTTGCAGCAGATGCGTTGCTTTGTATCCGCGGAATACTTGCTTGCCATCCTCGTAATCGTATTGTGGGTCGATACTATACGATTTTGTCTGCACATTTGATCTCGGCACTCCAAGCGCTGTCAATGCTTCGATAATAGCCCGGATTGCGTCTGCATTCTCGCGCTGGACTGGCGCAACCTCCTTGCCTTCAGTCACAACACCGAGGGTGATGATCGTCCGGTCCGGCGCTGCTGATGTCACGCCTTCTCCGCTCACTTCAATCGTAAAATCGCAGCCTTCCTTTTCCGCGCCTCTTTCGCTTCTGTTCAAAATCGTCATGTCAGAACAGCTCCTTTCGCACACTTTCCTTTATTTTGTTATTCTATGGATCACGCAAGCTGGTCATTCTTGAAGATTACAAGTCTATTTCCCTCTCTTTTTTTTGGGCCTTCGTCTTCTTTCTCTGCCTCTTTTTTTACAACTTCTCAAAAACTTCTTCACACTCTCGTAACATTCGTGTATATAATAAAGCTAACAACTGAATGGAATATGGGTCGGAGAAAACGAGAAAACCCTGTTTGCACGAAGGCTGGAAGCATTTTGCTTCTACCTGAATCAAACGGGGTTTTCTCTTTTTTTGTTGCAAGGGGCATGTCGGACCCGGATTCACAGGTTGTGAGATTGGTAGAATCCAATATTACTGGGAGGGATCGTGTTGAAGAAAAAGTTTCAGAAGTGGAGTGCATATGTGCTGGTTGCTGCATTGCTGGCAGGCTTGTGGCCGCAGTCATGGACAGATCGCGCGTATGCAGCCGAGGCTCCGTCAGCGCTGTGGATCACCGAGATTGTGCCGCGTTCCGGGGGAGAGGGCCAGCCTTATGAATTTATCGAACTGCACAACAGCAGCACGGCAGCGATCAATCTGAATCAATACCAGCTTCAATACTTTACCAGCAGCATGACGAATCCGGCCAATCGCTGGCCTATAGGCGATACGACAATTGGGGCAGGGGAGACGAAGGTGCTATGGCTAAAAAAATTCGACTACCCGAATGTCCCGCTGGAGGACTTTAACGCCAACTACGGCGTTTCACTGGATTCCGCAGACGTTATTGAGATAGCGCTTACAACATCGGCGCAGGGTCTTCATGACAGCGCATTGCGCAAGGTAGCGATAGCGGATACCGCAGGTCAACCGCTTGTGTCGGCCTTGTTCAACGAAGGCGTTGCCGATGGCATGCTGAACCGCAGCGTCATCTACAAGGCGGGAGACTCCGCCGACATGAAGCGGCTGCGCAATGACGAGACGCCGACGCCGGGTACGCTTTTGGCGGAGCAGCTTCCGGGGGCGCCTGATCCGGGCGGCGAGCCTCAGCCTACACCATCGCCAGGTGATGGCGATATTGCGGCGCCGCTGCCGGGAGAGCTGCTCATTACAGAGCTGGTACCGGATACGGCTAACTTTGCCGGGTATGACGCCTTTGAATTTATCGAGCTGTACAATGCAGCAAGCCATCCCGTAGAACTTCAAGGCCATACGGTTGCTTCCGCTAGCTGGTCTGTGACCATTGAAGAATCACTGGTGCTGCCGGAATGGAGCAGCTATGTGATCTGGACGCGCAGAGGAGAGATTGCGCCAATTGGCATGGAAGCGTTCAACAGCTATTATTACGCCGAATATACGGGCAAATATGTGCCCGAGGGCAGCTACCGCATCTTTGAGAACATTGGCGGGCTTACGAACAGCGGCAATCAGAATGTCACGATTCGGGGCCTCTCTGGCAACGAGATTGCCAAAGCCTCCTACTCCGCCTCGCATGTGGCGGAAGGCAAATCGATCACATTCCGCTATCCTAGCGGCGGCAGTACGGCCATGGAGCTGATTGACGGCTTGCAGGCGCCGACACCGGGTTATGTAGTAGCGGGACAAGCTCCGCCGAAGCCAGTCGTGAATACCGAAGCGCCGCAGTCTCCTATAGGGCTCACCGCTGCTGCAGGAGCAGGATCGGCAGACCTTAGCTGGTCCCCAAACGGTGAATCCGATCTTTGGAGCTACCACATCTATATGGACGGCCAATTGCAATTTGAAGTGCCGGCATCGCAGCTTTCTTTTCGAGTGGACGGGCTCATTGGCAATATCTCTTACGACTTTCAGGTCAGCGCAGTGAACACATCAGACAAGGAGTCTGCTCCTTCTGCGATTGCTTCGGCAGAGCCTGGGCACCAGAAGCTGTCGCAGACGGAACGCGCGCCGCTCTTGCAGCCTGAGAAATACGCGTTGACCTGGGAGATCGGCGAACTCGGACCGGTTATTCCTGGCCTTGCCGAAGGCGTCGTGCCGCAGGGCATTGCTTACGACGAAGAGCTGGACTGGCTTGTAACCGTGTCGTATATGGACGACGGCCGTCCCGGCGTGCTATCGGTTATGCAGGAATCGACAGGTGTCCAGCTCAAGTCGCTTTCGCTCATGAACGAGGACGGCACGCCGTACTTGGGTCATGCCGGGGGCATATCGATTATCGGCGACGATGTGTGGGTCGCCTCGGAGACGTACCTGTACCGGCTCGATGTTGCTGATATTGGGGCGGCGGAGCATGGGGGAGAGGTGCAGTTCACCGGAGTCATTCCGGTGCCGCTGCAAGCAGCTTTCATGACTTATGCGGACGGAGTGCTGTGGGTAGGCGAGTTCTATGAGGCAAAGTCATATCCGACCGATCCGCAGCATCATATTGCGAACCGGGATGGCGAGACGCATTATGCCTGGATGGCGGGCTACGAGCTGTCGACAGACACAGGCCTTCCGGGCGCAGACAACTGGAATGGCAATAAGGCAACAACAGCAACACCTAATTATTTGTTCTCTATTCGGGAAAAAGTGCAAGGAGCGGCATTCGACGACAGCACTGTCTATTTGAGCACCTCGTACGGGCGCGCCAATGACAGCACGCTATACCGTTACCGTACGCCGGATCTGGCAGGAACGCCGCATGCGAGCGCTGTTGTGAATGGTGTTACTGTACCGCTGTGGTTCCTGGACGGCCAATCCGCTACAGAAACGAATGCTTCGCTTGTAACGGTACCGATGTCGGAAGGCATAGCCGTGGCCGGGGGAGAGCTGTATGTGCTGTTGGAATCCGGGGCGAACAAATACCGGTATACGACTACGTTCATCATGGACCGGATGCTGAAGCTGGACTTGGTGTCATGGGAGAGCTATGGCTCCGAGCCTCCGGCAGCTGAGCGTCCGCCGGTTCGCGTATCGCAATTCATGTACGATGCGCCGGGAGCCGATGACGGCAAAGAATACATTGTGCTGCGCAACTATGGAACGAAGCCGGTGGATATCGGCGGCTTCAAGCTGGGCGACGGCATTAACGAAGGCGGCGGCGAGGGCATGGCTGAATTCCCGGCCGGTACGGTGATTGAGCCGGGCGAGGTTGTCGTTGTCAGCCAGTCCGCGCTTATATTCAAGCAGACATACGGCGTGTCGCCGGACTTCGAAGTGCCATGGGAGGGCGTATTCAAGCCGCAAGATGATCCGGCCGTACCTGATTTGCTGCCGACGACATGGTCCACCGGCGTCATCCAGCTGGCGAATGGCGGCGACGAGATTCTATTGATGGATAGAGCCAATGAAGTTGTTGATTTTGTGCCTTATCTGAAAGATATGACTTACCGCGGCATTGCTTACAAAGGAGTGACGGCTGCGGCTGGCGGCAACGGCAATGCGATTAATCGCATTAGCGATACCGATGTCCCGGCAGCGGACTTTGCGGCTGCGCCGCCAGATCTGCCGAACAAGCCAATTCCGATTCCGACCAGCCAGACGCTGCTCATTACAGAAGTGGTGTATGATCCGCTTTTCGAAGAGATTACGGGCGAATATATCGAGCTGACGAACATTTCCACGCAGCCGATTGATATAAGCGGCTATTATTTGGGCGATGAAGAGACAGAAGGACAGGCGGCTGCGGAAGGGATGTACAACTTCCCGGAAGGAACGGTACTGGCGCCATATGAAGTCATTGTCGTGGCTAAGAATGCCAAGGGCATTGAGGAGCGCTATGGCATCAAAGCCGACTTCGAGCTTGACGAGTCAGATCCCGAAGTGGCGAAAATGATCCCGAATTGCAACTGGGGCTGCGGCAATATGCAGCTTGCGAATACGGGCGACGAGGTGCTGCTGCTTGACCGCAACAAAGCTTTGATCGATGTCGTTGTGTATCGGTCCGGCATGTATATGGGCATTGAAGCTCATCCGGGCGTTGCGGGAGGGCATTCACTGGAGCGTATTAGCGATACGGATACGAAAAACAGCCGCGCCGACTTTGTCGATCAGCCGAACCCGACGCCGGGACTGCTGCTGTTCGGGCCGAACGGACGCCCGGATCTGATTCCGGTATCGGACTTGAAGGAGAATGTGCTATTGACCGAGGAGCCAGAGAGCAAGCTGGCGGCAGCGCCAACAGTGGCTGATGCATCAGGAGTGCTTCCTGAAACATTCGTCTCAGGAACTTCGGCTTTCCTGCTAACGGTTGGTCTATCGGGCGGCAAGCTGATGGCAATCAATGTGAACATGGAGCTGAAGGATGCGCTGCAGCAGCTTGACGGTCACAGACTGCCGATGCTGGAGCTGCAAGACCGTGCGCTTATGCTGGCGGTACACGGCTTGCTTGGCGAGCTTGAAATGCAGGATGTCATGATCGTGTCGGGGAATGCCACTGTCGTGAAGGACATGCGCGAGCTGGATGATGAATATCGCGGAGTTGTGCGTATTCAAGGCACAAGCCTCAAGCGGGAGCAATGGAACGATATCGTCATTAGCGTAAGAAACAGCACGGGCTTGACAGCGCTGCTGGATTACCGGGCGGCAAGCGCCGAGCTGACCGCTTACCTGGCGGCTCGGGGAATCTCGGTATGGGCATACGGAATGGAGCAGGAGGCTGATCTTCACCGGGCGATCGCGGCAGGCGTTAACGGACTGATGACGAGCAAGCCGCAAGCGGCGGTCGAAGCGATTCAGAGCTATGACGAGCAAGCGACGCTTGGCGTTCCGCCGTTGTTCGTCGCGCATCGCGGCATGAGCTCGCTGGCGCCGGAGAATACGATGGACGCCTTCAAGCTTGCGGTAGAGATGAATGCCGATGTGATTGAAACGGATGTGCTGCGCACCAAGGATGGCGAGTTGGTGCTGCTGCATGACTTCACGGTAGATCGGACGACGAACGGCAGCGGGCGGGCAAGCGAGATGACGCTTGCGGAGCTGAAGGCGCTGACGGCCAATCGCACGGATCAGGCAGTATGGCAGCCGATCTATGATCAATTTCCGGATGCTCGAATTCCGACGCTGGCTGAGCTGCTGGCCTATGCCAAGGATAAAGACATTGTACTTGCGCTGGAAATGAAGGGGATCGGTTACGAACGGGAGCTTGTTGATTTGATTGAGCATTACGATATGGTGGCAGATGTTTATGTGTCCAGCTTCAGCAGTGAAGTACTGAAGCGGGTGCATGAGCAGAATCCGCAGATCGGCATCGGCTTCGTGTTGGATGGCGGCGTGCCTGAAGCGGGCAAAGAGCTGGTGCAAGCGGAGAAGCTGATCACGGACAATGTGCAGCTTGGCGCATTCCTGCTGGCCAATACGACGCTGATGACGCCTGAGCTTGTCGCTTATGCCAAACAGCGCGGCGTTGCATCCGTAGGCTGGACGGTGAATACGAAGAGCGGCATGCAGGAGTTGGCGGCGCGCGGAGTCGGCGGCATTATTACGGACTATGCGAACTGGATGAATGAGCTGCCGACCGGTATTAGCAGCCTGCGGGCGAACGGAAGCTACACGCTGCGTCCGGGAGCAGAGCTGTCCTGGGATGAGCTGGTTGCAGTTGCATCACGGACTGGAGCAGACATTCCATTGAGTGGCGGAGTTCGTATTCTAGGCGAAGCTTCAGGTGCTGTGGAACTGGAAGGCAACCTGATTAAGGCGGTTAAACCCGGCCATGCGATTCTGCAATTCTATCATGACTTCCCGTTGTTCCAGCCGGTGGAAGGAGAGGCTGTGCCGGAGTCGAGCTGGAGAGTTTATTCGGAGCCGATCCGGGTGACGGTAGCGAATCAGACGACGCCAACCCAGCCGAGTGACGGAGGACAGAGCACAGAGAGTACGTCCAAATATGAACCAACAGCAGCAGAGATTGCATCGTTAGGCGGCAAGCTGAAGCTCAGCGGCAAGCAGACATTGGTATCCCTTCCGGGCGGCATGAGCGATTGGCTTCCTGCTGATGGCTTATCTGTTCAATCCGGTTCGTGGACGCTGCAGCTTCCAGCCAAGCTTTTGCTGGCCGCGCTGCAAGCCCTGCCTGAAGAACAACGAGGGGATGGCAGACTGGAGCTCTCTATGATTCCGGTTAAGGCTGAGCAGAATCTAGCTGATGGAATGAAGCAGCGCGGCATAATCATGGATTTCAAACTGGAGGCCGTTGATCGCGAAGGCATGCGGACGGTTGTGACAACTTTCAGTGAAGAGGCCAATATGCACTTCCAGCTTGAAGAAGGAACCGACCTATGGCTTGCTGGCATCTATCAGCTGATGAATGACGGAACGCTGCATTATGTCCGTGGAAAAGTAAACAACGGATATATCGAAGCCGGCTCGACGCATTTCAGCCGCTATACGGTCATGGAATACAGCCCGGTATTCCAGGATGTGCCAAGCTCCCATTGGGGACACGAAGCGATAACAAGACTTGCTGCCAAGCATATTGTCGAAGGTATGGGAGGGGGCAGCTTTGCGCCGGAGCGGGCGGTGACGCGAGCGGAATTTACAGCGCTGCTTGTCAGGGCTCTGGGCTTGCAGGCACCTGATAGAGATATGCCGTTCTTGGATATCGACAGCGGCCAATGGTATGCCGATTCCGTTGCGGCAGCCTATCAGGCGGGACTCGTAAGCGGCGTATCGGAGGAGCGCTTTGCGCCAGAGGCGCGGATTACGCGCCAGCAGATGGCGATTCTGCTAGTCCGTGCTACACAATGGGCGCAGCAGCATGGGAATGCGCTGAAGGGCAGCGAGGCCACCCGAACAATAGATAGCTTTGGCGACAAAGGGGATATTGCTCATTGGGCCAAGGATGAGGTCGAGCAAGCGCTAAAGCTTGGACTGATGAACGGGCGCGGCAATGACCGCTTTGCGCCGCTGGAGCAGACAAGCCGCTCCGAAAGCGTGCAGGCCTTATACAATCTTATTGTCCGGCTGCAATTGCTGCCGTAAATAACTTAGAATCCACATATAGAAAACGCTAGTATTAGAAGCAAGCTTCAGGCTGATGCAGCCCGGAGCTTGTTTTTTTCTGAAGCAGCTTTCCGCTTTACAACATCTCTACATTTCGTTGACACTGCTTTAATAGTTGGGCGCTATAGTTGTCCTAGAAGCAAGACACCAACAGAATACGAGGGCACACGGGTTGAGAATATGAGAAAACCCTTGTTTGAAAAGATGTACGGTCATTCACGAGAGATTATTCCGCAAGGGGAATGCCGTGATGATGACTTCTGCTCAAATAAGTGTTTTCTTTTTTATTGCCTTCTTTTGCATCACGCTGCAATAACGTTGGCAGCCCTTCCGCCGCAAATCTTGTTTCAGCGCGCTGACGGTTGTGGGGACGGCCATGTTATATAAAAAAAGACAAGTAAAAGGAGAGTTATCCACCCATGCGTTCCATGATGAAAGCACTGATTGTCATTTGCGCTTGCGCCATGTTTGTCGTCGGCTGTTCCGGTAATGGCGGAGCGAAGCCATCCGCAAGCAACGCCGGCAGTAACGGCACGGCAACACAGGCGCCAGCGAAGGAAGCGGACAAGCCAGCGGGAGAGAAGGTAGAGCTCAGCTTCTATTATCCAGTAGCGGTAGGCGGCCCGATCACGGAAGTGATCGAGAACATGGCGAAGGATTTTATGGCTGAAAATCCGGACATTACGGTGAAGCCGGTATACACAGGCAGCTATGCCGACACGATGGTCAAAGCGCAAGCGGCTATCCAAGGCAAGACGCCTCCGGATCTAGCTGTGCTTCTGAGCACGGAGCTGTTCACTTTGCTGGACATGGATGCTATCGAACCGCTGGATGAGCTAATTGCGGCTGACGGCGGCGATGAATATTTGAAGGATTTCTATCCGGCTTTCCTGGCTAATGGCCAGACAGACGGCAAGACATGGTCGATTCCTTTCCAACGCAGTACAATCGTCCTTTTCTACAATAAAGAAATGTTCAAGGCGGCTGGCCTTGATCCGGAGAAAGCGCCTGCGACTTGGGAAGAACTGGCCGACTCCGCAAAGAAGCTGACGAAGGACGGACAGTGGGGCCTTGAAATTCCGTCGACAGGCTTCCTGTATTGGATGTTCCAGACGTTCGCGCTGCAAAGCGGCGACAACATTATGACGCAAGACGGCAAGAAAGTATTTTTCGATACACCGGAAAATGTGCAGTCGATGCAATTCTGGAGAGACCTCGCAGCGGTGCATAAGGCGATGCCGGAAGGCGCGATCGAGTGGGGTACGGTTCCGTCCGACTTTATCGAAGGCAAGACAGCGATGATGTACCATACGACAGGCAACTTGACGAACGTGAAGAACAATGCCAAGTTCGACTTCGGCGTAGCGATGCTTCCGAAAAACAAGCAATACGGTACGCCAACAGGCGGCGGTAACTTCTATATGTTCAAAGGCATCAGCGAAGCGAAGAAGCAAGCAGCTTGGAAATTCATCAAGTTCATGACGGAATCCGAGCGCATTGCTCAGTGGAGTATCGATACAGGCTATGTAGCGCCGCGAATCTCTGCTTATGAGACAGACAAAATGAAGACGTATGCTCAGGAATTCCCTGCCGCTCTTGTAGCGCGCGACCAACTGCAATACGCTTCGGCGGAGCTGTCTACGCATAACAACGGCAAGGTGTCCAAAATTTTTAGCGATGCGATCCAGTCCGTACTGACAGGTTCATCCGATTCTGCTACTGCGCTGAAGAAGGCGCAGGAAGAGGCGGACAAAGCGCTTGCGCCATTCAACAAATAAGCAGGGGGTAACGACATGAAGATGGCGACAAGGCGCAGACGGGCATGGAAGCTGAACGCATTCGCGTGGATGCTCCTGCTCCCCTCGCTCATCTTCCTCCTTGTGTTCACGCTCTATCCGGTTGCGGGGGCGCTGAAGCTCAGCCTGTTCCAGGCTGACCTCGGCACTCCGCAGCCTTCTTATATCGGGCTGGACAACTACAAAAGCATGGCGGAAGATAGCGTGTTTTGGAAAGTGGTCAAAAACAATATTTGGTTCGCAATCGGCACGGTGCCGACGAGCATCCTGCTGTCTCTCCTGATGGCGATGTTTGCGAACAAAGTCATGCGGGCCAGAGGACTGGTGCGAACCGCATTCTTCTACCCGACCGTTGTGCCGATGATTGCGATCGGCAACATCTGGCTGTTCATCTATACTCCGGAATACGGCATAGTCAGCCGATTTCTCGAAACCTTCGGCATCAAGGGTCCCAACTGGCTCGGCACGCCAGACCTGGTCATGTGGGCCATGATTATAATGATTGTATGGAAGGAAGCCGGTTATTTTATGCTGTTTTATCTGGCTGGTTTGCAGAACATCTCCGAGGAGTTGTATGAATCTGCGAGAGTGGATGGAGTTCCAGCATGGCGTGTATTCTGGCGGATTACCTTCCCGCTGCTCATGCCGACGACGTTGTTCGTCTCCATTATTGCACTCACCAATTCATTCAAGCTGGTCGACCACCTATGGATTATGACCAAAGGCGGACCGGAGAACGCCAGCAATCTATTGCTGTTCTACATTTATGAAACAGCCTTCAGCTTCTGGGACCAAGGCATGGCGTCGGCTCTGACGACGGTCATGATTATTCTCCTGCTATTGCTTGCGGCTATACAGTTTTTCGGCTTCGACCGCCGCATTCATTACCGATAGGAGGAAGCGCTCTATGATGAAGAAAATAAGCTATGGCTTGATGTATATAATGGCGGCGGTCTGGCTCATTCCGCTTGTATGGACGGTATGGACCGCCTTTCGTCCGAAGCGGCTGGCGCTGTCGTCATCCATTTCGATCGATTTCACGCTTTCGAACTTTACTCATGTATGGAACGCTGCGCCGTTCGGAACTTATTACATGAACACGCTGATCATCGTTGCCGGGGTATTTACGGTTCAATTTCTGACGGTGTCGATGGCTGCGTTCGCCTTTGCGCGGGTTGAGTTTTGGGGCAAGTCGGCAATTTTCCTGCTGTTTCTCGCTCAAATTATGATTCCAGCCGATATTCTCATCTTTCCCAACTATACGGTGCTGAGAGATTTGTCTTTGCTGGATACAAAGCTCGGCATTATGATTCCGTATTTCGCCTCCGCTTTCGGGGTGTTCCTGCTCAGGCAGATGTTTAAGACGATTCCGTTCGAGCTGGACGAAGCCGCCCGCATGGAAGGCTGCAGCTTGTGGCAAATCCTCTGGCGCATCTATATGCCGCTTGCCAGACCGGCTTATGTTTCTTTCGGACTTGTCTCGGTCAGCTATCATTGGAACAACTTCCTGTGGCCGCTCATTATTACCAACTCCGTCGAGAATAGGCCGCTTACCGTTGGTCTGGCGATTTTCGCCCAGTCCTTCGAGACAGGGGCGCAATGGAGTGAGGTAACGGCGGCGACGATGCTGGTGATCCTGCCGCTGCTGCTAGGGTTTATGGTGTTCCAGCGCCAATTCATGAACAGCTTTATTCATTCGGGTATTAAGTAAGCTTCAAGGGAGGAATGGACGATGGTCAGCCCGATTATTGCTTCAATTACGAATGAGGAGCAACTGTCGCATGTATGGGACGCTCCGCTTTCCCGCGTCATCCTGATGACAGGAGATATTACGACGCTGGGCGGCATTGTAAGCAAGCTTCACAGCATGGACAAGCAAGTGTATGTCCATATGGAGATGGTGAACGGACTTGGACGGGATGCCTCCGCCGTACATTATATCGCAAGAGAATTTGGAGTGGACGGCATCGTGACGACGAAGAGCCATATTATTGCGGCAGCCAAGCAAGCCGGCATCCGCAGTATTCAGCGCGTATTCGCAATCGATACCGCTGCGGTGGAGACGGGCATCAGGCTGACGGGTACAAGCAAGCCGGATGAAGTGGAGATGATGCCGGGTCTCATGCCGCGCATCATCCGCGAGGTGAAAGCCAAGGTGAACAGACCGCTTATTGTCGGCGGACTGATTCGGTATGAAGAAGAGATTAAAGAGGCGCTGGCTAGCGGTGCGGATTATGTGTCCGTCGGCCATCCGAGCTTCTGGACGTAACGAACGACAGTTGTATAAGCAGGGATCGAGTTGACGAGATAACCGAGGAATCAGGCGATGAACGGGTCCGAGTCATCCGTTCGCTTCGTGTGGCGACTTGGTTTTTTTGTTGCGGCAAAAAAGGAGAACTAAAGTGCGATTTAAGCTTGCTTAGGAGGGGAAAAGGTGGCGATACGTCTTATTGTAAGCGATTTGGATGGCACGCTGTTGTCGCCTGATCATCAGTTGACGAACCCGGTCAAGGAAGCCGTAGCGGCATTCACAAGCCAGGGAGGACTATTCACTTTCGCTACGGGCAGGCCGCTGCTGACGGCTGCTCCGTTTGAGAGGGAGTTGGCACTGGGACTGCCTTATATCTTGTGCAACGGCTCCGTTATTGCGCAAAAGGGTGAGGTGATGGAGTCGGCATCCTTCCTGGCAGAAGACGTCTACGCGCTGCTTGCGGATGCAAGGCAAGCCGGCCTCGATGCGTTCCTGTTCCGGGAGGATGGGGTATTCGTCTTCCGCTCGTCGGAGGCGGTCCGCCGCTATGAAGAGAAGGAGCAAATCGGCTGCATGCTGCTGAATGAACATGACAATGAGTGGAGGGAGAGTTACGTTCAGAAGGTTATTTTAATCGGAGATATGCCGATTATTCGCCAAGTGTGGGCGTTGCATGAATCTGCTCATGCCCGCTTTGCCTCCTTCCAGTCGGAGGCGGACTACTGGGAGATTATAACGAGTGGACAAAGCAAAGGGACGGCCTTGCGCAGAATCGCGGAACGGCTGAACATCAAGCGCGAGGAAATAATGACGCTTGGCAATCAGCTTAACGATCTGGACATGCTTCAATATGCCGGGATTGGTGTAGCCGTTGCCAATGCGCATGAAGAGCTGAAAGCTGCTGCCGATTATGTCTGCAAGCGGGGTTATGGCGAAGGAGTCGCAGAAGCGATGGCCAAATTCTGTCTGTAGGATGACGGACGATGCGACTGTAGTCTGGCATCGTTATCTACCAATGTCGTAACTCAAAATACAGCCTCCGACCGTAACGAAGCCGCTGTTCCTTCTGTAAAGTTGAACTATCAGATTTTACAGGAGGAATGGTCAGGGTGAAGGATCAACCGTTATGGTTTAAAGGCGAGAAATGGACGGTCATTACGGGGCTTCTAGGAATCGCGTTGGCGCTCGTGTGCGGCTTGGGCGCGCTTCTGCTTGGCACGGACGAAACGCCGGGCTCCGGCATGGCCAAAGCTTTTTCATTCAATGCGGCGCTTGGCATCTTCTTGCTGTCAACGGCCGCTGTCAGTCCCTATTCGGGTATGGGCCGAAAGAGCAGAGCCTTCTTCCGCTGGTCTTACATTGCGCTAGCGCTATTCTCTTATTTCGCAGAGACAGTTCAGCATATCCGCGGAGTTAATCCCCGGTTCGTAACGGACGGCTCCGCTTTTGACCTTGCGGTCGCGAATAGCTTTGGAATGGTCGCCATGCTGCTGGCCGTTTTTTATTTGGGCTTTGCGGCGGCGTTTTTCCGGAAGCGTGCCTCGCAGCTGCAGCCAAGCGTCGTATTGAGTGTTCGATATGCTATGGCCGCTGTTATGTTTTCTTTTGTAGGCGGCTTCTGCATCTCCATCAACGGAGGCAGATTCATCGGTCTGGAGGGCAATTTAATTTGGTTCCATGGGTTAGGTTTTCACGCCCTGCAGGTTCTTCCGGTTATAGCATGGCTTGTCGTGAGGGGTGCGATGTCAGCGCGCTTGCAGCGAACGCTGATTCATATTGCCGGGGTGTCGTTCATCGGCGGTCTGCTGGCAATCGGCTTGCAAACCTTGCAGGAGAGGACACTGATGGAATGGTCGTTGCTGCCGCTTGCGGCGCTGGCCTTTTTCATTGTGACGACAGCGGCGGGCTTGCGGGCATCTGTCGAAGCGGTTCGTTCGAAGAAGGGGGAAAGCACGCTCGCCGGATAGGGCTTTGCCCTGTACGTTCTCTTGCCTGCTGCCGTGAAAATAGGGTTCTTCCCAACCGATTGATCTTATTTTACAATGACGGTAGCTCTAGGAACGGAATGAACAGGGGAGGACTCTCTACGTGAAAAGCAAGGCAGTGGTATGGTTGGAGCTGTTAGGGGTGTCGACGAAGCTCGGGCTGACTTCCTTCGGTGGGCCTATCGCCCACTTAGGTTATTTTCATGAAGAATATGTGCGCCGAAGGAAGTGGATTGGCGAGCAGGAATATGCGGAGCTGGTTGCGTTATGCCAGTTCCTCCCCGGCCCGGCAAGCAGCCAGGTCGGTATCGGCATTGGGCTGAAACGGGGCGGGCTGCTCGGCGGGGTGTTGTCATTCATCGGTTTTACGTGGCCCTCTGTACTGGCGCTGATGCTCTTCGGATGGTACATGCAAGCATCGGGAATGGACGGGAGCGGATGGCTGCACGGGCTAAAGCTTGTGGCAGTTGCGATTGTCGCGCATGCCATCCTGGGCATGGGCCAGAAGCTGGCCTCGGGGCGGCTGCTGGCGACGATAGCTGTTGTGTCAGCGGCATCAGCCTTGCTCTGGCCGACTGCCTTCACCCAGATTGTCATTATTGCGCTGGCAGGAGCGGCAGGGATATGGCTATGCCGGGATCAGCCGGACCAAGCCGGAGCAATCAAGCAGGGGGAGACGGCGCAGGAGTGGCATGCACCGCTGTCTCGACGCTTCGGCATCATCTGCTTGCTGTTATTCGCTGGCATGCTGCTTATTCTGCCATTGCTGCGGGATACGGGGAGCATGATGGCGATGGCCGACAGCTTCTATCGCTCAGGCTCTCTTGTATTCGGGGGCGGGCATGTAGTGCTCCCGTTGCTGGAGGATGAGATCGCAGGACGTGGCTGGGTGAACACCGAGCAGTTTCTGGCCGGATACGGCGCGGCTCAAGCTGTGCCGGGTCCGCTCTTCACGTTCGCGGCTTATCTTGGGAGCGTTATGGCAGGGCCTCTAGGCGCGGCAATTGCTACGATCGCGATCTTCCTGCCGGCTTTCCTGTTGGTCGCGGGCGCGCTTCCCTTCTGGGATACGCTTCGTGGGATGCCGCTGGCGCGCCGGGCGCTTGCTGGTGTCAATGCGGCAGTCGTCGGCTTGCTGCTTGCCGCATTCTATGACCCGATCTGGACGAGCGCCATAGGCTCGACGCAGGACGTTGCTTTCGCCGCGATCCTGTTTGTTCTGCTTTCTTATTGGAAGCTGCCGCCATGGGTAATTGTCATGCTGGGCGCCGCTGGCGGAGCGCTTGGTATCGGAGGATAACAGTCAATTGGAGTTGCCTAAGCCCCACTATGAGGTCATGTATGCCATCTTGCGCGCCTGTCTGCTTACGGCCAGTGTCGTTCTCATCATCATATAAAACATAAAGGTATCTCTTCTGGGCAAACAGCCCGCAAGAGATACCTTTTGCTTGTCTATTTTGTCACAAATTAGTAGATGGAAAAAAGCAACAAATATAAGCCCAGCAGCGTTAGGAATAAGACGGGCAGCGTCAGGATGATGCCGACCTTGAAATAGTAGCCCCATGTAATCCGCATGCCTTTTCTGGATAAAACATGGAGCCATAAGAGCGTCGCCAGCGATCCGATAGGGGTCATCTTGGGACCCAGGTCGGAGCCGATGACATTGGCATAGATCATGGCCTCGCGTAGCGCCCCGCTAGCCGTTACGCCTTCAATGGCTAGAGCGTCAATCATGACCGTCGGCAGATTGTTCATGATGGAGGAGAGGAACGCGGCGCAGAAGCCGACCACCATCGTAGCGGCGAACAAACCTTGATCGACAGCCCACTGGAACAAGGCTCCAAGCTGATCTGTCAATCCGACGTTGCGAAGCCCGTAGACGACGACGTACATACCGACGGAGAACACCACGATGGACCATGGCGCTTTCGCTAACACTTCACGTGTGCGGACAGCTTCGCTGTTGCGAGCGGCGATCAGCAACACAATCGCAGCAGTACCGATTATTGCGGAAATCGGCACCGGGATATATTCGCTTGCCAGATAAGCGGCAAGGAGCAAGGCGAGAACATACCAGGACAGGGTGAATAGCCGCTTATCCTTGATCGCCTCGCGCGGTTCTTTCATGCCGCTTCTATTATAGCTCTGGGGAATGCTCTTGCGGAAGAACAGGTAAAGCACCAGCAAGCTGGATAAGATGGCGAATAGCGTCGGGACAATCATACGGCTGGCATACTCCATGAACCCAATACCGAAGAAATCGGCCGACAGGATGTTCACCAGATTACTGATGACGAGCGGGAGCGAGGCCGTATCCGAGATGAATCCGCCCGCCATGACAAAGGGCAGCACCATCCGTTCATCGAATTGCAGCGCTCTGACCATAGCCAGCACAATCGGCGTCAGAATAAGCACGGCTCCGTCATTGGCGAAGAAGATGGATACGCCTGCTCCCAGCAGAATGGTATAGACGAATAACCTGCGGCCGCTGCCGCCTGATATTCTGGCGACGTGCAGCGCCGCCCATTCAAAAAATCCGTTCTCGTCAAGCAGCAGCGATATGATCATAATGGCGATTAGCGCGAGTGTAGCGTTCCAGACGATAGCGGTAACATCCCAGACGTCTTGCAGCGTGACTACGCCCAGCAGAAGGGCGATTGCAGCGCCGCCTGCTGCCGAATAGCCGATATTCAATCCCTTCGGCTGCCAAATGACAAACGTGATAGTTAGTACAAATATTCCTAGTGCGAGCAGCATGCAATAATGGCCTCCCCGAATCTCAACGACTCATTATAGCGGGCTGCAAATAGGATTGGCAATCACCAGCAAACAAATTTTTTCAACGTGCAACACATCTTTCCAATTGTCTTCATGCGTGGTATAAATGGTAGTGACATCATTCGACATCTACACATTTTCAGGTGAAAAGAGGCTTGTAGTACGATTATGAATCCCGAATTAAACACTTCCTCGCAGACAGCTAAGCGGTCTGCGCGAGCGAAAAAAGCACCCTACTCCAAGCTTCGAAAAGCTAGATACGGGTATTATGGCATTGCATTTGGATTGCTGTTTTTCATACTGGCACAATTTGCGGCAAGCTATATGGTGAAGCTGGATACCGTGTACAAGCATCGATTGAATTACGATATGTTCCTCGCCGATTCCAAGGTGATGGGTATCGCTGTTGAAGAGCTTGCCCGTCATATTAAGGATGAGGGCTTGACCGACTATGCAATACTGATCGGCAATTCCGTAGCTTGGGGCACGAATGAAAGCTCGGACCATTCCTTGGGAAGATACTTGTCCGATTCCGCGACAGCCGACGGAGAAGGCAAGCTGCAGGCCGTATTCAATCTGTCGGCGCCGTCGATGATGGCGGGTGACGCATACACGCTGCTTCTAATGCTCGACGAACATGGCATCAAGACGGATAACGTCATGATCGGACTAACGTACTCCTCCTTCGTAGGGGGAAATCCGGGCGTGAGGAAGGTGTTCTGGCTGGGCGATGATTTGAAAAAAGAAGATCCGGCTGTATTCCAGAAGGTGCTTCCGCATCTGGAAGCGACCGGCTATAAAAATGTGACGGGCTGGAAGGAAACGGAGCATAACGCGATCGCTGCACTCTCAAAATGGGTGCCGGTTATCCATTATAAAACGGTAATTCCGGAATCCATCAAGCAAATGGGCAAGGATAGCGACTTGATGGGCGATCCGCGCGCATGGAACGAAAAGCAATTTTCGGAGAACTGGATTACGTCGCAGCAATATTTGAATTTCTTTAATCCGGAGCCATTCGATATGTCGGAGGCCAATTGGAGCGTTTACTTCATGAATCGGATCGCCGAGCATCAACAAGGGAAGCGGCTTTTTGTATTTGTAGCAGGAAGCAACGGTGAGCTGTCCAAGAAGGAAGTCACACATCCCGGCTATATCGCCAATACGGAAAAAATCGATATCTATCTATCGGAGCTTGGCGGGGAATATGTCATGCTGCAGGATCGTATTGATCCGGACTTATTTACCGATCATGTTCATCTGACCAAAGAAGGCAATCAACTGCTTGCCCGTATCATTTGGGACGCCTGGACGGGCAAGGAGGCCTAATCATGTTATTTAATTCACCGACATTTCTCATATTCCTGGCCGTCGTCTTTGGTTTGTATTATGCATTGCCTCGCGGAAGAATGGTCATCCTTGCGCTGGCGAACGCTGCATTCTATGCGTATGCAGGGTTTGGCTACTTCCTGTTGTTCGGCGCAATTGTAGCGTCTGTGTACTTTATATCCAAAGGACTGCATGGTCCAAGAGGGAAGCTTGCGCTTGGGCTGGGATTGGCCGTTGTGCTTGCGAATCTGTTGTTCTTCAAATATTCGATGTTCCTGCTGGAGAATATCGAGAGCATGCTGGGGATGACCTTCTCTCTGCAAGGAACGGCGTTCGACGACCGCAGTATTGCGCTGCCGATCGGCATCTCCTTCTACTCGTTCCAGCTCATTGCTTATCTGGTCGATGTGCACAGAGGACAGCTGAAGCCTAGCCGCTCGTTATTGGAGTTTTGGGTCTTTATCTCCTTGTTTGCACATTCTGCGGCAGGTCCCATTCTGCGGGGCAATGACTTTATTCCGCAGCTGCGCAAGATCAGCTCCATCTTGTTCCGCGCGCCTCGCGTGAAGCTGGGTCTGGCGTTCATCCTGCTTGGCCTGTTCAAGAAAGTGGTCATCGTCGAGCAGGTCGCGCCGTATGTGAATGACTATTTCTCCAAAGCGCAGACGCTTACCGGAGTCGAGTCATGGATTGCTTCCTATTTATTCGCATTCCAGATTTACTTCGATTTCTCGGCATATAGCGAAATGGCGGTCGGTATCGGCTTCCTGCTGGGCTTGCGCCTGGATCTGAACTTCAAGACGCCTTACCTAAGCGCGAGTCCGGCCGAGTTCTGGAGAAGATGGCATATTACGCTGTCGCAATGGATTCGCGACTATATCTTTATTCCGCTGGGCGGCTCGCGAGTAAAGAACTGGCGCATATATGCCAACCTCATTGCCGCGATGACGATATCAGGCATCTGGCATGGCGCAGCCTGGACCTTCGTAATCTGGGGCCTCTATCACGGCCTGCTGTCCGCGGGGCATCGCATGTACGCCAAGGGCATCGCTCGTCTAGGCTGGAAGAAGGCGCTGGACAACAAGCTGTACAAAGTGTTTGCGATCTTCGTCTTCTTCCATTTGACTGTAGTCGGCTGGGTATTCTTCCGAGCGAATAGCTGGTCTGACGCCGTCTACATGCTGAAGAAGATGACGATGCTGGACGGCGTGCAGTTTACGAAGGCGCATCTGCTGCTGCTCGCGGTTGCAGCGGGATTGTATGTGCTTCATATTATGGAATATATCGTCGTATCCCGATTCAAGAAATGGTCGCTGGCTTGGCAGTTTAGCGTGCCTTCCATTGTACGGGGCGCGGTATATGCGGTTATTGCCATTGTGCTTCTCTTCTTGTTGATGAAGGGTGAATCAAGCAGCTTTATCTACTTCCAGTTCTAGCGGCTTTCATAAACTGCTTTTCTATAGGTATAGATCTCTCTCAATATGAAAGACTAGAGAGTGGGGGAGCAACCTAGGAAAGGAGCGAAGCCGATGGAATTCACACTTGGCGCGGACGAAGTCGTTCGCCGGATTAAGCAGCTGCAAACGAGCGGAGGATCTACCAGCAAGAAGCTGGTTAAGCAGAGTGATCCTGAATTAATGCGGAATGCGCTGTTCTATTTTCCTAGCTGGGATCATGCCCTTAAGAATGCGGCTCAGCTGTAACCAGCAGACCCATGCTATAGATACACGATAAGAACCTGAGATGAAACCATGTCCCTGCAGCCGCATGCTGTACGGACATGGTTTTTTGTATTTTTTAACTATAGTCAAATGTAGAATGGCGCATTCCGCTTGAATAGAGATACAATCATCGCAATAGAGGTATGTGAAAGGAGAGGCTAAGAAAGCCTATGAATATACGACAATTGCCGTTAACCGTATCGGGATTGGCGCGGGACTTTGAAGAGCTCGGGTTGAAACCCGGCATGTCGCTCATCGTTCACGCTTCACTGAAATCGACCAATCGCTGGATCGTAGGAGGGCCTTCCGCCGTTGTGCTAGCGCTGGAGCATGCGCTGGGGCCACAGGGAACGCTTGTGATGCCGACGCACACGTCGGATCTGTCAGAGCCTTCGGATTGGCAGAATCCGCCCGTCCCTGAATCCTGGTGGCCTATTATCCGGGAGGAAATGCCGCCGTTCGAAGCAGACCTGACGCCATCCAGGCGTATGGGTCAACTGGCAGAATGCTTCCGCAAACAGGATGGGACGCTGAGAAGCTCGCATCCTCAAGTGTCGTTCGCCGCTCGCGGTCAGCATGCACGCCGAATAACAGAGTATCATACCTTAGCGGACAGTCTGGGCGAGCAGTCGCCGCTGGCCAAGCTGTATGAGTTGGACGGCTGGGTCATGCTGCTGGGCGTAGGCTACAATCGGAATACCTCAATGCACTTGTCGGAGCATAGAGGGGAGTACGAGACCAAGCAATATCGGCAGCAAGGAGCGCCATGCCTTGTGAACGGTCAGCGTGAATGGACGGTATATCAGGATCTGGATTATGATTCGGATGACTTCGATGCCATCGGAGAAGCGTTCGAGCAGGAATATGGGGGTGCGGTTCGTGCAGGGAAAGTCGGAGATGCAGACGTGCGGCTTATGCCGATCCGCAGCTTGGTTGATTATGGGGTAGAGTGGATAGAGAAGCATCGCAACATTAAGAGCTGAAAGCGGACAGCGCAGACAGCTTCCGGAACTGATCTGCGCTCATATAGATAAGTCTGTTCTCCATGTAGTAGTCTCCGGGGGCTTCATGGCCGTTCTGGAGGACGCTCCCGCTCTCCAGCAAGAGGGAGAAGTTCATGCCATCTACGGTCAGATCGATCGTATTCGTTTCCCGGTTATAGGTTAGCTCTCCCCCGTATTTATTTACCAGCTCATGGAGCGGCGTATAGGCGGAATGATTCGCGGATGCCAGCTTGAATGCGGATTGGGATTGAGCCGATAGGATCGGCGCTGCGATAGGCGCATGCTCCGGCGCAGGGGGACTGGCCAGTGCGCCGTAGAACGTGACGGCAGCCAGCAGGATCAGGATCGTGTTACGGATTGGCAGCTTCATTGCTAACTCCTCCTCATCACGGATGTCGGAACAGACTTAGTGTAATGGACGATTGTGAAGGGAATGTCAAGCCGATATGAAGGTTTGTTAAAATCGCGTTGCTGCTCATAGCTAGAAAAAAGAACCGAAGACCGGAGCTGATGCCGCCGTTTTCGGTTCTTTCATTAAGAGGTTGCTTTCAGTTCCTTCTGAGATTGCGCTGCGGTCGCAGGCGCTGTCGCCATCTTGCTGCTGCCGTTGAACACGCCGCCGGATTCAATAATGAGCGATTGAGCTGTAATGTTGCCATTCAAGACGCCTGTGGCGCAGATGGTCAGCTTGCCTCTCGCTTCGACGTCACCGTTCAATTGGCCGGCAAGCACCAGGTCCCGAGCTGTGATGTTGGAGTTGGCCACGCCGTTCTCTCCGACAATGACATCCCCGCTCGACATAATGTCTCCGATGATGCTGCCTTCAATGCGAATGCTGGCCTCGGACTTGATCTTGCCTTCGAAGATCGTGCCTTCGCCGATGAGCGTATCCGTTGTATCCGGATTGATTTTTCCGCTTCCCGATTTGCTACTTTTGAACATGATCACTTTTCCTCTCTGTCTTCTTTTAGATAAGGCATAGGGTCGACATGCTCGCCGCCTACGATTACCTCGTAATGAAGATGGGGGCCTGTGCTTCGGCCCGTGTTGCCAAGCTCGCCGATGAGATCGCCTTTCTTCACCTTATCGCCAACCTCGACCAGCCGCTTGTTCAGATGCAGATAGCGGGTCTCAATGCCGCGGCCGTGATCGATGATGATGTTGTTGCCATGCGGATACGTTCTCTCTGACAAGGTAATGACCCCGTCTGCCGCAGCATAGATCGGGTCGCCGCGATTGCCGCCCAGATCCAGGCCGGAATGTACGGCTGCGCGTCCCGTGAAGGGATCGCGGCGAACACCGAAGGTAGATGTGATTTTACGGGAATCCGCGGGCCATATCGTCGGTGTAATCTCCAGAATGCGCTGGTGCTTGAGGAGTGCGTCCTTCGTTGCTTCCAGACTTGGCTTTAGCTCGTCCATCTGCGTGGACATGATGGACAAGTCCTGGAGCGTCTCCGCCGCAAGCGTATCATTCACATCCGGGGGCAAGAGAAGCTCTTCACCGCCTTGGCCGCCTTCCTCAATGGTTACATCCGATGAGATCCGAACCTCGGGTTCCTGAATGCCCGCAATCTCCTTCAACTGAAGCTCAAGCTCGGTAATTTCGGACATTTTGCTCTCGACATGCTTGGCTTGAGCGGACAAGGCGGATACGTCGGACTCCAGCGCCGCGATCAGGTCTTCACGTTCCTTCAGTTGCTCCTCATAACCCGACTCGGAGAGGGACAGCTGATGCAACACATTGTTGAGATGGCTGGCCTTTCCCGAAAATAATACAATGAACAGGGCTGCGCATATCGCCAGCAGTATGATAAGGGCGGGTATGAGTACGATGATAAGTCCAGGCACGCTGTAGCGCTGGACAGATTGATTCGCGTCCGGTATAACGACGAACGTGAATCGCTTCGACATCCACTTCATGTTTTTCCTCCTACATTTTCCAATACGTCTTCAACTTCCTCCTATTCGACATGTCTCCAAAAAAATCCTTTATTTCGAGCGATTATGCCGCAGAATTATCGGAATGCCGGGAAATATGGGGTCTTCTATGACTTTTGAACGATATTTACGTCGGGCTCGCCGCATGATACGCTAGTTGAAAAAGAAGCCTCGTACGGTATTAAAACCAGGATAGAAACAGGGGCAGGGACAGGAGCGAGACAGGCATGCTGAAGTGGGATGGACATACACACACCAGGTTTTGTTATCATGGCAGCGATGCGGCCCAGGAGCTGTATCTGGATCGAGCGATCGAGCTAGGATTCGAGCGCTATACCATTAGCGAGCATCCTCCGCTGCCGCAAGGCTGGATTGCGGATCATGATATATGGGACGAGCTGGCGATGCCGGAGGAGGAGCTTCCGCTCTACATGGCCTATATGCAAGAGATGAAACGGGCTTACGAGGGCAAGATCGAGGTTGCGGCCGGATTGGAATTTGATTATTTGCCGGGAAGGCTCGACTATACGGAACGGATGCTGGACAGATGGCAGGATGAACTGGAGGATGTGGTCTACTCCGTGCATTACTTGCCCGGTAGAGACGGCATGCGCTGTATCGACTTCAAGGCAGAGCACTTCAAGGAGCAGTTGCTCTCGTATTACGGCTCGATGGAACGGGTCGTGAATGAGTATTATGACCATGTCGAAGCGGCGATCGAATGGGCTTCAAGATTTCCGATGCGCAAACGGATCGGCCATATCAATCTGATCGAGAAGTTCCATCAGGCTTTGCCTGAGATGGATGAGAGTCTCATACGCAGCCGATTGGAGCGGATGCTGCCGCTGCTGGTAAAGTCTGGCGTAGGCATTGACGTGAATACGGCAGGGATGCGGGTGGCGACATGCGGCAAGCCGTACGTGCCGGAGTGGTTCCTGACAGAATGCGTAAAGCTGGGCATTCCATGTGTGTACGGCTCCGATTCGCATAAGCCGGAGCAGGTCGGCTTCGGATGGGAATGGTTCGAGAAGCAGATGTCGGGCCGGAGAGAGGGCTAGTCCATGGAGAAGCTTGTCATTGAACGAGTGCCCGCAGGCAGTCCCCAGCTCGCGGCATTGATCCGCGAGCTGGACCAATATCTGGAGGGCTTGTATCCGCCGGAGGATATCTTTGTCGTCGATTTCAATGACCCGAAGACGGAGGAGATGGTGTTCGTCCTTGCATATGGGGACGGCGAGCCGATTGGCTGCGCCGGTCTGCGGCAGCTGGACGGGCAGTCGGCAGAGCTGAAGCGGTTCTATGTAGATTCGCGCATGAGAAGGCATGGCGTCGCCCGTCAGCTGTACCAGTACCTGGAGCAGCAAGCGCTTATGCTTGGCTGCTCCATCATGAGGCTGGAGGCGGGCGCTCCGCAGGTAGAGGCGATCGCCTTCTATAAGAAACTTGGCTTCTACGAGATCCCCGCGTTCGGCGAATACATCGGCTGTGAATCCAGCCTCTGTATGGAGAAGAAAATCAGATAGCCCACGCTCATCACCTTATCCTGCACTCCGTTCGAAGGCGACGATCCAGTCGCCTTTGGTTGCGGCGTAGCCGGCATCGCCTTCCACGACAAGTCCATACAATCCTTTGACGTCTAGATATTCCTTGCGCGAGCCGTTATCGAACTCAAGTGTGATGTAATAATACGTGCGGGAAGAAGAGCTCGTATGGCCGATATGGTTGTTGTCATGATGATGACTGCTGTGGCTTTGAACATCCATCCGCTTGGTTACGATCCTCGCATAGGCGCTCTCCTGCGGGGCGCTTGCGTTGCGGAAGTGATTCGCCGCCGCGTACAGGATTCCTACAAATACGACGATAAAGCCAATGATAATGATGATGGGCACGGCCGTGGACATAAAATTGAATCCGCCGCCCCCGCCGGGAAATGACGGCCCAGGCCCGAAGTCTGGCATAGAGATAACCTCCTGATCTGATGGTCGGTTGTGTTTTATCGCGAACTACTTCTAATACGCTAATTTTCCATAAAGTGTTGCATTTACCTGAACCATAGATCGCGGAATCTTACCCAACCGAGCGATTCCAGCGAGATGCCTTGGACGGAAGGGTGAAAGGCCGTCTTCAAATGCTTGCGGTACAGGAACAGCAGGGAATGCCGCTTGATCAGCTCATCCTCCATCTCCATGAACAGACCCATTCTGACGGAGGCGTCCGGCTCGCCGAGTATGCGTTGCAGCGCATCTCCCAGAACAGCACCCGTAGCGTGATCCATATGCTGCATCATGCTTTTGTACAAATCGATCAGACGCAGCTCGCGATGTTCGTCGAGCATGATCGCGAATAGCAGCAGATCTGCGGACATCCGCTCCTTGCCCTTGAACTGCTCGGCGGCGATGAGATGAATCTGCAGATTAATGCCTGCTTTGCCCAGCATCTCTTGGATCAAGGCGGCGTCATGTTCATATTGGGGTATGGTCGTCAGGACGAGCGGCTGGCCGTTATAGCCGCATTCTCGCAGCATGGTGCTGCATGTCAGCAGGTAGTCAGCCTCATCCGTGACGATCCGGCCGCCATCTGCTGTCGGTCGGAACCAGAAGCTGGTAGCTTCTTCGATGACATCGCCGGACAATCGCCTGAGCAGTTCTGTCCGATGGATGGCATAATCAAGCGCTGAACGGAATGCCGCATTCGCTAGCGGCCCGGTCTTCAGTTCATTCACCGTCAGAAATTTGCATGTCGTGCCGGATTGCCGGACCTGCTCCCATTCGCCGCCGGCCATGCCTTCAATCCGGACATTGTGCATGACCTGAAATTGGCGCAGCTCCTCCATATCCTCTTCCTTGCGGTCCGCATCAGCGGGCATCGTCCAAACTTCCACACGATCAAGGAACGGGCGCTCCTGAAAGTAGGAGGGGAATGCCTCTAGTATCCATATGCCATGGCTGCTGCTTGAGAGTCTGAATGGACCGGTGCCTACAACGGCGCCGCTTGCCTGCCCGAATGCATCTCCAATCTGCTCGCATAGATCTTCAGGCACGATCGAGGCCCGGTTCGTGGAGAGAAACGACAGAAATGCTTCATTACGCGTCTTGAGCCGGAAGCGGATGGTCAGGTCATCCGGCGTATCGATATGCTCAATCCCGTTGTACACCCAGCTATATAGTCCGTTCGGCGCGAGCCGATGCAGGCGGTAGAGCGTATATTTCACATCCCAGGAGGTCATCTCGCGGCCATGGTGGAAGAAGACGCCTTTGCGCAGGAAGAAGGTCCATTCTGTCCGTGATTCATTGGTCTCCCACGCATGGGCGAGATGCGGGAGCACGGCGTCGCCTCTGACATCCATCCGTACCAGTCCGTCAAAGAGCTGGTTCACCAGATGGGATTCCCCGACATAATGGATGCGGGCAGGGTCCAGGCTGTCGATCTTGCCGGGCATCGGGAAGCGCAGCGTGTCGGTGCGCCGTTCGCCTTCTACAACGGTCTGGAAGCCGAATTGGCCAGACAGCCATTGCTGGAACCGGCCGACCAAAGCCGCGCCCCGCGGCTGGAGAAGCTGCAGCGCCGATTGCAGATCGCCCCGTAGCGCAAGCTCCTCGGCCTCCTCGAGCATGAGAGAATCGAGCGGCTTCGCGAAGGTGAGCAGAGAGCGGTTCCCTCTGCCGCGCCTGGCGGCCCATTCGATCCATTCTTCCTGTACCATTCGCTTAAGCAGAAGCACCATGTTACGATGAGTGCAATCCAGCTTCTCGGCAAGCTCGGCTGTCGTCACTTCAAGAGGAACTCCGTCAGTCGCTTGCGGATAGGATTCTCTCAGGATGAAATAATGTCTTCGAATTTTCACTTGAACCTCCGCTATACGCAAAATATGAAATTCTGCAATAGAAAGTTGCACTTTTTGTTCTTATTTTATAGGTTACAATAAAAGGGAGTTCATTACAAAGGGAGGTTATGGGCGATGAGAGATCCCGCGCCATGGCAGAGGCGATACAATAACATGTGGATACTATCGATCCTTCTCGGCGTGCTCGGACAATATTTGTTCGTGGGACGCCCGGCCGGCGTGTCCGTACCGATATTCGTCGCGTTGTTCTATGTCTTGTTTTTCTATGCGATGAAAGGAAGAATGGGGGGCTTCGACCGCTGGAGAGGGCAATCGAGAATGGGATGGTTCCTATTCGCGCCAATTGCACTGCTATCCATGACGTTCGTTCTATATGCGAATGAACTCTTCCGGTTTCTTAATCCCATTGTGATGTTTATATTGATTGTAGCCCAGACCATGCTTCTGGCGCGCGGCGGCTCGCAGCCGTGGCATCGTCCCAGATTTGTCCTGGAGCATATTAAGCAATGGCTCGTTACGCCTTTCGCCCATCTGACAGCACCGTTTAATACGATGTCGGACTGGGTGAACAGCAGAAGGGATACGAACAAAGCGAGATCGGTAGCAGGCAAAGTCGGCTTCGGCCTTATGCTGGCGGCTCCGCTCTTATTTGTGGTTGTTCTGCTGCTTGCATCGGCTGATGGCATCTTTATGTCCTGGGTGAACAAGCTGGGCACATTATTCGCGGGCGACTCTATCGACAGTGTTGTGAGCAGGATCATCTTTACATGCTGCTTATCGATATATGTGTTTTGCTATTTGTGGGGACTGCTGTTCCAGAAGCGAAAGGCTGTAGATATGAGCGCTGCGGAGCTGACTCCAGACGGGGAACCGAAGCTGCGTCCCGGGGTGGAGCGGGAGAAGGTCGATCCAATATCGGCAGCTACCGTGCTCGTGTGCGTCAACGTAGTTTATGTCTTGTTTGCCGCGATCCAGTTTACGTACTTGTTCGGAGCAGCAGAAGGTTTGCTTCCTGGAGGCACGGCCTATGCGGAATATGCGCGCAGGGGCTTCTCGGAGCTGGTCATTGTCTCGCTGATTAATATAGGCATTCTGCTGGTTGGCCTGCATTTCATCGGCAAAGGCAGCATGTTGTTCGAGCGTTTGCGCCAAGTGATGCTCAGCGTCTTGATGGGCTGTACGCTCGTGATGCTGATCTCGGCCTACAGCCGTCTATCGATGTATGAAGAGGTCTATGGCTATACGGAGCTGCGCCTGCTGGTCCACGGATTTATGATTTTCCTTGGGGTGCTTATGGCGGTAGCATTCGTCCGGATCTGGTACACAAGGTTCTCATTAGCGAAAATATATATTGCTTTAGCCATAACTTCGTACGTAATAATGAATTTCGCGAACATTGACGCCCGTATTGCCGTCAATAACATTGCACGGTTTGAGGAGACAGGGAAAATCGATATGTATTATCTTGGGACGTTGTCCGCCGATGCCGCTCCAGCTATTGTGAAACTGTGGGAGAAGCATCCGGAATATACGCAGCTGGAGAGTATTCTTAAGGGGTACGAGGGAGAAGCGCAGAGGCGGAACCATTGGCAATCGTGGAACCTGTCTTATCATCGTCAATTACCGTGATAAAGGAGTGAAAGAGGAGGTGGAGAGATGAGCAGAACAAAGAGATGGTTGCTTATCTATTTGCCTGCTGCCATTGTACTGTGCATTTACTTTCTGTACGCGCAAAACAATTCAATCGTCGTAACGACCTATAAGGTCGCAAGCGACAAGCTGCCGGACGGCTTCGATTCGTACCGCATCGTGCAGCTGTCCGATCTTCAGAGCAAGGAGTTCGGCAAGGAGCAGCGTCCGCTGATCCGCAAGGTGCAGAAGCTGGAGCCCGATATCATCGTGGTGACAGGCGACCTCGTAGACCGGAATCATTATGACGGCGAGGCCAGCTTCAGATTGATGGAGGGCATGGCGAAGATTGCACCGGTTTACTTCGCGAGGGGCAATCATGAACAGGGAGCTGAGGAATACTCTTCGGATTTAGAGGAGCGCCTGCTTGCGCTTGGCGTCCACATTATGAAGAACGCTCATGAGGATATTCCGCTTGGAGATGGCGAATTCCGGTTGATTGGAGTAGATGATCCTACGTATAACCACAAGGGCGACGGCGATGCGGACAAGATGAATGCCCATCTGACCGAAGCTCTAGCGGATGCGGACGGCTCCGATCTTTTCACAGTGCTCCTGTCCCATCGCACGGAGCTGTTCCCGGTCTATGCGGAGAATGGAATCGACCTGAGCTTGACGGGACATGCCCATGGCGGCCAGATTCGTGTTCCGTTCAAGGGCGGCGTGTTCGCACCAGGCCAAGGCATGTGGCCTGCTTGGACAGAGGGCATGCACGAGATTGGCGACAGTGCGATGATCGTCAACCGCGGCCTCGGCAATAGCCGCTTCCCGCTTCGTTTATTCAATCAGCCCGAGATTGTGCTGGTGGAGTTGACCCCGCAAGCGGCGGGGTAGAGAGCGACGGGAACAATTGCCGGGAAAAGAGGCGAATGACCTGTAGGAATCGCCAATTCGTCCGTTCTATCATCCGCATACGCTAGCGTATATGGCGTAATAGATGAATAGAGAAGGCGGATGATCTTATGCCCTGTTGCCTCGGAAATGTGCAGATCTTCAGGAATGAAGGTACGATAATATTCGGGAATATACGGCAGTACGCACCCAGCACCAATACGGTAGCGACGGAGACTCCCGAAGAAGCAGATGAAGAAAATGAGGGAGAAAGCACGGCGAGCGTATCGAGACGAAGGCGCGAGATGCGCAAGTCCCGCGCTCGCCGTGCAAAGGCAACACTGTATAGAAGCAAAAAGGGACCCGCTGCAACGGGCAGCGGGCCAAAAAGTTTATATTATAAAAAAGGGGGTCGAGTTCTATTATATGCCCCTTTCATTAATGGAGGATGAACGTAATATTTCAGTTTCGTTACAAATGTTGGGCAGGCCTTCCACTTGCCGTATTTGTAAGGTGAAAAAAGTTCGATCCCCGAACGGAAACATCGCCTATTAGGATTCAGTGCTTATGCAAAAAGAGGACCCTTGATCTATTCAAGGGTCCTCTTTTTGTTGTTTACCGCAGGGTCATATATCTAAAATGGCGATCATTCAGATTAAGGCTGAACGTGTCAGAAAATAACAGAAAAAAATCAATTGAATGCAAAATAGCGCTATGATATAATCGATAGCGTCATTGACAAATTAAATCAAGTGTGTATCCAGTTTTATTCCCACTTTAATTGTACATCTTGAACTTTGTTTTGTCAATGCTCTTTTCAAAATCCATAAAAAGGAAAAAGGAGAGTGTTCAGAGAGATGGAAGCGAAGGTTTGGCAGCAGGAACAGGAGCGGCTGAAGCGGGTCAGGAACAACCTCCAAGCGAGAATCACTGAACTGGAGCCGGAGGTTGCCGGACTGAGCGATCAGGCTACAGATATCCGCAAGCGGTTTTGGGAAGAAGTGACGATTAACACAAGCACATACGAAGATTTCGAAGAGAGCTTCTACTCGATTAATCAGCAGTCCGCCATATTGGCCGAGCGGGAGCGCGGCCACAAGCTGCTGATGCAGCAATGGAAAAACATGAACCGTCTGCTCCCGTCTCCGTATTTTGGACGCATAGACTTTCAGGAGGATAGCCTTGGCCTCAGCGAACAAATCTATATTGGCGTTTCTTCCTTCGTTGACGAAGACGGATTGAGCTTCTTGATCTATGACTGGCGTACGCCAATCGCGAGCATGTACTACGACTGCTCTCCCGGTCCGGCGTCTTATGTGACGCCATCCGGAGAAATCGAAGGGACGATGGAGCTCAAACGGCAGTATCAGATTCAAAACGGTCAAATCCGCAACATGTTTGACGCGAGCGAAACGATTGGGGATGAATTGCTGCAGCAAGTGCTCGGCAAAGGTGCAAACTCGCAGATGAAGAGTATCGTGGCCACGATCCAGAAGGAGCAGAACGCCATCATCCGCAATGACACAAGCCGGATGCTGATCGTACAAGGGGCGGCCGGCAGCGGCAAAACTTCTGCGGCCTTGCAGCGGGTGGCTTACCTGCTGTACAAACATCGCCAAACGATTAAAGCTGATGGGATCGTGCTTTTTTCACCAAATACGATGTTTGCCAGTTATATCTCTACCGTCCTTCCGGAGCTCGGCGAAGAGAATATGCAGCAGACGACGTTTCAAGAATATCTCGACTATTGGTTAGGTTCCTCGCTGCAGCCGGAGGACCCCTTTGATCAGATGGAATATGTACTGACTGCACAAGGAGAGCCATCGTATGAAGCTCGGCTTCAAGGGATGAAATACAAGTCATCCGAAGCTTTCCTGCAAGACCTGCAGAGCTATGGGAATTGGCTGGGGCAGAAAGGCATGCGCTTCAACGGCATTCGCTTTCGGAACCGCAATCTGATTACGGCAGAGCAAATGCGGACGAAATTTTACGAGTATGAACGTACCCTGCCGTTGTTTAATCGAATCGCTCTGTTGCAGGAATGGCTGCTGAATGAACTGGCCTCGCTGGAGCGCAAGGAACGGGAAGCGCCTTGGGTAGAAGAAGAGTTGAATTATCTCGACGCCGATCAGTATGCGGAGGCCTTCCAAACGCTGCATAAAGAGAAGGAGCTATTCGACCTTACGGAGCATTTCACCTCTGTTCGCGAGAAGCTGACCAACAAGCGCCGGGAAGATGAAGCCGACTTTGACTTCGCTTCGAAAGAAGAGGAGCTGCTTCGCCGCATGGTGGCGAAAGAAAGCTTCAAACCGCTTAGGAAAGCCGTGAGGAAGTTCTCGTTTGTAGATGTCAAAGGCATATACAGCCAATTGTTCAAGGGTGAGGTCGCTTATCGCGAGAGGACCAATACGGCAGAGCTTCCTGATTTATGGCCTGACATCTGCAAGCAAACCAGAGAAAGGCTGGATCAGCAAGCTTTATTTTATGAGGATGCGACTCCTTATTTGTACTTGAAGGAGCTAATCGAAGGCGTTCGGACGAACACGGAGATTCGGCATGTTTTTGTCGATGAGGGACAGGACTATTCGCCGTTCCAATATGAGTATCTGAAAAAGCTGTTTCCCCGTGCCCGGATGACGGTGCTCGGCGATTTCGGGCAGGCGATCTACATGCAGGCTACAAGCTTGGACTCGCCCGATTCGCCGCTCGTTCGTCTTTTTGGCAAGGATGAAACCAGCCTGGTCCGCTTGCTGCGCAGCTATCGTTCGACGAGAGAAATTGTTGAATTTACAAAATCGATGCTTCCGGGAGGGGAAGAAATAGAACCGTTCGATCGGAGAGGCCGGAAGCCACTACTGTTCCAACTGGACGGCAGGGGGAAGCGTGATGAGCAAATGGCGGCAGATATCGCTTCGCTCAAGGCGGAAGGCTACGACTCCATCGCCATCATTACGAAGACCGCAGCCGAAAGCCGGGAGGTCTATGAATCGCTGCGGATTCATGGCGTCGAAGCTTTGCAACTCATTACGAAGGAAACGCCGGACTTTGAGAAAGGCGTAATGGTCATTCCTGTGTATCTCGCCAAGGGCGTAGAGTTTGATGCCGTCCTGGTCTGTGATGCTTCTCTCGAAGCTTACGGACGAGATAACGAGCGGAAGCTTCTGTATACGGCATGTACGCGGGCGATGCACCGGCTTCATCTATATACGACGGGCGATTGGTCGCCATTCGTGCAGACATTGCCTGCGGATTTGTATGAGCAAGCAACGCATTAATCATTTTACCCATATCAAGCTCGCTGAGCAGAAAGCAGGGATCTATGTCCACTCCTACGCAAACCAAACCGGCGGCAGCCGGCGGGGACGGCTTCTCGTTGAAAGCGATTCTGCCTCCGCTTATCGCGATTATTGCTGGCATGATCATGGTGATTCTCGACAGCACTGTCGTCAATAATGCTATTCCGAAGCTCGTAGATTACTTCGACACCGATTTGAAGACGATCCAATGGACCGTCACCGGCTATACGCTGGCTCTATCCGCCGTTATCCCGCTTGCAGGCTGGATGACCGATAAATTCGGCTCCAAGCACATTTTTATAACGACGATTGCTCTGTTCACGATCGGCTCCGTCCTGTGCGGAATTGCGCAAACGCCGGAACAGCTGATCCTATTCCGTATTATTCAAGGCTTGGGCGGCGGGATGGTAGGCCCGATCGGGATGGCGATGGTGTTCAAGCTCGCGCCCCCAGAGCGCCGCGGATCGATCATGGGCGTACTCGGCATTCCATTGCTGGTAGCACCGGCGTTCGGTCCGGTGCTGTCCGGCTGGCTGGTCGATTCGGTCAGCTGGCACTGGATTTTCTTCATTAATCTGCCGATCGGCATTATCGCTTTTATTCTTGGGTACAAATATTTGCCGAAATCCGACCGCCAAGCGGCGCCGCATCTGGACATCGTGGGCATGTGCCTCGCACCAGTCGCATTCTCCATGCTGGCATACGGTGTAAGCGAAGGCGGCACAAGCTGGTCTAGCGTATCGACGATCACAGGCTTGAGCGTTGGCGGCGTGGCGCTCATCCTCTTTATCATTGTGGAGCTGAGGCAGAAGCAGCCGCTGCTGGAGCTGAAAGTATTCAAGTCGTCGGACTTTACTCGCAGCATCATTTTGACGTGGGTCGTTCAGCTCGCTCTGTTCGGGGCCATGCTGATCGTGCCGCTGTATCTGCAAGGCGTCATGCATTACTCTGCGCTGGAAGCGGGCTTGATCCTGATGCCTTATGCGCTCTGTGCGGCAATAGGCATGCCAATCAGCGGCCGGCTGTTCGACAAGATTGGGGCTCGCCCGCTCGCCATTGCCGGATTTACCGTAGTATCCGTCGCCTTGTATATTCTATCTGGTATCTCGGTGGATACCCCGTTATGGAAGATTATCGCGTGCATCTGCATGATGGGTCTTGGCATGGGGTTCTCCATGATGCCGCTCAACACGCATGTCCTGAACGCTGCGCCTCGTCATCTGGTGGGCCGCGTTACACCGCTGACCACAGCCGCTCAGCAAGTCGTCGTCTCATTTGCGGTTGCGGGCTTGACGGGTTATCTAACGTCGCAAATTGCCTCCCATGCCGCAAGTGCGGGAGCAGACGCCAATCCGCTGACCGCCGTCGTCGCGGGCTACGGCGATACGTTCTTCCTGTCCGCGTGCCTCGTGACCGCGGCTGTTGCATTATCACTCCTTCTGCGCAAGCCGAAGCCGCAGGAAGAAGCAAGAGTCGCGGGCGTGGACAATCCGGACCCCGCGATTATGGGGCATTAATCGCGTACCGGATCTCATTCGCTCGTATGCAAAAAGCCTTGGCCATTAGTCGGCCAAGGCTCCTTTGCTGATCAGGTTACTTTATTTGTCCGAACCACATTTAACGGAAAAAAGCGTTTATTTTCGGTTCCTGACGATAGGATGTGACGGTCAGTTCTTTGCTTTCGTCCAAGGAGGCGAAGAAGACGTCTTCTATTCGGAGGTTCATTTTGTTAAGCTTATGCTCCAGCCAGTCCTCAGTAAGCTGAAGAGCGCCAAGCGTGAGCAGCTGAGGCCTTCCTTCTTTAATGACCGCGTAGGAGAGTCCGAGTGTTCCGTTCGGAACGCCGAGCATAGAAGGCGTCGCTTCTTGATGGATCGCTTTCTTCAGCACGCTTAACTCGCCATTGCCCTCCAGTATCGCCACCTCAACCAGTGCGGCATCAAATACGCCTTGTTCCCTCAGCATCCGCAAAATATCGTCCACGCTATATTGGAGCTTGCGAAGGTTGGAGCGAAGGAACTGGCCGTCTTTCAATACGACGACGGGCTCGAACGTCATCCACTTCCCGAACTTGCCGCTTTTGATCAGCAAATAGGAAAACAGCTTCTGCATGATGGCAATGGCTATGATCGCTACGGCGGTATGGATATGCTGGACCTTCGGATCGGCAATATCGGCGCCCACCACAGAGCCGAGCGACAAGAAGATCAGGAAGTCGAAGACAGGGAGCTGTCCGATCGAACGTCTGCCCATAAACAAGGTGATGGCCAGGAGCAACGGATAGATGGTATAGATGCGGCCGATCACGAGCAGCGAATCTTTGAGAATAGCCAGCTTGCATCCCTCCCGTAGGGCAATATGGAACGGGGCATTCTCCACCCATTCCCAGAATAAGGTGCTCATCGGGGATGGGAAATATGCACAGACGAGAGGCGATTGCGGTCTATGAAAAAAAGAACAGGCTGCCCGGAGCGGGAAGACTCCAGGCAGCCTGTGATGGGTTACAGCAACGCTTTCCATTGAGCGATCTGCTTCTCTAATTGCGAGATAATATCGTCAATTTCGTGCGGGAACAGCACTCCGCCGTTTGTTTTATCGAGCGCGATGAGCTGATTCGCAAGCTCATCCTGCCGCTTCAGCTGCGTCTGCAATTGCGCTAGCAATTCGGCAGGCTGCGCGCTGGCGGATGGGGCCGCGGCTTGTGCTGCTGGCGCAGTGACTGAATTTGCAGTAGTCTCCGCTTGTCCTGTGGGAGCCGGGCTGGCAGGAGCGGCCGGTTTGTTCTCTGGCGGCGTCACGCTAGGTGCTGCGCTTGAAGCATCGGATTGGGAGCTTGGGGCTGCTGGCTTCTGCGGCTTCGGCTCCTCTTGCTGGCGGGCGCGTTCCTTCCGGTTCTGCTCATACACCGACCAGGTCTCGATAAGGCCTGGCCCTGACTTCAGCAGCAGCTTTTCTTTGGTGTTGTCCGAGATGGTCTTGTCCTTGAACAGCTTCGCAATCTTCTTCACGTCGCTGACGGGAAGCTCGTCACGGGCGGCAATGAGCGCCAGCGGATCACGGTGCTCCATAGGCAGATCCTTCAGCGGCATGAGCTGATCTTCCGTTAGCTTGTCCTTGCGGATCTCGATACCGCTGACGATCAGTTTTTTTACGGCATTGCTGAATTTCAGCAGCTCGCATTTATTTTTAATATAGCTTTCCGGCTTCCCGAGCTTGGCTGCCAAAAACTTCAGCGAGCTGCGGAATCTGGAATCATTCATAAGTTTATCGAAAGCTTCCGCTTCTTCTATCGGCGAGAAGCCTTCACGGGTCAGGTTCTCTGCGATTTGCTCCAGATAGATTTCCATTTCATCGGTCGTATTGGATACGATGCAAGGAATCGTGGCGCGTCCAAGGCGTTCAGTCGCTTTGTAGCGTCTGTTCCCATATATGATTTTGTAGCGTCCGTCAGCGGTTGTTCTTACTTTGATCGGAGACAGCAAGCCAAGCTCCTCAATACTGCGCATGAGCTCTTGCAGGGCTTCCTCGTCGAATTGGTATCGGGGCTGGTCTTGGTCTTCATCAATTAGTGCAATCGGAAGTTCAATGATATCCACGTTCATTCTCCTTCGTATCTGTCATTCTCGTATGGAGACGTCCGAGTGGGACGACCCTATTATATACCAGGAAGGGCTGGACATGTAGAAGAAATTGGACCCGGAATGATGGATTTGTAAAAAAGTGTAACAATTTCAAGATTTGTTCCGTCTACTAGGCTGCAAGCATCACTAAGAGCATAAGGAGAAGATGGATGAATCGACAAATGATCTTGATGGCGCTGGTATCTGCCGTTATTATATTGCTTCTGATTATTCCGGCTCTAGAGAGACCGAGGGATGAGCAGCAGCTTGTAGTGAATGACACAAAAGCTCCGGTTTCTATAGATATTGCACCAGAACAGGTAACGCTGCCTCCGTCAGATATCGTAGGGGAGGGAGGTAACCAAGACCCCATTCCGCCGCTGAACGCCTACCTGCAACCAGCGATAGGCGGCATCCGTTTGGTACTGGATAAAGGCAAAGCCCTAAATGCCAGCAGTGTAGCTGAAGATGCGCTAGGGGATATTTCCGTTCATGTGGTGGAACGGGAGATAGACTCCGGCGATTCCGAACTGGGCTGGGTGAAGCGGTATGACCTGGCTGTCGTGAGGCCGAATTCCGCCAAGTTGGATATATACCCTTTGTACATGGAGGAAGTTGGAACAGGTCACTATTACTATCCTAAGGTCAAGATTTTGAACGAGCATGAAGTGATGTTTATTAGACGGCTGAAAGAAGGGGAGATCATACAATACCAGCTTGTTGTCGTTCAATTAGGTAGTGGAAATTTCCATACGCTGCCGCCCTTTTGGAAGGTTCATCCCGATAGTGATGAAGAACGTGACTTTCTGCTGAGTGCCCACTATGAATGGAATGAGGACGGACATGTAGTTGAGGTCATGCTGACGAGCTATGAAGGCAAGAGATGGCAGATGGACATGGAAGCATTCAAGCTTATTGGGCATAGAGGTCAGACCTATCCTGCGACGGGTGATGCCGGCAGCGGTGGCCCGTCCAGGCCGCTCATGAATCCGACACCTGACCTGGAGAGATTCGCCTACTCTTTTACGGGGAAGGACCCTATCTTTGTAAGCAACCACTTTATGGTCGCGGATTCGAAAAGCGGCAAGGTGCTTAAGTTGTTCAGTATAGACGATACGATGCAGTTGTCGGATTCCGGACTGGTATGGAATAAAGAGAGCACCCGTTTTTTTCTGGAATATGCGAAGAAAGGCGATGAAATGGGGGTCTGGTATGACAGCGGCCCGGTTGTTTTCGCGCAGCAAATCGCTTTCTATGATTCGAACGGAGAGAGGTCGCGTGTGCTTCATGCCGCGAAAGGAGAGAGGCTCAGCATTTATAATTGGCTGGATGAGCATCGCTTGCTGGTAGAGAGCTACCGCCCAGTTCAGAGGACGAGCGGAGGCTGGAGCAAGGGAGATATCGTCTATAAAGAATACGATTTGCGTACAGGGAAGCTAACAGCCTACCGCAAGGAGCAGGACGCAGGCAAGCTGGCGAATGGGGAGACGGTAACCCTCAGGATGGCTGGAGGGACCTATGATTCCAAGGCATTCGTGTATGTCGACCATAAGAATATGAAGATATGGACACCCGATGTGAAAGGGCGGACGCATCAGAGCGGCGGGCAGCTCTATATCGACGTCTCCGATGCTGACATGCAACAGCGCATTTTTGAATGGGATGATGAGGCTAAGTCACTCCGTCTGGTATATAGCACAAGCTCGTCAGAACAACAGCTGCGCCAGGCGCTCGGAGACTGGCTCATGCTGGAGGATCGTGGGGAAAGCTCGTTCCTTTTCTTCAATACGAAGCCAGAACCGGAACTCAATGATGAAGGGTTGCCCATTCTCTCGGGTGAGCTTGTTCGTCTCAGAGGTAATGAGTGGTGGAACGAAAACAGCGACACTCTGATTAGTCTTCCTGGGAATGAAAATCGCGCGCTTGGCAAGAGCCGTTACGGGACGCTGCGAATACGGTCTTCGGAATGGGAACTTGAACATTATAAGGGAGCACGGCAGTATTATGGTCGATACGATGTGGAATTCACCAATACCGCTGGCAAAAAAATCAGGCTTCCTTCTTTGGAAAAAGTGGCGTTTGAGCTAGAGCGACCTGTTGGTGAGATGAAGGTATTATCTTTTGATGGTTTTGATCTGATTTTATTGAAGACGCATCAACAACGGATCGGCAAAAGTTATGGCGAAAAGTTCACTAATGTGTACGCATACGCAGTCACTGAGAACGGTGAAGCGACGCCACTTACCTTTCGCTATGCAGGTCCTGGGGGCATTCAGTTGGCGGATACTATCGGTATGATTGATACAGAAACCGCGACAGGGACCTCGGGGCAATCGATGATACTCCAGTCGTACATGGGAGAAAAGCGTGTTGAGTTGGCTTGGAAGGCGGATGTGAAGACGAAGTCCCTTACGTTGACTGAACTGAAGGATCGGACGAGGGAAGATGAGAGCATCCGGACAGTTGTAGAACGATATGCGAATCGTCTGGAGCAGGCGCTTGGTTTGACTGATATTGCGTTGCCGGAAGGTAAAATGGATAAGGTGAAGCTGCGTTCGCTTTTCACAGAGAAGGCTTGGAACAACCCTGGCTTTCAGCGGCTCAAGACTGACTTTGTCAAGCTGGAGAAAGCAGGAACTCCGTCCCGCGCATTTGCTTGGCAGCCAATTAACGCACGGTATGACGAGTACGGCAACATTCGAGTGACGTTTACGTTCAATTTATTTTACTCGATTGGGTGGGCGGCCCATTTGGAGGCGATCTTGAAGTTGGACGAATTTGAATGGATATTTCATGACTTCGGCATGCTGGAAACCGAGTATCAGGAAGGCTACAAGGAGCTTGACAATGACCTGGGCATGAAAGGGTACAACGGACTGGTTATTCCAGATGCTCTGGAGCGCTAGGTTGGATGTATTTCGTTGCCCGCGGTTGAGGGGACGAGTCCACTCAATTGCGAGAAAGTGGATTAAAAGTGCGCTGATGAACGAGATGGGGGAATAAGTCGATGAGACCGACCTGCAAGCCCGCTCTCGGGCGGGATGGTGGGAATAAGTCGGTGAGACCGACTTAAAGGCTCGCCGTCGGGCGATGGGAATGAATTAGGTCGATGGAATCGACCTGCAAGCTCGCCATCGGGCGAGATGGAGGAATAAGTCGATGAGACCGACTTAAAGGCTCGCCGTCGGGCGATGGGAATGAATTAGGTCGATGGAATCGACCTGCAAGCCCGCTATCGGGCGGGATGAGTGAAATAATCGGTTAAACTCGGTGGAATAGTGTTGTGTGGCACCACTAAATTTGCTGAATCGGCAAAACGAGCGAAATAGCGTTGTGTGGCACAACTAAATGTGCTAAATCGGCGATACGAGCGGAATAGTGTTGTGTGGCACCACTAAATGGACTCAATCGGCGAAATAAGCGAAAGAGGCTGTCCCGTAAGGTCCATCGTTGACCCTGGGGACAGCCTCTTTATGTATATTGCAGCTTCAGGCACAAACTAGCTTATTTGAAGAAGCTTTCGAATACCTTCTTAATCCCTGCTTGATCATGGGAGATCGATAGCATCACGTAGTTGCCTTGGCGCACAATCTGGTAGTTCTTCGCATCCTCGTGCTGGTCTGGCAAATATTGCGAGAACGTCTTGATGATGTCTTCGGCGCGCTTGGTCAGACCTTCCTTAACAGCCTCATAATGCTTGTCCGACTTCAGCTTCACAACCACCAGCTCAGTAGCTTTTGTATTCATCATCGCTTGATGATACGAACCCTCTGCAACAAGTTCGCTCGGATCAAAATAATATGAGTCCTTCACCTGTTCACCTGAAACGGACATAAGCACTGGCAGCTCAATATCCTCTAAAATTTTGTCGATGATATCGGATGTCTTCACCTTATCAGAAACTTCCGGCTTCTGCGACGGCTTCTCGGTAGGCTTCACAGTCGGCTTTGGCGACGGTTTCTGGCTTGGCACAGTGGTCGACGGTTTTTCAGTTGGCTTCGTGCTTGGTTTTTCAGACGGCTTCACGGTTGGTTTCGCTGTTGGTTTCGGTGTCGGCTTCGCCGTTGCTGCCGCATCGGCAGACGGCTTCGTTGTAGCGGATGGCGCGGCGCTCTCTTTTGCAGCGTCTTCATCAGTCGGCTTCTCGCTAGCTTGCAGCTCCGCCTCGTCGGACGGCTCTGGCGAAGAAGACGTGTCTTCGTTGCCCGCATTGTCCGTAGCTTCAGGCGTTGCCGATGCGGTCACATTAGGGCTGGCATCTGCGTTGCCAGCTTCTTTGCCGTCACCGTTGCTGCAACCAGCCAGTAACGATAATGCAATCGTCAGAGCGGCTGCCGTCTTGAATAACTTCTTGTTGTTGATCATGCTGTTCTCTCCTTATTCTCATGAAGTCGAACAACTAGACGGTCCTATGCCGTGAAAGGTTGCAGTAAATGAGAGTATAGCTATCAATCCCCATGAAGTCGACGATAAGCAAAATGATTCGTAGGTCCGTGTCCTGCCCCGATCTCAAGGGAATGCTCGATCGCCGCATGAATGAAGGCTTTTGCAAGGTCAACCGCTTTATAAGCGGTCATGCCCTGAGCCAGTCCGGCGGTGATGGCCGCGGAGAAGGTGCAGCCCGTCCCATGCGTATGGCGAGTATCGATGCGCCGTTGCTCCCAATAGTGGAACGCCATGCCGTCGTACAGCATGTCCACGACCTGATCGCCTGTAGAGGGATCATGCCCGCCCTTCAGCATGACATAGTCGCTGCCCATCTGATGCAAGCGCCGAGCCGCTTCCTCCCTGTCGCTTAAGCTTGTGATACTCATTCCCGTTAGTTCCTCGGCTTCCGGTATGTTCGGCGTGATCATGAAAGAGAGCGGAATCAGCTCCTTAACCAGCGCTGACAAAGCTTCGCGTTGCAGCAGGGATGTACCGCCCTTCGCAATCATGACGGGATCGATGACAAGATGGGGGAAACGATAATGGGCAATTTGCTCAGCAGCGGCAGTAATGATTGAGGCATGGGCAAGCATGCCCGTCTTGACGGCATCTGGCGGCAGATCATCGCCTAACGAGCGCAGCTGCTCGGCAACGGCGCTGGCTTCCATGGGATAGACGGCTTGTACGCCAAGCGTATTTTGCGCGGTGATGGCAGTAATCGCAGACATGCCGTATACGCCTAGCTCCTGAAAGGTTTTCAGATCGGCCTGAATGCCGGCGCCGCCGCCGCTGTCCGATCCGGCTATCGTTAACGCCTTGTGAATGACGGTTGAAGGTTGCATAGTGGCATATCCTTTCCTTGCACATAGATTAGCTATTATTGTATCAGCGTGAAGCTCCCATCGAAATGTATTTTTTATAAAGGTCGGGGAAGCGCTGTTGATTCGGTTAAGCGAATTTGGTAGTTTGGAGAATAAGCAATTATAGAGGAGCAGTGAATTTGTATGTCATTGGAGATAGAGCGCAAGTTTTTATTGCCGCAATACCCGCAGGCGCAGATTGAAGCGGGAGAACTGGTCCTGCAATCGGAGCAACGAATCGAGCAGACTTACTTGGCTATTGATGAAAATGAAGAACTGAGGGTTCGCAGGTTAATCGATCTGGCAACTGGACAGGTGTCGCACACGCATACGTTCAAGAGCGGCAACGGGTTGGTGAGAGGAGAAGTGGAGTACAGCATCTCGGCGAGTATGTATGCTCAGGTGACCGAAGCCTTCGGCTTTACGCCGCTGACGAAAAACCGGATCACTGCCTCATGGAATGGGCGCACGATTGAAATCGACAATTACGACCAAATTCAATTGTCCGTGCTGGAGGTAGAATTCCCTTCTTTGGAGGAGGCGAATGCCTTCCAGGCACCGGAGTGGTTTGGCGAGGACATCAGCTTGCAGAAGCAGTACAGCAACAAGACGGTATGGAAGCAGCTGCAAGGCGAGAAATGGCAGGAGAAATAAGATAGCGAGCAAAAGCCAAGGACACAGGAGAGGAGCGTTGATGAATGTCCATTCACAAAAGAAGCGGGTTTCTGCGCAAAATTGCTCTGCTTCGGGATAACGTACCTTCCTTCCGCCAATACCCGTTCAGCCTGAATGCGGTGCGAGAGCTCGACGAGCTGGAATTTCACCCGAAAGTGACTTATCTGGTCGGAGAAAATGGTTCGGGAAAGTCGACGCTGATGGAGGCGATCGCAGTGGCGCTCGGCTTTAATGCGGAGGGCGGAACCGTTAACTTTACCTTTCAAACAGAGGCGACGCATTCGGAGCTGCACCAGTACCTGAAACCGGTGCGGGGAGCAAGTCGGCCGCGGGACGGCTTTTTCTTCCGGGCTGAGAGCTATTACAATCTGGCTTCGAGCATTGATGAGATGGATCGCGAGGGTCTCGGCCCCCCTATCATATCCTCTTATGGCGGCAAGTCACTCCATCAGCAATCGCATGGGGAGTCGTTCTTCTCGACCTTTCTGCACCGGTTCGGCGGCAACGGGCTGTATATTCTCGACGAGCCCGAAGCGGCGCTTTCTCCATCCAGACAGATGGCGCTGCTCGCCCGCATGCATGATCTCATACAGGATAACTCCCAGTTTATTATCGCGACCCATTCGCCAATCGTGATGGCCTACCCGGATTCCATTATCTATGAATTGTCAGCGGACGGCATTGGGACGACGACATGGGAAGAGACGGAGCATTACATCATTACAAAACAATTTCTGAACAATCGGGACCGGATGCTGAAGGATTTGCTGGAAGAGGGATTCGACTGATGACGGTGTGAGCCATGTATTTGATGTGCCCCTATGCTCGGCCCCAACATGACCAACGAGGACACGTGGTGCAAACAATCATCGATAATCGGATACAACTGCGTCCGCCAGCGGAATGAAAAAAACTGGCCCCGAAGGGCCAGCCTATTGATGTTATTTAAAATGAGCGTATGATTCCAGATGGTTGATTGAAACTGATCGCGATCATGAGAACATTCGAGATATCGCGCGTCATAGGGTTGCACGGTAGTAGCAATTCGTTTTAAAGGCCCGACGCTTTCTTCAGCTCTTGATAGAGCGATCTCGTCTTGGCCGGTTCTTCATCATTGTAGATGACAACCAGATCGTCGAGCTTCATGATAATGTACGGCGGCGTTTTCTTGAATACGTACAGCTTGGCAGGCCCGAGCTCGGCGAGCTTGAAGTTGCCCCTTGCAAAGGTGGATGTCGCAATGCCGTTCGAGCGGAAGCCGGTCGGCACAGCATCCTCAAGCGTGAGCTCTTTGATCTCGTCTATAGCAAAGCTGTAGTCGTATTCGGTGTTTTTGATCGACACTATCCCTTGATCATTGATAAGCAATTTAGGCGGAGAGGAATCCGCGCGCACCATCATGAACGTCACAGGCAGAATGACGAGAGCTACCAATATGAAGCTTCCGTAATAAATCCGCTTGCCGCCTTTGGTAGCCAGATTGACAGTTGTGCCAGTGCCAACGCGTTTTTGGACCATTACGGACTTATCCTGTGGATTATAGTAGGACAAGCCATGCCGCCAATGCAGGTCGTCGTCCTCCGCATGATAGCCCTTGCCATCGGTGCTGCCGAAGCGGTATTCCAGCTCTTTGACGCGGTTATGGACGTAATAGATGCCAAGCAGAGGGACTAGCGAGACCATCGCAATGCCGCCCATCCATAGATTGATATGGATCATTGTACCTTCGGATAATACGTTGTAGGCGATAAATGCGTTAGCGACCTCGAATATCGCCAGAATGAGCCAAAGGGTGGACCAATAGCGTCTCGCGGCATGATGAATGGCGTTGTTCGCGACCGGATTCCGGCTGTAGGCCCGCGGCTTGCCGTGGGTAAAGCTGAGCGACAGCAGCAGCAAGACGGCGGTCATTGCCAAAGAAGCGAAGCCGGTCAGGCGCAGCAGCGGATTGTCATGCGAGATCGACAGGGCGATCAGCGGAATGCTCAGAACAGCGGGCAATGCGAACCAATAGGGCGACCAAGGCTTCATGGCAGCCAGCCGGGCAATGTCCTTTTCGACCGATATGTAACGCTTCTTGCCAACGAACCATTGTTCATCCCTTTTTAGCGCGACGGTCTTGTGATGGATGGTTTTAAATGGTACGGTGGAGGTGTACATGACGCCTGCGACCCACAAAATAAAGTAGATGAAAGATAAAGAAAAATAGGAACCGAGCCATAGCAAAGGCGCCAGACCGAGCAGCCCGGCGACGGCGTACCAGCGGTATGACTGTCGGAACTGCACCTGGAGCGCGGCGATTCGCGAATCCTGGAGCGCCGCTTCAGGCAGCTTAAGGCCGAACAGAATGCCGTTTTTCGGCTTCGCCTGCGTCCCGTATACAAGCAGAACGGTAATATATACGATCAGACCCGGAATAAGCAATATCAATGTGTCCAATACTCTACCTCCCGTTAGGATATCTCTGATGCTCTCGCCCAATATAATATAGAACATATGTTTTTGTCAAAATGAGAAGGAGCTGCTCAATATGATACGATTCGGCCTTATCGGAACAAACTGGATTACCGAAAGATTCCTCGCAGCGGCCAAGCTGCATGACCAATTCAGCCTGACAGCCGTCTATTCCCGTACGGAAGAGACAGCCGCGGCTTTCGCGGACAAGCACCAAATTCCTCATCGCTTCACCAGTCTGGACGCTATGTTCGCCAGCGGGGAGATAGATGCTGTCTACATAGCCAGTCCTAACAGCTTTCACGCGCCACATGCGATCACCGCGATGAATCATGGCATTCACGTCTTGTGCGAGAAGCCAGCAGCGTCCAACGCCCGCGAGCTGAGAGAGATGATCGATACAGCGAACCGCACGGGTACGCTGCTAATGGAAGCGGTGAAGTCTACGCTTATGCCGGGCTTTGGCGCGATACGCGACAATCTGGAGCGGATCGGGCCGGTTCGTCGTTATTTTGCGAGCTTCTGCCAATACTCCTCCCGCTATGACGCCTACAAGTCCGGCGAAGTGCTGAATGCGTTCAAGCCAGAGCTGTCCAACGGCTCTCTGATGGATATCGGCATCTATTGTATTTATCCCGCCGTTGCCCTGTTCGGCAGACCCCTTACGGTCAAGGCGGATGGGTATAAACTGGCTACCGGAGTAGACGGAGAAGGCAGCATCATTCTGGGCTACGGCTCTATGGATGCGGTGATGATGCATTCCAAGATTACCAGCTCGACACTGCCGAATGAGATTCATGGCGAGGACGGCAATCTGGTCATTAATAAAATCAGCGAGCCGGTACGGATCGAGCTGCATACGCGCGACGGCCGGGTAGAGGATCTGACCAGACCGACGGTCGAACATTCGATGTACTACGAGCTGGATGAATTTATCCGATTGCTGAAAGAAGGCAAGAGAGAGTCCTCCGTTAATACGCATGAGGTGTCTCTTATTACGATGGAGATTATGGACGAAGCCAGAAGGCAGCTTGGCATTATCTACCCAGCCGATAACGTATAGATAAGCATGGATCATGAGGCTGGAGCGAGCGAGGGTAGTTCGTATCCGGCCTTTTTTGCCATGCTTGACGTTCATAAGAAGAGGGGAATAGGATGAAATACTTCACGGCGGAGCAGTACCGGAAGATGCAAATTCGAGGCTTTCTCGTCTTTCATGAAAGCGAAGAGGATTATGCAGCCGACAGGCAGTGGTATGTGGAGAATGATAGGGATTACGAGGCGGAATCGATCGCCTTCTATACCTATCTGGAACCCATCATTACCCGTCATATGCCGCAAGAGTTGCACGAAGCTATTCAGCGCGGCGAAGGCGACTTGAAGAGAATGGGCATGCCGTCACCTGAATTCCGCAGGAGAGCCGAAGCATGGAGGCAAGAGCTTCAGCGTGAATGGGATGAAGCGCGAGATGCGTATTGGGCGCGCTACAAGTCCATTGAATCAGAGCTGCCTGAAGAGCGCAGCATCATTCATCGGCTCCATGATGCCAAGATCATCGCCGAAACGATCAGTGCAGATGAAAAAAGCATTGAGCTGCTGCTGGATGGCAGCGGCTCAATGCTTGGCCATGATCACCTATTCCTTCGCTTCGAAGGGGTGACCCATTATGAATCGCTTAGCTCGTTGCTCGATAATCACTGGCTTTACGAGGAGCTGGATTTAGGCGGCAATGGCTTCGAGCTGCGCGCTTTGCTAGACGCAGGCAGCGGCTTGCAGGACATGAATGAACTCATCATCCGGGCAAGCCGCGTGAGTGTCGTAACGGAGCCGGCTGTTGACTTAAGCTCCAGCAACGGGCAGTCGAACTAATCGATCATCTGAATCAAGACAGCCGGTATACCGCGAACGGATCGCCTTGTCTGAACGGCTCGCTGATCTCGTCCAGACGAGCCAGCGTCTCTGCGCTCAGCTTAAGGTCTACACTGGCGAGATTGTCGCGGAGCTGGCTGACGCGCGTCGCTCCGACAATGACCGTCGAGACCGCAGGGCGGGCCATCAGCCATGCAAGCGACAGCGTGCTTGCCGTTGTGCCCAGCTCCGCCGCCAGCTCATTCACCTGGCGCGCCAGCTTCAGGTTCTTATCCTCCATGAACCGCTTGAAGCCGGGGTCGGTGTCTGCGCGCGAGCCCTCCGGCGCATCCTGCGCCGAGGCATATTTGCCGGTAAGAATGCCGCCCGCCAGCGGGAAGTATGGGATGATGCCGAGTCCTTGATCGAGGCAAAGCGGGATAAGCTCTCGCTCCGGCGTCCGGTCTGCAAGCGAATAGCTGGTCTGCATAGACACGTACGCGTTCAGTCCCAGCTTATCGCTAATGCCGAGTGCTTTCATGAGCTCCCAAGCATAGTAGTTGGATGCGCCGATATACCGGACTTTGCCGGAGCGGACCATATCGTCAAGCGTCCGCAGCGTCTCCTCCAGCGGTGTCTCGGGATCGAAGGTATGTATCTGATACAAATCCACGTAATCCGTCTGCAATCTACGCAAGCTGCCCTCCAGCTCGCTCATCAGATGGCGCCTGGATGATCCGCGTTCATAAGCGCCTGCGCCGCGCGGCAGGCCAGCCTTTGTCGTCAGTACAGCGTCATGCCGTCTGCCCTCCAGCGCCACACCGATAATTCGCTCCGACTCTGAACCGGCATAGATATTGGCAGTGTCGATGAACGTAATGCCGCTGTCCAGCGCCTCATGAATGATATCGATTGAAGCACGCTCGTCGGACCGCTTGCCGAATGCATTCGTGCCAAGCCCCAGCGCGGACACCTTCAGCCCGCTAACTCCCAAACGACGGTATTCCATATCCATTCAGCTCCTCTTCGTTTTTACCCATTCTACTCCTCGTCCACGGCAAAATCCATCCCGGTTGAACCGGAGCATCGCTCACAGGTATAATCTCCCTAAGGCCATGCCCAACGAAGTCATATCGGCCAAGCCAGCATGGCTTCGACAACGTGAAGGAGGATGACTCATGCGATTCGTCAGCAACAACGGCATTACCGATCCGGCGCTTAATCTGGCGCTTGAAGAATACATCCTTCGTTCCTTGCCGAACGAAGACGACTATCTGCTGTTCTATATTAACGAGCCGTCCATTATTATCGGCAAAAACCAGAACACCGTGGAAGAAATCAACGCCGACTATGTGAAGGACAACAACCTGCATGTCGTGCGCAGGCTGTCTGGTGGCGGCGCAGTTTACCACGATCTTGGCAATCTGAATTTCAGCTTCATCATGAAAGACGACGGCGGTTCGTTCCATAACTTCAAGAAGTTCACGGAGCCTGTCGTGAGCGCGCTTCGCAAGTTGGGAGTAGAGGCCGAGTTGACCGGGCGCAATGACCTGCAGGTCGGCGAGCGGAAGATCTCCGGCAATGCGCAATTCCATACGAAGGGCAAAATGTTCAGCCATGGCACACTTCTATTCGATTCCGAGATCGAAAACGTGGTATCCGCTCTTAAGGTGAACGCCGAGAAGTATGTGTCGAAGTCGACCAAGTCGATCCGCAGCCGTGTGGCGAACATATCTGAGTTCTTGAAGGAACCGATGACGACGGAGGAGTTCAGGCAGAAGCTGCTTCAATCGCTGTTTGAAGGTTCGGAAGAGATTCCGCTATACGAGCTGACGCAGCAGGATTGGGATAAGGTCCGCAAGCTGGCGGACGAGCGCTACCGCAGCTGGGAGTGGAACTATGGCCGCTCGCCTGCGTTCAACGTGCAGCAGCGCAAACGCATTGAAGGCGTCGGCACGTTCGATGTCCGTCTGCAAGTAGAAGAGGGCGTGATTACGGAAGCGGCAATCTATGGCGATTACTTCGGCCGGGGCGACAGCGCCGAGGTTGCGGAACGCCTAGCAGGAACCCGCTATGATGCGGCCTCGCTGCGAGAACTGACAGATAGCCTGGATTTGCCGTACTACTTTGGCGCGATTACGAAGGAGCAATGGCTTGAGCTATTGCTGTAAGAGGGCCAGAAGAAGGGACATCTTGCAAGCATGTATGCGGCCTGATTTGATTGTCTTTCATGCCGAAAAACTCGCATGCAGCTAGGATGACATTTTCGTATCACCAAGAAAAAGAGGCCAGTCGCTTGCCGGACTGGCCTCTTTGACATATCAGTGAACTTCGGCAGACACTATTCCGACAAAATCTGAGATATTGACTAACGATATAATCAGGTGTATATTAATTGTGTAACCGGTTACCTATCAGGGTGGAGTGAGAACATGACTTCAATTAAAGACGTTGCAAGGATTGCGGGCGTATCTGTTGCGACGGTGTCCAGAGTGCTGAACGATAAAGGCTATGTAGGTCAGCGCACGAGAGAAGCAGTTGAAAAGGCCATCAAAGAGACGAGCTACAAGCCTAACGAAGTGGCGAGAAGCCTGTTTAAGAAGCAGTCGAGCACGATTGGCTTAATTGTTCCTGATATCATGAACCCTTTCTTTACCGAGCTTGCCCGGGCTGTTGAAGATATGGCCACTAAGCTTGGCTATAATGTTATACTGTGCAATTCCGATGGGAATGGAGATAAAGAGCAAGCCTATTTGGATGTACTGAAACAACAATATGTAAACGGTATTATTGTTTCTTCCAATACACTGACTGCTCAGCAGGTTGAGGAGCTTAACATTCCTGTCGTAAGCATTGACCGAGAGATCAGCAAGGGACTTCCGACAATTGTAGTAGAGAACAAGAAGGGCGCAATGATGGCTACGCGTTATTTGCAGAGCAAAGGGTGCAAAAACATCGGCCACATCAGAGGCTCATACGGCGTTGTCAATGCGGAAGAGCGTTATGAAGGCTACAAAGAAGTCGTTGCGAATGAGCCATGGTTCAAAGAAAGCTACGTCGTGAATGGAAACTACGATATGCAGTCATCCATTGAAGCGACGGCAGAGCTGCTGCGTCTGCATCCGGAGATAGACGGTATCTTTGCCGCCAATGATATTATGGCTATTGGGGCGCTCAAAGTCGCTCACCAGCTTGGCAAGAAAGTGCCTGAAGAGCTTGCCGTTATCGGATTTGACGGAATTAAGCTGTCCACAGTCATGACGCCGGAGCTAACGACGATTGTTCAGCCTATTTACAAACTGGGAGAAGTATCTGCTGAAATGCTGATTAGTTTAATGGAACACCAACCTATAGAGAACACTTATTATAAATTGGATGTAGAGCTTATAGAGAGAAATTCTACTTAAGGAGTTTACCGGAGTGGAGCAGAAACCCAAAATTACAGTTGTAGGCAGCATTAATATGGATTTGGTGACGATTACTTCCCAGGTGCCGAAGGTAGGCGAGACGCTATTCGGCAATCGTTTTCAAATGAATCCTGGAGGCAAAGGAGCTAATCAGGCAGTAGCTGCCGCCAGGCTTGGAGCTCATGTTCAATTAATCGGTTGTATTGGCAACGATGATTTTGGCCAACATATTCTGAAGCATCTGCAAAACGAAGGTGTTAATGTAAGCAATGTGGAACCGGTTACAGATTCGACAGCAACGGCAACGATTGTGGTAGCTGACGGGGACAACAGTATTATTGTTGTGCCTGCGGCTAATAATTATGTAACGGCTGCATTCGTTGAATCCAAGCGGGAGGCCATTGCAGCAAGCGATATTCTCATTGTTCAATTGGAAATTCCGTTGGAAGGCGTGCAGAAGGCAGTTGAGATCGCGAAGGAGAACGGAGTAACTGTCATTCTTAATCCGGCCCCTATTCAAGAGCTGCCGTCTGAACTCATTCATGATATCGATTATTTGACCCCGAACGAACATGAACAAACATTGCTCAGACAAGGGAGAAGCGAAGAGGAGCTGGATGGGAAGCTGATCGTCACGAAGGGAAGCCAAGGGGTTTCGATTCGTGAGGGCGGCGAGGATATCCACATTCCTGCTTTCAAAATCAATGTCGTGGATACGACGGGAGCTGGGGATTCGTTTAATGGAGGACTGGCCCTTGCGCTTTCGAAAGGTATGCCACTCCGAGATGCTTGCTACTATGGCAACGCGGTTGCAGCTATGTCCACAACGAAGCTTGGCGCACAGACTGGAATGCCTACAGCAGCAGAAGTGGAAGCGTTTATGAAGAGCCGGGCGTAATGACCCGGCGGCTGTTTTATATATGCATTGGAATCGCTTACTTTATATTTTCATTTTAGGAGGAATTATACGATGACTCAACAACCAAGACCAATCATTATTGACACAGACCCGGGGATTGATGATGCAGTAGCCCTTGCCATAGCTCTCTATAGTGAAAAGCTGGATGTACGCTTAATTACGACGATTGCCGGCAATGTCAGCTTACAGAAAGTAACGACTAACGCCCTGCGTTTGCTGAAGTTCTTTGGCAAAAACGTTCCGGTCGCACTAGGTGCGGACAGACCTCTTATCAAGGACCCAATTGACGCAAGCGATATCCACGGTTCAACGGGGATGGACGGTTTTGACTTTGAAGAGCCGACGGAAGATTTGGTGTTGAAAGAGAATGCCGTGAATGCCATGCACCGCGTCATTATGGCAAGCGAAGAGCCTATCACCCTGGTGCCGATCGGACCGCTAACCAATATTGCGCTATTGCTTAAGATGTACCCGGAAGTGAAAGAGAAGATTGCTGAAATCGTATTGATGGGCGGCTCCACAACTCGCGGGAATATGGGCGTCATGTCCGAATTTAATATTTTTGCCGATCCGGAAGCGGCGAAGATTGTCTTCTCAGCCGGCCTGCCTGTTGTCATGGTGGGGCTAGATGTTGGTTTGAAGGCTCTGGTGTACCCGGAAGACAGCGCTGAGCTGAAAGTGATGAATGAGACGGGGAACATGATTTATCAATTGTTCCAAAAGTACAGAGGCGGCAGCATGAAAACAGGCTTGAAAATGTACGATAGCTGCGCTATTGCCTACCTGTTGCAGCCGGAAATGTTCCAAGTAGTGGACACATTTGTGGATGTGGAACTGAACGGGTCACTAACTGCAGGATGTACCGTCGTGGATTTGAAGGGATACCTGAAGCAGCCTAGCAACGCCAAAGTGTGCGTTGATCTGGATCCGGACATGTTCAAGCAATGGTTTATGGAAAGTTTGAAGAAATGCAATTAAACAATAAGCATTCCAACTAGGGAAGGAATAACATCATGGATTCTAACATCATCATGTATGCCTCGGCCATTATAGCCGTATCGATCGTTATTTATATGCTGATCAAAAAGATGGATATCAAAATTACACTCTTCTTGATGGGCATTATTCTCATCCTCATTAGTATGGGGATGGGCAAAGAAATCGCTATTAAAGGATTTGAGTCCACGGGATCATTTTGGCTCGATCCGCTTGAAGTCATCGTCGCGCAATTCAAGCAAACCTTCGGAGCGGCGGGCTTTATCGTCCTTATCTTGGGCGGATATACAGCTTACATGTCATCCATCGGTGCCAATGAAGTAACGGTTAATGCTTTAACGAAACCTATCGCTAAAATCAAATCCGTTTATTTCCTGGTCCCTATCGTGTTCTTGTTGGGCAACGTATTGTCGCTGGTTATTCCTAGCGCATCCAATCTGGCGATCATCTTGCTTGCCACGCTTTACCCGATCTTGAGAAAAGCCGGCATGACAGCCCTAACCGCAGGTGCGGTAATCGCTACGTCGGCAACCATTGTACCGACTCCGCTCGGAAGCGACAACGTGGCGATTGCCGAGGAATTGGCCAAGCATGCCATGTTCGAGGGCATGAACGTAACGAACTATGTATTTAACTATCATGCTCTCGTGTCCATTCCGACGCTGATATTTATCGCTATCGTTCATTACTTCTGGCAGAAGCGAATGGATAAGAAAGAAAAGCTGAATACAAAAGTCAATGAAGCGGAGAACATGGATGCGCCAGCCGTCGCTGAGATCAGCGGAGGCAAACTGTTTAAAACCGTTTATGCCATTCTTCCGATCTTCCCTATTATCTTGTTGTTAGGTGTGTATGCGGTTCAGATTACGACAGGTGAATCGATCAGTATTAGTGTAGAAGTAGCGACATTAGTATCCCTGATTCTTGCTATTGTGTGTGAATTGATCAGGCATAAAGGAAATAAGAGCGTCTTGGAAAAGACGGAAGCCTTCTTCAAAGGTATGGGCGGAGCTATTCCGATCGTGGCGTTGCTCGTAGCGGCGTCCGTGTTCGTAACAGGTCTGAAATCGATTGGTTTGGTGGACGAGCTTCAAACCTCGATGCAGCATATTCAGGGGAATGGGCTTGACTTTATTCTGCCTCTCATCCTGGTTGCATTGACCGCTCTTATCGTTATCTTGAGCGGTAGCGGCACAGCCCTGATCTTTGCGATGGTGCCTTTGATTGTGCCATTGGCGGTTGCGGCGGGCATTAGCCCGATTGCGATATCCGTTCCGCTTGGTCTGTCGGGCAATCTCTTCCGTGCCGTCTCGCCTGTAGCCGCAGTTATTCTGATCGTGGCCGGAACCGTTAAGGCAGATCCGATTGCCATTGTCAAAAGAACGTCGGTTCCTATGATTGCCGGAGTCATCTTTATGTTTGTTCTCTCCATGATTATATTCCTATAAGGCTAAGTTCCAGGCTGTTCAATCAACGTATGCTTGGAAAAAAGGGCTGCCCGGAGGTCATAGACGACTTCTGAGGCAGCCCTTGCTTATTCTCTCACGTGCTTAGCTTTATCCCTTATTGGGGATGAATGCGTTGTCGCTTATGGGCATGCAAGATGAGCCGGCCATGCTTGATCAATACCTTCACAACGGCGTAAACCGGAACAACGATCAGAATGCCAATCAGTCCAGTGAGGCTCCCGGCAGCAATAATTAGCACGATGACGGTTACCGGATGAATGTCCATCGTTTTTCCCATAATTTGCGGCGAGATGAAGTTGCCTTCGATTTGCTGGATGATAACAGTGACCAGAACAACATAAAGCGCCATTACGGGATCTTGGATAAGGGCAACCAGCACAGCAGGCGCTGCGCCGATAACGGGACCGAAGAAAGGTACGATATTCGCCAGCATGCCAATAACGGCAAGTACAAGCGCGTATTCCAATCCAATAATGGAATAGCCTGCGAGGAGCAGGATGCCTACGACGAGGCTAATAACAGCCTTGCCTCTAATGAAGGAGGAGAGCGTATCATCCAAATCCTTCAGTAAGGGAGGCACATGCTCCCGGTAGGAGGATGGCGCAAGGTCAATCAGCTTCGGTACAAGCTTGTCTCCATCCTTGAGCGCGTAAAAGAGGATGAACGGCACAAGCCCCAGTACGAATAAGGCGTTGCTCATCCAGTTGAATACGCGCAGCATACTACCCGCGATCGAGCCGGCATATCGATTCCACTCCGAGCCGATCTCTTGGCTCAAATTCGGAATGGCATCTCGTATAGGAGGGGCCAGAGCTTGCTGTTCATTGCGAAGCGATTCTATGCCATCCGCCACAAATTCGACCATCTCGGGAACTTGAGCGACGAAGCTGGCGAATTGCTTTTGGAAGAACGGGCCGGCCGTCAGAACGATTCCGGCAAGTGACAGGGCGATTACGAGAAAAACGAGAAGCACCGCGACACTTCGCGGTGTTTTTCGGCGTTCCAGCCATTCCACTAGCGGGCGGAATAAATAGTAAAGCACGCCGGTTACAGCAAACGGAAAAAAAACCGCGTTTAGAACGACGCCAATAGGCTGAAACCAGCTGCGATTCAGGCTAAGTAAATAAAAGAGAAGCAGCACGAGAATGGCCACTACCAGCCATTTGAATCCTTTTTTTTCTTTCCAAGACATGCGGCTATCCCCTTTCATGCGACAAGCGATCCATAGTCATGATTTTTAAAGGTAAGTAAACCTGAATCCCATATATGAAACGAAAAAAATATGGAAAAATGGAACTATTGGGATGCCTGCGGGGTCTTATTCATAGAGGTGAAAACTTTGGAGAAGCATTACTTGCATCATCTGGCGCCGGGCTTCGACCGTTCTGCCGTGCTGGAGGATATGATGACGGAATTCGGCGAGGATATATGGAACTTCGCTTATTTTCTTACTCGCCGGCGTGACGCTGCGGATGATATCGCTCAAGAAGTATTTCTGACCGTGTATAACCGAATGTACACATTCCGGGGAGAGGCGAGCGTGAAGAGCTGGCTGCTTAGCATTGCCCGCAACAAATCGCTGAATTACTTGAGAAATGCGTTTATACGAAGGGCTGTGCTGATGGGGACTTATCGAGCAGAAGGCTCGACTGCTTCTGCTGAGCAAGTCGTATTCGAGCGGATGTCCTCCCGCGAAGTATGGGCGACCGTAATGAAGCTGCCAAGGAAGCACAGGGAAGTGCTGCTGCTCGCTTACCATTATCAAATGAAGATGGATGAGATCGCAGCGACGCTCGATTTGTCGGAGGGGACGGTCAAGTCCAGACTGTTCCGGGCGAAGAAGAAAATGTCCGAATGGCTGAAAGAGGAACAGGAAGGAGGCAAGGACGATGGATAGTCGCAATGGGAACTGGGAGGCTGGACTGAAGGAATCGCCCTTCTATCATTCTCATTTCACGAATGAACTGAAGAGCAAGGTGAGGCAAGGGGTGAGGGGAGAAACCTATAGGCTTAAACGAATGTTCCGGGCTGCTTTACTGGCCTCCATCGCAATCTTGGGAATGGCGTTATTTTTAATCGCGGGCCGCTTATCGTTCTGGCAGACAGAAGGAGAGATTCCCCCGGCTCAACATGCGTATTATGATAACGGAAAGTTGATAGTGGAGGTGTTCCCAGATCCCGGGCTCAGAGCCGGAGCTCCGTTCGGATACCTTTTTCACTTTGCCGCGCCTTTCAGTGATCTGCTCAGTAAGTCGCTTTCCATCGAGGCGGTGCATCTGCCTACTGGACAGAGCGTAACTGTAGTAGAACCGACGGTTGTGGAGGTGCCGAGTTCCGGTTATGCGGGACTAGAGAGATGGACCACAAGCTTCGCGCTGCCGGTGGGCGGCATGTGGCGTTATGAGATCAGCCTTGATGGCGAGTATTATGCCGATGTGGTGCTGGATGTAGCAGAGCCGGACTGGTCGCTTACGCCTACCTTCTACGTGGAGACATTTGAGCTAAGGGGGATTCCGGATGTGATAGCTTTTATAGATCCAGGGTTTGTTGCCAACCAGCACAATAAGTATATGTGGTTTTTCCTCGATAGAAACTTGGCACAGGAAGGCAACTTTGAGGTGAAGGCCGTAAGGGAAGGCGACGAGAAGCTGGTTACTATCCTGGAGTACCGGCCTGCAGGCAGTTATGACCAGCTGCCATCGTCCATGATGCTGCCGGAGCCGGGGAAATGGCGGCTGCTCCCTTATATGAACGGCAAACTGATGGGAAGCATCGTAGTGGATGTCAAAGAAAACGAAGATAATTAAGGATGAAGGCATCCCCTTGCTCCCTGTGCGGGCAGTGAGGCGGATGCCTTTTTTTATATGGACGAGTAGCAGGGATATGACGAAAGTCGATTCATGGAATTGGCAGAGGGGTAAAAGGAAATAGTAGGTATGGAAAAGAGGTGCTCCCAAGTGAATCTAACGCCGGAGCAGCGGATACAGCTGCATGGCTTCAACAATCTGACGAAATCGCTAAGCTTCAACATGTACGACATTTGCTACACGAAGACGAAGGAAGAGCGGGAGGCGTATATCGCTTACATCGATGAGCAATACAACTCTGACCGGCTGACATCCATTCTGAATCATGTAGCGGACATCATTGGCGCCCATGTGCTGAATACGGCCAAGCAGGATTATGTACCGCAAGGGGCCAGCGTGACGCTGCTTGTATCGGAGGGGCCAGTGGTGGAAGTGCCGGTCGACACCTTCGAGGAGACACCGGGCCCGTTGCCGTCCACTGTTGTGATGGCGCTGGACAAGAGCCATATTACGGTGCATACGTATCCCGAGTACCATCCGAGCGAAGGGATCAGCACGTTCCGCGCGGATATCGACGTATCGACCTGCGGCGAGATCTCGCCGCTGAAGGCGCTGCGCTTCCTAATCCATTCCTTTGACACGGATATCATGATGATCGACTACAGAGTGCGCGGCTTTACCCGGGATATCGACGGCAACAAGCTGTTCATCGACCATGAGATCAACTCCATCCAGAATTATATTCCGGAGGAGCAGAGTAGACTCTATGACATGATTGACGTGAACATCTATCAGGAAAATACGTTCCATACCAAATGCAGGCTGAAGCAATTCGATCTGAACAATTACCTGTTCGGGTATACAAAGGATTCACTAAGCGAAGGCGAACAGACGGAGATCGAACGGCTGCTCAGGCGCGAGATGGACGAAATCTTTTATCACATATCCAAATAAAGGAGCTGATGACGATGGCGAATTCGGATAAAAAACAGCAGATTTTCCCCCCGCAAAATCAGGAGCGGCAGCCCGGCAATGAATCGGAGATGAGCCCGCCTCCAATTTTTGAGACGGACCAGTACAAGGCGGCAGGCAAGCTGAAGGGCAAAGTGGCGGTCATTACAGGCGGATACAGCGGTATAGGCAGGGCGGTTGCCGTTGCTTATGCGAAGGAAGGAGCATCGCTAGTCATCGCCTACAAAGACGAGCATGACGATGCCAATCGGACCAAGGAGATCGTGGAGCAGCATGGAGTGAAATGCAAGCTGGTTGCGGGAGATATCGGTTCAGAGACGTTCGGGCAAGGGCTCATCCGCGCAGCAATCGAAGCACATGGCAAGCTGGACATTCTCGTGAATAATGCGGCGGAGCAGCATGTGCGCCAGAAGCTGGAGGATATTACGCCGAGGCAGCTGGAGGCAACGTTCCGTACCAATGTATTCGGCATGTTCCATGTCACGATTGCAGCTATGCCTCATTTGAAGCAAGGAGCATCGATTATTAATACCGCCTCTATTACGGCGTATAAGGGGAATCCCACGCTGATCGATTATTCCTCGACCAAAGGGGCCGTCGTGTCGTTCACGCGGGCGCTGGCCGCTAATCTCGCAGGCGGGGGCATCCGCGTCAACGGCGTTGCGCCAGGTCCAATCTGGACGCCGCTTATTCCGGCGTCGTTCGATCCGCAGGCGGTATCGACCTTCGGCTCGGACACACCGATGGGAAGGCCAGGCCAGCCCCATGAGTTAGCAGCAGCTTATGTCTATCTGGCCTGCGAGGATTCCAGTTATATGACAGGTCAGATCCTTCATATTAACGGCGGAGAAATCGTGAACGGATAAGACGATGATGTTTAAGCGAACAAGGAGAGGCCGATGTCCGGCCTCTCCTGTTCCATGTTCCGCTTATAGAAAGCCGTGTTCCTTTGCATAGCGTCCCCAATGCGGAGAGCTGCCGTCGATGTCCTTGAATCCGTATAGTATATTGGCTCATATACGACATCTTCTGTCATATAAGCATGATAAGATGGAAACAGATGAACAACGTTGGGGAGAGGTGATGATCATGCGTGCAGGAAGGCTGATGTCTATCGTATTGCTGCTGCAATCCGAGGGGAAGCTGACATCGAAGCAGCTTGCGGAGCGTCTGGAGGTAACGGAGCGGACGGTTCTGCGCGATATGGAGGAGCTAAGCAGCGCGGGCGTTCCTGTGTATGCAGAGCGGGGACCGCAAGGCGGCTGGCTCCTGACGGAAGGATACCGCTCCAGCCTGACGGGACTTCACGCCGATGAGCTTACCGCTTTGCTTCTATCTAGCCAGGGTGAGGAGCTGGGCGACTTGGGCCAGCGGCAGTCATTGGAGGCGGGGCTTCGGAAACTGCTGGCGGCGACGACGGATACGGCGAGGAAGAATGCAGAGCTGGTCCGCAGCAAAATCCATATCGACGGAGCCGGCTGGCATGCGGAGAAATACGGCAAGGACCAACACCCGCACTTGCCGATCGTACAGGAGGCGGTCTGGGAGGAGCGGGAGCTTCGTATTGCCTATGATCGCGATGGCGTCTCCTCAGACCGCGTCATAAGGCCGCTTGGACTGGTGGCGAAGCGCAATGTCTGGTACGTCGCAGCCTTGACAGAAGCGGAGGACGTCCGCACCTTCCGCATATCGAGGCTGAGGTCAGCAGAGCTGCTTCCGAACGGATTCCGTCCCCCGGAGGCATTCAATCTGGCGGCATACTGGGAGCGTTCCTTGGCGGATTTCAAAGGACAGCTGCCGCGTTATCCCGCGGTGGTCAGGCTCAAGAATAGCCTCCTGCGCCGTCTGGAGTCGGAGAGGTATGTTCTTTCTATGCGGCAAGAAGAGGCGGATGACACCTCGGGATGGACGACTGCTCGTGTGGAATTTGAGACGCTGGAGTCGGCCTGCCAGATCATTATGAGCTATGGAGCGGGCATGGAAGCGCTAGAGCCATCCGTACTAAGGAAGATGGTCATGGATGAAATCGAGGCGCTGCGAGTGGTATACTGGAACCGTGCATAAATTACGGATAGGCACATGCCTGATCCATCATTTGAAGATAGAGGAGATGTACATATGAGCACAAATATGGAGCAGTATTTTGAGAAATACGCCGAGCTGATCGTTCGCACAGGCGTTAACATTCAGCAGGGCCAAGAGGTATACATAAACGGAGCTTCCATTGAGATCGCGCCGCTGGTTCGTCTTGTAGCTGCCAAAGCCTATGAAGCGGGAGCTTCCAATGTGCATGTGGAATGGGCGGATGACCAGTTGTCCCGTCTGAAATACGAGAAGGCGGCGGACGATGTATTCAGCCAATTTCCAGAGTGGGAGACAGCCAAGCGCAATGACTTTGTGAAGCGCGGCGCGGCGTTCATCTCCATTACGGCATCCAGCCCCGACCTGCTGCAGGGTATTCCGTCGGAACGCATCTCTGCTTTCCAGAAAGCTTCTGGTCAAGGCCTGCGCGAGTTCCGCAGAGCGATTCAATCGGATAAGGTGAGCTGGACGGTCGTGGCTGCGGCAGGAGCAGAGTGGGCGAAGAAAGTGTTCCCTGACGTATCCGAGAGCGAAGCGGTGAACCTGCTGTGGAAGGCGATCTTCGATTCCGTGCGCCTGCATGACGCTGATCCGGTGCAAGCATGGGTGAAGCACAATGAAACGCTGCACGAGAAGGCGGAGACGTTGAATGCGCGTCGCTTCCAGAAGCTGCATTACACGGCGCCGGGCACAGATCTGACAGTAGAATTGCACGAGAAGCATATCTGGGTAGCCGCAGGCAGCACGAACGAGAAGGGCTTCTCCTTTATGGCGAATATGCCGACAGAGGAAGTATTCACCGTGCCGCTGAAGACAGGTACGAACGGCTATGTGTCCAGCACGAAGCCGCTTAGCTATGGCGGCAACATTATCGACCGCTTCAAGCTGACCTTCGAGAACGGCCAAGTCGTGAAAGTAGAAGCCGAGGAAGGCGAAGAAATTCTGAAGAAGCTGGTCGATGTGGACGAAGGAGCAAAATACTTGGGTGAAGTCGCGCTTGTGCCGCATGAATCGCCAATTTCCCAGTCCGGCATCCTGTTCTACAATACGCTTTTCGACGAAAACGCGTCCAACCACCTGGCAATCGGCAGTGGTTATGCGTTCAACGTGGAAGGCGGCAAGACGATGTCGCCGGAGGAGCTTGAAGCTCATGGCGTCAACTCCAGCATTACACATAACGACTTCATGATCGGCTCTGCCGAGATGGATATTGACGGCATTCAAGCCGATGGCACAGTCGTGCCTGTCTTCCGCAAGGGAGCCTGGGCGATCTAATGCGCCAGTGGTAATCACGGTGTAAAGCTTAGGGAAGGGGAGAGCTGAACGCTATGCCGGATTGGTCCTATCAAACCCTATTCCGTCCGCTCTTGTCCCGGCTGCCGTCACGCGTCAGCCGCTCGTTCACGCTGGGAGCGATGGGTGCGATCAGCCGCCTGCCGGGCGGCTCGTTCGTCATCCGGACGCTTGGCCATATGGAGCTGTCCCCGATATTGAAGCGTCAAGCAGCAGGCTTGGCGCTTCTTTCGCCGATTGGGGTATCGGGAGGGGTCGATCCTGCAGGAGTCGCGCAGGAGGCGCTTGCGCAGTTCGGGCCTGGCTTCATGGAGTTGGGGCCTGTGACGTTAAACGCAATTCGGAGCGACGATCCGATAAGGAATGACCGCACAAGCGAGACGATCTATTATCCTGACTACTTCGAGAATGACGGATTGGCCGCTATAGCAGAGCGATTGGCGCATAGGAAGCATAAGCTGCCTTCCTATGCGCGGCTGACGCCGATGCCTGGCGCATCGCCCGACGAAGCGTTGGAGCAGCTGAATAAGTTGATGGAGACGCTGGCCAAGTCGGGAGCGGCCGGATTTTATATTGACATTGCTTCTGGTGATCAACCATGGGAGCAAGTTGAGCGCATAGGTCATGACCTTGCAAAGCTGCGAATGAACCATGAGCTGCCGTTGTTCCTGTACGTCCCGCTATCATTGCCTGATGAGCGGCTGCTGCAACTAGTAGAGTGCACGAAAGAAGTCCGCTGGCAAGGTGCCGTTATCGGCGAAGCTTGGCTGGAGCATATCCTGCCAGATGAAGATAACCGATCAAGATCTGAGACTGATCAGCCAGCTGCCGTAGGAACGACGAACGGTAAATCAATAAAGCAGGCTGTCGTAGGCAAGGCTGGTCTGGACCCGTCGCTGGGCAAGACCGCTCTGCTACGCGAGAGGATGGGTGATGACTTCATCATCAAGGCTGGCGGGGGTGTCCATGAGCCGCTGGACGCGCTAAGACTGCTTGAAGCGGGTGCCGATCTCATCATGCTGCACAGCGGGCTTGTTCATTCCGGCCCCGGCTTGCCCAAGCGGATTAACGAGGCGATCATCTACGAGACGGTTCGCATGGAGTCACCGCCAGAGCCAATTCCCTTCTGGCGCAATTGGGGATGGATGTGCCTGCTTGGCGTCGGCATGATCATAGGCGGACTATTAGCGTGGTGGATCGGGGCGACGGATGTGCTGCTCTCCTACGATACACGATTCCTCGGAATGTCGATCCCAGAGATCCATCATGTGAACCACCACTTGCTCCACTTTATGTCGCATGACCGGATTACGCTGGCAGGTACGATGATCTCCATCGGCATTTTGTATTATCAGCTTGCCAGATACGGCTTGCGATACGGACAGCATTGGGCGCGTACGGCTCTTGTGTCCTCCTGTGTAGTGGGCTTCTCCAGTTTCTTTCTTTACCTGGGCTATGGCTACTTTGATCCGCTTCATGCGCTGGCGGCTGCTGTGCTTCTGCCCATGTTCATCTTCTCCCTCAGAGGCCATGCCGACAGACCGAGCCGCAAGCCGGTCAATCTGCGCAATGACCGGGCATGGATGCTGGCGATGTGGGGGCAGCTGTGCTTTGTTGCATTAGGCTTTGCGCTTACGGCTGGCGGCATTGCGATTGCCAGCGTTGGCGTAACCCATGTATTCGTGAAGGCGGACCTGGCCTTTCTGGGCACTGTGCCAGATCAATTAAATGCCGTCAATCCGAAGCTGATCTCCCTGATTGCCCATGATCGGGCAGGCTTTGGAGGCGCACTGCTATGCGATGCCATCGCGATTCTCATTATTGCCCTTTGGGGGATCGGCCAAGGCAGGAGATGGTTATGGTGGACGCTTTTGATCGGAGGGGCGCCAGGATTTTATGCCGGACTATCCGTTCATTACGGCATCGGCTATATCGATTTCATGCATCTTCTTCCCGCATTTGTAGCAGTGTTTTTGTATATAGCTGGCCTTATTCTGTTGTATCCATACATGATGAAGAAGTCGCCTATATGACATTTGTCATATAGGCGACTTGACGTTTATGACTAGGAGCAGATACGGTCGTTATTCTACAATGGAGTAAGCAAGAGCCGGAGAAGGCTAGTTCCTCCCGCTCTATGGAACTCAGAGGAGGACGTCAGCATGTCTGATCCCAAACAAATGCAATTGAAAAAAAGCGTAGCCCCTTACGAACATTCCGAACTTAACGTTAGCATAAGGCAATTGTTCAATACGCTGCTCCCGCTGGTTGCCTTATGGTATGCCGCTTACTGGAGCTTGTCCATATCCTATTGGCTAACGCTGGCATTTGGCGTAGCCACATCCTTTTTCGTTATTCGAGCCTTTATTATTTTCCATGATTGCTGCCACGGCTCGTTCTTCAAGAGCAAGCGGGCCAATGACATCATGGGTATTATAACTGGCGTGCTTACGCTAGTCCCTTATCAGCAATGGAAAAACTCACATGCCATTCATCACGCAACAAGCAGCAATCTTGACAAGCGGGGCGTAGGTGACTTGTGGATCTTGACGGTGGAGGAGTATGCTGCGTCATCTTGGAAGCAGAAGCTCGCTTACCGGATTTATCGGAATCCGTTCATTATGTTTGGTATCGGACCTATCTATGTATTCTTGTTCCAATACCGCTTCAACCGCAAGGGTGCCCGCCGCAAGGAACGCATGAATACGTATCTGATGAACGCGCTTATTGTTGCCGTGTACGCGCTTATGTGCTGGGCAATCGGCTGGCAGGCATTCCTTCTGGTGCAAGGCCCGATCTTCTATCTGTCCGGTGTACTTGGCGTATGGCTGTTCTACGTACAGCACCAGTTCGAGGATTCGTACTTCGAGCATGAGGAAGAATGGAGCTATGTGAAGGCGGCTGTAGATGGCAGCTCGTACTATAAGCTTCCGAAGCTGTTCCAATGGCTGACCGGCAATATCGGCTTCCACCATGTGCATCATCTTAGCCCGAAGGTGCCGAACTATTATCTGGAGACGGCGCATGATGCAGTACCGCCGCTGCATAAGGCGACTACGATTACGATCCGCCAGAGCTTCGAGTCACTCAAGTTCAGACTGTGGGATGAAGAAGGCAAGCGGTTCGTCAGCTTCCGCGCTGTGAAGGACCGTCTGAGACGACCGTCATCGACTAGCCGTGTAACGCCTTCAGGTAATCCCCGCAAGGCAAGCTAATGCGGAGTATGCTACAATAACGAGAAAGACACGGCATGAGTCGGAAGGCAGAGGATGTGGTTGCAGATGAATAAGTGGTATCAAATCTTTCACCGCAATACAGGGCTGAGCCCATACGTTTGGGTCGTCTTCTGCATCTTGCCGTTCTACTTTATATTCCGTTCGTCGTCCACGCCGGAGGTCATCTCCGGCATTGTCATGATCATTTTGTTCTTCGTATGCTACCGGCTGTCCTTTGTCTCCAAAGGATGGCTTGTCTATTTCTGGACGAGTGTGCAAATTCTCATATCGATTGCGATGACGCTTCTGTTCAGTTACGTGTACTTCTCCATTTTCCTGGCTTTTTTTATTGGCAATATTCAGAACCGAGCAGGGTTTTTCACTTTATATGCGATTCATCTGGCAAGTACGTTCATTACGGTCAATTACGGCTTTGCTACCCAAAATCAGCTGTTTTTCACGCAATTTCCGTTTATTCTGATCAGCCTGATCGTCGTTATTCTGCTTCCGTTCAATACGTATAACCAGAAGAAGCAAGGCCAGCTGGAAGGCCAACTGGAGGACGCCCACAAACGGATAGCGGAGCTTGGGAAGCAGGAGGAACGTCAGCGCATCGCGCGTGACCTGCATGACACGCTTGGCCAGAAGCTGTCTCTCATCGGACTCAAAAGCGATCTGGCGGGCAAGCTGGTTCATAAAAATCCGCTTCGCGCCCAAGCGGAAATACGCGACGTGCAGCAGACTGCCCGGACCGCCCTCAAGGAAGTGCGCGAGATGGTCACCCAGATGAGGGGGGCCAGGCTGGACGAGGAGCTGCATCGCGTTACACAAATATTAGCCGCAGCAGATATCGAGCTTCATGTAGTAGGGGACTACCGGCTAAACGATACGAACCTGCTGACCGAAAACGTGCTCTGCATGTCTATGAAGGAAGCGGTCACGAATGTGGTGAAGCATAGTAAGGCCAAGCGCTGCACGATCACCTTCACATCAACCCCGACCGACTTCTCGATCACCGTATCGGATGACGGCATAGGCATGACTGTACGGCCCGGGTATTATCGAGGCAACGGGCTTCGCGGGATGAAGGAGAGACTGGAGTTCGTTAACGGGAGTCTGAGCATTAGATCTGACAGAGGAACCGAGCTGAATATTACGGTGCCGCATGTTGTGAAGCGTCCCACGAAGGAGGAGACTAGCGAATGATTACAATCGTCATAGCGGAGGATCAACGCATGCTGCTTGGCGCGCTGTCCTCGCTTCTTGATTTGGAGGACGACATGAAGGTAGTAGGGCGGGCGTCGAATGGCGAGGAAGCGATCGCTCTGGCTAAGCAGCATAAGCCGGATATCTGCATCATGGATATCGAGATGCCGCTTAAGAGCGGATTGGAAGCGGCGGAAGAGATGAGAGGCGCGAGCAAGGTCATCATTCTGACGACCTTCGCCCGCTCGGGTTATTTCGAGCGAGCGATTAAGGCCGGTGTCAGCGGCTATCTGCTTAAGGACAGTCCCAGCGAGGAGCTGGCAAGCTCCATTCGAAGCGTTATGTCCGGTCGAAAGGTGTACGCTTCCGAGCTGATGGACGAAGCTTACGGCGGCGGCTCAGATAATCCGCTTACGGAGCGGGAGAAAGAAGTGCTGGAGCTGGTGGCCGACGGCAAAAACACGAAGGAAATCGCAAACGAGCTTTTCCTGACGACAGGGACGGTACGCAATTACATCTCCGTCATTCTGGATAAGCTGGGTGTGAGCAATCGGATTGAGGCAATTACGAGATTCAAGGAGAAGGGCTGGTTCAAGTAACCGGCCCTTTTATTATGATTCGGGGTACTTCTTAAGAAAGTTTAAGAAAATATTTACAACATATTTACAAGATGTTTACAACTAAAACAGGAATTCCGATTATAGTTAAGAGGAGATGAAGACCTGTAGACTAAGCGGGCATGGAAAATCGGCTTTTATTAAAAAAAGCATGGAAAAACGATGCCACATGCAACTTTTATGTTCGTAAAAACGTATAGTCTATGGTACATATTGGATGACATGGGAGTTAGAAAAAAAGCGGGGAGAGGAAAAAGAAATGAAAAACTGGTTCAAAAAAGCAGCTTCTGTCGTGCTCGTAACGACGCTTCTGGCAGGCTGCAGCTTTGGCGGCAAAGAGGAGAGCTCCAATACGCCGCAAGCACTCAAGGTGATGTATTACGATGAAGGAAGCTTCTTCCAGGAGTACGGCATGCTGTTCAGTACGTTATATCCCGAAATTGATATTTCCGTTGTATCGACGCAAAGCATCTATCGCGGCAATTCGGGAGCGGATGGCGAAGAGGTCGATTATGAGAAAGCCAGACAGGAACTGATCGATAAGGAAAAGCCAGATATACTGATGCTTGACATTTCAGAGTACGAGAAGATGGCACAGGACGGCAAGTTCACCGACCTGGATGCTTATATTGTCAAGGATAAGTTCGATACAGCTGGACTTGTGCCGGGCATGATCGACTATATGAAGGAGCTTGGCGGCGGCCAGCTGTATGGTCTTCCTTCCGGCTTCAGCAGCCAAGTGTTGTTCTATAATAAAGGCTTGTTCGACAAATTCAATATTCCGTATCCGACTGATAATATGACATGGAACGAAGTCATCCAATTGGCTAGACAGTTCCCGACCGATGGAGAAAAAGAGGACCGCGTCTACGGCCTGAAGGCTGGTTACAGCGGCAATCTGAGCGAGCTGGCGCAAACAATGGCTCAATCCGAAGGTCTGAACTATGTTAACCCGGCAACTAAAACGATGACGATCAATACAGCTGGATGGAAAAATGCGGTTCAAACGGCTTATGACGCCATTAAATCCGAAGCTTTGTACTTTGAATCACAAAATAATATGGGCTTCTCGGGCAACTACGATGATTACATGCTGCGCAATCCATTCACAAGCAATCGTGCAGCGATGACAATCGATGGAAGCTATTATATCCGCGACTTGAAGGAAGCTGCTGAGTATTACAGCAAGGAAGAAGGCAAAATCGTGAAGGATTGGGATATCGTGACGATCCCGGTTAGCTCGCAAATGCCTGATCATAGCACAAGCACATGGTACAACAACATCTTTTCAATTGCCAAGGACTCGCCGAACGCTGATGCGGCTTGGAAGTTCATCTCGTACATCTCCGGTGAAAATTATGCACGCGTGAAGTCGAAGCTAACATACAACAACGGCTTCTCGATTCATACGAAGTATATCAAGGATGATGAGGGCCACAACTATGCGGCATTCTACAAGCTGAAGCCTTCGAAGCCGACCATGGACTACAAAGAGTTCGAGAAGCTTCCGAAGCAATTCAGCATGATGTATTACACTTACATGGAAGAGGAGTTCAAGTCGATTCAGGACGGCAACAAGTCTGTCGATGATGCACTTGCTTCCTTGCAGACGAAGGGTGAAGAGCTGCTTGCTCAAGAGTCCATGACGGATGAAGAGGTTAACAAGCTATGGGAAGAGCGTAACGCAGAACAAATGAAGCAAATGCAAGAAGCAGCCGGAGCGTCCGGTGCTGTAGAATCTGTTGTTGTAGAATAATGAACTAACTGACGAATGAGACATTTCAGGTGGCAAAAAGCCATAAGGGATGTCTCATTTTTTTGAAATAAATATGGAAAAAAATATAATAAGTATTCATTATAAGTAAAATGGTGATTGGATAGATATCCGATTTTTTTCGGGCCAACAAGTAACGAGGGGGAAAGAAAGTGACGTACTGGTGTAAAAAGCTTTCCTTGCTGCTAGTGGTATGCGTCATGTTTACCGGATGCAGCTTAGGAGGTAAGGAGCAGGAAACGAGTGACCCTGTCACATTGAAGGTTCTGTACTACTCCGAAGAAGAATTTTATCGGAATTACGGGATGCTGTTCAGTACGTTATATCCGGAGATTGAGTTCGAGGTTATTTCACTACAGCGGATATACAACAGCAACGAGGAGGATCCCGTTAAAGCCAAACAAGAGCTTATTGAAAAAGAAAAGCCGGACTTACTATTAATTGACCTGTATGACCTGGAGACGTTAACGGAGAAAGGCAAGCTTCTAAGCCTGGATACGTATTTGGCCCGGGATAAGATCAATACGGATGAAATGGTGCCTGGCATTATCGATATGATGAAGGAGATAGGGGACGGCCAGCAGTATGGCATGCCATCGTCATTCAGTGGACGGGTGCTTTATTACAACAAAGGACTATTCGATGCTCATAACATCCCTTATCCAAGTGATCAAATGACCTGGAGCGAGGTGATCCAATTGGCTGAGCGTTTCCCGGCAGACGGAGAGCCAACGGATCGCATATATGGAATTAAGCTGGGATACTCCGGGAAGTTGAATGAAATCTCGGACATGATCATGAGCAGCGAAGGCTTGAAGTATGTCAATGAAGCTACAAGACAAATAACGGTCAACACACCTGCGTGGCAAGAGGCAGTGGAGTTGGCGAAGAAATTGACGGATTCGGATACGTTCTATCGTCAAGATCAGCAGAGCAGTCCAATGTCAATGACGTACCAAAGTTACTTGAAGCAAAATCCTTTTTTGGCTAATCGTGTGGCCATGCTCCTTGATCAAAGCTATTTGCTTCGTGAATTGGAGGAAATAAGCAAGCTAGGTGGGGATAACGGCGATTTGATAAAGGAGTGGGATATGGTTACCGTGCCGGTTGGCGAGCAAAATCGGGACAGTTCCAACGGATTTTTTCTCTCGGAAGTATTTGCGATTATGAAAGATTCCCCGAACCCGGAGGCAGCGTGGAAGCTGATTTCTTTTGTGGCTGATGAAGAGCATACTCGGTTGAAATCCAAGCTGGGCTTTGGCAGAGGGCTTCCGATTCATACGAAGTATATCCGTGACGATGCGGGACATCACTTTGAGGCTTTCTACAAGCTAAAACCATCGTTCAATAAAAAGGCAGCAGTAGAGAACAGGCTGCCCGATTCCTTCTACAATGAATTTTATTGGATGAAGGACGAGGAGCTTCAAGCCGTCCAGGATGGAAGCAAAGGCCTAGAGGAGGCATTGGAGTCGCTTCAAGCAAGAGGTGAAGCACTTCTGGCCAGGACTGATGCTTCCGGTGACGGAAGCAAGCCGACTGAAGAAGTCACAGAGACGGAGTTACCGGCTGAAGGGTTGGAGCCATCTGATGCGCCATCGGAAGGTGAAGATTTGGCTGCTGACGAGGAAGCTTAGATAAATCGATGGCAAAGCAAGGATAGATGCGAGAGAGTCGCAAGAGACGACTCCGTTGCTCGGCGAACAGCTGACTTCGAAAATGCCGGTGTAGAATGTATTCCTCAGCGGCGAGGCGGCGATGCTGAATATCGGCGAATGGCTCATCCGCAGCGTGCCGCAGGAAGTCATGGATCTGCGTTCGCAGGAATACGAGAAGTATTTCCTCGGCAACCAGACTGGCGACGAGACGCAGGCTCGGATGGCGCAGCGCTATAACGATTATTTGCAGCAGCAGAAGTAAGCAGGATGCCTCGGTGAATCACATATTTCGGAATAGACCGTCCTTGGACACTTGTTGAGCCCTGGGACGGTCTTTCATATTGCATTGTTGAAACTACATGGATATAATAGTGTCCATTATCTTGATAACGGAATATCAGGGAGGGATGCCGCATGGGCAGTGTGAGGCTGGTGGAGCCGTCGTTGGCTTACCGTGAAGCGTATACGAATTTTTATGAAGATTGGATGACGGAGGGCATTGATGCTATCGTGCCTTGGGTAGTGGAACAAGATCCGCGGGATTTTGAAGCTTATCTGGCATTTTTGCGTGCTGCGGACAGCGAGGAGAAATTGAAGGATGACGCCTTTGTGCCGCATTCCACTTATTGGTTAATCAACGAGGATGAGGAAGTGGTCGGGGCGGTCAATATCCGTCATCGGCTTAATCAGAAGTTGCTAGAGAGCGGCGGACATATTGGCTACGGCATTCGTCCTTCGCGCCGCGGCAGAGGATATGCGTCGGTGCAGCTTGCGGAAGCGCTGAAGATTACGAAAGCGATGGGCATCGATCGCGTGCTGCTAGTATGCGATCACGACAACGAAGCCTCGGAGCGGACGATCCGAGGGGCGGGCGGCGTGCCGGATTCTCCTTTTACAACGGAGAAGGGTGAAGTTTTGAAGCGGTTTTGGATTGATGGAAGAGAGTAGTCAGCGCTGTAAGCAGAGAAATCATTACAGTCATCGCAGAGCCATAGAGTGCTGGTTGAACGATAGACAGATTAGAGGAGGCGGCGTGACATGCAGTTAGAGACGGAACGATTACTGCTTCGGGAGTTTACTCATGAGGATCAGGATGCTGTGCATGAATATGCGTCAGATCCGGTAGTGACGACTCATATGATATGGGGACCGAACTCGGAGGCGGATACAAGGGACTTCATTGTTCATATGCTACGCATTCAGGCGCAGAAGCCTAGAGAGGGATATGAGCTTGCCGTTGTGCTGAAGGAAAGCGGGAGGCTGATCGGCGGCACGGGACTATACGTTCTGCCAGCATCGCAAGGCGAGATTGGATATTGCTTTAACAGGCAGCATTGGGGGAAGGGGTATGCGACCGAAGCTGCTGGTGCCCTGTTGCGGTACGGATTTCGGGAGCTTGGCCTTCATCGGGTCTACGCGACCTGCCGCCCGGGCAACATCGGCTCTGCCACCGTCATGCGCAAGCTCGGCATGACCTATGAAGGGCATTTGCGTGAGCATATGTTCCACAAAGGCAAATGGCATGACTCGTATCAGTATTCTATTCTGGAGCATGAGTATGAAAAGTTGCAGCAGGAGGCGTAGGTCTTCGGGTACGCAGCACAATTGCGGCGAACTTCGGAGATTGAGACGAGAGAATTCAGAAGAACAACAAGGCAGAACGAGGCAGGGCATGACTGGATAGTTGGATTGCAGGAGAAGCAGGGACATTCGTAGTTGACGAATGTCCCTGCTTTTTCTTTTTAAGGAGGGAGGGAGCGTCTTGGACGCTGGGGCTTAGTTAGATACAGAAGTTGGAGCTCACAGAAATAGTGTTGCCAGAAACCTCTGCCCAGCACGCCCCTCCCTACGACACGCATATAGAACAAATCCACGATCTAAGCAGGCGGTATGATGGGCGGAAAATGCGTCATTTGGTGATACGAATGCGGTGGGAATGTTCCTTAAAAGCCCCCGCCCCTCCTTGATAAGATGAGGTCAGCCAAAGTTAGCCAGCATGCCAAGGGGGAGACGTATATGAAAACGAACAATTGGATGCGACGCCAATCCATGCTCGGCTATTCGTTTATCGGGCCGAATATGCTTGGCGTGCTGTTGTTTTAAGAGATTAGAAACTTGCGGATTTCCTTCATATACTGCTTTCTCTCTGTAATTATGCTGAGATGCCCGGCATGCTTGAACCGCAAAAAGTCGGCATCCGGGAATTGCGTTCGAACCGCATCCCGTTCTTCCTCCGAGAAGGATGCGTCTGCGGGAGAATCGATAATGAGCATATTGCTTTGATCGAATAACGGGCTCACAGGCGGGACAGGCTTAGAATCCAAGTTCAGCATACACTGATAGATCGCAAGAAGCTCCTGTTTTGTCTGGCTTCTTATAAGCTCTTCAAAGTACCATTGCCAGAAGGGGACTTCACCGGCAGGCATGGAGCGGAAGTGCTTCTGAACTTTATTGCGGGATACGGTGATGAACATGGAGCGTGGGACCATCTTGACGATGCGGATCAGCTTTCGGATACGAATGATGCGTTTTTGACTGGGAGCGGCTGCAGGGTCTGGAGATGCGGTGGTGGTATGGGACAAGATGATCCTGTCGATCCGGTGCGGCACCTTCGAGAGCAGCGCTTGCGCGACAAGGCCGCCGAAGGACTGGCCCAGCACATGAAACGATTCGATATGCTCATGCTCCATAATGGCTATGATACCTTCCGTCAACTGTCCAATATCCTCGGCTCTGCCGTAATAAGGAGCAATGACGGTATAGCGGCTCGTCAGCTCCATGAAATGCGCGAAAAACGCTTCGCCGCTTCCTAGACCGCCGGGCAACAGCAGCAGCGCTGGCTTTCCTTTGCCGCTTATATGATACTTCCATTGCAGTCCGTCATACGGAAGCGTTTGTTTGGGGTAGGTCGTTCGGAACGCAATCAATTGCTCGAATAGTGGGTGCTCAATAGCGGCTCTGGGCATTCCGTTCACCTCGCAATCCAAATTGTTTCCTTAGGGAAAAATTATTTGCCATGGTAAAAATGATAATGGAAAATGAGTATATTGTCAATGGTTGGAAAATAAAGAACGACAGAAGCGGAATGCATGTGCATTCCGCTTCTGTCGTTCAATTCGAGCTGCGCGCAGGAGGCGCAGGGTGGTACATATAGAGGATATACAGTTATCAGACCTGTCAGGATGGCTGCAAATAATCCATGAACAGTTGGAGCCTGGTCGTTATTGAACCGGGCATAAGCTCGTGGCCGAAGTACCGGTATACGGCAATATCCTTCGGGCACTGGAGATGGTTGTAGACGGCAAATACGGTAGACGGCGGCGTAATGTCGTCGACAAGTCCGATCGTCATCCAGGAATAACAGCGAATGCGCGGAGCCAGATTGATCAGATCGAAATAAGATAGCGTTCTGAGCGCGTTCGTCTCGATCTCCGGGTTGCCGGAATGCCGCCGGAAGTATTCATTCAGCTCACCGTATGGACCGCGCGGCGCGAGATCAATCGACCGCTGGAAGTCGGACAGATACGGGTAATCCGCGACAGCAAGCTTCGGTTTGTCGGATAATGCAGCTGCCGCAAGAGTGATGGCTCCGCCCTGACTGCCGCCTGTTACGGCAATACGCTCACGATCGACTTCTGGCATCGCGGCTAGAACGTCGATGGCGCGCACGGCGTCCATATAGACGGCCCTGTAATAATATTCGTCCCTGTTCTGAATGCCTTTCGCCATCCAGCCCGTCACATGCCCGTTTGACGACACCACATTGTCGACACTCAGGCCGTGCTGGCCGCGGCACATCATCTTCAAGACCGCGTAGCCTTTCAGCGCCAGGTTGACGGTCTCATGGATATCGCTGTCCTGGCACCAATTGTAGCCGTGGTACGCTACGATTCCCGGCAGGGGATCGCTCCCCTCAGGCAAGGCCAGCAGACCTTCAATGGTCGCATGATGGAATCCGGTGTACAGCACGCGGTACACTTTGATCCCTTTAACAGGATAGGATAGCTCGGTGCTTTCATAGTGAAGAGGGACCTCCGCAAGCTTCTCCAGGGTCGTATTCCAGAAATCGTCGAAGTCGTCTTGTCTGGTCGGCAGCGGCTTATAGGCGCGAAGCTGTTCCAAGGGCAAGTCGTAAGGCTGTGGCATGTTGAATTCCTCCTCAGGTTAGCATAGCTTCTGATTCTTCATGAGTTTATTCGAGGCTTGTTTTTTTAAACGTGCAATGCACTGCTTTTTCGTACGGACAATAGTATACCAGATTCGTTGGGACTGGCGTGGTAAATCCAAAAATAGTGAAGGAGGACAGTGTATCACTGTCCTCCCGTGCGCAATGGCTATGGGTATAGCAGCTCGCCGCGTTCCTTAAGATCGCTCAAGTAATTGGCCTTCAGCATGGCATCCGACAACGTGTACAGCGTATCACCTGCATACATAATTCGTCTGACAGCCTTCGAATAGTTGTAGCTATACATGCCGCTCTTCAGCATTTCCTCATCTGACAGATGCGTAATTCGGTCTCTCAGACGGAAGCCCTTCTCCAGATCGATGCTGTACACATAGGCGCCCTGATAGGCGAACTGGCCGTGGGCGAATGCGTCTGCGTTCCCTTCAGCATCTTTATCCTTGATCTCATAGAGCGTGACAGGGAAGGCAAGCAGCCCTTTTTCTTTGGAAAACAACAGCGCCTTGTAGTCGTTCAGCAGCTCTGATTGAGTGCCGATGTCTCCGATAATTTCCTTGAACTTCTCCTTTGGACGGCTTACATCGCTGACATCGAACAGGGCGATCTTCATTCCTGTGGCTATTGCCCTTGTATCATTTGATCCGAAGCCTTTGATTTCGGTTGTGTCCTTGCCGAAGCCAATCAGATGATTCTCATCATAAGGATGCAAATAATCGCTGTAACCCGGAATCTTAAGCTGGCCAAGAATCTTCGGCTGCTGCGGGTTGCTCAGGTCAATGGCAAAGAGGGGATCGACGTTGCGGAAGGTGACCATATAGGCTCGTTTCCCCATGAAGCGTACCGAATACATCCGTTCACCCGGCGCTATGCCGTCCAGCTTCCCTATAATACGAAGCTTCTCATCCAGGATGTAGATCTGGCTGGACTCGCCCGGATAATCGGATGTGAGATCGCCATTCGTCAAGGCTACACGGAAGTAGCCCTCATGTTCATTCATTGAAAACGGATCGGTGACGTAACCGGGAACGGTACCTTCCCCCATATAGAGCACGCTGCCGTAATCCAGGCGGAACTTGTGGAACTTCGTAACCATTTCAAAATCTTTGTCCTTTGCCTTATACAGCAGTTGGGACACGTAGAGATGGCGCTGGGAGACAAAGATTTTATCACCCGATCCCAGATAAGCCGATAGTTGAAGCTGGCCTTCCGGCTGGCCCAGATCGATGGCACCAACGAGCAGCACCGAATAGTCGATGATGTCGGGGAAGTAATGAATATCGTCAAGCGATACGTTCTGCGGCTTATCTGACACTGCTGAATCGGCATAGACGGGACGCAAGGAAGCAGCCAACTGGTTGAAGTCCGTCTGTTGTCCTGTCATGGCATCCAGATGAAGTCCTTTTGACTTGGCATATAGGGAATAATTGCGATAGAGCTTATTGGTGATGATGTATAAAGCGTCGCCGATCTTGCGGGAGGAGAGGTAGCTGCCTTCCTGCTCCAGTGTGCGCTTCAGCTTGGGCTGACCGCTGCTCTGAAGGTCGTAAATATAGGATTTTACCGATTGCTTCATCGGTGGCGGCAGCAATAGCGGCATGCTTTCGGACTCAGGCATAACGGTAGTTTGCTCGCTTGGCGTCTGAATCGTATCCACGCCATAGTCTGTCGTATAGCCAATTACGATCAGTCGCGTATCGTCTACATACAGCTGCTCGGGTTGGAATTGTTCTTTTGAGCCGTACGTTAACTCGCTGGCTAGACGCGGCTGGTCAGGGTTGGAAATATCCGTAATGACGACGCGAGAGCCGCTGATCTGATAGATGAACCGGCCGTCGGTCTTGGCCCAATCGGCTTCGTCTACGCCGCTGACCTGAATGTTCGTTTGAGAATAGTCGGTGCCAGGTGCCCCGGCTTCTCCATTAGCTTCTGCTACTGGCGGAGCTGAACTATCTACGGGGACTTCTTCTTTGCCTTGGATGGATAATCCCGGAAGCGAGATGATGGCGCTGTCATCAGTCGGAGTCGACTTCAGCAGCTCGATCAGCTTCTCTTCTGTTCCGACAGCCGGTAGCTCCAGCGGCTTATCGATATGGACTGTACGCGTCTGGCCGTCCCATGTCACAACAGTTCCGAGCGCTTCGGATATCGCCCGGAGCGGGACGAAAGTGACGCTGTTGACGGTACGCGGGGCGGCAGTGAGCGCGATGCTTCTTCCTTGCGCAAGCATCCCCTTCGAGCCAATCGTAAGCAAGGCTTCACGTTCGCCTTTGGTCAACCGAATGGTCCGCTCCCCGTTTTTCTTGTCGTACGTAACCTTTGCCCCCAATGCTTCGGCAATCTCCCGAACGGGTACGAGGGTAGAGCCTTGTTCAATATAGGCGGGCGCCGCAAGCGGCAGCTCCTTGCCTTCCAATTCGATGCGAATCGGCTTCGGTGATGCCAGAGCTTCGCTTGTGGCCGTCCATGGAAGCGACGACGGAAGACATAGTGCGATCGCCAGGCAAGCCGCCAATAAGGCAGTTCGCTTCATGATTGTTCCTCCCTTTTTGATCAATAAGGTGATGCCAGTCTTCTCCGTGTCAGAATCCCCAGTTGCTATCCTCTACAACGCAAAAACCTTTCCAGAAGTTACAATTCCCATCAGCAAAATCATGCTGTTAGGGTTCGTGCAATTCTGATCTCATCTCCCTTCACATGGTAAGGGAAACCATTTTTGTGCGCAAGATCTTTCGAATTTTTTGGAATTGGGCTTGACGATGACCGGTAGAAGTTGTATGGTTAGTTACATAAGTAATGAACCACATAAGCAAAGAGGTGATGACGTGTTCGATGAACGAAGTCCGATCTATCAGCAGATCGCTGATCAAATCAAGGCTGACATAGTATCCGGCGCATTGAAGGAAGAGGAGCAGGTGATGTCGACCAATCAGTATGCGGCGTTTTACCGGATTAATCCGGCTACGGCGGCGAAGGGCTTTCAGCTTTTGACGGAGGAAGGCATATTGTATAAGAAAAGAGGGATTGGCATGTTCGTAAGTGCAGATGCGCGGCAGACGCTGGTTCAAGCGCGCAAGGAACGTTTCTTCGAGGAAGTTGTTGACCGGATGGTCGAGGAAGCGAGACAGATCGGCGTACCGATCACAGATATATTGAACCATATTGAAAGCCGGAAGGAGGGCGAGGGACGATGACGCTAGGCATAGATATAAGAAGCGTAGGCGTTCATTACGGACGTACCGTAGCGGTGGACAATGTGTCCTTCAGACTGGAGGGCGGCAAAATCTATGGTTTGCTTGGACGGAACGGATCGGGCAAGACCAGCCTGCTGTCGACCCTAGCTTCCTTTAGGCAGCCTTCAACGGGTGAAGTGCTGATTGGCGGCAAGGTTGCATTCGAGAATGCGGAAATTATGAGTCAGGTATGCTTCATTCAAGAAAATGGCCATATGACGGACGGCTACAAGGTAAAGGATGCAATCAAACTGGCCGCAAGCTGCTGGCCGAATTGGGATGAGCAATATGCGAATCATCTGCTGAACCTGTATCAGCTTCCGCTTAAGAAGAGTATCTCCAGCTTGTCGAGAGGCATGAAGTCGGCGCTTGGCGTTACGCTTGGCCTGGCGAGCCGGGCTCCTGTTACGATATTCGATGAAGCGTATCTAGGAATGGATGCACCTACACGTTATGCCTTTTATGACGAGGTGCTTCGCGATTATATGGAGCATCCGCGTACCTTCATTCTTTCGACACATCTGATCGAAGAAGTGGGCAATTTGTTCGAAGAGGTGCTCATTTTGGATAACGGACGATTGCTCTTGCACGAAGAGTCGGAATCGCTGAGACAACGGGGCGTCTCCATTACAGGACCTGCTGAGCGGGTGGATGAATATGTGATTGGATTGCAAGTACTCGGAGAGCAGAAGCTTGGCAGAACCAAGTCTGTGACGGTATACGGAGAGTTGAATCAGGAGCATGTGAACCGCGCGCGTACGGAGGGACTAGAGCTTGGACCTGTGCCGCTGCAAGATCTGTTCGTACATTTAACGAAGAAAGGAGGCGGGGGAGTATGACAGCGAAGCGAAAGCACCCTGTACTCATTGTAGCAAGCAACCTATGGAATGGTTATCGGCTCTCGCTTATTGGATATTGGATCGTATTTGTGGCGATCTTTGTTGGCATTCACTTGGGCCTGCCAATCAATCTGTCAAAAGAGTTGGGAGTGGGGCAGGGCATCTGGACAGGCGCCAGTATCTCGCCGAAAATATACATTCTGGTGATTGGCATACTGCTGACACCCGTATCCTTGTCGAGCTTTGTCTCCAGCGGCATAACCCGCAAGCATTTTGTTGGAGGCGCCATCCTACTCTCTTTGCTTATGTCGTTCATAAGCGCTATAGTGATGATTATTGGCTTTCCTGTGGAGCGTTTGCTAACAGATTGGTTCGGAGGGCAGGAGATTCTGGTTACACCTCCGCTGCTGCAATCCGGCGTAGAGTTCTTCCTTGGATTTCTGGGTTATTTCGCTATTGGCTGGTTGATCGGAAGCAGTTTCTACCGTTTTAACTGGAAGAGTGGCATAGCCATCTCTATCTTGTCCCTTGTCCCTATTATCTTAATTGAAATGGTGAGCGGCACCGGACCGATCGAGCTGTTCGGCTACACCATAACAAGGCCGTCGATGTCCTTTGTAGTAGAAATGCTGCTCGTTCTGCTCATCGTCGGCATCATAATGGCATTGAATTATGGCATGCATCGTACGGTGGCCATTAAGCGCAAATTGATCTAAATGTTGTACTCCATTATGTCCTGATGCTTTTCACTTCTTCACGGGGTGAGAGGTAATCGGGACATTTTTTTTTGCAAAACAGCCCATTTAGACTGTTGCTATTATTTTTGGAATAGAGGAAAATGTTAGTAGGAAATTTTGCAGAAGATTGTCGAATTATGAAAAAAATATCAACGTGAAGAGGTTGGTCAACGGTGTCTATTATGGGGGAAATACGAGGGTTTATATATAAAGTCGCCATTACATTAGTTCTTTTGTCCTTGCTAGTTCCGGGGGCCCAGCTTTATGCGGAAGGCAAGGAGCAAGTCAATACCATTACGGAGTGGCAAATGCTCTGGGAGAAGCCCGGTGAAGAGATGACGATCGAGCAAGTCACCTCGTTAGGCGATCAAGGTGGATGGTTCCCCGTTAAGGCTGGCGAGGAGTATCCTGTCGTGCCCGATAACATAAAAACGGTGTGGATTAAATTCCAATTGCCTGAGTTGACACAGTTGCGTCCTGCTTTAGAAATTAAAAAATTGTATGCTAAAAATGTTGTTATTTATCTAGATAAAGATGTCATTTATGAGCGAAAAAGAGATTACTATTACGACTTGAATGAAATCGTACTACCCATCTCGAAAAGTGAATCTGGTCAGTATTTGTATTTTAAATTGGAAAAGCACATTGAACGAGTCGGTTTGAAGGAACAGATATATATTAATGAGTATAGTGAACTGACCAAAAGTGATATTAGGAATGATTTGATAGATGTGGTGCTTGGAGCTGCACTTATTTTTATTGCTTTTTTTATGATGGTAAGCGTGTTGTTTTTAAAAAAATCATTTTTACCTGGATGGAATTCATTATTTCTTGTCATGCTTTCTATAGGACTAATGATACTCACTTACTCTAATTTTCTAGATAAGAATTTCCCTGAGTTTGGAGCAGTTTTTTACATTTTGTTTGATATTGCATCATCCATCCTGCTGCCGTCATTATTTTTCTTTTTTGAACGAATGTTTGGAAGAGGTCCATGGGGATTAATTTCAAAGTTTAAAACGATTCAAATCTACTTTGCTCTCTTTTATTCGATGATGTTTATTCTTAGTTATTTTTCACCACTGATATCTGATTTGTATATAAATTTCGGTTTTATTTTTTTTGGTATTTCTATGATTTGTGGAAATATATTATTAATTGCTGCGCTTATATATCAATGTAGAAAAGGCAATAAGGAGGCAATTATTCTATCTGTAGGAATAAGCATATTTGCCGGTGTAAGCTTAATTGAAATTCTTTGGTATTTTTATAATCAAAAAATATACATCATGTTCTTTTGGAAAATCAGTATTCTATTTTTCCTTGCTTCTTTAATCATAATTGTAGTTCGCAGAGTGATGCTTAATTATGAGCAGGCCATTCAATATTCAAAACAAATCGAAATATTTAATAATGAATTACAAAGATCTGAGAAGATAGAGTTAATTAGTCATTTAGCGGCTTCCATTGCACATGAAGTAAGAAATCCTTTGCAGGTAACTCGAGGATTCTTGCAATTATTGGGGACAAAATCAAAAGAGGTGAAAGAAAGAAGTTATATGACGCTTGCAATTGATGAGCTGGATCGCGCGTCGGAAATTATCACTGACTTCCTTACTTTTGCGAAACCAGATATGGGTGACGTAATGCATTTAAATCTATCCGAAGAAATCCAAAAAATTGTTGCAATTTTAGCTCCATTAGCCACAATGTCCGGAGGATCAATAAAGATGTCGATAGACTCAGATTTAGTGGTAAAAGGTAATTCATCGAGATTTAAACAAGCGCTTATAAATATAATAAAAAATAGTATTGAAGCATTTGGAGAAAACGGTGAAGTTCAAATTACGGCAACTCGTACGTCAAATAATAGTCTAATTTTAAAGATTAAAGATAATGGAGAGGGAATAGATCCTGAAGATTTAAAACGCCTTGGCGAGCCGTATTATTCCAAAAAGACAAAAGGGACTGGACTAGGATTAATGGTTACTTACAGAATAATTGAGGCAATGAACGGGGAAGTTAAATTTTATAGCGACAAGGGTTCTGGTACTGAGGTATGTATCACCATGCCTGTAGTAAGTTAATAAGAGCAAAAATGACATTCAAATAAATTTGAATGTCATTTTATATGAAAATAAAAATAAATGAAAGACACTAGCTTAAAGCCATCTCGGTACGCAGACCTGAGATGTCAAACTATCTTTATCATCCGGCTTCTTAGGCAGAACCAGGTACAAAGTATCATCCGTTTCTTCCAGCACTTTGAGGTTGAACTCAGCCGGAATATCGATGCCAAATTCTTTTAGAATGGCTGCCTTCGGGTCAGTCAGCAGATGCAGTCTGAATGCGCTGTCCGCCCAAGCTTTTTCGATTACTTGCTCTCTTAATTGTTTTTCACGCTCGCTTGGCACCGTAATCATCCTCTCAAATATGTATAGGATTACCAAGACTAGGATAGCATGATTATTCGACATTTACTACAACTTTTTTACTATATTCTACACGTTTCTAGTCTTGTAGTTCTAGGAGGATGGACTTGTGTGTCGTTAGCGGAAAAAGTTAATGCCGCCGCCCAGCGCTTTTCGTTTCGTCGTTTCGATCCCGTCCGCTATTTGGCGAAGGCTGCTTACCATATAGTGATGGTATTCTTCGATGGCAGGGATGCGATGGCCAAGCTTCATCAGCCTGTCATGATTGCGACTTGCGATATCGGCATATCGGTTCATACAGCCGAGCACGTAGATGCGCGACCGAACTGCTTCTTCGGTCAGCGTACTATAGGTTAAGCCCGACTCGGAAGCAACCAACGCGAGCAGCCCGTTATAGCTGCCTTCAGACATATCCTCCTGCCAGTCCGCCCAGTCGTCCAGCATTTGCAAGGTCATCAGAGCCAGGTCGACCGATTGCTCGACTTCAGCAATGCGGTCCTCGGATCCGGCAAGCAAGCATGCGCCAACAGCTGAGATTTTCACGGGACCGGCCTTTCCGGCTGTACGAATCGGATCATGGACAAAGTAATCCGCTTCCGCCTCATTCACAACACAATCCGCCCAGACTGTCACGTAGCGGTCGTAGTAAGCCCAAAACGGACTTTCTGAAGGGAATAGCTCCCTGAACAGAGCGTACATCTCCAATTGCAGGAGGCTTGCCAAAGAAAGTTGAGACTTCACTTGCTTGATCTGCGTACTATCCATTACATCATCAAGAATAAAAAAGTAAAGCATGCCATATATATTGGCAAGCGCCAGACTATCACACTGCTCGTCCGAGATGCCTGTCATCTCCTGCATCCAGTACGGCAGCAGGACGCATATGTAGTCTTTGCCCTTATCCGAATCATCCAGCGGATTATAGTTCATCGCATACGCATGCCCAATGTCACCAAGCGGGCGAGGGAACTGTGCAATTCGCAACTGCGCTTCTCGGAATACGGAGCTCAAGCTGTTAACATGTCTTTGGTACCAGTCCATCGTAACCGATCTCCCGTTCATGAATAGAGTAGGATATAAGGAAACAAGCTTTTTTTTCTTACTATATCATGGCCGTAGGCAAGGCTCCTACAATTCCTGACAGAATATGAATTTATTTTGATGAAATCTTTTGTTTGATAGGTTGAGGAAAGCTGGAAAATCCAGTAGAATGAAGAAGGACTGATGACGTTCATCAAATTTTCACTTTTCTCTTTCATGAGAGGCTGAGCACAACTGGACTAAAGTCGAGGGTCATCTATTACCTGAGCAGGTTAATAATTTAGCGTTTCCTGCATTAAAGTTAATACCTAGAAGAGTTCTTTCATGTGGAGGTCAGAAAGTCATGAACAGAGATAAAGAAATATATGTATTGCTAACCGATACCGGAACCGTCTTAACGAAAATTATAAGAACCTTCACGAAAGATCCGCTTAATCATGCATCTATTGCTTTTGACAAGGATTTGGACGAAGTATATAGCTTCGGCCGGAAGAATCCAAGCAATCCTTTCTTCGCCGGATTCGTGAAAGAAAATGTGCGGGGCGATTTTTTCGAAGAATCGATGTGCGCGCTGTACCGCTGTAAGGTGAGCCAAGCGACATATAATAGCATTCGCAACCAAATACAGCATTTCGAACAATATCAAGATTTGTACAAATATAATTTGGTAGGCATGCTTGGTGTTGTGTTCAACATCGAGTGGGAACGGCGCTACGCCTACTTCTGCTCTCAATTCGTTGCTACGGTGTTCGAGAGAAGCGGTGTGAGTCTGGTAGACAAGTCACCACTGCTAGTGACGCCTGGCGATCTGCAGCATACGCCGGAGCTGGAGCTGGTCTATCACGGAAGACTGCATGCCTACACGGGCTTCGAGGGCATACCGGCAGCCAGCGCATTCCGTACCGCTTAATCCAAAAGATCTCTGCAGCAGAGGTCTTTTTTTGTTGCCGTATGATCTGCTCAACTCCCAGCCCATTCGAAAAGAATAGGTTTATTTTTCATGCGGCAATTTAGCAATTTCAATCGGTTTAGCAAATTCCACAGCCTCAAAACCCTTGATAGGACTGGATTTAGGGATACAATGTTCGAAAAGCAGAGCAAAAAGACGATAGAAATGAAAACGCTTTATTTACGATGCCGAGAAACTCTCTATACAATGTGAATCAGCCGGATGACGGTGAACTGCACCTATCAATCAAGCCAAACCATACCACAGGGAGGAAACAGAAATGTCAAAGAAGCTGATGACAGTTGTACTTGCTTTGACGCTGGTTGTATCGATGCTCGCAGCTTGCAGCAGCGGCAACAGCGGCGGCAATAGCCCGAGCGTGGCGCCGACACAGTCGCCATCGCCGACGAGCGACGGAGGCAACGACGGGGGAGAAGCGGTCAACCCATACGGGGATACAGGAGGGCTGACGCTCCCGCTCGTAGATAAGCCAACCACGCTGACCTGGATGCTTGTAAGCGAGAATCCGGTTAATGACAAGCTTATTGTGAAAGAAATTGAGAAACGTACAGGTATCAAGCTCAATATTCAGAATTACTCCTCGGCCACCTACCAGGATAAGCTGCGGATGACGCTTGCTTCAGGCAAGCTGCCGGATATCTTCCATGGTCTTAAGCCGGCTGAGCTGAAGAAGATCGGCCAGCAGAACGCCGTGGTCGCGATCAATGATTATGCAGACATGCTGCCGAACTTCAAGAAGCTGTATATCGACGAGAATCCGTCGGTTATCGCCTCCCATGGCGATCAGAATGGCAAGCTGTACAGCTGGCCGATCTATAATATGAACCGCGACGTCAATCATGGCATGATGTTCCGTCAAGACATCTTCGACAAGCACGGAATCCCGGAGTGGACGAATACGGATGAGTTCTATGACGCGCTCAAGAAACTAAAGGAGCAATACCCGGATTCGTACCCCATGGCATCCAAGACGAAGGAATACATTTTCCGCGATCTGGCTTATGGCTGGGGGCTCGGCGGAGCAAGCTATCCTGCCTATTATGATGAGTCGGAGAAGCTGTGGAAGTTCGCTTCTACGCAGCCGCAGCATAAGGAAATGCTCGATTTCCTGAAGAAGCTGTACGACGAGAAGCTGCTTGATCCCGAATTCCTGACCGATACGCCGGATTCCTGGACGTCGAAGATGACGACAGGCAAGTCGTTCGTGACCTGGGACTGGATCGGACGCCTGGACTTGTTCTACAACCAGATTAGCGCGGAGAACCCGGAATACAATTTGCGTTACGGCAATCCGATTGGACCGACAGGCAACAATAGGACGCTGCCTAAAATCGATACGAGCTTCGGTATTGCTGTCGCTAACAATCAAAACAAGGAAGCGGCACTTAAGCTGCTGGATTATTTGACGAGTCCGTCAGGCGCCGCGCTTGTTACGCTTGGCGTGGAAGGCGAGACGTTCAACTTCGACGCAAGCGGCAAGCCGGTCTATCCGGAGCTGTCTGATCTTCCGCTGGTTGATATTAAAGTGCTGGAAGACCGTTACGGATTATGGCTGGAAGGCATGTATCTGGCTCCTGACCGCCGCTCCGTCTATTATAACTTCACCGAAAAGGAACAGGAGGCGCAGGACAAGATCGTATCGGCGAACAAGTTCGAGCCGATGGACCCTGAGCTTAATCTGACGGATGAAGAAATCGCTATTGTCGCGGAATACCAGGTCGCGCTGGAGAAAGCGGCCAATGAGTTTAATGCAAAGTATATCCTGAACAAGTCGTATGGCGAGAAAGAGTGGACGGAATGGCAGAAGACAGCAGAGAAGCTGGGCGAGAGCAAGTATATGGAAGTCTACAACGCGGCTCAGAAGCGACTGGACGCTGCAGCGAAATAACGATCGGTTAGGATGATGCGAGCGGCGTCTGTCCCAAATCACAAGCGAATGCCGCCGCCATCCTCGTTAGGAGGGAACGACACATGCCAAGTCCAGTCACCGGGACGACGGTCCAGAAGCATAAGAAGCGTTCCGCTTCATTCCGATCGCGGCTGCATGCGACTTGGAAGCATATGAAGCGCGACCGGCAGCTTCTGATTCTATTTATTCCGTGCATTGTATTTTATCTGCTGTTTCGCTACGGTCCGTTGTACGGACTGATCATTGCCTTCAAGGATTACAGCGTCTTTCAAGGCATAATGGGAAGCGATTGGGTAGGACTGAAGCATTTCACCAAGTTTTTTACGAGCGATGATTTCTATCTCTTGTTCAAGAACACGTTATTACTGGGCTTCTATTCGCTCCTATTCGGATTTCCATTTCCGATTATTCTCGCGATTTTGCTTAATGAGGTTCGGGTGAAATGGTTCAAAAAATCGGTGCAAACCTTCACCTATCTCCCGGCCTTTCTATCCGTGGTCATTATCAGCAGCATGATCATTGATTTCTTGTCGCCGGGCAGCGGCATTATTAATCAGATCATCGCATGGCTCGGATTGGAGAAAATCTACTTTCTCATCCTGCCGGAGTGGTTCAGAACCGTCTACGTTGTATCTGATATATGGTCGACCGCCGGCTATGAAGCGATCATCTATTTGGCTGCAATCTCAGGCATTAGCCCAACGCTGTACGAAGCGGCGAGGGTGGACGGCAGCAGCAGACTGCGCAGCATCTGGCATATTACGATACCGGGCATCTTGCCGACGGTGCTCATCATGTTCATTCTGAAGACGGGCTCGATGATTCGCGTCGGCTATGAAAAAGTGCTGCTGCTCTACACACCAACGACCTATGAGGTAGCAGACGTCTTCTCAACCTTCGTCTATCGCAAAGGCTTGCTGGAGACGAACTACAGCTATGCTGCGGCGGTCGGCATGTTTGAAGCGTTGATTGCTATGATCATGCTGCTAACCGCTAATTTCATCAGTAGAAGGCTAGGAGGGCGCGGCTTATGGTAGGGGAATCGAGAATTACGCTATTTGGCGTGTTCAATGGATTGGTGCTCACGATTGCGGCTTTGGTGACGCTGTATCCGATCGTCTATATATTCGCGATCTCGCTCAGCGGCACGTCCCAGGTCATTCAAGGGAACGTATGGCTGTATCCAATCGACGTGAATTTCAATGCGTATGTGGATGTGCTGAAGGATGCCCGCATTCCGCGCGCCTATCTGAATACGATCTTTTATACGACGCTGGGCACTTCCATTAACCTGCTTGTAACGGCGATTGCCGCATATCCGCTATCGAAACCTGATTTCCTGTGGCGGAAGTATTGGATGTTCGGGATTGTGCTGACGATGTTCCTCAATCCCGGCATCATTCCGAACTACTTGATCGTCTCCGAGCTTGGCCTGACGGATACGGTCTGGTCGCTGGTCATCCCCAATGCGATCTGGACGATGGAGCTTATTATATTGAAGAGCTTTTATGAGAGCATGTCCTCGCAAATCCGTGAAGCAGCGCTTATTGACGGCGCTTCGGAATACCGGATCTTGTTCAACATCGTCATTCCGCTGTCGAAGCCGGCGCTTGCCTCTATCGGCCTGTTCTACTTCATGGGGCATTGGAACAGCTTTTTTCTGCCGATGATTTATTTGAATGATTCGGATATGTATCCGCTCCAGGTCGTGCTTAGAGATATGCTGATCTTTAATGAAGGCAGCGGGGCGAGCTTGGTGGATGCCTCCGCGCTTGCGCCGCAAGCGAAGAAGAATGCCACAATTGTATTGTCGATGGTGCCAGTATTGCTTATCTATCCGTTTGTGCAAAAGTATTTTGCCAAGGGCGTAATGTTGGGAGCGGAGAAGGGGTAATTCATCTCGATGTAGAAATAGATGGGATACAGCATGAGAAGAAAGGGTGGCCGACAGGATGAAGCGACTATTGAAAAATCAAGGGACCTTCCAGATTTTCTTCGCTATGCTGCTTGTCATCGGAATCATGGTGATCTCCATGTACTATCTCTACAGAAATTCAATCTCGGGCATCTACGACCGGATGACGGAAAACAATTCGTTAGCCGTGAAGGCGATGATCGGCTCCTTCGACAACAACTTCCGATCAATCAACAATCTGATTCATTCTATTCATATGCTGCCCTACAATGTGCTGGAGCCGGGCGAAGACGGGCATGTGGATATGTCGGATGTTTATTTGCTGCAAGACAATCTGTCATCGCTTGTGTCTTCGGTAGACTTTATCGAGGACGCAGTCATCTTCTACGATGATCAGGAACTCGTCATCACATCCACAGGGACGAGCAGCATGACGCAATTTTTCAACCAAAAGTACAAGCATGACCGGTTCAATGCCACCTACTGGCGCACTTATATGAAGGAGAGAAATTCGTTCAAGCTGTTTCAGGGCGATTACTACCGCATTTCTTCGGATACATTCAAAGAAACGACCAAAAAGCTCATGATTGCAGCAGGCGGCAATAAAGTGAGATTGTCCAATAAAAATGTCATGCTGCTTATTAATGAAAAGGCATTCATGAAGCAAGTCAGCCAGAATCTGATGATTCCAGGCGCTTCGCTCATCGTTCTCGATCAGAATCAGCAAGTCGTGTACAGCACCGATTCGGCGCTTAATATGACCGGGATGATGGAAGAGGTTTATTTGAGCTCGACCCAGGAAACCTCGCTGACACGGGAAAATTACGAATATCATTTCTATAAATCGGATTTTAACGAGTTTATCTATATCGAGAAAATTCCGTTCCAGTTCCAGAACATCGATTCCGTCTCGCAGGCGAACCGTCTTATTATGTTTACAGCTATCTTATGCGCCATCTTGCTGTCCATCCTGCTTAGCATCTATCTGAACAAGCCGGTGAAGCGCATCCTGCATCAGCTTGGCGGTCGGCATAGCGGTAATGATTTTGCGAAAATTCTTAGCGGGATCAAGCATATGCAAGCGGAGAACGACACGTATAAAAAACAACTGGCTTTTGTCGATGGAGAGGCGCGCAGAGGCATTCTATTGCTGGCGCTGGATCATCGCGAGCTGTCGGCTGAGCATGAATTGCTCATCCAGCGTTATGAAGCGGATTTCTTCCTGAACAAGCAGTTCGTCATGGTCATGTTCCGCTGGAGCGCTCCGGCACAATCGGGGGATGGGACACAAGCATCGGCCGAGTCGATTGCGGAGCTGCTCCGGACGGGGCTGCGTGAGAGGCAGGCTATGGCGAACGTCTACCATGAGCGAGAGCTGCAATTCCTGGCGCTGATTGGCATCAGGGGGGCAAGCGAGCGAGAAACCTTGTTCAAGCTGCTCGGCTTGCTGCTCGGACAGCTGCAGCAGGGTGAGCTGTCCGGTTATACCGGAATCGCATGCGTAAGCAAGGTGTATCCGTCGGAGCTCGCTAATTGCAGCAGGGCCTATCAGAGCCTGGCGAATGCCATGGCCTATCGGCATGTGAATGAGCGGGCATCCATTATTGATGCGAGCAAGCTGGAGTATGAATGGAGCATGCCGCTTCCAATCGAGAAGCTGGAGAAGCTGGCCAGCTTCGTGATGAACGGCAAGCTGAAGGAGAGCAAAACAATCGTTACGGAGACGATTCGCGAGACGGCGGAGCGGAATGTGCATCAGCACCAATTCGCTTATATCGCGAAGTCGCTGTTCTATGCCATGGTTCGCCACGCAGCCCCTTCCGCCAACCGGAATGATGAGTTGTACTTGCTTGAAAGTGAGTTTCTCCGCACTGTAGAGTCGGGAGCAAGCCCGGAGAAGCTGGAGCAGCTTCTGCATGATGCAGCGCAGCACATCGTTCATCACAGCGAAGCGGCTGAACCGGCGAGCAAGCTGAACAAGGCTTACGTCTCTCAGTACATCGAACTGAACTATATGCGGAATTTGTATCTGGATCAGCTGGCAGAGGTAACGGGCACTTCGCCTAAGTACTTCTCCAGTTACTTCAAAAAAACGTTCGGCGTCAATTATGTGGAGTACTTGAACAAAGTGCGGCTGTCCCATGCGCGTGAGCTGCTTAAGCATTCCAATTACAGTGTGTCGGAGATCGGAGAGAAGACGGGATATTTGAACTCCTCTACCTTTACGACGACGTTCAAAAAATATTATGGCATCTCGCCGAGCGAATATCGCAAGCAAAAACAAAATACGGGCTGACAAGCATGGGAGGCAAAGAAGATGAAAGCAGTTGCCACGCAGCACGGAAAGATCGTAATCGCCGATATGGCGGTAGCGGAGACGCCGCCGGGCCATGTGCTTATTCGAACGGAATATTCGGCGATCAGTCCCGGCACGGAGATGGGGTTTGTTACTCGCGGCTCAGATACGCTCACCCCGCTAGGCTATAGCGCAGTGGGCATTGTGGAAGACGTGGGCGAAGGCGTAAGCGGCGTGCAACGGGGCCAGCGGCTCGCTTGCTACGGCGTGCCTTATGTTCGCCATGCCGAGTGGTTGAATGTGCCGACTAATCTGACGGCCGTCGTGCCTGATCATGTTGATCCGAAGGAGGCGGCCTTTGCGGGACTCGGTGCGATTGCTGTTCATGCGCTGCGCGTAGCGGATCTTCAATTTGGCGAATCAGCGATTGTCGCGGGACTTGGTACGCTTGGCAATCTGATTACGCAGATTGCCAGTGCTGCTGCGATTCGGACCGCCGGCATCGACGTAACCGAAGAACGTGCGGCCATGCTGAGAAGCCAGGGCTATCCGCATATGTATCACGATGCAGCGGAGTTAACCAGCAATCTTGGCGATGCGGCAGGAGCAGGGGGAGCGGACGCGGTATTGCTATGCGCTGGTGGTCCGGGCGAATCGCTGATTAATCAGGGGTTGGAGTGGATTCGGGATCGCGGCAAGGTCATCATTGTCGGTGATCTGTCCATGACGTACTCCAGAGCGCTCATGTTCGCCAAGGAAGCCCAGATTCTGATCTCGCGGGCTGGCGGTCCGGGACGCTACGACAAGCAATATGAATTGGAGAACCGGGATTATCCAAGCGGCCATGTTAGGTGGACGGAAGGCCGCAATATAGCGGAATACATCCGCTTGCTGGGAGAAGGGCGCATCTCGATGAAGCCGTTGATTACAGATATCTATCCGCTAGAGCATGCTTCGGAAGCTTACGATAATTATAGAAGCCCGGGGAAGTCAATTGCTACGCTGATTCGCTACGAAGCGGACGAATCATAAGCAGCGGGCAGTACTGACCATAGTAGGTTAGGAGTTCCTAATCGAAATCGCCAATGTAACCATAAGATAGGAGATGATGTTATTGTCCGGTTCTGTGATCAAGAGTAACGAGACGGTATTGTTTATCGGGGACAGCATAACTGATGCTGCCCGCGACTATCATGACCCGCATAGTCTGGGAAGCGGCTATGCGTTCATGGCGGCCGGTCTGTTCGGCGCTATGTATCCTGAGCTTGGCGTGAAGTTCTTAAACAGAGGTATCTCCGGCAATCGCGTTATCGATCTGGAGGGCCGCTGGCAGGAGGACTGCCTTGCGCTGAAGCCTGATTGGGTTAGTGTCATGATCGGCATTAATGATGCGATGAGACGCTATGACCGTGATCAGCATCTGCCAACAGAGACCTTCATCGGCATCTACCGGAAGCTGCTTCTGAAGACAGTGGAGACCTGCGGGTCGAAGCTTATCCTCGTGGAGCCTTTTGTGCTCCCTCATGCGGAAATTCACCGGCAATGCCGTGAGGATCTCGATCCGAAGATTCATGCGATTCGCGATCTGGCGGAGGAGGTAGGGGCTATCTATGTGCCGCTGGACGGCTTGTTCGCGCAAGCGAGAGCAAGAGCTTCCATTGAATATTGGGCGCCGGATGGCGTCCATCCTACACCGGCCGGACATGCGTTGATGGCTAGAGCTTGGCTTCAAGCGGTTGGAGCCAGCGGCCCCCTCTGAGTGCTTGCATGACTGTGAACGCAGCTGTACAATAGATTACCACGTACCGTTCGAACGGCGCGGTCATGCAGACAGATTCAGGAGGGAAGAAACCAATGAGTGGATTCACATTAGAAACACCCTTTTCTATGAAAGGACTCCAGCTTCGCAACCGCACAGTTATGGCACCGATGTGTCAATACAGCGTTACGAAGAAGGACGGGATCGCCAATGAGTGGCATTACTTGCACTATACATCCCGTGCGCTAGGAGGCATTGGCCTTATCATCGTGGAGATGACGAATGTCGAGCCTGACGGCCGGATTTCCGACCAATGTCTGGGCTTGTGGTCCGATGACCACATTCCGGCGCTGAAGCGTATTGTGGACGCTGCGCACGCGCATGGCGCCAAGATCGGCATCCAGATCGCGCATGCAGGACGGAAAGCGCAGGATGCCGCACAGCCTGTAGCGCCATCGGCTATCGCTTTCGACGAGACGTACAAACAACCGCGCGCTCTGACGACGGATGAAGTCAAGGATATGGTCAAGAAATTTGGCGACGCCACCCGCAGAGCGGTAGAAGCAGGGTTCGATACGATCGAGCTGCATGGCGCGCATGGCTATCTAATGCACCAATTCCATTCGCCGCGCACGAATACGCGCGACGATGAGTACGGACAAGACCTGACGTTATTCGGCCGAGAGGTCATTGCTGAAGTGAAGAAGCATATGCCGGAAGATATGCCGTTATTATTACGCATCTCTGCGCTCGAATACGTCGAGGACGGCTATGGCATCGATTACGGTATCGAGCTATGCCGCACCTATCTGGAAGCGGGCGTCGACCTGCTTCATATCTCGACGGGCGGTGAAGGTACGCCGACACCTGCCAAGCGGCCGAAGGTAGAGCCGGGCTTCCAGTTGGAAGCTGCACATGCGGTGAAGGTGGCGCTGGGCGTTCCCGTAATCGCTGTCGGCATGCTGGACGATCCTCACTTCGCGGCTGAGGTGCTCGCGACAGGCAAGTCCGATCTGGTCGCGATTGGCCGCGGATTATTGCGCGACCCGTATTGGGCCATTCATGCGATCAAGGAAACGGGAGGCGACTTCCGCGCGCATGTGCCGACAGCCTATATCCGTGGTTACTAAGCTTCGATTATGAATTTAGGAGCTGGCTGCTCGTCCACATGACGAGCGGGCCGGCTCTTTTTTTTGCTCGCGCAGGATCTCCTCTTTGCCACTAGACTATTTGGATTAATTGTGAGAATCTTAACCTAAGAACTGGAGGGATCGTTCATGAAGGGACAAGGCATACTGATATCGGCATTCGCATTTGCGCTGGTCATTGCTGTATTTGCAGTCATCAATGTGGATCAAGTGCAAGTTAACTTTCTATTCGCCAAGACGAATACGCCGCTTATTCTGGTTATTCTAGTATCGACATTGCTTGGCGGTCTGACGGTAGGCTTGTTCGGCATGCTGCGCATTTATAAGCTGCAGAAGACGGTTAAGTCACTGGAGAAGCGTATCGCCGAGCAGCCAGACGCATCGGATAAGTTCGAAGCGAGCTTCGCATACGACGCGAAGGAGAATGAAGCTTCCGAGGAACAGCCGGAGAGCCAGCCGGATGGAGAAGACGAGAGCAAACGCTAAGGTGTGAGAGCATGAAAGCCATCTATACATATGTAAGACATGAGGATGAAGCGGAGTTATGTGGGCTGGAGCTTCACTCTATGTTCGGGGACGGGGCGACCATCGGTCACGGTATCGTATCGTCGGCAAGCGAAGTCTCGCCGTCCGTGAACAGAAGTCCATTCTTCAAGCGACGCATCGAGGTTATCGAGGAGGCGGCGAGCCTGTCTGAACTGACCGAGCGTCTGGCCCTGCTCCAGCCTGTCAGCGGAACCTTCAAAGTGCTGTATACGGAAGGGGACGAGCATCACGCTTATGAAGAGCGTCGAACGCTGGAGAGAATGGCGGGTTCGGTGCTGAAGGGGCAAGCGGAGATGCGCAGGCCGGACAAGCTCTTCGGGCTGATCCGGTATAAGGGAAGCTGGCTGTTCGGTCCTTGCGAGGACGCTGAATCGCATTGGCTGAAGCATCAGGGTAAGCCCCAGAACTATTCCACCGCGCTTCCTACCCGCGCTGCGAGAGCGATCGTGAACATTGCTGCCGGGGAGCAAAGTCTACAGTCCCTGCACATGATCGATCCATGCTGCGGCATGGGAACAGTACTGATCGAAGCGATGTCGATGGGCATCGCAATCGATGGCATTGACCGGAATCCGCTTGCAGTGCGGGGAGCGAGGTTGAACCTGTCCCACTTCGGCTATCCGAATACGGTAAGGCTGGGTGATATGCGGGATGAGACGAAGCGCTATGACGCGGCAATCGTGGACATGCCTTATAATCTATGCTCCGTCTTGCCGGAGGAGGAGTCGCTGGATATGCTGCGCGCGGTGCGCAGAATAGCAGGTCTGGCGGTAATCGTCACCACGGAAGACATAACGGAGCGTTTCAAAAAAGCGAATTTCCGGTTAAGGAATCAGGTAAGGCTGACGAAAGGCTCTTTTACACGATATGTAAGTGTAGTAGAATAGAATGGATTGGAGCATAAAGCGAGGTGAACCCTATGTCTACGAATGAACAAAACGAAGCTCAGCCATCCAAGGCGCTAAGTCAGGCCGAGCGTGCCAAGCAATTACTGGCTCAGAAGAAACAAGCTGCATCTGGCGGCAAGCCAGGCCAGAAACACCTATCTACGGGGACTCAGGAACTGAAGAGCCAGAACACCAAAAAGGTTAACAACCAGCGCAAAAAAATGGGCGTATAACACGCAATATCACCTGAACGGGACGTCAGCCGCGTATGCGGATGGCGTTCTTTTTATATTCGCGGATTCGCATCTCGCCGAATGGGTGAATAGGATATAGCCTAATCTGTCGTGTGAACGCTATCAATGGCATACACGCATGGGTAATAACGATATTGGGACGTATAGCCGGGTTACAGGTGTGGTCGGAACTGACAGCGAAATTCAAGAATGATTATCCCGGAGTCCCCGCATAATGAGGATAACGATTCACATCGATTATTCACTGGAGGGATTCTCTATGGCAGCCAATACATCGTCGCTCCGCGTCTATCTGCTTGCCGGAGTAAAGACAACCCCTTGCGCCTTTAACGAATGCCAAGCCAGGCTTACTGAGCAGCTGCACTCTGAGGGAATCGAGCATACGATCCAAGTGCTGTTTCCCTATGGAGATGCCAGCCGAAGCTTGATGAGACAACTGCTCGAGGTCAAGACGGATTTGTCCAACCGGATGCGGGCAGGCCGAATCGGCGGCAAATATGTATGGCAGCAGATCAAGGATACCGTCAAAGGTGAGAAGGCGCTGTTCATCGGTCACAGCGGAGGCGGCGCCGCAGCCTATCAGGCCGCTCGAATGCTGGAAGAGGAAGGAACGGTACGGGATTTCCGTGTTGTACAGGTGGGATCGCCTCGCACGCCGATTCACCCAACTCTGAGGGAACGCGTAAGTTATTTTCACTCCATTGACAGCTTGGGCAAGCTGAATGATCCCATCAGCCGAATTGGTAGCTGGGGCGGATGGACAAGGTCAGGACGAACAGTCCCGACCTGGAATCGGCTCAAGTATGCGCCGGGGTACGTCGAAGGTATTCCGACTGTAGGCGGACATGCGGATTACTTCCGCAATACGGAGCCGTTCATGGACATGGAGGCGGTATGCAATCTGGATAAGACGATCGGACGGGTGCGGGCGTGGTTGAAAGAATGGTTGTAATCCATTAGACTGAAGGTAAGCATCATTACCAGAAACGATTGCTTCGGCAGTTGGTTGGAAGAGGTGGTTATCTTATGGCTAATACACATACGTTCTCCAAGGGCGAGGAGATTGCTAATGCAATCACACATGGGATTGGAGCGCTGCTCAGCATAGCGGCACTCGTGCTGCTTATCGTCTTTGCATCGCTGAAGGGTACGGCTATGCATGTCGTCAGCTTCACGATCTATGGCTCCGCCATGCTCCTGCTTTATTTGGCTTCGACCCTTGTCCATAGCTTTCCTGTGGGAAAGGCCAAGCGTGTATTCGAGTCGCTTGACCATTCATTCATCTATGTCTTTATTGCGGGCACTTATACGCCTATTCTGTTCCATATCGTTCAAGGCGCGCTTGGCTGGGTCTTGTTCGGCATCGTATGGGGGATTGCCATCGTCGGAACGGTATTCAAGTCGATCTTTCCGTCCAGATATCTGTTCACCTCGACGATCCTGTATATCGCGATGGGCTGGATTATCGTATTCGCATGGAAGCCGTTAACTACGCATCTGGCGCCAGGCGGACTTCAATTGCTCATAACTGGCGGCATTCTGTATACGGCAGGGACCATCTTCTATATGTGGCGCAGCTTTCCCTATCATCATGCGGTATGGCATCTGTTCGTACTGGCAGGATCGATTGTTCACTTCTTTGCGATTCTGCTCTACGTACTGCCGGCATAAACATATCTCTTATTCATCCTCAACAGCTGGACACCAGCCCGGAGGCTCGGCACACATCAGTGCTGCGTCTGCGGGCTTTTCTTTGGCCAGATCGGCGAAATAGCCGGATAAGATATGATTGGCGGAGACGGAGCCCATACGGAAGGAGCGCTGCACCTCGCCTTTCACATGCAAATAAAAATATGTGCCTTTGGTTCTGGGCGACTGATAGACGAGCGGAGGCAAATGAGGGACGATATCGAATTCATTCTGGAAACGGAAGTGTACGGGTACGATGTAATTGTAGGCTTGAACGAACTTCGGATCGCCGACTCGCGGGGCGCCAAAAGTGTAGACCATAGGAGCGGAAAACGGTGTGTTCGTAGCAATATCCAGCGCGGCCAGCGTAGCCAAGGCGCCTCCTAGACTATGGCCCGTAATGAAAAGAGGTTTATCATAAGGAAGCTGTCCAAGCAGAGCATGCACTTGGTCACGCGCAGACATATAAATATCGGTAAACCCTTTATGCGTCAGCCCGGCATTGCGGACTGGACGATATACAGTTTGATGGGCAATGAAATCGGATACCCAATCGACAGCGGAGCCGGTGCCCCGGAAGGCTAATATGGCGCATTGTTCGGATACAATCAAAAAGCCGAATCGTTCCTGGCGCTGATCATAGGCGTTTGCGGCTGTAAATTCCCCTACCAGACTGTATGTGCGGGGGACTAGGAACAAGCCGTCTTCCTTGTTGTTGAATTGTACGTAAGTCTGTCCGCAAATTGCAGCCATAAATAGCGCGCTACCCAGCTCCGGCTCAATCCCACGAGCATGCTCAGACTCTGACATCATCGTTATCCCTCCGTCACAACCGACTGATGAGATAGTGTATGTCGAGAGCCCAGGATAGGTACCAGCGGAATCCCAATGAAAAACGTTCCCGAATAAATCACGATTACACGCGATTTTTACGGGAACGCTGAGTATTGGTATGAGAAGAATCTGAAGGAGCTGCCGTATGAGAACGTTTGGACGGCTTCTTTCGTTTGCCATGGAGGCGCGAGCGCCCTTCCTGCGCATCGGAAGCAGAATCGGAATCCGTCAGAAGGGGGGGCCCGCCTTTTTTGTTCAGCAGATCGCCGGTCCAGCCTTTCTTATATAACCAGATGTAGATACCGATTGTAATCGCGAATATACTGATTACCATGGCTGCGAATCCCCAAGGATGATTCTTGAAGGGGAGCTTGTCGAAGTTGCTTCCCATAAGCGAACCTGCAATGGTAGCAGGCAGGAACAGCACGGTGAAAATCGTCAGTGTCTTCATAATGTCATTGCCCCGGAAGCTGGATATGGCGTCATCCATGGAGATGAGCGTATCAATCTCCAGCGCATAATGCTTCAGCAGCGACTCGATGCGCTCCAGCTTATGCGTAATCCGGATGAAAGCTTCTTTCTCCTCCAGCGTATCCGTGAATGATTCTTTGGCTGCGCCGTACACCTCGCGAAGCGGAATGAACAGATGGCTCCAATGCAGAAGATCGTAACGTCTCTCGAAGATGACATCGAGTAAGCCGGTCTGATTACGCTGTCTCATCGTCTTCTCCAGCTCGCCGAGTCTTCGCTCGAATCCGTCTAGTCCATTGTGGAAAGTCTTCAGCAGCACGCCCATCATAATGAAAAAAGCTTCCGGCGCAATCTGGCACTCGTCATATTTCAGCGTATAGCTGCCGGATTGCAGCCTGAGCGGGATGCGCATATCCTCATGCATCGTAATGAGCCGTGTTCCAGATAACCAGAAGTGGAATGGCTGCACATCGGATTGATCTTCCGTTACTTGAATCATTATGGTGCCGCATATAAGCGGGCCAATATCCGGTTGATCGTCCACATAGATATGATTGGTTCGTCTGCCCTGGCATTCATCCAGCCAAATGGCACATTCCGGAAATTCGCCTTTCAATTCGGCAATATGCTCTTCAGCTTGTGTCTGCGTCTCGGACATCGAAGGTTTTGGTTTCGCACGTTTCAGTTCAGGAGAGACTTGGCCTCTTGCGGCGGCCTTCCTGCTCGGGAGCGGCTGCTGATCCAGGGACTCGTATCTGGCTTGCTGAACGACATGCCATTCCCAGCCCGCGGGATAACGAAGCATCCGATGAATCATTCTTCCATCCCCCTTCTCCGTTTTCTCCCATATCTACTCAACATCATACCCCGAATTTGGCTAACCGCACAACCTGCCACACTCGATCTGACGTTATTTGTCAAATTTCTGCCTCAAACGACATATTCGACTGATTCCTAACTGCATTGGGCATACCATCTTTAGGGACAATCACTTCAAAAGAAGGGAAGCGGACGATCTTCATGGCCAAAAAAATTGGATTATTCGAAAGGCAGCAGGATGTCATAGCGGCAATCGGTGAGCTTGAACAAGCGGGCTTCACGCCGGGCGAGATGCTGATTCTGACCAAGGACTGGGAGCATTCCAGACGAATCGAGACGGAGACCGATACCCATGTGGAGGAAATGCGTGAGCTGGAGGAGACAGGTACAAGGGGAGGAGAGCTAAGCTATATGGGCCTAGTGATCAATCCAAGCAATGGCTATCCCAATGTGGCGGGCGGATACGGAATGACTTCATTCCTGGATTCGGCAGGCGGCGGATGGAATGCCAACTATTCCACTGGAGCGCCTCTTGGTTTTATCGACAATAGCAGTACCCGCGCTTATCAGGCTCTCGGGCTTGACAGCAAGGAGTCGCAGCTTTGCTCGGAAGCCGTAAGAGCGGGGGCGATTGCTTTTATTGTGGAGACGGATGAAAGCAAGTCGTTGCTCGACAAGGACGGCGGCCCTGATCTCTCCAAGCTCGGTATTGCAGAAGCGGCTTTCCGCCGCTGCGGCGCGTACCGGATTGCAGACGGAAGCTAAGAAGGTGGAAGAGAAGTTGAAGGAGACGCATAACGATTCCTTATCGTATGGCAGTGACTATCATTACCTTCCGGTAACATCGCTGGAGAGCGGCGACATTCATGAGGTGGCGCCGGATGTTGCGGGATATACGGTTCAAATCGTGAACATCTGTTTTATCGGAAAGCCGGAGCAAGCAGAATGGGTACTGATCGATGCCGGAATGCCGGGCTCAGCAGATGGTATCATCGCTGCAGCAGAGCGGCGATTCGGGAGTGGCAAAGGGCCGCAAGCGATCATTCTGACGCATGGCCACTTCGACCATGTTGGCGCGATTATTGAGCTAATCAGACATTGGCGTATGCCTGTGTACGCCCATCCCTCAGAAATTCCGTATTTGACCGGGCGACAGAGCTATCCTGAGCCTGATGCAAGTGTCGATAGCGGGCTGGTTGCCAAGCTGTCGCCTTTGTTCCCGACTCGTCCGATTCAATTAGGCGAATATATTCACCCGCTGCCCGATGATGGGACGATCCCGCATCTGCCCGAGTGGAAATGGCTGCATACCCCTGGACATACGCCAGGGCATATATCGCTATTCCGGGAGCAAGATCATGTATTGATTGCCGGAGATGCTTTTGTCACCGTAAAGCAAGAATCGCTGTATAAGGTATTCACACAAGAAAAAGAGATCAGCGGCCCGCCTAAATACCTGACAACCGATTGGGAGCTTGCCCATCAATCTGTCCGCAAGCTGGAGGCGCTGAAGCCGCGTTCCGTCATTACCGGACACGGCATGCCGATGAAGGATGACGAGCTTGCAGCTCAATTGACCCGGCTTGTGGATCGCTTTGCCGAAATTGCCGTCCCTCGCCAAGTAAAATATGTCCACTAACGCAGGCCTCTGCTGTATGCTTTGGCGCGCTAAGCGTATGTAATGGGATGGCCTTCAAAATAAACTATTTGCGCAATGCGTATATGTACGGCCCGATTGTTATCAAGGGTGAGCTGGATATGATCAACCGCTATACCGGACAACACACCGGATAACAAGCCGGCAGTTGTCATAATGGATACAGCCAGGCCTTTATGCCGCCCGAGATGATCCACATATACGGGATCAAGGCTGGTTACGTATTGCATTGCTTGCGGGATAGCGGCAGCGGGCTGAATGGGTGTTCCGGCAGCAGGCATGCCGCCTACGAAAGCAGGCTGCACGATGGGAGCAAGATGGGAGGCGACTCTTGCCATGAGCGAGGCCGGGTAAGCGGCTGCAAGCTGTTCATGATGGCCTGTCGGACGCTGGGCATAGTGCTGCTGATTCATAAGGACAACCTCCTGTCAGATTCTAGGTTCTGCCGGATCGCATTGGGGTTGTGCAATATCTCCGCTTTGGGACAGCTTAAGCAGATAATAGCATTCCTCCCGGTACATGTGATTGGGCATAAGCGGATCAATACGGCTGAGCAGCTCTTCGCCTAGCTCCAGCTCTTCCAGTTCTTTCAGAAAGGACATGAACACCTTCATCTCCATATTGACGTCGTTATGGAATTTACCCAATACAGGATAGCGTTCTCGCATCGTGCGGAAGTAACCGACCAGCTCGATCGCTTTCATATAATACTGGGTAAAGTGCTTTTCGAACTTCTGACTTTTCTTGATTAGCCGCTTCTCGACCGCATCCAGATCCATGGCGATTGCTGCAGCATGTCCCGAGGCGTCCTGCAGCCAGAGCAGATCATGATGAAGAGAAGGGAACTGAGGGACTCCTTTTCCCTCCAGCAAAGAGGCTAGAATTCTCGCATACTCTTCCAGTTCATTCACCATATGATTCAGGAAAGTGGGCGTCAAGCCAATCTTGACCTTGCCCTGCAGGGATCGATCCAACAGATCCAGCTTGAAGGAACGAAGCTGCCCGGTCAGGTTGTCAGCTGCCGCATTCAGCTCGGCCAGGGGAAGCGATTGTTCCCTTGCTTGCGTCAGCAACTGATCGAAATGATGAATGAATCGTGAGGCGGTCTGGATATCCTTTAATTCTACGGGCGATAACGCGTTATAAATGAATCTGGCATGATCGCCCAAAATTTGCAGCCAAAATCGGTGCTCGAACCAAGCATGTTCATCCATATGTACGATCCCTCCCTTCATTAGCCTATGGGTAGGAAACCTTGTCTTATTCATATTCTGACAGCATGGGAACGGAATTATATTGAGCCTAACCGTACAAATTAATCGGTGTAGACCTCTGAGGGCTGCGTTGCGGCGCTTTCGTTCATTAAATCTTTGTCATCCCAATATAGAATGGGGAATAAGCGTGAGCGATAAGAAGAAATGGGATCTGGCGGCTCTAGCCTCCATTCCCCTCATAATGACGCTCGCCAATTCCATGTTAATCCCTGTTCTGCCCCTGATGCAGAAGAAGCTGAACATAACGGCCATTCAATCCAGCCTGATCATTACGGTGTATGCCGCGGTCTCGATTATATGCATCCCGATTGCGGGCTACCTGTCGGATCGTTTTGGCAGAAAGCTCATTATTCTGATCGGTTTAACGATTGCGGCAATCGGAGGCATTATATCAGGGTTAGGAGCATGGCTGTTGCAGGAGCAAGCGGCTTATTATGTTATCTTGGGCGGGCGGCTCGTACAGGGATTGGGAGCGGCTGGAGCGTTCCCGATTGTACTTCCTTTGGTTGGAGATATGTTCCGCAGTCAACAACAGATCAGCAGCGGACTCGGCATGATTGAGACATCCAACACATTCGGCAAAGTGCTAAGCCCTATTCTTGGATCGGCTTTAGCGTTGATTGTCTGGTTTATGCCGCTTGCCGTTATTCCGCTGTTCTCTGCGATCTCTATAATAGCGGTCGCTTATTTCGTTAAGGTGCCCAAGCCGAAGAAGCAGAAGAAGGACAGTCCGCAAGGGTTAGGGGAATTTGTGAAAAATACGAAGGATATTCTGGCGCAAAATCGCTGGCTCTATGGCATATTCGCAATTGGCGGCATCTTGATGTTTGTGATGTTCGGGTTCCTTTATTACTTATCATCCGTATTGGAAGAGCATTATCATATAGACGGGATATGGAAGGGGCTCTTGCTGGCGATACCGCTTTGTGCCATCTGCTTATCCTCTTTCATTGCCGGCAAGCTGGTTGGAGAGAACAAGCCGAAGATGAAGTGGTTCTCTGTCATCGGGGCGGTCCTTCTGACAGCGAGTATGCTGACATGCGGGCTTGTGAATACGAAGAGCATTATATTTCTCATATCGGTCATGTTCGCCGGAGGCGTTGGAATCGGATTATCACTGCCAAGCTTGGATGCACTCATAACAGAAGGCGTCGAGAAGGAGCAGCGGGGTACCATTACATCTCTATATAGCAGCATGAGATTTATTGGTGTGGCCGTCGGACCGCTAACAGCTTCCGCTCTCATGAGTCATGAGGAATGGTTGTTTTATCTGTTAGCGGGTGTAGCGTTGATATGCTCCGTGGTTGCCCTGTTCGGAATCAAGCCCGGAAAAGGAAAGGGCAAGAGGAAAAAGGCGGTGGCATGAATCTCTATTGTAATAAGTAAGGAGTAAGCTGCCTCCTCGGTATAATACCGAGGAGGCAGCTTTACTTTATGAGGTAGCCGATGTACGTATGCCGATAAAGGGAAGAGGATGTGAGGCATATTCGCCTTGCAGCAAACCTAATATCGTCCGCGCGCCAATCATGGAGTAGACGGTGCCATTGCCGCCGTAACCCAGACTGTAATATACGCCAGGAAGGGCAGGGTCCTCTCCGATAAAGGGAAGATTGTCTCGCGACTCTCCGAAAGTGGCATTCCATCTATATTCAATGGCAAGCGGCCAATCGGGGAATAAGGATTGTATTTTATCCAGAAGCTGCTCGCCTCTTTTTCTGAGGATCTCTTCGCTGTGAACAGGCTGCTCGATCCCTTCATCGAGCCCGCCGGCTATTATGCGACCCTCCTCAGTTGTCCTCATATAGAGATAGGGTCTGGCGGTCTCCCAAATCAGCCATTGCTGATGCCACTGCTTAAGCAGTGGCTCCGGCATAGGTTGTGTGACGATCGAATAAGAGCGGTTCATGTTAGACTGCACCAGCTTACTGCGCAATTCTTCCGGCTCATACCCGACCGCGCAGACAATGTAGTCGGCATCGATCGTATGGCCTCTTGAGGTGTGCAGCCTGTGCCTCCCGTCCGGAAGCTTCTCGTGCCGCACGATGTCGGTATGCTCATGCAGCCGTGCACCGGCCTTGGCTGCTGCATCCGCAAGTGTATTCACGAAATGGAACGGATTCACTTCAGCGTCACCGTGTGTAATGATAGCTCCGGGTTTTTTGAACGGAAAGTGCTTCGCAATCTCATCGGCTGTCCAGAATTCCACAGGTAGGCAAGCTTCGCGTAGCGCTTCGTACTCTTTTCTCAGCTTGGGGAGATCTTGTTCCGTGGATGCGAAGTAGAGGCTGCTCCGTCTCTTGAAGCCGACAGAAACAGGCAGGCTTGCCGCTGCCTGCTCCAATTCATCGACCGCTTGCAAGCATCTCTTATAGAATAGCTGCGCATTCGTCTTGCCAATCTGGTCGATCAGATCGCATAACATCGTATCGTTGCAATATTGCAGCATGCCCGTATTAGCTGAGGTGCTTCCTTCCGCAATCTCTCCCCGCTCGACCAGCAGCGTATCCAGACCGGCTGTGGAGAAAGCGTAGGCGCAGTTAATGCCGGACATGCCGCCTCCAATAATGGCAACTTGAGCTGTGGCCGCTTCCTTCAGTGCGGGATACGGCCTCGAATCCGATCGTGTAGTCGGCCAATACAGCTGACCCGTGTGAAGTTCCTTCATAGATACACCCTTCCCTGGAAAGCTCTATCCGTAGTATATCCACCGCCGTATATCAGGAATCCCCCTGTTGTCCCAATATGTCCTGCCTGTAGGCAATCGGAGACAAGCCATGCTGCTTCTTGAACTGCTTGGAGAAGTACAAAGCGTCTTGCATGCCGACGGATGCTGCAACCTGCCCCACAGTCAATTCCGGCCGTTCGCGAAGCATCAGCTTCGCCCGATCCAGTCTAAGCCTGAGCAGGAATGAGACGGGGGAGAGACCGGTCTTCTTCTTGAAGACGCGCGACAGGTAGGCTCGGTTGTAGCCCAGAGAATCGGCCATCGCTTCAATGGACACGGCATGCGTATATTGAGCGGACAAGAAGCGGACAACCCTTTGATGGAGCTGTTCGCCGTGACTTTCTGTTTCTTCTGGATACCGGCGGGCGGCAATGGCCGCCTTGCGGTATGCAGCCATGAGAAGCTGGAGATATCCGGCGGCCTCCAGGTCGGCTGAGTTCCCTTCTCCGCTTAATGCATGAAAGACGCATCGATATAGTGTGGATGCCCGGCGTATGTCGGATAGGCGATTGTGCTGTAAGTCTCCGGTATTCAATCCAGCTTTTGCTGCTAACGCAGTCGCTTCCGTCCCTTTGAATGCAATCCATCTGTAGTGCCAGGGGTCCGCATCGTCCGATTCGTAGCGTATGAGCTGACCGGGCTTGATGAGGAAGGTATGGCCTGATTCCAACTCGTAGCTCTTGCCGTTCAGCTCGAAGATGCCTCGGCCAGATAAGACTAGATGCATCAAATAAAAGTCATACACCTTCGGCCCAAGCAAATGGCCGGGCGCTGTCTGGCTCTCTCCTGAGAACAAAACGCGCAGGGCGGACGGTTCACCGCTATTCTCAATGGCCGGGTTGGATGCGACGCGATAGGTTTCCGGCTTCATAAGGTATTACCCCTTTCCGGGATGCTGTAATCCGAGGTCGTTTTTCTCATCTTATCATGCTTCATTGGTGGCGGGAAAGTCACATAAATCCATATGTTGCAACCATTCCGCCATTTCCCTTCCAGCGCACTTCCACTATACTAAGGCTAATGAGAGTAGATGATTCATTCCACCAGCAAAGGAACGTGAAGCGAATGGCTAATATAGAAGCTCTTAAAACCCAATTCATCGAACACTATGGCGGACAACCGTCGGATATTGAAGTTTTCCATGCGCCCGGGAGAGTCAATCTGATCGGCGAGCATACGGACTATAATGGAGGCTACGTGTTCCCGGCGGCGCTTACCTTCGGCACGACATTATTAATCCGGGGCAGAGGGGACCGGAGCCTGGGGCTGGCATCGACCAACTTCCCGTTATCGAAGCGGCTTTCCATCGACTCCGTCAGTTATGACAAAGCGGATGAATGGATGAACTACCCGAAGGGAATTGTCCATGAGCTGCTCAGCCAAGGCATCGTGTTCAGCCAAGGGTATGATCTGCTCTATCACGGCGAGATTCCTAACGGATCAGGCTTGTCCTCTTCCGCATCTATTGAAGTGGTAACGGCGTATGCGCTGCTGTCCATGGAAGGCTTGCCTCTGAACAAAACAAAAATTGCATTATTGTCCCAAAAATCGGAGAATGAGTTCAATGGCGTCAAATGCGGCATCATGGATCAGTTCGCTGTCGCGAACGGACTGCGCGACCATGCGATGCTGCTGATGTGCGATACGTTAAAGGTAGAACAGGTGCCTTTCCGCACGGAGGGCTACTGTCTGATTATCGCCAATACAAACAAGCGCAGAGGCCTCGCCGATTCCAAATATAATGAACGGCGCGCCGAGTGCGAGCGGGCAGTGGAAGAGCTTCGTGCGGTGCATGCAGGTCTGGAACTGCTCGGCCAGCTAAGCACGGAGCAATTCAATGCCAGCAAGCATCTGATTCAAGACGAGACCGTCAGAAGACGCGCGCAGCATGTGGTGGAGGAGAACGAGCGCGTGCTTCAGTCGGTGAAGGCGCTGAATGATGGGGATCTGGAGCGCTTCGGCCAGCTCATGTATGCCTCTCATCAGTCCTTGCGCGATTTGTACGAGGTGACAGGCACTGAGCTCGACTCGCTTGTAGATGCCGCTCGCGAAGTGCCGGGCGTAGTCGGGTCCCGTATGACCGGAGCGGGCTTCGGCGGCTGTACCGTCTCGCTTGTTCAAGAGGATAGCGCGGCCCTGTTCCAGGAAGAAGTCGGCCGTCTATATACGGAGGCTACCGGACTCAAGGCGGAGTTCTATGTATGCAGCATCGGCAATGGTGTCGAGCGGTTGGAAGCTTGATTCGCTTGTCGTCAATATGAACGAGGAGTTGGTGAGATGGCAGTATTAGTAACGGGAGGAGCAGGGTATATCGGCTCCCATACGGTCGCCGCGCTGCTCGAACGCGGTGAGGACATCGTTGTGCTCGATAATTTGCAGCAAGGGCATAAGGCGGCGCTGCTTGGCGGCAAGCTCTACGTCGGCGACTTGCGTGATGCAGAGGTGCTGGATCGGGTTTTCACAGAAAATGAGATCGATGCGGTCATTCATTTTGCCGCTAACTCACTGGTCGGAGAGAGCATGAAGCAGCCGGGGAAGTATTATCACAATAATGTGTACGGAACCTTATGTCTGCTTGAGAAGATGAATGAACATGGCGTCAAGAAGATTGTATTCTCGTCGACAGCAGCAACTTACGGAGAGCCGGAACAAGTCCCGATTGACGAGTACGACCGGACATTACCGACGAATGCTTACGGAGAGACTAAGCTGGCGATGGAGAAAATGATGAAATGGTTCGATACGGCTCATGAGATCAAATATATCTCCCTGCGTTACTTCAATGCCGCCGGGGCTCATGACAGCGGCAAAATTGGGGAGGATCACCGGCCGGAGACGCATCTGGTACCGATCGTACTGGAAGCAGCGCTCGGCAAGCGTCCTCATATCTCCGTATTCGGCGACGATTACGATACTACGGATGGCACATGCATCCGCGATTATATTCATGTCAGCGATCTGGCGGATGCCCATGTGCTGGCGGTTGATCGTCTACGGACGGGCGCTGACAGCTCTGTGTACAATTTGGGCAACGGTCAAGGCTTCTCCGTCAAAGAAGTAATTGAAATCGCGCGAACGGTTACCGGGAAGGAAATTCCGGCGGTCATCGAGCCGCGTCGCGCAGGGGACCCGGCTGTATTAGTGGCGTCTTCGCAGCGTGCGCGTACCGAGCTGGGGTGGAAGCCAAGCCGCAGCGAGCTTAAGCATATCATCACAAGCGCATGGAACTGGCATGTGTCGCGCCCGAATGGCTATGAGGGCTAAGAGGCATCTGCCCGCACCTGCGTAAGAGGAGCTGGACAGCATGAGTATCGCCACGCAAGCGACGCCTTCTAACGAAGAAGCGTTGCTGTTGATCGAACGATTATTGGCGTTCGCGCAGCAACAGGAGTTGCTGCATGAGCTGGATTTATCCTATGGACGCAACGCCCTGCTCGATTTGTTCGGATTTAATGAACCTTATGGGGGAGCGGTCCCCGATGAGATGACGGATAACGCCTCCGAGCTGCTGGAGCCGCTGCTGGATTACGGCTGCTCGATCGGGCTGGTGCCGGACTGGACAACGACGCAGCGGGACTTGCTGGATGCGCGTATTATGGGGCTGCTAATGCCAAGGCCATCGGAAGCGGCGGCGTGCTTCCGTGAGCGAGCGGAGCGGGAAGGGCTGTCAAGTGCGACGAGCGCCTTCTATCGAATGAATATTGCGAGCAATTATATACGTATGGATCGCATCGCCCGCAATCTGTACTGGCAGCACGACACTTCTTACGGAAGCCTGGAGATGACGATCAATTTGTCAAAGCCGGAGAAGGACCCGCAAGAAATCGCCAAGCTGAGAACGATGCCTCAGAGTCATTATCCGAGCTGCCTTCTATGTGCGAATAATGTAGGTTACGCCGGGCGAATCGACCATCCGGCAAGACAGAATCTGAGAGTGTTGCCGCTCCAGCTCGGTGGCGAGGACTGGTACTTTCAATATTCCCCCTATGTCTATTACAACGAGCACAGCATCGTGCTGAAAGCGGCGCATGAGCCGATGTCCATCTCTCATGACACTTTTGTGAGGCTGCTTGATTTTGTAGAGCAGTTCCCTCACTACTTTATTGGCTCGAACGCCGATCTGCCCATCGTAGGAGGCTCCATTCTAAGCCATGATCACTTCCAGGCTGGACGGCATGAATTCCCGATGGAAACGGCGAAGGTAGAAGCCGAGTTTACGAATGCCGCTTGTCCTGGTGTATCGATCGGCATCGTAGAGTGGCCCATGTCGGTCCTCCGTCTGAACGGGGCTTCCCGATCAGCGGTGCTGGAAGCGGCAAATGAGATTCTGGATGCTTGGAGAGGCTACTGTGATGAAGCTGCCGAGGTGCTGGCATGGACAGAGTATGAAGGCGGGAGGCGTGAGGCACATAATACGGTAACGCCAATTGCGCGTCTTCGGGATAACGGCGAATATGAGCTGGATCTGGTCCTGCGAAACAATCGGACCAGCCCCGAGCATCCGGATGGCATCTTCCATCCTCATCGGAACCTGCATCACATCAAGAAGGAAAACATTGGACTTATCGAGGTTATGGGTTTGGCAGTGCTTCCGGGCAGGCTGAGCGAAGAACTGAAAAGCTTGTCCATGTATCTGACGCCGGATGCTGTAGAGGATATAGAGAGACTTGGTCAGACCGGTCATCCGCTGCACAAGCATGGGGAGTGGCTGGCGTCACTGGCGGAGAATCATGGTACCGCAAATTCAGTTGCGCAAGCATGGGCGATCATGCAGCATGGAACCGGAGAACGATTCCTTAACGTGTTGACGGATGCGGGTGTATTCAAGCGTACAGAGCAGGGCAGAGCGTCCTTCCATCAATTTCTTGCTTCGGTGGGAGCAAGTCCAAAATGAATAGCAAACCTTCCTGAAAATCGGCAATGCGATGAACGGGAAGGTTCTTTGTTGTGTTTTTTCATGAATTATGGTATTTTTTATATAATAAATATTGTTTTTAGAATTAATAAATTTTAATGAAGCTAGCTCATAATGGAGGGATAGAAATGCCAGAAAAAATGCTGCCGCTCGACGGATTTTTGCAGCTCAGCTCAGACGAGCAGGTGGAGAAGCTGAAGCGCTGGAAGATGGATTACACGTTGAAAGATATTCGGGAGGCCTGGAACTTCAAGCATTCCGCGCAATACTACATGTTGTTGAAGAAACTTAGAATCTATGAACGTGTTGTGAATAAATCAGACAAGTTCTACCCTGCGCAAGAAAACTTGAACCAGCGCCCGGGTCATGTTGATGAACGCGGCTGGCGCGGCGGCAGCTATGGCGCGAAGCTTCCTTCCGATTCATTCGACTACCAGCTTAACACGACGTTGACCGGCCCTGAACTAGCCGACAAGCTGGAGAGATTGGCGCACTTCCTGAAGGGCGAACGCAAGGATATCTCTATCAAGCTGTCTATTGAAGCGGTGGAGACGGAGAAGAATGAAGATTCGGAAACACAGGAGTAATGGAGCAATAGGAGAAAGAACCGGAATCGTCTTGAACGATCCCGGTTCTTTTTTGTCGAATAATGATAATTAATGGTTTGGAATGGCAAAATATACGATATATTACTTCTATTGAATCCGTTTACTTTTTACGCAGCTTGCCTAGCTCCGATACCAGTGCTTCAACTTCACTAATGCTGAATCTTTCCTTCGCATTTACGATATCGTACAGTTCCTTTATATCCTCGTATTGGTCTACGTTGAAGTTGGAGGCTTGCATGGCGGCGCCTGACGCCATTCTTAGCTTGGTCTTGATTGCTTCGATCATGATTTCGACGTTTTCTTGGGTGTGCTGATCCAGGTTGCTCATATGATTCGCCCCTTTCCTTGGGTGTTGGCTCCCGTCATTGTATCACGACTGGGGAGGGGATCGCCACAAATTGAAGACAAGGGCAATATTCGGTACAATAGACGGTATTGGGAAAGAGTACGGAAACGGGTGAAGAGTAAGGTGCGGATGACGGAGCAGTCGATTGGAAAAGGCCCAGCGAGGGGATCTCGGTCGAGAGGGAAGAGCAAGGAAGCGGAAGCCGATACGCTGGCAATACGGGATGCAGAGGGGTTATCGGAGTTTATGGCTTCGATTGCACGGCGGGAGCCTGATCCTGACCGAATATTGTTTATCTGCATAGGGACCGACCGGTCGACCGGAGATGCCTTCGGCCCGCTGCTGGGCTCGATGCTGAAGGAGCAAGGCTGGAAGCATGTGATCGGCACGCTGGAGGAACCCTGCGACGCTCATGCAGTGGAGTCGGCTGTATGCCGGGCAGCTGTTCTGCAAGGCAGCGACAAGCTGACGCTGATTGCCGTTGACGCTTGCCTTGGCAAGCCGCAATCGGTAGGAGGCTTTATCACCCGGGAGGGATCGTTGCAGCCGGGAGCGGCGACGGGACGAAGACTTCCCGCCGTAGGCGATTACAGCATCGCCGGTGTTGTCAATTTGAACGGAGTGAAGGCATACGGGATGCTGCAGACGACATCGCTGCATCTGGTCATGGGCATGGCGAAGCAAGCGGCAAGGGCGATCCGTGAAGCATGGTTGGCGGAAGCCAATAACGGGTAGTGGGATTCAAACCGATAAGGGGGCTTGATCAAGATGGAACAGAATGAAAAAACGGGCGGCCACAGCCAATCGATTGCGCAGGATACGGCAGTGATCAAAAATGGCGTCAAGCTGGCTTACTATGATTCGAAGGAGTCGCATGGGCTGGACATGGCGCTCGTACTGCTGCACGGCTATTGCGGCAGTTCGGCTTATTGGGCGAAGATTGTGGACGAACTGGCGGCGTCTATCCGAGTGGTGGCGCCTGACGCGAGAGGCCATGGACGAAGCTCCGCCCCGGAGGAAGAAGTGTACGGAATGGAGCTGTTCGCAGACGATCTGGCCGGTGTGCTTGATGCATTATCCATTCGCCGTGCGATCGTGCTTGGCCATTCGCTTGGCGGCTATATTGCGCTCGCTTTCGCGGAACGGCATGGGGACAGACTGTCCGCATTTGGACTGGTTCATTCCACTCCGCTGCCAGATAGCGAGGCTGCCCGTGCCAATCGGGACAAGGCTGTCGCTTCGCTTCAGGAGAGCGGTGTAGAGGCGTTCGTGGACGGCCTGATTCCGAAGCTGTTCGCCAAGGATCGTCTGGAGGGCATGGGGCCGGAGGTAGCCTGGTGTAAGGAAATCGGCTACGTCACAGCACAGCACGGTGCCATCGCGACAGCCAAAGGGATGAAGACAAGAGCGGACCGCAGCGCGGTGATCACTGGCTCCAGCCTTCCGGTGCTGCTGGTGGCAGGTGCCCAAGACGGAGTAATCCCGGCGGAGAGCACCTTCTCCGCCGTTAACGGAGAGACGAGAAAGGTCGAGCTGGAGCAGGCGGGCCATATGAGCATGATGGAATGCGCACCGCAGCTTGCGGAAGAGATGGCTTCTTTCGTAAGGTCGATATAGGAATAAGGAAGGGCGAGGGGGGGACGCGGCCTATGTTCCAACGTGATTATTTCATGAGAATGATTAGTCAGATGACAGAAGCGTTAGGGCAAGTGCTTGGCTTGCGCAAGCAGATGAAGCAGGAGGAAGCGCTGCTAGTGCTGGACGATCTCTTGGACAAGCACTTTCGGCTTAGCAGCAAGCTTATCCGATCCTTGTCCGATGAGGATCTGATCAAAGTGATGACGACCAACGGTGTGATCGATACCGACCATCTTCAGGCCATTGCCATACTGATGAAGCAAGAGGGGGTGCTTCACGGGGAGCTCGGACGGGAGACGGAGTGCTACGGAATGTATGTGCGTTCACTCCGGCTCTTCTTACGCTTATCGCTAATGGGGGCGGAGCCAACGATTGTAGAGCCCAGAGAGCAAATTAAGGAGCTGCTCGATTTGCTTAGCGTGTATGAGCTGCCCGATTCTGCGAAGCGTCTGCTGATGGAATGGCATGAGGCGGAGGGGCGTTACGATCAGACCGAAAATGTCATGTATGAGCTGCTTGAAGCGAGCGCGATATCGCCGGAGGAAGCCTCCGAGACGTATCGCAGGCTGCTGGAGCAGAGCGACGAGGCTTTGGCAGCGGGGGGACTTCCGAGAGAAGAGATCCGTCAAGGCATGGCCGATCTGCAATCGGCATTGAAAGCATAAGGCAACGAGGGAGTGACCAGTCAAGCATGACGGAACAATGGCAACAGGATATCGAGACCTGGATCAGAAAGGGACAACTGCTGCAAGCGACGCTTAGCTCGCCGCGCGGAGGCGGGGAAACGACGGCTCCCCGGACGGTCATACGGCCTGTGAGGCTCAAGGAAGGGCTGCGTTATCAGTTCGAGTCCCATTATACGAATAAAGTGCTGCATCACAACTTGGACGAGGATGAGACGGTATCGCGATTGCTTGAGATTGTCGGTCCTCTGTACCGGCAAGGATTGGTGAAGACGCAGGATGAGGACGTGCAGCTTCTGTTCAGCAAGAAAGGCAAAGCGACCGTACGAAGGACGGCAGTGAGCGGGAGAGACAAGTCCGCCGCGCAGGAGCATAACCGGAAGAAGCAGCGCATCCTGGAGGAAGGCAAGCCGGCTCCTTTCCTGGTAGAGCTGGGCATTATGACAGAGGATGGCCGAGTTCATGCGAAGAAGCAGGATAAGTACCGCCAGATCAACCGCTTCCTGGAGATGGTGACGGATGTGCTGGACGCGCTCCCGCGGGACCGCCAGCTGAAGATTGTCGACTTCGGCTGCGGGAAGTCATATCTGACGTTCGCCCTGTATCATCTTCTTGCGGTAGAGCAGGGACGCGATATCTCCGTTATCGGGCTTGATCTGAAGGAAGACGTAATCGCCTTCTGCTCCAATCTGGCTGATAAGCTTGGGTATGACAGGCTGAATTTTCTCGTTGGGGATATTGCGGAATATGAAGGTCTTGAAGCAGCCGATATGGTGGTAACCTTGCATGCATGCGATACGGCAACGGATGCGGCTTTGGCGAAGGCGGTAGGCTGGGGAGCCTCTGTCATTATGTCTGTGCCATGCTGCCAGCATGAGCTGTTCCGTCAAGTGGAGAGTGATGTGATGGCCCCGCTGTTGTCGCAAGGGCTGCTGAAGGAGCGCTTCTCGGCGCTGGCAACTGATGCCATCCGTGGGAACCTGCTGGAGGTGCTTGGCTATAAGGTGAGTATGCTGGAATTCGTGGACCCGGAGCATACCCCGAAAAACCTGCTTATTCGTGCTGTAGCGACTCCGCACAAAGAACTATCGCTTGCAAAGTGGAAGCAATATGAAAGTTTCAGAGACTTTCTGCATCTGTCTCCAGCACTAGAGAGCATGTTATCCCATCATTGGCCGGACGCAGAAAAGAATTCCGTGAAATCGACGAAATAGCCAATTGTCGATAGGAATAACATTTGTTACAATGGAAGAAGATGGCTACCAAATGAATGGGTGAACCGTATTGGAATGGATGATTTGGTTAGACTTTAGTACGTTTGCGGTGCTTCTGGGCCTTTTTTTATATTTATTTTCATCAAGCTCAGTCACGGTTCTGCACCGAATCTATCTTTTCTTGCATATCGTCTTCATGCTGTGGCCCCTGTTTCAATTTGCCTCGCAGACGACGACAATGGTCAGCTATAGGCTTTTTTACCTATCTGCATCTTATATAGGTCTTTCGTTGCTTGGTATTGGCTGGTTTGCTTTTATTCTCTTTTTGACAGGACAGTACTACATCATTCGGAAGAGTCGCTTACTTCTGCTATCGATACCGGCACTTGTGTCGGTTATTGTCGTTATATGGAATCCGGACGGCGGATTCCTTGACATCAACCAATCTGTGGAACCGCTTAAACAGCTTCAGCACGGCTCGCTTTATTGGGTGATGATTATCCAGCTTGTGCTGTATTTATCGGTTTCTCTTGTCATTCTGCTGTACAAGCTGGGAAGAAAAGATGATTCCGTCAGACAGCGCAAGATGGTCAGAACCGCACTGAACAGCGTGTTTGTGCTTTCGTTTTTCTCCATTACCGACTTCTTCGTCAATGTGGCTTATATTGATTATTTTGCGCGCTACATTCCACTAATTTCTGTAGGGATGACTGTAACCGCCATCTATATTGTTCATGCCATCAGCCGGAACAAGGTGTTCGATATCATTCAGATCGTCCAGAAGGACGTCATGAACACGATGTCTATGGGCATTATCGTCATGGACGAGAACGATACGATTATTGAGGTCAATAAGGTAATTAAGCCGATTCTTCGTATCCGGATCGGGGACAGCTTCAATCCCGATGCGCTTGCGTCGCAGTTCAAGAGCGAGACCGCCCGGCAGCTGCATGCTTTTTTTGAAGCGCAGCGTGTGCGGCCAATGGAGCGGCTGGAAATCGAGCTGTCCCTTGATATGAACCATATTCGCCACGTCATTGTCCAATCGGCGCCGATTCTGAACCAGAAGAAGCGAATTGTAGGGCGTGTGCTTACCTTCCATGATGTGACGGAGCTGCGCATGCTGGTCGAGGAGACGAATAATCAGAACGAGCTGCTCCAGGAGAGGAACCGCGAGCTTCTGATTATGCAGGACGAGCTGTACCAGGCGAACCGGAAGCTGGAGCATATGGCGATTACGGATGGTCTCACGGGCTGCTACAACCGCAGATATTTACTGCAGCAGCTGGAAGGCGAGGTCGTCAACAATATCAGGTACGGCATTCCGTTTTCGATCTTCATCTTCGACCTGGATTATTTCAAAACGATCAATGACCGGTACGGCCATCTGATCGGCGATGAGGTGCTCTGCAGTACGGTCGATGCGGTACGAAGCGCCTTGCGGCTGACCGATGTGCTGGCCCGGTTCGGCGGCGAAGAATTCACGGTCTACCTCCCGCATACGAACCGGGAGCAGGCGGATGTCATCGCCGAGCAGGTGAAGTCCGCAGTAGAGAAGAACCTGGTGTCTACCGGGATAGGCGATGCATCGGTCGCGGTCACCATCAGTATGGGCGTGATTTCGATGGAACAATTCGATTCGTCGGACTTGGACAATCCGAAGGCCTTCCTCCGCGAGCTGATGTCTCAAGCCGATGCTGCCCTATATGAAGCGAAGTACAATGGACGCAACCGTATCGTTAAGCGCAAATTAGCATAAAGTCCCGACGTGATGTACGGGATTTTTTGCGTAGCGGAGGGCGTTCAGCTCAAGGTAAAAGTTTCCATTTCATAGTTACCTGCTCCTTACATAGTAAGAAAGGTCACAGTCTGTTAATATAGCTTTAACTGGCTGCAAGTGCAAAGTTTTGTTTAAAAGGCGGGAACAAATCAATGAGAAAAGTGCAACTTGGAATGGTCAAGCCTGGGGACAAGGTTGCAAAATCCATCTTCCAAGATAACGGCAACGTTCTTCTTGGTGAGGGTGTAGAGCTGAATGAGCGTTATATTCAGCGCTTGGAAAATTTGGGCATTGATTTCTTGTATATTGAGGACGGGAATACGACTGATATCGTGCCGGAGGATACCATCCGGGACGAAACGCGTTCGAATGCGGTTAATGTCATTTATAAAACGATGAATTCCTTCAAGGAAGAAATCGTCACGAGAGGCCGGACGATCGCTCCGGATATGGGGCGCAACTTCCGCGCTGTATTCGGCAGCATCATGCAAGACCTGGCTACACGGCCGAATATGCTGGTGAATCTGTCGAGCATACATTCCAGGGATGCGTATCTGTTCCAGCATTCGTTCAACGTGGCGGTGCTGGCCGGAATTATGGGCATCGCAAAAGGGTTTAACCGGAATCAGCTGGAGGAGCTCGGAATCGGGGCACTGCTCTTCGATATCGGGATGACGAAGATGCCGCAAAGCCTGCTCACGCAGACTGAGCGTTTCACAGCGGAAGATCTGAAAGTTCTCCATACCCACCCCATGGAAGGATTCGATATTTTAAGAAAATATCATGACATCTCCATCGTCTCTGCGCATTGCGCCCTTCAACATCATGAGCGGTATAACGGCTCGGGCTATCCCCGCGGATTAAAGAAAGACGAAATTCACATTTATGCGCAAATCGTCGGTTTGGCTGATACATACGACGCGCTGGTGTCTCCACGACCTCACCGGAAGCGGTATACGACAAGCGAAGCAATCGAATTTCTGTTCGCTGCTGGCGGGACCTTCTTTGATCTGGAGCTGATCAAGCTGTTCTGCAGCCATATCTCGGTATATCCGGTGGCGACGACGCTGCTCTTAAGCACGGGGCAAGAGGTGGTTGTCTCGCAAAACAACGAGCTGGCGGTGCATCGTCCGCGCGTTCGCGTCATTAAGGAGATGGACGGTAAGCCGCCAGCATCTCCGTATGAGATTGAACTGAAGGATACTCCGCATATTACGATCATAAAAGAAATGTAGAACAATCGAGCCTTTCTTGTTCCGGCACATGGGCAGCCGCAACAAGAAAGGCTCGATTGTCGCTTATGCCCTATGGCTTTGATTCTAGTGGCGATTAAGGTAAAATGATGAGAAATAGAGCATGGCCGTAGAAGGAGATTGGACGTTCGTGGATGAGTTCGCACGCATACGATATTGGACCTTGGGGCGGCAGTCGGCTGACTGGCAGCTTGCGCGCGGAGTCGCGCTGGGCATCGGAGACGATGCGGCAGTCCTTGATTTTGGCTCCGCACAGGACGGCATCATAGGCGAGAGAAGGCAATTGCTCGTATCCGATACAATGGTGGAGCAGATACACTTTGCTGCCCATACGATGCAGGACGAGCATATCGGGTATAAAGCGCTGGCGGCCAATGTCAGCGATATAGCTGCAATGGGCGGGGTACCGCTGCATGCGGTGGTCTCGGTATGCGTGCCTTCATCCTGCGGGCCGGATCGCATGAAGCGAATCTATGACGGACTGTATGCCTGTGCGCAGCAGTATGATGTAGCGATCGTGGGCGGGGATACGACCTCGTCGCCGGCTCATCTGGTCATCTCGGTATCGCTGACGGGGACGGTGGAAGCGGGCAAGGAGATTGTGCGGTCAGGCGCGTTGCCCGGCGATGCCGTCTTCGTGACGGGACCGGTCGGCATGTCGGCAGCCGGCCTTCATATGCTTCAAGCTGCGGTGTCGGAGGAGCCGAATCGCGCGGCAGTAGACGATTCGGCTTATCGGTCGCTCCTATCTGCCCATCAGCAGCCTGTGCCATCTGTCTTGGCCGGCCGCTTGCTGCTTCGCTCGGGGCTATGTCATTCGCTCAATGATGTGAGTGACGGGCTTGCCAGCGAAGCGTGGGAAATAGCGGAAGCCTCGGGCCTGCGGATCGTTCTGGACGAGCACTCTCTGCCCAAGAGCGGAAATATGAGCGCTTATGCTTCAAGAGCTGGCGTGAATCCGCTGGATTGGATGCTGTATGGCGGTGAGGATTATGTGCTTGTCGGCACGATGGATGCCCGTGGCGAGGCGGCGATAAAGGCGGAATTCCAGCGGCACGGATTGCCCTTCTATGTGATTGGCAGGGCGGAGACAGGGAGTCCGGGAGTGGAGCTGAATCCGCTTCCTCGCGGATGGGATGGAAGCAGCAATGGTGCAGAGAAAGAGAAGCTGCCGAGAATGCTGCTGCCGAAGAGAGGTTTTAATCATTTTGGAATATGAACGGGTGAATAAGATGGAGCAACGAATAACCTACGCCGAATGGCGAATTGGCAGCTTGCAGGAAACGACGCAGCTTGCGGCCCTGCTGGCAGAGAAGGCGCTGCCGGGTACAGTCATCGCCTTGGACGGCGACCTTGGCGCCGGTAAGACGACGTTCTCTCAGGCATTCGCCGCTGCGATTGGCGTGCCGGGCATTGTGAACAGCCCGACGTTTACCATTATTAAAGAATACGAGGGCAGTTCTATGCCCCTCTATCATATGGATGTCTATCGAATATCGGTGGAGGAAGCTGACGAGCTTGGACTGGACGATTATTTCTTCGGCACAGGCATAACGCTGGTTGAGTGGGCGACTCTGATCGAGGAGTTGCTGCCTGCCAGCCGGCTGGAGCTGTATATCGAGCATGCGGGCGGAGAAGAGCGGATTATTCGCGCGAAGGGCATCGGAGAACCTTACGCCGATTGGTGCGATGAATGGGACAAGATGGGAGCGACGACCTAATGGAACAGATGATACGCGGAACATTCCTTGCGCTGGACACATCGACGGCTGCTATGGCAGCCGCCATAACGCGGGGCGGAGAGGTGCTGGCGGAGATTGAATCGCTTGCCGAGCGGAATCATTCCGTCCATGTCATTACGCATCTGAAGGATATGCTAAGGGACACTTGTATGCAACAGGAGCATCTCGATGCGATTGTGGTTGGGAATGGTCCCGGTTCATACACGGGGATGCGCATCGCGGTGACAGCAGCGAAGACGCTGGCTTGGGCTTGGGAGAAGCCGCTAGTCGGCATCTCCAGTCTGGAGGCGATCGCTTTCGGAGCGCTGCATGCGGGACTGGGAATGGCTTATGGAGAGGCGCTTCCGACAGAGGTGCAGGGCAAGCACTGGCTGCTGCCGATTATGGATGCCCGGCGCGGGCAAGTATACAGTGCAGGCTTCTCGATGGATACGGAGGAAGGCTGGAGCCGCTGGCTGAACGACGGCGTTCGGATCATGCGAGACTGGACGGATGAATTGACGGCTGCGGCCGAAGCGGAGGCGAAATCCGGCCCATTCACGATTTGGCTGACCGGCGATTTGTCGCTGCACGGTGATTCTGCTGCTTATTTGCAAGAGCGATGCGCGGCTGCGGGTATCGAAGTGCGGCTGCTGCCCCATGTGCTTCGGGGAAGCGCGCTAGCCTATCTCGGTGCGCAGCGTTATGGAAGCGGACTGCTGGAGAATGTACATAACTTCACACCGAATTATACGCAGCTGACAGAGGCGGAAGTGAAGTGGAAGGCGAAGGAAGCGGAAGAGGCCAAGCGATGAGCATGGATACGGACAAGCTGCTGTATCGGGCGATGGAGATGGCCGATATTCCGGCTATTATCGCTATTGAGCAGGAAGCTTTCACTAGCCCCTGGACGGCTGAGGCTTTCATGAACGAGCTGACCAATAATATGTTCGCCAAATACCTGATTATGGAGTATAGAGGTGAATTGCTTGGTTATGGCGGCATGTGGATCATTATGGACGAAGCGCATATTACCAATATTGCGGTGCGCTCTGATCTGCGTGGCAAGGGACTCGGCCACTTGCTGCTGGAGCAGCTCCAGCGAACGGCGGTGTTCTATGGAGCGGCGCGCATGACGCTGGAGGTCCGTGTATCCAATGAGACGGCCCAGCATCTGTATCGCAAATTCGGGTTTGAGCCTGCTGGTGTCCGGCCTCGTTATTATTCCGATAACGACGAAGACGCGCTAATTATGTGGGCGGAGCTTGATGATGAGCGGCTCAAGACGGGAGAGGAATCAAATTGAACAGACAGCAAGAATATAATCACGCATCAGCAGCTTATGACGACTCGCTCATACTGGCTATTGAGACAAGCTGTGACGAGACATCCGCATCGGTCATACGAGGCGGCAAGCATATTCTGTCCAATATCGTCTCCAGCCAGATTGATGTGCATGAACGATTCGGCGGGGTTGTACCGGAGATTGCGTCCCGCAAGCATGTGGAGACGATTACACTCATCATGGAGCAAGCGGTACAAAAGTCCGGTCATAAGCTGGATGAGTTGACAGCGATCGCCGTGACGCAGGGTCCTGGGTTGGTCGGCGCTTTGCTGGTCGGAATTGTGGCTGCCAAGAGCTTGGCGCTGGCGCTGGATATACCGTTGATTGGCACACATCATATTGCGGGCCATATCTATGCCAATGCGCTTGTGCATGAGCTGGAATATCCATGCATGGCGCTTGTCGTCTCGGGAGGTCATACGGAGCTGGTCCTGTTGGAGAGCGAAGGTGAATTCCGCGTAATTGGCCGGACACGCGACGATGCGGTAGGGGAAGCTTACGACAAGGTAGCCCGAGCGCTCAAATTGCCGTATCCCGGCGGGCCGCATATTGACAGGCTCGCAGGCGAAGCTTCCGAGGCGATCACGCTGCCGCGGGCTTGGCTGGAGGCGGGTAGCTTCGATTTCAGCTTCAGCGGGCTGAAATCGGCGGTACTGTCCGTCATTAATCAGGCTCGTATGAAAGGGCAAGAGCTGGATGAAGCGCTACTAGCCAGAGGATTCCAGGAATCCGTCTGTGATGTGCTGGTGACCAAGGCGCTCCGAGCTGTGGCTCAATATGAGACGAAGCAATTGCTGCTATGCGGAGGCGTTGCCGCCAATCGCGGATTGCGGGCGGAGCTGTCCAGGCGGTGCGAGGAAGCTGGCATACAGCTGCTTATTCCTCCTGGATCGCTATGTACGGATAACGCAGCAATGATCGGAGCTGCCGCGCATCTCAAGCTGACAAGAGGCCTATTCACGGAGCTGGACATGAAGGCCGATCCCGGACTTTCCCTGGAGGAATGGTCTGTTTCAGCGGGCGCGTGAATTATTTTTGCAGGAATAATCCGTTCTGAATTGACAGATAATTAGGGAATGGATATAATAAGCAACAATACTTCAATCACATATGGATGAAACGCTGGGAACAGGAACAGTAGAACCAATCGGGAATCAGAGAGCTGCGGGATGGTGCAACGCAGCCGAAGAAGGGTTCGAAGCTCACCTGGGAGCGGAGCGATGGAAAGAAGCAGCCGGAGTGCGAATAACGGATGATGGCGAGCTTGCGTACATGGCTACGGTTAACCTCCGTAACGGGGTACATAAGCATCGGCATCCGGAGCCGGTCTTATGACTAAGGTGGGCATGTCTCGTTGTGAAATCATAACGTGTGACAGTCAACAAGGGTGGTACCGCGCGGGTCATTATAGCCTGTCGTCTCTTGAATAGAGGCGACAGGCTTTTCTTGTTGTCTGGAAGATGCAAGTAGATGCAAGTATAAGCGATGAACCATTAACCAACCATTTTCATAGCAGGAAACGCAATGAACAGGAGCAAGTAAAGTCAGAGCAGGAATATGAAGCATAGCTGCCTCGGATGAGGAGGCCATGCAACAAGCAGAGAGCTGCGGGATGGTGCGACGCAGCCGAATGCCTGACTTGAAACTCGCCTGGGAGCGGAACGGGGGAACAGCTCTTTCACCGGCATACGGTGAAGGAAGCCATTACTCCGTTACGGCTGGCCGTCGTCACTCGGCTCCAAGCGGGCAGTTGTCCACGAACGCATGCAGCATACATCCTATGCAAGCGGCGTTCCGTAGCGATGCTGCCAAGTAGAGTGGTACCACGGCATATGCGAAGGCATGTCGTCTCTTCATCGAGACGGCATGCCTTTTTTGTTACCCAAAATCCAATACCCATTAGGAGGATATACCCATGACGAACACAATGAAGAATGTACAAATTTTCGATACAACACTGAGAGATGGCGAACAATCCCCAGGCGCTTCCATTGCGCCGGAGAGAAAGATTATTATTGCCAGACAGCTGGCTAAGCTGGGCATTGATGTGATTGAGCCTGGATTCGCTGTATCCAGTCCCGGCGAGTTCGCTGCTGTGCAGCAAATTTCCCGAGAATTGCAAAATGTGGAGATTGCCGGCTTCGCACGCGCTGTCAAGGCGGATATCGATGCTGCGGTGCAAGCGACTCAAGATGCGGCGAAGCGCAGATTGCATCTGTTCATCTCTTCTTCGGACATCCACTTGAATCATCAGCTGCGCAAGTCGCGCGACGAGGTTGTTCAGATTGCGCGTGAGATGGTGGCCTACGGCAAGCAATTTGTCGACGAAATCGAATTCTCGGCGATGGATTCTACAAGATCGGGACGCGACTTCGTCATTCAGCTGGTGGAAGCCGTTATTGCTGAAGGGGCGACAGTTATCAATCTGCCGGATACGCTTGGCTATGCATTGCCCAATGAGATTATCGACCTGTTCCAGGCCGTTCGCCGGGAAGCAAGAGGCGGCGAGACGGTTCGCTACAGCGCCCACTGCCATAATGATCTGGGTCTGGCCGTAGCGAACAGCCTTGCGGCGATTCAAGGAGGAGCGACGCAAATCGAGGTTACCGTGAACGGCATCGGCGAGCGGGCAGGCAATTGCTCGCTGGAAGAGCTGGTTATGGCGATCGAGACGCGCAAGGACGCGGTGCAGGCGAAGACGAATGTGGATGTCAGCGAGATCTATGAGACATCGCGTCTTGTCAGCCGCACGATGAACTTCCCGATTGCGTACAACAAACCAATTGTCGGGCGTAATGCCTTCCAGCATGAGTCGGGCATCCATCAGGACGGCCTGCTGAAAAACCGCAATACGTATGAAATCATGGACCCGGAAGCGATGGGCATCTCCCGCAACATGATTATTCTGGGCAAGCATTCCGGCAGCCATGCCATTAAGCATCGTCTGGCTGAATTCGGTGTGGAAGTGACGGAGGAGCAATTCAAAAGCGTCTATAGCCGCTTCAAGGAAGTTGCGGATGGCCAGAAGATTGTCACGGATGATCAACTGATCCGAATTGCAGGCGAGATGACCAAGACGCAGCCTGATCCATTTGCGCTTGTCGACCTGCTTGTACATGCTGGAACGCAGCGTTCGCGAAGCGCAACGGTTACCATTCGCGAGCATGAGCAGAATGGAGAGAAGTCCTACATGGCAATGGGGGCTGGCCCAGTGGAAGCGGTCATTAACGCGATCGGCCAGGCGATTCCGGTATCGGTGGAATTCGAGGATCTGGAGCTGCATTCGCTGTCTACCGGCGAAGACGCGCATGGCGAAGCGGTCGTAAGCATTATCCACAATGGGATACGGTATCGCGGAACATCTGCGAACAAGGATATTATTCTGGCGGCGGCAGAAGCCTATATCTCGGCCTGCAACCAAGCGATTATGACCGCTGGAGCGCGGGGCAGAGCGAAGGAGAAACGTACGGCAAACGAATAAGCGGAGGCTGAAGGCCGATGGGAACGACAGTACGGGACTATTATGAAACATTTGATGAATGGGGGCGGCTCGATCGTGAGCCGCTTGAATTTTATGTCAACCTTCATTACTTACGGCGATATCTGCCAGCTGGCGGACATATTGCCGATATCGGCTCGGGCCCGGGCAAGTATGCCATTGAGCTTGCCAAGTCGGGGTATCGGGTAGGTCTGACGGATCTGATTCCGCGTTTTGTTGCGGAAGCACAGGAAAAGGCAAGTGCGGCAGGGGTAGTTAGCCAATTCTCGGGCTTTCACATCAGCAACGCAACCACGCTGGATTGTTTTGCGGATGAATCATTTGATGCAGCTATAATGATGGGGCCTCTATATCATCTGCAAGAACAGGAAGAGAGAATTCAGGCCATTCGGGAGCTGCGTCGTGTAACCAAGCCGGGCGGCATCGTAGGTGCGGCTTTTATGCCGCGAATCGCCTTTCTGCAGCAGTCGATCCGTAATCCCATGCAGTGGAAGCCGAATGATCGCATGGATGCGCTGATTGAATTCTCCCGGACGGGGGTATATAACCATAGTGATGCGGGAAGATTCACCGGTGTATATTTCGAGCAGATCGAACACATCATTCCCCAGATGGAGGGAGAGGGCTTCGAGACGTTGAATCTGGTCGGAACAGACTGCTTCGCATCCGCATTGGACCATCAGGCATACGAATATTGGCGAGGACAGGGCGAAGAAACCTATCATCAACTGATGGAACTGATTATAGAATGGTCGACGGACCCGTCCATGCTTGGCAGTTCGACTCATCTTTTGTATATTGGACGGCGAAAATGATATTTTGGAGCAAAAAAGGCTGTGGATGAATGAATTGTGCACAAAGTTATCCACATACCTACAGAATAGTGTGAATAATTTAATAAATATGTGCAATAATGCGGGTTTACAATCGCTAAATAAATGATGCAAACGTGGATAGTTTTTTCACTTATACACTGTGGATAATGTGTATAACGTGGATAACGATCCACGTTCTTTATTGCGAAGAAACAGGGGGGCGCCAAAACGACATTTTTCGGATAACGGTTCGTTATATATTTCGACAGAATTAACTAACAATTTATTCACGTCTGTGGATAGATCTGTGCATAACTTTTTTGGGTATTTCGGAACGCAATCGTTTTGCGTAAATTACGAGTGAGATTTTCGGTGAAATCACGTTATGAATGCGCTATCGTAGAATCAATAAAATAGTTACGGAGGCAGACCGAATGGATAAGCAAGCGATTATTCAGGTGGACACAGTCAGCAAGCACTATGGGACGAATAATGCGATCAAGCAAGTATCCTTTCAGGTAAAGAAGGGCGAGCTATTCGGTTTAATCGGCAAGAACGGGGCAGGCAAGACGACGCTGCTTGAGCTGTTATCCGGCAATCAGATTCTCGATGAAGGCGCATTAAACGTGATGGGCATCGATATGAGCACGGAATGGGACAAGCTGAAGGAGCATATCAATATATTTTCGCAAAGCACTTCGCTTGTGGATCGCCTTACTGTGCGGGAGGCCTTGGACATGTTCCAGGGGTTCTATCATCAGAAGAAGAACATCGACGGCATTCTAAAGCAATTCGGACTTATACCTTATGAGGATAAAGTTGTAAGGCGGTTATCCGGCGGACTTCGGCAGCGCACGACACTCGCGATCGCCGTTGTGAATGATCCTTCGATCGTCTTTTTGGATGAACCGACAACTGGTTTGGATGCACAGGCGAAGAAGGAATATTGGGCCATACTGGCTTCACTTAAATTGCAGGGCAAGACCATCGTCATCGTATCGCATGATATGACCGAGATTCAGTACCATTGCGACCGTGTTGGTGTCATGAGGGAGGGGAGTTTAGTTGCTTGTGACAGCCCGACAAAATTGATTGCAGAACTTCCTGGTGGCGGATTGACCATGGAAGCTGTATATATGCATTACGCCGTAAGCAATGCAGGAGGTGTTGAAGTTTAAGTCCACGAATCTCGGCAAACGCGGCAATGATCCGGCCAATGAGCGCAAGAGCCTAGTGGAGAAACGAATGGAGATGATTGCACATCTCCTGATGAAGAGAAGCGAGGGGGGAATTAAGAAGCCGTCAATTAAGGATGAAACGATCCGGCATTCATAGTATAATTGGAATATTATTGCATGGATCGGAGGATGTACCGTGTCAATCGTGAAAGAGCAAGTCGGCTTTCGGATGAAGCAGTATGCCGCCCAGTGGTTTACTGCGCAGCCGCTGCTCGACTTCTCTTATTCCTTTATTGAAGAGAAGCTGGCAGAAACAATGATGTTCGGGGAGCTTGCCGTCATTCATTATCATATGTTCGAGGGCAAGGATGCCGATATTGACGGGGCTGCCGCTGCGGTCGAGCTCTTTATTCTGGCGTCCGATATTCTGGATGATCTGGAAGACGGAGATGCGCCATCGAAGCCATGGATGAAAGCTCCGCTGCCGGTTGCTCTGCACGTTGCCACATCGCTGGTTACGCTATCTCAGCAGGCGCTGCTGCACAGCACGTCTGATCCGGTATTGCGCGGCGAATTGGCTGTGATGATGAATACGCAGCTGATCCGGTCTGCTAACGGGCAAATGATGGACTTGATGAACGATACTCTTACAGAAGAAGGCTACTTCCAGATGGTGAGAGGCAAGTCGGCATCGCTTCTCGTCATGGCTTGTATGGCGGGCGTATTGCTTGCCGGTCGACCATGGAATGAGACGGTTGCGGAATACGCGGCCGAGCTGGGTATATCCGCCCAGCTTCGGAATGATTGCAGAGATTTGCTGCGGTGGGACGAAAAAAGCGATTTTCTGAACCGCAAACAGACGCTGCTTACGATGTATCTGCTTGAAGGACCCGATGAACAAGTCGGGTGGATAAGGGACTATTACAACGGCAGCGGAACGAAGCATGACGTAACCGGGAAAAAAGAATTATTTTTGCAGGCATGCGAGCAATCGGGTGTTGAATTATACGGTTCTGTCGTAAGCCGTATGCACTATAATCGGTTTCAAGAGCTTCTTGCGGAGCTGCAAGCGGATGCGATTTGGAAGGACAAGCTCATGCAGAAACTGGCGGGAGGCCAGACGGCATAAGACTTTTCGACAATCACGCAAAACCCATTTCGGTAAATACGAATGAGTTTTGCGTTGGCTAACCTATTAAATCTTGTTATAGTATAAATGTACTAGCTACATACTATAAGATTTAGTAGAGAGGCGGAGGAGTTCAATGTTGAAAGAAACAATTCGTCAACTGGTCAACAGCACAGAGAAGATGTCACTGGCTATGGGAGGACAGCTTCAGCTAGCAGGTGTTTCCGCAGCAGAACAAAAGGCTCTACTTAATGAGATGAACAACAAACAAGAAAAGAATGGATACGCATTCATCTGGAACTAAAGGACTAACTGGCTGAAAGGAAGAGGTTGTATGAAATCCACTTTGTTGAATCGCATCACTACAACCTTCTTCCTGGCGGTATTTATCGGACTCCTCTTATATCTGACCTTGGTTATTACAAGAGCGCCTTCTATTCGCGCCGTTCTCACCCACGATCCGATTAATGGATATACGATCGAATCCATTGAACCGGAAGGGCAAGCCAAGATGACGGGGCTGCAGATTGGTGATCGGATTATAGAGGTCAATAACCGTCCTGCTGAAGAATTTCAGAATGTAACGAAATATTATTCATTGGAATACGCCGATAATGTCCTCATTGTAGATCGTGATCATACGACGAAGCTTGTCACGTTCTCCAAAGCCTGGTCTGGAGACCATTCCACGTTAGAACTATTGCTTCAACTCTATATACCTGGAATATCCTTAATTATATTCTGTGCGTTTTCCGTCTTTCTCTACGTGAAAAGAAGGCATGACCCGGCTGTTATCATGCTTATTCTCTTTTTTTTATCTATAGGTCTTTCCTATTACAGCTCCTCCGCCTCGATATTGCGAGACCCGATAGGGATATCCATCATTTATGTCGTATTGCCTAATATACCGTTAATATTTATGAGCTTCATGAATATCTACTTGAAGCGGTTTGAGAATTATTTAATCGGGAATAAGACGCTGGCTGTGCTTTACGCCATTGTAGGGGCACAGAGTCTATTTAGCTTAATTTATATATGGACAAATTTGTTTTCGATAGAGGTATTTACGTACATTAAGGGTACTTATAGTGCCATTGTCTTAATGGGTAATTTGATATGCGCACTCAAGCTGATCGGGAAATTTATCAAGCATCGCCGCACAAAGCTGAAATCTCTGTTCACGATTACATTAACGTCGCATCTTGTAGCGTTCACGCCGTTTGCAACGCTTAACTTATTGCCGCAAATGTTCGGCGCTGGCCAAATTCTGCCTCCGGCGTTCACGGCGTTGTTTTTGTTTATATTGCCTGTCGTCTACTTCTACCTGTCGACCTCGAACCAATTGTTCGATATCGATTTTATTTTGACGCGATTCAAATATTACACAGCGCTTTCGCTTATTCCTTCGATTGTGATCACGCTATTGATTTCTGCTGTGTTAATGGATAAACCGGACATTTATTGGACGAATTGGATCGGAATTTTCTTGGTAATCTTTATCGGTATCACCTTGTTCCTGTATGCCAAGGAACAGATCGACCAGCGTTTCCGCCCGAAGCTGTTCAAAGCGATGTATAGCTATCAGGACAGTCTGGACCGATTCTCCAGAAGCATTGCCCGCGTGATGAAGCAGGCTGATCTGGAGGCGGTATTGAAGCAAGAGATTGATTCGCTGCTTCCGGTAAGCCGCATTAAATTCCTTATTGTCGATCAGGCGGAACACGCCGTCTTCCCGATGGGGGATGACCATGAGGAAAGAGTGACTGCCGACTTCCTGCTCAGCGTGATGAATACGTTCAAGCTAGGCGAGCTGATCGATCTGCCTTACGGGCTGGGCCTTATTATTGGACGACAGCGTTCCCGGTACCACATCCTGTGGATTGGTCTGAAGACTAACCACACCAGGTTCAACTCGGATGAGATTAGATGGCTGAAGACGATGGCGAATTACTCCAGCATCGTATTCGAGAATCTGTATTTAATTGAAGGATTGATTGAGGACCTGGAGTCTGAAGTGCGCAAGGAGCATACGACTTCGCCGTGGGTGCTGCGCCTTCTCTTCTGCCTGTCGGAGAATGAGAGAAGGAAGCTTGCGGCGGATTTGCATGATTCGGCGCTGCAGGACCAGCTGTTATGGTACCGTAAGCTGGAATCTGTCATGATGGATCATCCGATCTCGGATAAGCTTGGCCGGGAGCTTGAAGATATTAAGGAAGGGCTGCTTGATGTCATTCATCAAATCAGGGAAACATGCAATGAGCTTCGTCCTCCGCTGCTGAAGGAAATGGGTGTAGTTGAAGCGGTTGAATCGATTATTGAGCATACCCAGATGAGGGTTAACTTTGAGGTGCAGTTCCGCTCCAAGGCGATTCATGAACAAATGGACGAGGAGCAAATTACGGCCATCTATCGTATTGTGCAGGAGCTGCTGCGCAATGCGGACAAGCATGCCGGAGCCAAGCTCGTTCAGCTTGAGCTGGAGCTGCGAGAGGGTACGATCTACTTCCGCTATCAGGATGATGGAGTCGGCCTGGATGTGAATTATATGGTAGAGACGTTTGAGCATATGGGCCTGTCTGGGATTAAAGAGCGTGTGGCTAGCCTTGAAGGGGACATCTCCTTCTATTCGGAACGCGGTAAAGGCCTCGAGGTCATTATTCTGATGCCGATCATTGTGTCGAGCGGACTTTCGGAGAGGGGTATATCGCGTGATTCGTATCTTATTAGTTGACGATCATCCATCGGTTGGCGAAGGAACCAAAACAATGATCGAGCAAGATAGCGACATGAAAGTAACGGTGGCGCTGTCGGCGCTGGAAGCACTGGATAAGGTTCATTCCGAACCTTTTGACATTATCTTATGCGATTTGAACATGCCGGGCATTAGTGGCCTGGAGTTGACCAAACGATTGATTCAGATTGACCCTGAACGGAAAGTCATCATCTATTCCGGCTATGAAATCGGAACGCACTTCAACCTTCTGGTGGAGTCAGGCGTGTCCGGTTTTATCTCGAAGACGGCATCCAGGGATCAACTGCACAACTCCATTCGGTGCGCGCTTCGGGGAGAGGCAGTTATTCCGATACCGCTTCTCAAGCAACTCAGAAGGCATGAGGTTGCGATCTCGCGTTCGGAGCTGTCCATTGACGATGTGTCGATTAACGAGAAGGAAATGACGATCCTCCATGAAGTCGCGGCTGGCGTAAGCAACAAGGAGCTGGCTGCGATGCTGCATGTCAGCCAGCGGAACGTGGAATACCAGTTGACCAAAATCTTCGAAAAGCTGAATGTGCGATCGCGGTCAGAGGCGATAAGAGAAGCAAAGCGTTTGGGCTTGATCAGCATGGAGCAATATTAATAGAAGAGATCATACGAAGGCGGCCTCATGAATCCATCATGAGGCCGCCTTCGGTCCAGCTACATATATTGTTCCCACTGCTCATAGGCAGCGGCTAGCTTCGTCTTCAGCTCGTCGATCTCAGCTTGGAGTTCTTGAATGCGAATATAATTATTGAACACTTCCGGATCGGTAAGCTGCTGTTCCAATTCACCAATCTTCTCTTCGAGTGTGGCGATCTCGGCTTCCAGCTGCTCTGCCTTGCGCTGACGGTTGCGCTCATCTCGCTTGGCTTGTTTCTCAGCTTCATATGAGGTTGCCGGTGCGCTATCGGCTGCTTCGCCAGACTTTTGGGTTTTACTTTGTGCTGCAATCGCTTCGAGCCTTGCATCTTCAAGCTCGCGTTTCTTCTCCAACATTTCGTCATAATTTCCCAGGAAATGCTCGACGCCGTTCGGCCCCAGTTCGACAATGCGGTCGGACATTTTGTTCAGGAAATAACGGTCATGGGAAATGAAGAAGAGCGTGCCTTCGTAATCCAGCAGAGCTGACTCCAGTACTTCCTTGCTGAACAGATCCAGGTGGTTCGTCGGCTCGTCCAGTACTAGCACATTGGCTTGAGCCAGCATCAGCTTGGCTAGCGAGACACGGGCTTTCTCTCCGCCGCTCAGTGATGATATACGCTTCAGCACGTCTTCGCCGCTGAACAGAAAGTTGCCTAATACGGTACGAATCCGAGCTTCTTCCATATGTGGATATAAGCCCCACACTTCTTCCAGAATCGTATTTTGTCCGTTCAGTCTCGTATGTTCCTGATCATAATAGCCTAGCTTGACATGCGAGCCGAATTGGATGGTGCCGGTTGAAGGCTCAAGCTGGCCGACAAGTGTCTTCAGCAGCGTAGACTTGCCAATTCCGTTGGGACCAATCAAGGCAACTGTCTCGCCTCTTGTCAGGTTGAATCTGACGTTGCGGAACAGAGCTTCGTTCTTACCAGGGAAGGTAACCGACAGGTTATCGACGGTAAGAACATCCTTGCCGGTCATTCGTTCGATCTCGAATGAGAAGTGAGCCTTCTTCAGCTCGCCGGCAGGCCTGTCCATGCGGTCCATCTTCTCCAGCGCTTTGCGTCTGCTCTGGGCACGCTTGGTTGTGGAGGCTCTGACGATATTCCGCTGAATGAACTGCTCCATTCGCTCGATCTCTTCTTGCTGCTTCTCAAAATGCTTGAGATTAATTTCGTATTCGGCGGTCTTCAGCTCCAGGTAGCGGCTGTAGTTGCCTGTATACCGCTTCGCGGAATGCCGTTCGATCTCAATAATGGTATCGACAAGCGCATCCAGGAAATAACGGTCATGAGAGACGACAACGATCGCGCCGGGATATCCGCGAAGATACGATTCCAACCATGTTAAAGTCTCGATATCGAGATAGTTGGTTGGCTCGTCAAGCATAAGCAGATCAGGTGCTTGCAGCAGGATGCGAGCTAGCGCAAGGCGTGTCTTCTGTCCGCCGCTGAGCGTGGATATAGGCGTGTCGAGGTTAAATGTTCCAAACCCCATGCCGTGCAGCACGCTATTGATCCGGGTGCTGATCTCGAAGCCTCCCTGCTCGCGGAACCAGTCGGAACGGCGCGCATAGCGGTCTAGCACATCGGCATACTTTTTCTCATCGTTATGAAGCTCCGGGTCAGCGATTTTGACTTCAAGCTCACGCAATTCCTGCTCGGCCTCGATCAGATGGGCGAACACCGCGCGCATCTCTTCTATAATAGTACGTTCAGACTGTAAGCCGCTGTTCTGGGCGAGATAGCCGAGGCGCAGTTCCTTCGCCTTATGAATGTCACCGGAATCGGCCGACATTTCTCCTGCAATTATTTTGAGCAAGGTCGACTTGCCCGCGCCGTTGACACCGACAAGCCCGATGCGTTCTTTCTCCAAAACTTGCATCGATATATGTGATAATATGGCGGTTACGCCGTAGCTTTTGGAAATATTGGAAACTTGCAACAACATGATGAATCCTCCACTCCTAAATGGCATCAATTATTACCCTTTAGTGTACCACAAACTGGCGCCACCATTGGCGAAAGTTGTATAACAATGGTACACTACATGTAAGATTAGTTCATACAGGAAAGAATGGATGAAGTCAAATGCCGACGGAATACGCGGGGCATGATAAATCAGCTTACCGATCAAAGCTCTCGAACATGCGCAATGGACTGGCGGAAGAACACCGGGCAGAGTGGTCAAGCCTAGCTTGCCGTCATCTGGCACAGTGGCTGGCGAAGCGTTCTTGCCGAACTGTCATGGCTTACGTATCGTTCAGAAGCGAATTGAATATAAACGAATTCATAGAATGGTGCTGGGAGAAGGAGATCGAAGTGCTTCTGCCACGCTGTGTGAAAGCTGATCGCTCCATGAAGCTTCATTCCGTAACGGAATGGAATCAGCTCGAAGCGGGAGCCTACGGCATTATGGAGCCTGGCCCGGATCGCTCGCCCATCTTACCGATGGGAACGGTGCCGGATGTTGTCATTGTGCCTGGACTGGCCTTTGACCGTACTGGAGGCCGTTTGGGTTATGGCGGCGGTTATTACGACCGGTTTGCGGAAGCGGTATCGGGTGCGGGTACTAAGCCCCTCTGGATAGGCGCTGGATTCGAAGCGCAAGTGTTGAAGGAGCACGTACCAAGCGATTCGCATGATTTGCGGCTGGATGGACTTGTAACGGAACGAGAATTGACGACATTCAGGCGATAGCCGAACGATGGAGGAAGGGCGATAAGAATGGAGCTGACCCATTTCAACGATCAGGGACGGGCTAAGATGGTTGATATATCGGAGAAGGATATCACGGTGCGGGAAGCGACTGCCCAGACGACCATACGAATGGCGGATACTACGCTTGCGCGGATAAAGGAAGGCAGCATCGGCAAAGGCGACGTTCTGGCGGTCGCTCAAGTAGCTGGAATTATGGCGGCCAAAAAAACATCGGATTGGATACCCATGTGCCATCCGCTCCCGTTAACGGGTGTAAATATTGCTTTTAGCGACAACGGATCAGATGAACTTTACATAGAAGCAACAGTGAAGACAAAAGGGAAAACCGGCGTAGAGATGGAAGCTTTAACGGCTGTATCCGCTACGGCGCTTACGGTATACGATATGTGCAAGGCCTTGCAGAAGGACATGGTTATCGGACCGACGCAGCTGATGGCAAAGTCCGGGGGGAAGAGCGGGGATTATAGACGCTAAGCATACCCTTGAACGAAATAGAGAGGGAGGAACGGGATATGCAGTGGAAGGTTGCGTTGTTGACGGCGAGCGACAAAGGCTCGCGGGGTGAGCGCGAGGATACGAGCGCGCAGGTTATCCGGGAGCTTGTAGAGGAAGAGCTTGGCGGAGTGATTGTAGATTATCGGATTGTGCCGGATGAACAAGACGAGATTATGGCGGCAATCATCGAGATGACGGAATATTATCAGGCCGATCTGGTGTTGACCACGGGAGGTACGGGGCTGGCGCCGCGTGATATTACGCCGGAAGCGACGCTTAAGGTCATTGACCGGGAAGTTCCCGGCCTCGCTGAAGCGATGAGGATGGGCGCCCTGCATAAGACGAGGCGAGCGATGCTGTCCAGAGGCGTCTGCGGTATCCGCGGCAGCTCATTGATCGTGAATCTACCAGGCAGTCCCAAAGGCGTTCATGAGAGTCTCATGGCGATCATGGATCAGCTGCCTCACGCGCTTGCTATTCTATCGGGCCAGCATGGGGACCATAACGCATGAAAAAGACAGAAAAATCTATCGATACAGATATAGCCGCCTCCGGTATGAAAACAAAACTGAAGGAAGTGCGGGTTCAGGACGCGATTGGACTCAGGCTAGCGCATGACCTGACCCAAATCCTCCCAGGCAAGTTCAAGGGCAGGCTATTCCAACGCGGACATGCCATTACGGAAGCGGACATTCCTAGCCTGCTCGATATCGGCAAAGAGCATATCTATATCATGGAGCTGGATGAAGAGGAGCTGCATGAGGATGATGCCGCAATTCGCATGGCGCAGGCGCTTGCGGATGAATCGCTCCTTCTGACTGAGCCTCATGAAGGGAAGGTCAGCATAAAGTCGCCAATCGTGGGAATCACGCATATTGCCAAGGAAGTGGTCGAGGCGATTAATGAAATTGGCGAAATTGCGCTGGCAACGGTGAAGACGGATGCTGTCGTGAAGGAGGGCAGTCCGCTTGCCGCGACACGGGCTATTCCGCTTGTTGTTGCGAAGGAGAAGGTCGAGCAGGTTGAACGGATCGCTGCGGAGTATAGGGGGCAGCATGGGAAAGCGCCGCTTCAAGTTCGTCCATTCCGTAAGCTGAGAGCGGGTCTGCTCACGACGGGCGGAGAAGTCTATCACGGTAGAATACAGGATAAATTCGGTCCGGCTGTTGCAGAGAAGCTGAGCGCGCTAGGCTCAGAGGTGGCCGAGCAGCGGTTCGCGCCGGATGATCGACAAATAATTGTCAAGGAAATACACTATTTGCTGAGCCAAGGGTATGATATGATACTGGTAACTGGCGGTATGTCGGTAGATCCCGATGATCGTACACCGGGCGCCATTGGGGCGGCTGGAGCGGATATTGTGAGCTACGGAACACCGATGCTCCCGGGATCGATGCTGTTGATAGGTTACATAGGAGAAGTGCCGATTATGGGCTTGCCCGGCTGTGTGATGCATGATCCATATACCTCCTTCGATGTACTTCTGCCCAAGATATTGGCAGGTGACCGGATTGTCCGGGAGGATATCGTAAGCATGGGTTACGGCGGATTGCTTGGCCGCTGATAGAGGCGGCAAGGTTGAATGAGTTTATTTTATGACCTATACTAGAATAAAATTTTCAGATGTGGAGGTTTAACCTATGGGTGGTATTGGCGCTACGGGTATTATTTTTTTAGTGTTGATTGCACTATTGCTGTTTGGACCGAACAAGCTGCCTGAGCTGGGACGTGCTTTCGGCAAGACGCTTCGTGAGTTCAAATCCGGCGCTCGTGACATTATGGACGACAATGATCGCAGAGATTCGGACAAAAATCGCAATGAAGCGAATCGGTCGGAGCATAATGAGAAGGAAAATAAGCGGCTTCCGGATTAAACGGGTCCGCTTTTTTCTTGCTTAAGCCCGGGTAGAAAGGAGCAGTAAATTGGCATGACGAAAGAGAGAACCGATGAGGCTGCGATATCACGTAGAAAGCTGATACGTGAAGAAGGGCTGATGCCCCTGCTAGAGCATCTTGGAGAGCTGCGGAAGCGCCTTATCTATGTCATGATTGTGCTTACGCTAAGCCTGGTGCTGGGAATTGCCATTGCCGAGCCAGCTTATAACTTCCTGATGAGCCAAAAGCCGGCCAACACATTAAGTCTACATACGTTCTCGCTATGGGACGGCATTGGGATGTACATGAAGATTGCGTTCGTAATCGCGCTAATCGTGACGCTTCCGTTCATAGCTTATCAGCTATGGTCATACGTGAAGCCGGCATTAAGACCTCATGAGCAGCGTTCTACGTTGAAATATGTGCCGTTCGCACTAATTATGTTTCTGGTTGGATTGGCATTTTCCTATTTTGTCGTTTTTCCGCTTGCCTTCAACTTCACCCGCACGATCGCGGGGCATTTGAATCTGGAGGAAACGTATGGCATTGTTCAATATTTCTCCTTTATGTTCGGAATACTGATCCCGATCTCGCTATTATTCGAGCTGCCTCTTCTGATTATGTTCCTGACTGCGATCCGGATCTTGAATCCGAAGCGGCTCCGCAAGATGCGCAGACTCGCGTATTTTATTTTGGCGGTTATTGGTGTCGTCGTGACGCCTCCGGACTTTATATCGGATATCCTGGTTGTTATTCCGCTTATTGCTTTGTACGAGCTTAGCTTGTTCATGTCTGACGTGATCTACAAGAAACAGCAAATTGCGGATGCGAAGTGGCGGGACGAGGAAGAATAACAGGGCGAAGCCCGGCATAGCTTACAGAAGATCTGTCGTGATTACGGCAGGTCTTTTTTTGTTCTTGACAGATTTGCAGGTGAGGAGCATAATTTAAACAAACGTTTTAAACAAATGTTTAATAGATAAAGATACAGGAGTGGATAGCATGAAAACAGCCATACAAGCATTTATGAAGAGGCCTACGACATGGGTAGGCATTATTACGGCTTTTATGTTCCAAATCATTTTCGCAGTCATATGGATGACAGGTTATAATGGAGTAACGGATCGTGTGGATCAGCTCCGAATTGCGGTTGTGAATGAAGATACGGCGATGGGGCAGCAGATTGCGGCCAATCTGGCGGAGCAGCTGCCATTCGATATCGTTCAGAGTACGTCCCTGGAGGAAGCGAGAGCCGATCTGAATGAACGCGAGGTTCAGATGGTGCTGCATATTCCAGCAAGCTTCAGTGAGCAAGCAGGCAAGCCTGGAGAGCAGGCAGATCTGCACTATTACTTGAATGAATCCAATCCTGCCCTGATCAAAAGCATGATGAGCAGCGCAGCATCTCAAATAACGGCCGAAGTGAATCGCACAGCCGTCACGATGGGCATTCAGAAGACGCTGACCGGCATGCAGATGCCGGTCGATCAGGCGGCATCGACTGCGCCACTGCTAGCTGAACGGGTTAAGGGCGTTGTCGAGTCATCCAATGTTGTAGAAGGCATGAACAACCAGATGGTGCCGATGATGCTGGTGCTTGCTTCTTATGTCGGAGCCATGATTATGGGGATGAACCTGGAGCAATCGTCGATGGCGACAGCCGCCAGTGTTAGCAAATGGAGACGGTTCGGCACAAGAGCGATCATCAATGTTGTTTCTTCTATTCTCGTTTCCTTGGTAGGCGCCGCGCTGCTCGTAGCTTTGGGAGGCCAGCTCGATCATGGGTTCTTGTATCTGTGGGGATTCCAATGTCTGTTCCTGCTAACCTTTATGTTCGTATCCCAAATGTTCCTGTTCTTGTTCGGCATGGCCGGCATGCTGTTCAACATTATGCTGCTGTCGGCGCAGCTTGTATCCTCGGGTGCAATCGTACCGCGCGAGCTGCTCTCGAACTTTTATACCGGACTTGGCGAGTGGCTGCCAGCTACGTATGCGGTTGACGGGACGATGAATATATTGTTCGGCGGTCCGGGCGTAAGCTCTGATGCCGGAATGCTCGTAGCCATTGCTTTGGCGGCTATTGCAATCAGTGCGGTTGCCGTATTCGCGAAAGGCCGGCAGGCGGTTCGCCAGCCGGAGGTTGCGATAGCGAGTCAGCGCAAAGATAAATAAGCGACAATGATTATCGGAGGTTGATTATGACATTAGCCGAAGAACAAGATATTAAACAACGGATTCTGCTTGCAGCCAAAAAGCTGTTTGCGCTTCAAGGATTCGATGGCACGACGATCAGACAAATTTGCGAGGAGGCAAGCGCCAATGTGGCGCTTGTCTCGTATCATTTCGGCGGGAAAGAAAATTTATTCGGCGCGCTGTTCGAGAACTTTTTTCCGAATCAAAAAATCGCCGCTATCGATCCGAGCTTTCATCCCGTTGAAGGGGTTAAGCTGGTCATACACGAAGTGACGCTGTACCGGCATTCGGAGCCGCAGCTGATTAGTATTATTCAACAGGAGATTATTCTGAATACGCCGCGCATCCAAAAGATCCGTGAGCATGTCATGCCGATGTGGCAGATGCTCAGACATTGGATGGAGGAGGGACGCAAGCAGGGGTATTTTGCTTTCCGTTCGCTTGATACGGCATTCATGTCGGTAACGGGAACCTTGCTGTTCCATCGGGATCAGGAGTATTGGATGCTCCTTCGAGAGGACAAGAAACCGGACGTGGAGACGCTCGCTGAAGATCTGACGGACTTTATCCTACATGGCTTGCGCTATAACGGGGAATGATGCAGCGGGCTTGGAGGTTTGCCGGACAAGCATGTGATGAGACGGGTGTAAAAATCGTGCAAAAATAGAGCCAGGCACTTGAAATCAATCGCAAAAAAAAGTATGATAAAAATGGTTGTTAGCACTACACGCTTATGAGTGCTAACGAATTTACAATAAGCGACAAATTTAGAAGGAGGCTATTTTCAATGATCAAACCTTTGGGTGAACGCGTATTGATCGAACCAATCGCGAAGGAAGAAACAACTGCGAGCGGCATCGTGCTGCCGGATACGGCTAAGGAAAAGCCACAAGAAGGCAAAGTGGTAGCAGTGGGCAGCGGCACGCTGAAAGACGGCGTTCGCGTAGCATTGGAAGTAAAAGAAGGCGACCGCGTTCTGTTCTCCAAATATGCGGGCACAGAAATCAAATATGAAGGCAAAGAATATTTGATTATGAAAGAAAGCGACATTCACGCGATTTTCGAATAAGTTCGCGTACACATACTTAATCTTTAATCCAAATTTCGGGAGGTAATTGTACATGGCTAAAGAAATCAAATTTAGCGAAGACGCTCGCCGTTCCATGCTCCGCGGGGTTGACGCTTTGGCAAATGCGGTGAAAGTTACGCTTGGACCAAAAGGACGCAACGTCGTTCTGGAGAAAAAATTCGGTAGCCCGCTCATCACTAATGACGGTGTGTCCATTGCAAAAGAAATCGAGCTGGAAGATGCATTCGAGAACATGGGTGCACAGCTTGTTAAAGAAGTAGCAACAAAAACAAACGACGTAGCAGGCGACGGTACAACTACGGCGACTGTTCTGGCTCAAGCGATGATTCGCGAAGGTCTGAAAAACGTTACAGCTGGCGCTAACCCTATGGTTATCCGCAAAGGCATCGAGAAAGCTGTTAAAGCTGCTGTTGAAGAGCTGAAAGCTATCTCCAAGCCAATCGAAGGCAAACAATCGATCGCTCAAGTTGCTTCCATCTCGTCCGCTGATGAAGAAGTAGGTCAACTGATCGCTGAAGCGATGGAGAAAGTCGGCAACGACGGCGTTATTACAGTTGAGGAGTCCAAAGGCTTCAATACGGAGCTTGAAGTGGTTGAAGGCATGCAGTTCGACCGCGGCTATGTGTCCCCTTACATGATCACGGATACGGATAAAATGGAAGCGATTCTTGATAATCCTTACATCCTGATCACAGACAAAAAGATCTCCAACATTCAAGAGATCCTGCCTGTTCTGGAGAAAGTGGTTCAATCCGGCAAGCAGCTTCTGATCATCGCAGAAGACGTAGAAGGCGAAGCTCAAGCGACGCTGATCGTCAACAAACTGCGCGGCACATTCACTTGTGTAGCGGTTAAAGCTCCTGGCTTCGGTGACCGCCGCAAAGCTATGCTGCAAGACATCGCTGCTCTGACTGGCGGCCAAGTGATCACAGAAGAGCTCGGCCTTGAGCTGAAATCGACTGCTGTTGAGCAACTGGGCTCCGCACGTCAAGTGCGCATCACAAAAGAAAACACGATCGTGGTAGACGGCGCTGGCAACTCCGCTGATATCTTGGCTCGTGTGAATCAAATCAAAGCTCAATTGGAAGAAACAACTTCCGATTTCGACAAAGAGAAGCTGCAAGAGCGTCTGGCGAAACTCGCTGGCGGCGTAGCGGTAATCAAAGTCGGCGCAGCTACTGAAACTGAATTGAAAGAGCGTAAGCTTCGCATTGAAGACGCCCTGAACTCCACTCGCGCAGCAGTGGAAGAAGGCATCGTATCCGGCGGCGGCACAGCTCTTGTGAACGTATATAAAGCGGTAGCGGCTGTAAATGCAGAAGGCGACGAGGCGACTGGCGTGAACATCGTTCTTCGCGCTCTGGAAGAGCCAATCCGCACAATCGCAGCGAACGCTGGCCAAGAAGGCTCCGTCATCGTTGAGCGTCTGAAAAACGAAAAAATCGGCGTAGGCTACAACGCAGCTACTGGCGCATGGGTGAACATGTTCGAAGCGGGTATCGTTGACCCTGCTAAAGTAACACGTTCCGCTCTGCAAAACGCAGCTTCCGTAGCGGCTATGTTCCTGACAACTGAAGCAGTTGTTGCCGACAAGCCAGAACCAAAAGGCGCTGGCGGCGCTGGCATGCCTGACATGGGCGGCATGGGCGGTATGGGCGGCATGATGTAAGGTTCTTGAGCCTTTGCATGACGGAAACAGCGTAAGCCGTTTCCCGCTCCAGTGAGAACTGGTTACGTAAAAAACTAATGTCTAGAGTGTAGACTACTTCCTAATTCCTAGGAGGTAGTCTTTTTTATGGTGTTATAGTTTGCTTATCAGGATTTTCTCGATGGCAGACGGTCTAAGAATACGACACAGAAGAATATTAGGGATTATCAAACCATGCTCGGAGAATTTGTAAAGTATTGTATCCGAAACGAAATTGTGATTGTAGAAGATAATATGTAAAAACATGTCCGTCAGCATCTTATAGAATGTCAAGTGCGAGGAAATCAAGCAGGTTCGATAAACTTTAGTAGAACTACAACCCCTAATTGCGTCCCTTTCAATGTATTTAACCTCTCAATAACAGCTCTCTCCACCCCCCTTTTTCCATTGTAAAAAATTAAATTTATTGCGTCGAAATTTTATATACGATTTTAGTGGGATGAAGTAATATTAGAAAAAGAAATATTTATTATCAGTTGTTACGGAATTATTAGCAACAAGTCGGTATTAATTATGTATTTGTACATCATTTCAAGGGGGAGTACAGCAAAAATAATCATTTAATAGAGTTGCTAGATCGTTACCGCTTTTAACTAACTAAGAGGAGAACTGAAGATGCGGAAAAGGATGAGACAAGGTTTAGCGTATCTACTACTATTAACATTGCTGTTTATGAGCGTCCCTGTGACGCTGCATGCCTCGACGGGTGATGATGCCCCGATTGTCATCGACAATATTTTGAATTCAACGGTTAATGAAGGAGTCATGTCCGTCGTTGGTTTGTCGGAAGGCAATACAGGCGTACTCTATGGCGTAACGGATAATAATTGGACGACATTTAAAGTATGGTATAAGGTGTTCAGTACTGCAGGATCAGTCCTATCGGATGTTGATATCAGCGCGCTAATGGGAGCGCGTGCGACGAATGTGTCTACGTTCGCCGCTTATGCCATTGCCGATGGCAAGGCCGTTATCACTTGGGAAGGTACGAACAACGGCTGCGGCGGTGCTTATCAATTTGCTATCATTGATGAAGATGGCACCGTTGTCAAAGGGCCGACTGATATTAGCACGGTTGCAGCGCCTTATAATTGCTATACAGGCGCAACAGAGCTATCCAATGGCGATATTGCGTTCATGTGGCAAAACGTAGGCGATGAGTATTTGTACCGGATCTTTGATGCCCATGGCAATGCGATTACTAACCCGGAGTCCGTAGAAAAAGGCGGCACGAGACAAGATAACTTCGCACACAATTCTACATATACCCACTCCCTGTCCGCTAACGATCAAGGGCAGTTTTTAATCACGTATGATATTTATCAAAACTCCAACTATATTGGCGCCATGTATGACAATGACGGCACGAGAAAACTAACGAATGGCGTTCATCACTTCTATTTAGCCCCCAAGCCTTCAAATGCTCGAAGTTATGCCATTGGCCTGTCTGGCGGAAAGTTTGGCATATCTTATGTGACGAACTCCAATATATCCATGGATATAATCGATAATCAAGGTGCCGTTCAAGCTTCCATTGCCTCTGGCCTGGTACACGATGATCTTGCGGGAGGCGCCCTTCCTGTGAAGGACGGAGGGTTTCTTGTTTACGATACCTCTACCGTGGGAACCACTACTCATCTGTATACCAAGCATTACAGCTCAGACGGAACGCTACTGAAGGATTGGACGCAAAGAGGGACCGATCCCGTTATTGATTATTTTGCAGGCTATTACACTTTTGCTCCGTATATTTTTTCCGGTTATGAATCCGGGTTTGGATTTTATAACTTGATCACTAACCAGCTGTATCTATACGATATAGGTTCTGCTTCACCACCTGAGACCCCGGTTGCCATTGTAGATCATCCTGCTGACTCAACGATTAGCGCAGGAGACAATGCAAGCTTTGCTGTAACAGCAACCGATGCAACTTCCTATCAGTGGCAAGTCGACACAGGTTCGGGTTACAGCAATCTTACGGATGACGGCCTATACAGCGGTGTGACAACTGATACCTTGTTCATCACGAATGTGCCATTGTCGATGGATGGCTACATGTATAGAGTCATCGTCAGCGGAGCTGCTACTTCGACGGATACCTCTAATGGCGCGAGCTTGACTGTGCTGCCTTTGGTAGATGCAGCGGCGCCAAGCATTGACACACAGCCTGCCAATCAGAACGTCAACATAAATGGAACTGCGACGCTTACTGTATCAGCATCGGTCAGCGATAGCGGCTCATTAAGCTACCAGTGGTTTAGCAATACCACGAACAGCAATAGCGGCGGCACGCTGATTGCCGGAGCGAATAGCGCCACTTATTCGCCGCCGACAGGAACAACCGGCCTGACCTATTATTATGTCGTGGTAACGAATACGAATGCCAGCGCTACTGGAGCAACTACGGCAACAACCGTGAGCGATGCGGCTAGTGTAGCTGTTAACTCTACTTTTACCGTAACGCCAGTAGACAATATTGCTTTTGAGGCATTAAATGAAGGTTATACCGCAACGGAAACCAATACGATTAGCGAGACGATTACGTTAACGAAAGTCGGGAATGGAGCCATCTCGAATATGGCTGTCCATGCAAGCGGTGGTGCCGGCAGCAAATTTACGATTGGGACTGTGCAGGGGGATGCTCTTGGAGCTGGCGTACAGTCAACATCATTTACGGTTCGTCCGGTAACAGGCTTGTCGCCTGGAACGCATACGGAGACGGTAACGATCACCGCTGATGGCGGCCTCAGCGAGAGCCTTCAAATTAGCTTTACGGTTCATCCAACGACGTTCACGGTATCGGAGACGGGGACCGTTACATTCAATTCTTTGAATGAAGGCTATACGACTTCACAGGTCAATGGCATCAAAAAAGGCATAACGCTGACGAAAGTCGGAAGCGGGGCGATTTCCAATCTGGCTGTAAGCTTTAGCGGAGGCGCAAGCAGCAGCTTCACAACAGGGACAGTGCTTTCGGATTCGCTGGGAGCCGGCGTGCTATCCACTGTATTCCAAGTGTTCCCGAAGACAGGTCTGACGCCAGGAACCTATACGGAGACGGTAACAATTACAGCAGATGGCGGCATCAGCCATAGCTTCCAGGTTAGCTTCACGGTAGTTTCCGTTGTTCATGCAGCTACACCTGTCATTGTAACCCAGCCTTCTAACGAAACAGTGGATAAAGGGGCTAACGTAACGCTGAGTGTCGGGGCAACCATAAGCGACAGCGGTACACTCAACTACCAATGGTTCCGCAACACGACGAACAGCACAACGGGAGGCATTCCAATTGTTGACGCGAACAGCGCAACGTATGATGTGCCGACTAATGCAGCAGGGACTTTCTATTACTACGTAGGTGTCATTAATATCAACAACAATGTTAACGGTACGAAAACCGCAAGCACATTAAGTCATGCAGCAGAGGTTAATGTACTCGTGCATGCAGCAGCGCCAAGCATCATGACACAACCATCTGATGAAGTTATGAACGTAGGGGATAGCAAGAGTCTAAGTGTAGTTGCAATGTCCGGAGACGGAGGTACACTAAGCTATCAGTGGTATCGCAATACGGCGAGCAGCAACACAGGCGGCACACTTATTCCGGGAGCGGATAGTGCCTCTTATGAAGTACCGACGAATACAGCAGGTACGTTCTATTATTATGTTGTGGTTACGAATACAAACAACAACGTCAATGGCACCAAGACAGCAACTGCAGCAACCCGTGCAGTCGAGGTTACTGTTCTGGCACATGCAGCAGCGCCAAGCATCACCATGCAGCCTGCGGATGAATCGGTCCATGTAGGCAACAGCAAGAGTCTAAGTGTAGGAGCAACTTCTGGAGACGGAGGCACGCTCAGTTATCAGTGGTACCGCAATACGACGAATAGCACGACAGGCGGCACGCTTATTGCAGGAGCGAACAGTGCAACGTATGATGTGCCAACGAATACAGCAGGAACTTTCTATTACTATGTGGTCGTGACGAACACGAACAATAACGTCAACGGTACGAAGACTGCCAGCACGACGAGCCGCGGGGCTGAAGTTAAGGTAAGCCATACGTACACAGTTGAAGCGATTTCTGATCTGACAGCAAAGGAGCTAACCCAAGGTTATGCTTCAAGCGAAGTTGAAACGGTCGTCATCAAAAATAACGGCACGGGAGCTTTGGCGAATGTGGCGATAACGCTAAGCGGTGGCGATGCGGATCATTTCGTTGTGACACAGCCTGATGCAAGCTTGCATCCAGGCGCATCTGCCAGCTTTAGCATTCAAGCAAAAGAAGGCTTGGCAGCAGCGACGTATAAGGTGACGGTAACGATTTCGGCGACGAATATGACGAATGCGAGCTTTGCTTTTACACAGAAAGTCGTATTGCCTGATCCGCCTGCCAAACCGCAGCAAGTCACCGCGACAAGCGGCAATGCTCAAATGACCATGGCTTGGGATGTGGTTCAGGGAGCGACGTTCTACCAGGTTTACCGGGTGACAGGCGAGAATCAATATTCGTTGATCGATACAGTTACTGCGGCTAGTTATACAGCGAATAGCTTGGTGAATGGCACGGAGTATACTTTTGTGGTGAAGGCGGGCAATCCTGGGGGCTTGAGTGATTACTCCAATGAAGTCCGGGTTACTCCTATGACTGTGCCTGGAGTGCCAAGGGATGTGCGAGTGCTTGCTGGAGATCAACAGGCTAGAGTGACGTTTACAGCACCAGCCAGCAACGGCGGCAGCGAGATTACAGGATATGAAGTGATCAATGAGCAAGGCGATGTTGTAGCAACTGGAAATGCCAGTCCGATTACAGTAAACGGTTTGACCAATGGCGTAACCTATTCCTTCACGGTAAGAGCGATCAATAGCGTAGGGAAAAGCGAACTACTGCCTTACTATTCAGTGACACCTAGATCGACGCCAATCAGTGTGCCAACGACACCGGCAGATGATACGGTCGAGGTCATCGTGAACGGTCAAGTTCAGAATGCGGGTACGCTGAAAAAAGAAACAATCGATGGCAAGCTTGTTGCCACTATCCTTGTCGATGAGGCCAAAATCATGGAGCGTCTTGCAGCAGAAGGCAAGCAAGCGGTCATTACGATTCCGTTCCCTTCAGGCAGTGATGTTGTCATTGGTGAATGGAACGGACAGTTGATGAAGGCATTAGAGGATAATGAAGCTAAAATCGTCATTCGCAACGAAAATGGTGCGTACACGCTGCCTTCGACGGAGATTGATATAGAAGCATTAGCGGCTAAGCTTGGGGCTGGAAGCAGCTTGAAGGACGTTAAACTTCTTATCAAAATAGCCAAGCCAAGCCATAAGACGGTTAAAGATGTAGAGAATGCAATAAAGGCAAATGGCTTGGCAATGGTTGCAGCTCCATTAGAATTTACGATCTCTGCTGTCTACGGGGATGCAACGATTGAGATTATGAACTTTAATGCGTATGTTCAGCGTACGATTATGGTTCCTGAAGGCGTTGACCCTGTGAAAATGACAACAGGAGTTGTCATTGAGGAGGATGGCAGCATTCGCCACGTTCCTACTCAAGTTGAAAGCAAAGACGGCCAGTATTATGCACACATTAACAGTTTGACGAACAGTGTATATTCGGTCGTGTGGAACACAGTTGCTTACGAGGATGCAGTCACGCATTGGGCAAGCAAAAGCATTCATAACATGGGTGCAAGACTTGTTGTTAACGGTGTAAGCGATGGACGATTTGCTCCAGACCGCAACATTACTCGTGCAGAGTTTGCAGCGATAGTCGTACGTGCGCTAGGCTTGAAGCTCCAGTCGTCACAAGGCAGCTTTACGGATGTGGAGCAAAGCGCCTGGTATAGCAGCGTTGTGCAGACTGCCTATGCCTATGGTATAATTAGCGGCTTCCAGGACGGCATGTTCCGGCCGCAGGACACGATTACGCGGGAGCAAGCCATGCTGATCCTGGCCAAAGCGATGAAGCTAACCGGCTTGAAAGGCATAGCCGATGGCAGCAGCGGTACAAGCATTGTAGCAGCGTACAAGGATGGCGCTCAAGTCGCTAGCTGGGCTGTCACTGGAGTAGCGGACGCCGTAAGTTCGGGGATTGTATCCGGCAGAATGGATGCAAGCCTGGCGCCGCAAGCAGCGATTACTAGAGCGGAAGTAGCCGTAATGATCGAACGATTGCTGCAAAACTCAGGTCTTATCAACAAGGAACAGGTGAAATAGATTTATAGTATGTCTTACCAACCGGGCGCTCTTCGTGAGTGCTCGTTTTTTTGTTGGGATGAAAAGAAAGAAGGGGAATTGAAACATAAATAGGCGTATTCTCGTATGATGTCTTGTGGTAATAGGTTGAAAAAAGTAGAAAACTTGAGATAAATAATACTGCTATAGAAATATTTAATAACGTCCAAAAATAGGATGCTATAATAGAATGAAACATAAAGAGGAGGAAAAAACTTGAAAAGAGTTAGAGACATTTTAACAGGCGCAGTTATTGGCGCATTATTAATGGTGGGGACAACGGCGGGTTATGCAGCGGTGAAGCAGTATGTATTGACGGAAGCTTCTTATCCTATCTTTGTGAATGGCACGAAGTATGAGGATAAACAAAAACCTATCTTGAACTACGGGGGCAGCACGTATGTGCCGCTAGCTAACCTGGGGGATCTTACAGGGGTCAACTACCAATGGAATGAAGCAAAGAAACGTGTTGAAATTGTTGTATCCGGAGTGAACACGCAGAAGAAGGTATACGGCGAGTATACGAAGGATGTTCCTAACTTTGCGTCGGTGGTAGGTATCTCTGACGGCAAACGTATTGAAGCCTCCGACAAGAGCCACGTTCTGTATAAGTATGATGTGACAGATGCAACGGATGGCAATCTGACCAAATATGTAACCGCACTGGAGAAGGCCGGTTATGTCTATGAAGCGGATACTTCGACTGGTAAAATCGTCTATTACTCCAAAGGGAAAACAGTTGTAGGCTTATGGATTGAAGGCTATGACTTCTATGTCTTATTAACTAGCGACTAATCTTACCTAATAAGAGAGGCTCTGCACTCGTTCAACGGAACGAAAGCAGAGCCTCTTTAGGTATATCAAGCCTTTTTTCTTAAGCTGAATAGCAGCGTGGCAGCAATGCCAAGGACAAAGGTCAACACGCAAAGCAACAGTGTGCTTGTATCATCCGCCAGCCCAGGATACATGACCACTACAGAACCCATGATCATCCCAATCATAAGCGCGTAGGTCAGATTGGCATGGTGGGTCAAGAGCGCTCGAATCGCTTTGCTGCTCACGACGAAGCCGATCATAACACCAGCGCCGATGACCGCAATGAGCAAAAAGTCCAGCGAAGACAGCGCATTGATGGCAGTCGGGTATACGCCGATAATCAATAGCACGAAGGAGCCGCTAATGCCAGGCAGCAGCATCGCCATGCTGGCGAGCCAGCCCGAGAAGAACAGGCCTAGCAGAGTTAAAGCGGAACGGTCGTCAATAGGCAGTCCCGATTTGTCTGCGTTGAAAAAAGCGAGCGATGCGACAAGCAAGCCCGATAGGACTAGCAAAATAACATGTCCAGGGCGAAAGTTCTTTCTAGCCCCGGATTGACGCAACAGAAGCGGCAGTACGCCGATAACTAGTCCGATGAAGAAAAACTGCGTCGGCTCATAGTGATGCTCCAATAAATATTTGATGAGACGGCTGAAAACAAGCAAGGCTGATCCCATGCCAACGGCTAGCGGAATCAGGAATCCGATCTGGCGCCTCCAATTTTTGCTGAAAAACCCGCTGATTGCTGCAAGCAACCGCTCATAAATGCCTAGCATGACGGCAATCGTGCCACCGCTTATTCCGGGGACGAGATCGGTAATGCCCATAAGTACCCCCCGGTAAAGATTCCTCCACTCCACTGTGCTTCATTCCCTCCTCTATAATCTGGTCTATCGTATCTTATTTTGGAGGGGGGATCAACCTAGATTGACAAAAAAGTAAATTTCATTGCTAAATTGTCAACATGCTAGAATGGCCGCTATGAACAGAGGATATGGAATCAGGAGTTATAAATGATCGTCTAGCTGAAAAAAGTAGGGTTCTTCAGATGCAGCTTTTGCGCCACATGATTCACAGCGATGGCATCATCAATATAACCGAGCGGGAAAATATAATCCGGTATCAGGTCCGTCGGGATAATAAAGTAAATCAGTGCGCTTCCGATAAGCGCCCGCTCCCAGGTTCCTTTGTTCAGACGATACTTGGTGTACATATCCTTCAGAAATTGTATATACGGTCCAGTGCTTCCCGCTTTGGACAGCTTCTTATCGAATTTTTTCAGGATCATAGTCTTTCCTTCATCCGTTTGCGAGAACAACTCGTATTTGGACAGCTCTTGTTCCATGTTAGTCATGCTATAGGTTTGTGTACTCAGATTAGAGTGCGCTAGAAGAGATTGTATGTCGGCAATCGATGATTGCAGATCCGTCAAGCGCGGCTCGACGGAATAGCCTGCGGCGAAAAACAATTCCGACACTGGCAATTGAAGGCACTCGGCAAATTGCTGCAAATGTTCAGGTGTTGCCTTGCGCTTCCCATTAATAATACGCGAGATCGTAGCCGTATCGACAGCTGTGAGCTCACTGAATTTTCGCAAAGAGAGACCGCGCTGCTGCAGCTTGCTCTTGATAAGTTCCCCTAATGGATTCGGGCGATTCTGTTCGCTCATAATGAATGCACGATCCTTTCCTTCGTAATGGCTCCTTGCTCTTCTATTATGCGATATGGAGTCTACGGTTTTCAATGAATATATCGGTCTGTTGACAATTTGTCAACGAATTCGATATATTAGTGTCAACGTCGCGAAGACGTTTGTCTATGTCGCGTTCAGCATCAGGAGGGGTCGTTCGTTTGAGGATCAATCGATTGCATATGGTATTGTTAGTCGTGTTGCTGGTTCTTGCAGCAGGTTGTTTTGCGGTGTATAAGCAGATGTCAGGAACGACCATTAATTTGGATAATTCAATTCTTGATAAAGAGCTGCTGGAGACGATCCGGGGCCAAGAAGATAATGAGAAATTCGAAGATGGTATAGAAGAAGTCAAGGAAGACTTCTATATGCTTATCATCGGTCTTGATCATAGCGACAGCCATAGCGGCATGAATACGGATACGTTGTTGCTTGCGCATGTCATTCCGCAATCGAACAGTATGAAGCTTCTATCGATTCCGCGGGACCTCCGGGTCACCAATTTGCGAGGGACTGGCGCGAAAGTTAATTCCATGTTCGCCAGCGGATATCAGTATGCGGTACGCGAAGCACAGGATCATCCGGAGCTGCTCTCCGGCAAGAAAGTCAAGCTGGGACAGTTTACGTTCGCTGAGGAATACATAAGCTCGGGAATGGTTACGACAAGAGAGACGATTGAGCGTTATTTCAACATAAATATAGATTATACCTTTCTCGTATCCTTCGAGACGTTAACATCTATGGTGGACGCGGTGGGCGGAATTGAGATCAATGTAGAGCGGCGTATGGAATATGATGCCCCCAGCGAAAATATGTTCATTCGGCTTTATCCAGGTCTGCAGGTGCTGGACGGGGAGCAGGCGCTGCAGTATGCGCGGTTCCGCAAGGATAATCGCGGAGAGGCTTACCATTCTAATGATTTTGATAGGGGCTTGAGGCAGCAGCAGGTCATTACCGCATTGGTACATAAGCTGACCTCATGGAACAGCCTTCCGAAAACCTTCGAGATCGTGGACATCGTCACCTCCAACCTCAAGACGGATATGGCACCAGGCACGATGCTTTCTATGGTGAAAGCTTATTATGGCAAAATTGATAGGGACCAAATATACAGCTTGTCATTCCCTGGACAATGGCAAAGTCCGTTCGTGGTGGTGGACGATGAGAGTTTGGAAGAGTTGATGGAGCAATTGACCTCCATGGACGCTCCCGACTTGGCTAGTTGATTCGACAGTAGCAACTTATTGAAATTATTGAATGGATTACTTCCAGTTTTGTACAATAGGGTTGAACGGTTAACGAGATCGAAATCTCACTCGATCGGAAAGCAGGGACTAATTAGAAATGATGTTTCAAAAGGCTAAACGATTGGATGGGATCATTCTCGGAATCGTATTCTGTTTTGCACTCATTAGCACACTGGTCATTGAGAGTGCTACGATGGGGACACGCTATGAAGGGCTGCATATCGCGAACATTGAAATGTATGCAATTATGGTGATTCCAATGCTGCTCGTCGCGATGATGGATTATCGGATCATTGTTCGTTATTTGTCTTATCCTTCCTATGTAATCGGTGTGATATTGCTCATCATGGTTCTAGTCATTGGCGTCAATCTGAATGGTTCTACACGCTGGATCGAGATCGGCTCGCAGCAGTTCCAGCCTTCCGAATTGATGAAGATCGCCTTTATTCTGACGCTGGCTCGTTTTTTTGGTAACCTAAACGGACAATCTCCACGCTTCTGGAGAGACATCGTACCGTCGTTTGTTCTGTTTATCATTCCGTTTTACCTGGTCTTCAAGCAGCCTGATCTAGGGACTTCCATTGTTTTTATCAGTATTCTCGTCAGTATATTGTGGATGGCCAACATGCAGTGGAAGCAGATCGTCATCGGATTGTCTGCTCTATTGGTGGTGGCAGCTGGCGTAACAGCCTTATATTTTGTGCAATTCGATCTCTTCTCCAAGGTGATCAAGCCGCATCAGCTTGAGCGAATACAGACTTTCATTGATCCCACGCTGGACCCGGAGAATAGCTGGCATGTAAAAAATGCACAGACGGCGATCGGTTCAGGTGAACTGTACGGCAAAGGGTTCATGCAAGGAAGTCTCGTACAGGGTGGCTATGTCCCGTATCATTATGCGGATTCCATCTTCGCCGTTATTGGCGAGGAATTTGGCTTTATCGGGTCAACGCTGCTGCTTTTGCTTTACTTTTTACTCATTTATCGAATGATTATCATCTCTTACAAATGCCAGAATCGGGCGGGCTCTTATATCATTGTCGGTATTATCGCTATGCTGGTGCTGCAGATATTCGAGAACATCGCGATGCATACCGGGCTAATGCCGTTAACGGGTATCGCCCTGCCTTTTGTAAGCTATGGCGGAAGTTCATTATTAACGAATATGCTGTCGATTGGCTTGGCGCTGAGCGTTCACATTCATCAAGATCATCCATTGGCAGAATAAGTGTCTTCATTTCTCTTTTCTCATGACAAGACCCGCAAGCGGGCCGCTGTATGTACAGCACCTGCTTGCGGGTCTATTTATTATGCAGATTGAGTTAGCCCAGGATGAGGCTCCTGTACTTGTAGTAGCCTTGCATGCCGATGATGGATCCATCGGTTGATTTGCCATGCCCCGAGACGAATGCATCGAGAAACTTATTGGTTAGCGCTTCAGAATCGGGGTTCAGATAGATGTCCTCCAAATAATCGAGTCCGTCGCTGTAATCATCGAGAGCGCCTTTGTAGAGTGTAAATGCTTTGGTGACATCTTTGGTATCTACGCCAATGCTTGTGAACAATTTCTTATACGCCTCATACTCTTTCAGCAAGCTATTATAGTTCTTGGAAGCTGTATTGTAATAGTCATAGCATTTGTCCAGCGTGTCGGTTTGGTCGTAGTAGATGATATCATCGTATGCATCCATCAGGCTATCGGCCAAATCCATTAATCGTAGGCCAAGGTCGTCCAGCGTTTTGTAGAAATCCATCGCTTCCACGTAGTTAATAATTTGTTGCTCTCCGTCGGATTTGACAGGGGCATTCGATTCTACATTTACTGTATAGGTTGATGCATCCCATGTCGACTTGACTCCGGCTTGCTCCAGCATGGACAAAGGCACCATGGTGCGACCTTTTAATATAACCGGCGGAGTATCCTTCGGAATAACCTCTTTTCCATTAATGACAAGCTTGACGATGTTATAACCCTCGAACGTCCCCCACTTTGCAGCAGCGCTGACTACCCCGACAGCAGCTAGGATTAAAACTAGCGACAGCATGATAACTTTCTTCTTCAATTGGCATTCTCCTCGGTTGGAAAAATGGTATACGAACACTAGTATAGTAGGGAGGAAGTAAAGTGGAAAGAAGAAAATGACAAATGGTTAAACGTAACTTGCATATATCGACAAAATCATTGGTTAATCACATAAAATTAACTAGAATTAAATAGATTTTCGGTATAAACTAGTAAATATGCATTAAATGGCAGGGGGGTAAAAGTCATGGATGCTCAAAAAGCCATTACGTTTGACCCCGTCGAGGAAGGTCTAAATGATCAATCCTTTCAATATGAGGTATACGCAAGTACCCGATTGGAGGAGATGAAGCTAATGGGCTGGGATGAAATCCAGCAGGACGCCTTTCTTCGGATGCAATTTATGATGCAGCAAAGGTCATACGCCGCCCGTTACCCCGATGAATCCTATCAGATCATTGTATATGACGGGGTGAAAGTCGGCCATCTGTTGGTGGCGAGAGAGGATACAACCATTCGACTAGTAGATTTGGCTATACTCCCTCACTACAGAAGTAACGGAATCGGAACCTTTGTCATCAACAATCTTATGCAAGAAGCGCTGGCAACGGGGAGGACAACAATGCTGCATGTCATGAGGTCCAATCGCGCAATCAGGCTCTATGAGCGCCTTGGCTTTACGAAGTCGGCAGAAAATGAAATGTATGTCGAAATGATCTTTCAATAGTGTTACCGCTTACAATTCTATGCAAGAGGTGAATTCATATGAGTGATCAATATGTTGGAGAGATTCGAATGTTTGCTGGCAATTACGCTCCAGTGGGCTGGGCGCTGTGCAATGGTCAACTGCTGAGTATTTCGGAGAATGAAGTATTGTACGTAGTACTAGGGACGACTTTTGGCGGCGATGGACAGACTACGTTCGGAGTGCCCGATCTGAGAGGGCGAGTTCCGATTCATACCAGCAGCGCAATGCCATTGGGTAGCCTTGGCGGAACGGAGACGGTCACTTTGATGACGCAGCAGCTTCCAGTTCATACGCATATTGCTTCAGCTACTACGAATACCGGCAATCTAGCTTCTCCCGAGAATGCGGTATGGGCTTCCATAACGAATTATTCGGATGATACAAGCAAGGTCGTGTCGATGGGTGCGAATGCGATTACTCCATCAGGCGGAAGCCAGCCGCATAACAACATGATGCCAACGACAGCTGTTTCTTTTATTATCGCGCTTGTGGGAATCTTTCCTTCCGAAGGTTAAGGCTTCTACCTATCACTATTTTATGAAATGAGGGATTAAGATGGCTGAACCATTTGTGGGAGAGCTGCGATTGTTTCCTTTTAATAGAACCCCGCGCGGTTGGATGCCTTGCGAAGGACAACTGATGAATATTCAAACTAATCAGGTGCTGTTTTCCTTGATTGGCGCAACGTACGGCGGAGATGGCAGAAGCAATTTTGCTCTTCCGGACTTGCGTGGACGGGTGCCTGTCCATGTAGGCGCGGGCATTAATTACGGTTTATCGGCCGGCGAGGCGAACCATACCTTGACGGTGAATGAAATACCTGCACATACGCATCAGGCGCTGGCATCGTCCAATCCGGCAGATGTGCCAGATCCGCAAAATCAAGGATGGGCAGGCGTTAGTGACCGATATGGCGAAGCGACGGCATTGACGAGCATGAATGCTGGTGCCATCGGCACTTCGGGCGGCAGTCAAGCCCATTCCAATATGCAGCCTTATCTGACTGTGCGATATTGCATTGCTTTACAAGGCATATATCCACCAAGACAATAGGAGGGTAAACCATGGATCCGTATCTCGGAGAGATAAGAATATTCGCAGGGAATTATCCGCCTGCAGGCTGGGCGCTATGCAACGGACAGCTGATGCAAATTCGACAATTTACAGCTTTATATAGTGTCATTGGCGTTCAATACGGCGGTGACGGCAAGTCGACCTTCGCATTACCGAATCTAACGGGACAAGCTTTAATGGGAACTGGCCAAGGACCGGGGTTGTCGCCGCGTACGATCGGACAGCAAGTGGGAACCAAAACCGAAACCTTGATGAACGATCAGATGCCAAAGCATACGCATGTCCCGCAAGCGGTCAATGAACCGGGAGCGTCTAGCAATCCGGCGAATCAGTATTGGGCGGAGACTGCGGCTGGAGGCCGCCCGCCAAAGCAGCTACCTCTTTACAATGGTCAACAGCCGAATGTTCAGATGCTGCCGACAGCTCTGTCTGTACAAGGTGGAAGCCAGCCGCATAACAATATGCAACCGTTTCTGGCAATGAACTTTATTATCGCTTTGGAAGGTGTATTCCCTCCAAGACAGTAATAACCGAAGACATAAACCTTATAAGATTATCATGCCAACATGACAACTGCGTAGAGCAATCGGCTCTATGCAGTTTTCTGTGTTATTAGTATCAGAGTTCAATAAATTGAATACCTATTGCCGCGTAAGTGGACAGAGTGTTGCATATACATCATAGGTTGGCGGATGTAGGAAAGAGGGAAGGGTTCGAATGAAGAAAGATAGCATCGCTACGCATAAAGGGGCATACAGTACGATTCGCGCTGTGATGCTCGTTGTGGCTATGATAACAACGACTCTATGGGGAATTACCAGTTTTGGAATTGAAAAGGCTCAAGCAGCGTGGCAAGGGACCAATAATGGGACTTATGATTTTGGCGGGCCGTTAACGGTTTCTGGCGTTTCTGGTTTTAAGAAGAGCGGGGACAAGTTTTTAGTAAGCAATGGATTTGTTAATGATCCGGGAACCACGAGTTTATGGTCGGAGGCTCAACAAGCTTCTAATACAACAGGTCATTTTGTATTAAAGGCTGAGGGGACAACGACCAACAAGTTCTTCACCTTTAAAGATTTTGGATTCAGCAGTTATGATATGGGCGGCGGTACAGGATATCAGCTGTCTCAACTGTCTGTTGTGTTAAAAGATCATAACAATCAAATCATTCAGACTCTGAATAATTCTGCGAACGTTAGAATTACAACCACGATTACGCAATTGTCGGCGCTGCTAGGTGCGTCTTCAAGTTATTCTATTCCCAATGTTGCAATCGTGGAGATTACTTGGAAGTTTACTGATCAACTAGCGCCGTCAAATATAAACTTGGAGAACATTACGATATCTGATGTTAGTACGGGTTACAATGTTGTATACAACGGCAATGGTCAATCAAGCGGTGTAGCACCTGCACCTTCCAACAAAGATTATATTGGTACAATCATAACGTTATCTGATAAGGGCACGTTGGTACGTGATGGATACACATTTGCAGGTTGGAACACGAAAGCGGATGGAACAGGAGCTACATATCCGGCAAATTCGGCGTATACGATCACTTCATCCGATGTTACTTTATATGCAAAATGGGAGCCGAGTCGCTATAGTGTAAGCTACAACGGGAATGGTTCCCAGTCTGGAACTGTTCCGACCGATAGTACTACGTATCTTATGGGTCAAACGGTGAACGTAGCACAACCAGGAACATTAGCCAAAGCCGGTTATGTCTTCAAAGGCTGGAATACGTCCGCTAACGGTGCGGGCACTGCCTATGCGGCAGGTTCAACGCTGACGATGGGCTCGGCTAACGTGACGCTGTATGCACAGTGGGAACTCATCACATTTACGCTGAGTTACAATGGCAACGGAAGTGACAGTGGCACCGTGCCAACAGGCGGTACGCATGCTCCGAGTGCGCAAGTTACTGTTGCCCAGCAAGGCAGCTTGGAGAAAGCAGGCTATTCATTCGAGGGCTGGAATACGAAGGCGGATGGAACAGGAACTGCTTATGCAGCAGGTTCCACGCTGACGATGGGTTCTGCTAACGTAACGTTGTATGCACAATGGGAACTGATTACGTACACGCTTAGCTATAACGGCAACGGAAGTGACAGCGGCACGGTGCCAACAGGCGGTGCGCATGTTCCGAGTGCTCAAGTTACAGTTGCCTTGCAAGGCAACTTAGTGAAAGCAGGTTATTCGTTTGAGGGCTGGAATACGAAGGCGGATGGAACAGGAACTGCCTATGCGGCAGGTTCAACGCTGACGATGGGCTCGGCTAACGTGACGCTGTATGCACAGTGGGAACTCATCACATTTACGCTGAGTTACAATAGCAACGGAAGTGACAGTGGCACGGTGCCAACAGGCGGTGCGCATGCTCCGAGTGCGCAAGTTACTGTTGCCCAGCAAGGCAGCTTAGTGAAAGCAGGTTATTCGTTTGAGGGCTGGAATACGAAGGCGGATGGAACAGGAACTGCTTATGCAGCAGGTTCCACGCTGACGATGGGTTCTGCTAACGTAACGTTGTATGCACAATGGGAACTGATTACATACACGCTTAGCTATAACGGCAACACCAGTGATAGCGGTACGGTTCCAACAGGAGGCTCCTTTGTACCGAATGCACAAGTAACGGTTGCCCAGCAAGGCGACTTGGAGAAGGCGGGCTATACATTCGAGGGCTGGAATACGAAGGCGGATGGAACGGGCGATACGTATGCAGCAGGTTCGACGCTGACGATGGGTTCCGCTAACGTGACACTGTATGCACAGTGGGAACTCATCACATTTACGCTGAGTTACAATGGCAACGGAAGTGACAGTGGCACCGTGCCAACAGGCGGTGCGCATGCTCCGAGTGCGCAAGTTACTGTTGCCCAGCAAGGCAGCTTGGAGAAAGCAGGCTATACATTCGAGGGCTGGAATACGAAGGCGGATGGAACAGGAACTGCTTATGCAGCAGGTTCCACGCTGACGATGGGTTCTGCTAACGTAACGTTGTATGCACAATGGGAACTGATTACGTATACGCTTAGCTATAACGGCAACACCAGTGATAGCGGTACTGTGCCAACAGGTGGTGCGTATGCTCCGAATGCTCAAGTTTCAGTAGCATTGCAAGGTGACTTGGAGAAAGCAGGCCACTCATTCGAGGGCTGGAATACAAAAGCGGACGGAACGGGCGATGCATATGCAGCAGGTGCCACGCTGACAATGGGCTCGGCTAACGTGACGCTGTATGCACAATGGGAACTGATTACGTACGCGATCAGCTACGACGGCAACGGAAGTGACAGCGGTACTGTGCCAACAGGTGGTGTGTATGCTCCGAATGCTCAAGTTTCAGTAGCATTGCAAGGTGACTTGGAGAAAGCAGGCCACTCATTCGAGGGCTGGAATACAAAAGCGGACGGAACGGGCGATGCATATGCAGCAGGTGCCACGCTGA
>NZ_JBHVQB010000003.1:0-336627 GCF_042887015.1 Paenibacillus sp. NPDC057967
GTTAGATCACGCTGCGACTTCGTGACCGTATCCGAGGCTTCTTTCGCGGCTGCTTCGTCAAGTTTACGTAGATTCATCCGCGCATCAAACATCGACTTGTCCGCCTGTTTAAAGTAGTCCGAATCCTTATCGTAGCGAGCCCGTACACGCGCCCAGGATTCGAGCTGCATCTGCGCTATCGCCTCTTCGGATTCGCCGCGCTCCCGCATACGGCGGGTTTCTGCGTCAACCCAATCGGCCGACTTCCGGAAGGCGTCACGTTGCTGCTCCTCCGTTTTCTTAACGCGATCCTGTTCGGCTTTATCGGCTTCGGCGGCCAATTGCGAGATGATACGTTGGCGACGCGTTTCGGCATCGATCCAGATAGCGTCAAACTTCTTATACGTTTCGGCTAACTTCGCCATTTCTTCGATTTCCTGCTCGCCCGTTAGGTCACCGAGGAGTCTACGTACATCGAGCTTTTGTAACGACGCGCGATACGCCTCTTGTGCGAGCTGTTCGGCGGTTTTCTCCGCTTTCTTCTTTTTATCCTTATCGGTATCAATCGTACCGGTACCGGATTTCGGGCTACTTTCGCCTGTGCCGAGCAGACCTCGCCAAGTTCCGTTGTCAATTGCGGCTAATTCCGTATCGATTTCGTTTAAGACTTGACTGACACGGTCCGATTCCTCTTGTACTACAGCTAACGCTTTTTTAGCGGCGGTATCCGAACTCTTACCCAAGAGCATAGCAACGTCGTCATCTAACCATTGCGGACTTTTCTTTTCAGCGTTTATGACCGATTGTATTGCGATGACTTGTTTCCTCGCGGATTTAAGCGCTTCGTTCGCTTCCCGACGCCGTGACTCCGTGTTTTCCCTTTCCGCTTCAAGGCGCTTATCCAACGAATCCTGTTCCGCCTGGATCAGTTTGCGGATCAAATCTTCGTTCGTAATTAACAACGTACCTTGCGCGTCAAGTTCCGTAGCCAAGTCCGGATATTTCTCGGAAAGCTGGCGGACAGTTCGCGTCAACTGTTCGTTTTCGTCGGCGGTTCGTTCCGTTTGCGATCTAAGCTCGTTGTAACGGTCAATTAACCGCTCAGACTCCGTTACTTGGTCCTGTTTAGCCGCAATGTCCCGAAGCTCCTCAATACGGAGTTCACGGAGGGCCGGAAGCGACTTATTGATCTCTTCGTTCATCTGCGCAATAACTCGCGATGCGTCAACCGGCGTATCAATACCGAACACTTTCAACGCCGCGTTTACATCGCTTAACTCTCGGCTGAGTTCCCGCGTAGCATCAGTTGCTTTGCGGACATCCTCAGTCATAGCGTGGGTACCGGCCATTGACGGTTGTTCGGCGATTTTCTGCCGCAACTCACGTTGACGATCGACAAGAACGTTCACTTCATCCAGTTGGTCTTTGAGGGATTTAACATCCTCAACCGTACGCTCCATTGGATTCTTCGCAATTTCTTCGTTAAATGACCGCTGTGCTTCCGCTGCCTGTTCCGCCTCGACCTTGTACGACATAAACGCGCCAGCAAGTCCGCCGACTACTAACGATAATGCTCCGATCCAACCTAACGCGGCGTTTGCGGCGATCCCCGAAGCTTGTAACGCACGCATCGCGACAACCAACCCGTAAATACCAGTTGCTAGCACGCCAGCGCCGCCGGTCGCTACCGTCATTGTTACGATAAAAGCCCGCGTACCATCGTCCATTTCGTTAAAGCCGAGTAGCATTTTCGTGATTTCTTCCATGACCGCTCGCATAGCTGGTTTAAAATCGTTACCTACCGTAATCCCGACGGCTTCTAGCGCCGATTTCATCTCTTCTAACGCGCCGTTATACGTGTTCATCTGCGTTTCGGCGACTTGTTGCGCTGTTCCGCCTGAATCACGTAACTCGTTCGCGAAGGCATCGAGATCGTCCGCTCCCGTAGATACCAGCGTCAGAAATCCGGCTGCTGCTTCGGTCCCTGCGATCATAGCCGCCGCTTCCGCCTGTGACGCTTGCGTAAGCCCGCCGAATGCCGTTTCGAGCTGACGGATAATCTGCGTAAAGGGCAGGATGTTCCCCGACGCGTCTGCCGTTTTAATACCGAGTTGTTCCATTACGTCTTTCGCTTCGCCTACCGGTCTAACTAAACGTAGTAGCATCGCCCGGAGTTGCGTACCGGCCATCTCGCCCTGAATACCGGCGTCCGATAACTTACCGATGGCTGCCGCCGTATCCTCGATACTGATCCCGGTTGCCGCTGCAATTGGTGCCGCGTACTTCATCGCATAGCCAAGTTGCTCCATCGACGTGTTCGATGACGTAAATGCTTTCGCCAATACGTCCGACACTCGACTCGTCTCCGATGCTTCGAGTCGGAATCCCGTTAGAATATTCGATGTAATGTCCGCCGCTTTGCCGAGATCCATTTGCGCAGCCGCCGCGAGGTCGAGTAGTCCGGGCATTGCCGCGATAATCTCGTTGGCGTCGAAACCGGCAATCGCGAGGTACGATTGTCCGTCAGCAACTTGCGCCGTAGTAAATACCGTTGTCGCACCGAGACTTAGCGCTTGATCCTCCAACGCTTTAAACTCCGCAGCCGTCGCGCCAGATACCGCCTGTACGCGAGCCATGGACGATTCGAACGTTGCAGCCGCGTTAACGGATTTCGCGATGATAGCCGTAGTTGCTGCCGTAAGTGCCGCAAATGCTATACTCAGTTTACCGACGGCCGACTTCGTTTGATCACCGAATAAGCCGACTTTACCGCTGGCCGCGTCCGCTTCCGTTGCAAATTCGGCCATTTGCTTTTCGGCGTCCTTCAAGCTGTCTTCGAGTTCCCATACCTTTGCTGCCGTATCGTCCGACGTCTTCGTTAGTCTCAGGAGCGTAGCTTCCGTGTTGACGATTTGCTCCTGAAGCTTCGATTTTTTGCTATCGTTAAACGTCGTATCATACGATTGCTTCAGCTCCGACAGCTTCTTACGTTGTATATCAATCCGGGCGTTAACGTTATCGAGGACTCCCGTCAGCCGACCGATCTCTTGCTGCGTCTCTCCGACCTTTTTTACGGTTGCCGCAAGCTCCGCCATGTTACCGGACGCTTTCTTAGCGTTATCCGCCATCGCGGTCATATCGCGTTTTGACTGGTCTATTTGCGTCTTAAATCCGGCAGTATCCAGCTCTAAACGTGCCTTTATCGCGCCAATTTCCGTTGCTCCCGTTGTCATTCGTTACCTCCTTCCCACGTTCATTTCCGGCCGACTCGACCCCGCAGCCGTTCGAAAGCTGTTCGGTCAAATTCGTCATCATTCGTTTGTTTTTCGTTGGAATCCGCAAAGTCAGATCGCAACCCAGCCGCGAATCGTTCGTACGTCTCTTTGTCCGTCGTCTGACTCACCGTCGCGATACTAAGCGCCATCAATCGGTCTTCCGCGATGGACTGCGATTTATAGCGCAGAATGAGCGGTAAGTCGACGAGATAATATTCCGTTTCCAGCACGCGTTGACTTACGCCGAGCTTTACGGCTGCTTGCGCCATAAACTCGTCAAACGTTAAGCTTCGGTCTTGCCGTCGCCCGGACTCGCCGGCTTCGTTACGAATTGACCGAGGACGGCCCGGAAGTTTTTTAACGCACGTTGTAGGTCGTTCTTTTCGAGCGTCAACCGTATAAATTCGGAAATCTCGGCCAAGTCAGCGTTTTTCGAGATATATTCCGCGTCGATGTCCGAGAGTACGGCGACAATACCTACCGCTTCATCCAACGTCAAATTAGCGCCTACGATTAACGTTGCAACGAAATCTCCAGAGTGACGTGCCGCTAGGACGTTTACGATAATGGACGGTAACGTCTCAATTCTTTCGAATAGCAACTTATATTTTTCCGGTGTGAGCTTCGGAATCTTGACGGACTTATCGCCGAGCATTACCGAGTCAGCCGATTTATTTAAAAACCGTGAAATCACGTTTATATTCGCCTCCAATTCGTTGTAAAAACGAAGACGGCCCTGTTAGGAGCCGCCGTTGAGTCTGCCGTTATTAAGCTTCTGCGTCCGGATCGCCGATGCCGATAAGTAGACCGTTAGCGTCCGGATAACCTTTAAATGTCACGTTAGTAATGAGTTCGTTATCGTACGAGTACGTGTAATTGAGGTTCGTTGTCGGTGCGGCTTTATACAGCGTAACTGTATCGTTTGCCGTAGCCGCCGAAGATAGCGGTTCGATGCGGACTTCTTTCGCAAAATCGATTAGGTCGATGATTTGCGATGCGTCAACGTCTACGCGCTGCTTGGTCGGATCGGTCGCGTCAGTTACGAGCGTGGAGCCCGGAATAACCTTCGCAATTTTGGCGACGTCATACTCCGCAAATGGTACGGCCAGTGTTGCGGATCGGCCTGTGATAATTTCGCGGATTGGCGTAGTGCCGAATTGGTCAACGACTACTTCTCGCGTAGTCATTTCGTAAGTCAGTACGACTCCGCCTTGCGTTGTTTCGAAGACAATCGGACTTGTACCGCCGACGTCAAACGTTACCTTGCATGGGCCGAGTTTAACCTTAGATGTATCGGATGCCATTACGTGATTTCCCCCTTGTATTTGCACGTCAAAAAACGCCGGACCCGAAGGCCCGACGTATTGGTGCGTTATCTATTTCGCTAGCATTGTAGCCGTAAAATTAACGGAGTACATCGGTCTATTATTTGCGTCCATGCCGAGATAAAGCGGCGCAGACTGGTCGGCAAACGTTGCGACGATCCGTTGCGTGCCGATAATGTAGTCTTGACGCTGATGAAATTCGTCATAGATCGTATTCACCAGCGCTTCCGTTGCGATACCGTTCTTTCCGCGTATAACGACCTGGAACGATGGCCGCCGCTTGTTCGTCCACTGTGAGGGACGAAAGCCGCCATGAATCCGAACATACCCCGAATTGTCGACGGACGATGCCGGAAACTCGTTGTGATAGTACGTGTACGGTACGACGGACTCTACGAATGATTTTAATTCCGCGATAGTAAACATGCGTTATCCCAACTCCTTCCGGATTTCCTCCGCGATCCAATTCCGGTATTCCTCGACGTTTTCCTTATACGGCCGTTCGAGATACTTCGGCTGTGTACCGGGCGTCGTCGGATTTTTAAACTCGCCCATCTCGTGCGTATATAGCGCGTAGTTAAAGCGGCCCGAATTTCCGTCCTCAACCGCGCTATAGTAAACTTCACCGACAACGCTCGATCCTTCCGTCTCCACTTCGGTCCAGGCCGTAGTCCGGAGAGTACCTTTGTCAAGCGGAGCCAGTTCGCGGGAACGGCGGAGTAGATCGTCCATAGCGTCGTGCATTCCGCGTTTACCACCCTCTAGTGCCTTGCCGCCAATCGAGTCTAGCCCGGCAGTAAACGCCGAGGTATCGAATGTTAATCCGCTCTTATCCGTCATCGTACATACACCACCGTTAATACCGCCTTGCCGTTAAGCCACCGCTTCCGACCCGTGTTAACCGTCCGATACCGCACCGTCTCGCCGGATTCGTCGGTATATTCGTACTCATAATCGGACTTAACGGGCGCGTAACGGTCGAAGTAGATTTGCGCGGACGATACGACGTCTCGGCCGTGTTGGTCCGTAACGACTTCGGTGCCTTCCTGGAAACGGCAGCGGAGTGTAAACGGATTGGCGGGAGGTAACGGATTCCACGGATCATTATCGCCGGGCGGGTATACGGTAACCGTCTGCTTCAGTGGGATTAACGCCATATCACATCGTGCCTCCTCTTCGATCCGTCATAATACCGTCCATTTCACGGTACGACGCGAGAGCGAAACCCCACCGTTTGCTTCCGAAATCAAATCGAGGACGGTATCTGAGATCCATGCGTCCAAACCGGACTTTGCCCAATCCTTAAACGTGAAGTTGGCGACGCCAGTAAGTCCGAAGCTCGCGACACCTTGCTGCTGAAGCCTGTTCGTATCGTTGTACGCGATGGACAATTCGTTAGAGTATTCGTAAACGGCCGCGTCAGGTATCGTGTATCGAGCGTATTTGGTCGTTAGCTTCCGGCTGGCGACGTTCAGTATCCGTTGTTTTTTCGCCTCATCAGCGTCCGACCAGTCTTCGTTGTCAATACAATTGAGCGTTATATACTCGTCCGCGTCCAGGATATTTACCGCCATGGTTTCGCCTCCTTATTTACCGGAGGGCTTACGTCCCTTGGCGGGCTGTTTCGGCTTATCCTCCGGCTCTGCCGTCTCTACTTCGATAATATCCGGTTCGGGTACCGGATCAAGAACCGTGTCCTCGACGTCAACTCTTCGCGCGTCAGATATTCCGCTCAATACCGCTATAACACCCAGATCATCCGTAACGTAGAGGCCACCGCTAAATTTGCGGAAGCCTCCGTTTACGTAAAATCCGAGTTCCGGATATCGCGGCGATTCGAATTTCGCCATTATTACGACAGTCCTTTCAGACGGCCATGCGCTTTCTCTTGGCGGAACTCCAACGTGTACTCGCCGACAATCATACCGGTTGTGTAATCGCCTTTAACGCCCAGGTACGTGTGGCCGAATTCGCGAGTGTTCAACGGCTTGATTGCCATACGGTTAGCGTCCGTTAGGATCAGCTCATCAGATGCGAGGTTTTGGTTCAGCACGATTTCGAACTCGCCGAAGTCCGTTACGATTTTATCTACGACCTGACCGCGTGTATTCTCGCTACGTGTTAGCGTGATTTTGTTCGCGTCAGTACTGGAAAGAGCGATTTTTTGCTTGGCCGCGACCATAATTTTGTAATCTCCACCAGTTGCGAATCCGCCCGCATCGTAGATCGATTGTGCCAGCGTATTGATTGCTCCAACTGTAAGAGCGCCGCCGACGTTCGTTACGTTAGTCGTAATCCATTGACGGATGCCTTTCATTTGACGGACTTGGCCGGACTCGTACTGTACGCCATTAATCAGCGCTTTTTCGATTTGTAGCGCGAGTTCAAGTTGTTTCTTCTGTTTCTCGTATTCGTACAGATCGTCGATACCATATTGCGTTACCGCCTGCGCTGTACCGGAGATTTCGATAGAGTCGTCGAAGATTTGCGTCAGGTTCGACTTCCGTACGCGCGGTTTGTAACGTGCAACACGAGCGTCCGCACCTTCCGTACCCTCCACGAACATGAATTCTACTTTTGCAGCATTGGCGATAGCAGCCGCTGTAGTCGACGCATAACCGCGCGTTACTGTCAGCGTTTTTGTACCGGAATTAACACCGGAAACGAACAGCAACTCCTCACCGATTTTGATTACGGAACCGACACGGAAAGGCTCAACGTTAGCGACTACGACGGCCGTTGCGTCGATTAGCGCCGATGCGGTTGTTACCGTTTCGTCCGCGAACATTTCGTCCTCAAACCAAACGTGTTCAACTTGCGACACTGGCGCCGCGAAACCTAGCGCATTTAGTAGCGGAGTTTGGTGCGGATTGAGCAATAGAATTTCGTCAACGACCGATTCTCGTTTACCGATTAGTGAAGCGTCATAAATTTTTGGCATGGTAATTATTTCCCCCTGTATAATTGTTTTTGGGTATAACAAAAAGGCCCAACAGCTCGGCCTTTGGCTTATTTATTCAGTTCTGCTTTGAGCGTGGCGTATGCAACTTTGTCTTCCATCTTTCCGGATTTGCGCGCCTTATCCGCTGCTTCAGCGAGTCTTTGTTCTTTCGTCTTATCCGGTTTAGGGTCGCCACCAGTGGGTCCACCAATTTGACGCGGTGTTGGTTTCGATGACTCCGCGAGGTATGGCTTCGATTCGATCAGCGCTTTAATTACGCCAGTTACGCCCTCAACATCGCCCTCTTCGGTTACCTTAACCGTAGACAAATCCGCTAGTTTAAATGCATCATCGAGTGCCTCGGTTCTTACGCCTGACTCTTTCGCTAAGGCACGGAACTCTGCCTTAATCAATCGTTGATTTGCGGATGTGATTGCTGCGGCCGTTTTCCCTTCGGCTTCTTCCGCTTTTGTGCGGGCTGCGTCAAGCTCCGCTTGTAGTCGTTCCTGTTCCGTCATTGCCGATCTTTGACGCTCCGCTTCCGCTGTCTCGTAATCGGATAGCTTCGTTTTCAGTTCGTCATAGTCGGCGTACGGTTTTTTTGCTTTCGCTTTCTCGCGCCCAATTAACGCATCGAGTTCGTCCTGCGTCATTGTCACCGTCTTTGGTTCCGGCGTTGGTTCTGGTTCGGGCGTAGGTTCCGGATCGCCCTCCGCAAACATTTGCAGATTTAACGGCAATCTATACTTGCGGATTGTTTCGGCCTTCGCATTAAACTCGTTTCTCATTCGTCATACCTCCGTATAATGGTCGTCACCAATATCCGTAGCAGTTTAATGTCATGTACGTTCGGACAAAGCGTTGAATATTATTTTTCAAGTCTCGCCGGATCGCGAAGCGGCGTTACCGAATGCCTGCAATTAGGATGAAATATCTCCCGACGAGGCAAATCGCCAATGTATCGGTAATCACCTGGCGCATCCGGCGTTAACTTTACGATCATACCTTCGTACTTGCTACAAGCGTCCGTAGCACCGTGCGTTGATATGACGCCGTAATAAGCGCCGCGACCAATCGCTTCGTTTACCGTAGCTTCCCGGCTAGCTTCGGCTGTCTTCGTCCGAGTAACCATATCGACGTATACTTCCGGCTTCCATCGACGTCCGACTGCGTCAATAATTCCGGTTTCGACGGCGGATTCGAGATCGCGCCGCATCCCGGTTAAGATGTCGCGGCTTATCGTACGGCGGCCGTTAATGCCTGCGGTCATATTAGCGCGTATGGATTCCGCCGTGACTTTCCGTATAACCGCCTTTGTCCGCCGGTCGATATTCTGCGTTACGGCAAGTAGATCCGCTTGTGTATCCGAAACAGCCGCCGCGACCATGTTCGAATTGATTCGGTTAAACTTCGCTATTTTCTCGGCATCCTTAATCGTATCCGCGACACCAAGTCCGATTAACGTCTGAGCAACGCCAGCACGAGCGGCTTCTGGCACGTATTGCGCTACCCAGCCGGTGGACTCTTCGTTTAGCGATGTAAGGATGCGCGCAACTTCTCGGAGGGCCGATTCCGTGTTTGCCCGTGACATATCCGTTAGGTCGAGCGACAGCAACTCCGCCCGAATACGTTTGACTGCGTCCTTATAGGCAGCGACGAGTTCCGCGATATCACGTTCGGTCATTATACGACTACCTCGTTAAATACCGTTCCGTCTACGGTTCCATTGATGCGAGTCTCGTCGTCAGAAATCCGTTTAACGATTTGGTCAGCTTGTGTGTCATCGAGTCCGTCCATACGTTTGATGGCTGTTTTAACGTCAACCGTAGGTTTGGCCCCGGTACGTATCGAGTAAACCTCCGCTTCTGCTTTCTCGTCGCGCGGAATACCGTCATGCCAAGTAATCTTCGGATAAACGGCGTTGTATGGACGGTAACCCGCTACGCCTTCATTCGCAGCGTTTTCGAGCTGCATCGCCGTCCATAGCGCATCGCGGATCGCTCTATCAACGTGGTTACGGATGCGTTTGACTTTCGTCAGAATTGGCATAAAACGAGCCTTAATAGCGCCGCCGTCCGTGTGTGACGTACCTGTTCCGCCCTTGTCCGAGGATAATGTCGTTCCGAACAACCATTGCGGCGTTTCGGACATCTGGAAGACTAGACCGAGTAGGATATCGAGTTCCTTAAAAGCTGCGTCAAGTTGTCCGTTCCAGACCATGTAGCCCGGCGGCGGGTCTTCTTTCCCAACGGGAATGTATTTACCGCCCCACCTAACCGCCCCATTCCCGTCATCGTCGTCTCCTATGTCCTCTGGCCCGTAGGCAATCGGGTCTGAGTGTTTCCATAAGATGTAATCAATTTGAACAAGACGGTCATTGATCGCAGCCAGCGTGGATTCGAGTTTTTCGACTCCGCTAATACCGCGCCAATCATCGTCAGTCGTCTTGTAAGGAATGTGGTGGACGAGTAGCTGCGGAATCCATGTCGCATCAATATCGGATTCACGACCGGTCGATACTCGATCGCCGATTAGATACGTTGACACTGGATACCCGTACTCGGTCACAACGCCGGACTCCGATAGTTCATACCGTTCATGTACGATGTAACCTGGAACATGTCTCTCAACGTTTAAGTACGGAACTTCCTTCATTTTCGTACGCGCCAATACCGACTCGACGATGCCCGTCCGTTCCTCTACCCATTCGACCCACGCAATGTTAACGGCTTTGAATCGTTTTCGACTGCCGCGCGACAACTCCGGGAATACAATCGCCGCGTCAACGGTTTCGATAATCGGTTCGGCCGGTCTTTCTGGCAGCGTAATCCCTTCGTACTCGCCCGCCAACTCTTCCGTCATCGTTACGTCGACACGCGGCGCATAATACGTTTTAATAAACGAGTCGCCCCGGTAACCAGCTCCGATTACGGTTTCGTGTATCATCTGCGTTAGGTCGTTCTCTTCGACAATAGCGTTGAGCCGCGTTTGCTCCGCACTGTCCCCTTCCTTGCCGGACTCGAACGTGGGCGGGTCCGCGACCATTAAGTCGGCCGGTTTAGTAAGCAGTACGTCCATTATGTTAACTGCGATATATAGCGATTTAAGCTGCGATTCATGCGGTGTACCTTTAAGTAAATCCGCAGCACGTTCGTAAATCTCCGCCTGTTTACCGGCAAATATCGCTTTTCCGCGATAGTATTTAGAGATACGCTCAATGTCCGCTTGTGGTGGATATTGCGCTCCCGTTACGAATAATTTCGTCACTCTTCAGCCTCCCTTCGTAGGTATTCGTCAACCGTAATAATTCCGTCTAATAGTTCCTTGCGTCGCTCAGTACGTTTATACCAACCGGAGTCTTTCCGCTTAGTTCGTAAGTGTTCGTTATAGTCGGACCACAACGAAAAGGCGGCGAACGCCTTAACGAACACGTCCGTACCGCGCTGAATCGTCGATAGATACTGTCGCAATGCCCGGTTAGCGTGCGCGGAATATACCGCCCACGTATCGTAGTCGTCGATCAATTCGGCTTTACCGTATTCCTCCGAGATCGACCGGTAGTAATTCGTTAAATCGTACAGACACTCGCCTCCTTAACGGTAAAATACAGCCGGTTTATTCCGTACCTTCTTACGTCCTGTTTTCGATATGCTCACGGCCATTTCGAGCGCGTCAATAACGTCATCATGCGATCCTGTCCCGTACATTTCGAATTGTTCGAGAAGCAGCGCATGCCGCTTCGTAAACTGAATAGCTCCGGACTCGATATCGGGGGTCATCGCTTCAATCCGCAGCTCCTTACGGCTACGTTGGTATATCTCCTTTACGCGGGTCCGAGCCGGATACCCAGCGGCCGCGAGCGCCTGCTTCAGCTTGTGTACGAAAAACTCCTGCGCCGCCTGCGACTCAGCAGCGATATAGTTCGGTTGATAACGCGTCACTTTCTCCGTAATCACCCGCAAGAACACGTCCGGATGCACACGTTCTCCCCACGCATCGACTACGTATATCGTGCCGGACTTTTTATGCCGGGCAATCGTAACAATGGCGGAATAGTCGCCCCGCGTCTTACCCATCGCGAAGTCAACGCCCATGAAAACGTCATACTCGGCGGCTGGGCGTGGATACTGCGTTAGAAGCTGCGCGATGTCCTTTCCGTCCCAATACGAAAAAGAATCCGGCCGGAAAACGGCGGACTCTTCATCGATCGGGTTATTCATATACTCCGTATTGAACGCTTTTGAGCTGTTGTCCCATTTCCATACCAGTAGATCCCATAACGGCTTAACTTCAGGCCACAGCACCCGCGATCCTCGGTCCATCTCGTTTTTATTTGCGAGATATAAAGCGTACGCTTCCGCCTTGCGCTCGTCTTTCGACTTATCCGGATTCTGATAGACGAGACGGCATGCTTCCCACAGATCCATCCGCTCCGGCCATTCGATAATCGCCCTGTATACTCGCGTCTTAAAGTCTGTACGGTCCCGGAGGATACGGATAAGTAACGCGTCGTGGTGTACGGTTGTACCCATATATACGATGGCTGTCCGTTTACCTTTCGGATCACCGAGCGGCATTACAACTTGCGAAAACCAGTCGCGCATCTCCTGGCGTAACAACTCCGTATTCGTGTTGCGCTTGTCTTCGAGGTCATCGCATACGATATAATCCGGTCGCACACCGTTCCAATTTCGGCCCCGGAGCGCTTGTCCGGTCGATGCCGCTTCGACACGAGCTAGTGGCCGCTTAGTTCCGTCTGACTGCGGTTCGGACGTGATAAACTCCGCTGAGTTATCTTTAGCGTTCTCCTGCTGCTTAATAGATAGTAGCGGTCCGAAATCGGCCCGAAGCTTGGCGTTGTGTTTAAGCTGCGTTGCGATCCAATCAAGGTTTCCGGACGCTACCGTCGGCGTCTCCGATATAAGGATGCAGTACCTCCTTTTCCGGTATATGACCTCCCGCAGCGGCGATGCTTTCGATAAGTACGTCGATTTACCGTGCGAGCGCGGCGCTGCAACGGCAATCTTCGCATTGACTTCGTTATTAGACACATCGTCCATGATGTCGGCGATTTCGCGGTGAAATTCCGGCATGTCCGCCACTTCTTCGATATCGAATCCGTCCCAATTGCCGATGTTGCCCGGATTGCGAGACTCGGAAAAGTATTCGAGAGCAAATTCGAGCAGATCGTCTTCGGCGCGGTTAATCCGGTCAAGCCGTTCATATTCCGCCGTTGCTACGTCAATTTCACGTAAAACCTCGTCAGGCAACGAAGCAATATCGACATCGGCCAACGATTTCATTAACGCAGCGTACCCGGCTAGCGTTTGTTCGCGCTCAGACCGGTTAATCCAACGGCTTTCTTCGCTAATCCATGCGATATTGCTCCGCCTCCTTTCGTTACTTTTTCGTCAACTTGCGGTAACGAAACACCCGCAGCCGCCTACGTCCAGACGATCGACCTCCGCACCAGCCGTTATGTCCTCACGCAATTGACGCATTGTATACGGGAAAGACGTCCGCTTCTTATCTGGACCGACTCGCCGTTCTTTCTTCATCATCGATACCGATTTGCCAGTCTTAGCGCGGAACTCTTCCTCTTTGCTTTCATGATAAGCGTATTGTTCGCGGAACCTTTCGTATAGGTTTGTAAAATGACCGTGACCTCCTCGAACGCAGAATCCGCCGCAGTTATTGTGGGCGAATCCTAAGCCGTACAGACGAGGCCTGGCGATCCCTAGCGAATCCAAATCCGCTAACATATCCGACTTGTCTACGTACGGTTCCTCGCACATCGGAAATTCAACACGATACGGTGCCCAATTCGCAATTGGCGCGGTCTTACGGTGATCCTCTGTCCAGTCGATTCCGAGATACAATACGCAGTCTTCCGGATTATAATTCGTTCTCACATAGCGGTCGGCTACGTCTTGCTTCAGCTTGTGCGAGCAATGCGCCAACCGCGTTACCGAGATACTTTTCATCGAAAAATACATCCCACGGAGTACGACCGTCAGCTATCCATACGAAACCTGGAATCAGACGCATAGCTTCTTCCGCGATCTCAGGAAGTAGCTTTTTCCGATACTCAACGTCAGCTTCCGAATGAATATCCGGTATTTCGGAGCATCTGCGTAACAATTCCGTCGGCCGATCTAGGCCGAGTGCGGCCGATCTAGGCCGAGTGCGGCCGATCTAGGCCGAGTGCGGCCGATCTAGGCCGAGTGCGGCCGCCGTAGTCTCGATAATAAACCGATATAGGTCACGGTCTTCGATGAGTGTATCCGTAAATAGGTTAACGACGGATTCCGACCCGTGACGTTTAATTACACGACAGAGTGCCGACCATGATCCGATGCCGCCCGAATTGAATACGATATGTTTCGTAATGGCTTCGTACACCTCCGTAAATTTCACGTCAAATAACCGTCTCACTACGTAAGTGGACGGATTATACCTCCGATGTGCCAGAACGGCGTATAACGGATTTTAGACGGGTTATTTAAGCAATAGCAGCGAGCTCCGTCTCAATATCGTCAAGTTCTCGTTTTATTTTCGTTGAAACGGTGTCATCGAGAGATTCAATTAACACGTAAATATTAACTAGTCGGGTCTTTTCACTAATCATTTTATCAGCAGATCGATCTCCACGTAAGAAAATGATGGTGAGACTGTCGCAATACGGTTCATATTTCTTAACCGTGTCGTTATCGCTTTGGTGTACCGTCCACTGAGATAACTTAGCATCATACCACACGTTGCCCTCTACAAAGTCCGGATGGCATGGGCCGTCTGTATGATATTTTGTGTAGTTAACGCCCATTGCGGTGAGAACTTCCCCAACGATGTCCTCAAATCGGTGCCCATAGAATGAGGCCATAGTCGTATCAACCCGATAATCTTCGTAGTCAAGTCCGCACGCTTCGAATACTTGCTTCCAACCTCCGTATAAACTACGAGCCGCATTGATAATCCCTGTATGTCGCTGTGCAATACATACGTAATTGACCGGATACCCTTCGGAAATCCACCGAAGTAACTGTCGTTTGATATTATCGTGATTCCACCGGAAAGGTACGTAAGGGGCTGTGTAATAATCGATGTCCAACCCGCTAAAGTACGTGAATACATCCCCGTAGTGCTGTCTGATACTGTGTACTATATTGCGGTCAAGTTCGTTTAAGTACGCTATAGTAACGTGACTGTCTGAGCATCCTCGAATGGCTTCAGATATTGTCTTATCTAATTTATCCTTATCGTATAATACGAGTGGTGGCGGTAGCCTCCGAACGAGCGTAGGTTTAGGTCGCACCTTATCCGGAGTCTTGTGGGCTAACGGTTTGTTTCGGGCAATAAGCGCCTTATTCCACGATCCGTACCGTTTTATAGCCGCATAACACAGACGACGATCATCCACCGTTCCCGACGCTTTAAGCCACACGCTGGCATAGTTTTCGTAAGTATCAGCGACACGGTCTATAAAAGCGTCTACTTCCGCCTTAGTGTATTTTTCGTCGCGGATTAATGGTAACCCATGCTCTTCACAGAACTGAGCCACGCCACCATAGTGCTTAGTTACCGCTGAGTATAATGCCGAGTTTCGCTCCTTTATCTTCATGGCGGGCAGCCCTTCGTTTATCAATGGAAGTAAGGATTCGTAAATGACTTCTCGCGTCCACTTAATCTTGTCGTAATTAGCGCGGGTACGTGCTAACGTTACTTCGTAGTTACTAATACGTGCAGCTTGCCGGAAACCTAGCGCGATTATCATCTTGCGCCATGATCCATAATGCCGAACAACAGCGTATATCAATCGCTTATCTTCCACTTGATTTGACCGCATACTATGTCCGGACTTTGATAACGCATAGAGCATTTCGTTTGTTACGTCCAAGTCGTATAATGTATTCATCTTACGTGCCGTCATGTACCGTCAACTCCCCAGTATACTGCGTAGGCAACCGTGGCCTTACCTACATAGTCGTATGACGATGGTATTTCGCACAGATTTCAAAAAATAAAAAATATGCGTTGATTTCTCTGTGACCAGAGACGGCATATTCGGAATACGGCCCTGGGGGTCTGCGCTTTACCGCGTTACAGCGTTGGCATATGCGCAAAATCCGTATTTGACGCACATGTCTACCGCCTCCACAATCGCCCGCAACCCGCGACACTATGCCATTCTTGCCCGCTCCCCTTCCGTAACCTACCGCCCAATCACCGCTCCATTTGCACTTTTGTGCGGAAATGGCGGCGAAATACGGTCGATTCCGGCTCGGTCCGAAAAGTTTTGCGGAGGGCGTCCGAAAAAGGCGCGCTGCAGGATATTACGTCATAAGTCGTAATCAGTCGGATATCCCTATACGCTACCTCTACGTATCCCTACATCTAATAGCGGCCTCTTAACGCACCTTACTCGCTATCCGACTTTACTCCGTCACCTTGACGTTTCTTCAACGAGCCTACGGCTTTCATCGCTTCTAGCCGTAACCTCAACGCCTCAACATCGGTACTACCGCTATCCCGCGTCTCTACCTCGATCTTATCCGTCAACAGTCCGTTAATCTGTAACGCTAGCTTGGCCATTGCTGCGTTGCCGTCTCGTATCGCAATCTTCGGTAATGACTCGATCAAGTCCGGTAACATGTCCGAACTGTTACGGACCATCTGACGCTTCAGCTCCGTTTCGAACAACGGGTCCTTCTTCCACTCGAAGATAGTCGATCGATGAACGCCAACTTCCTCCGCTATTTCGTCTACAGTCGGTCGTTCCGACTTCGGTAACGCTAGATAACGTATCGCTACGTAATGCTCCGTGTTCAACGATTTCATCGCCATATCGCTTCACCTCCGTAATCCTGACTTAAGTACACTCGTATATTCCCGTTCATAATCCGGTCCCTTACACTCATACGCGATAATTATTCGGCGATATCTCCGTCCATGATACAGTGTACTTCCGTATGGAATAGCGAGTATCGTATCGTTACCTAACGCATTAATATCGTCAGCTTCCGCTTGTGTATCCGTTACAATCAATACGTCGATATACTGTCTCATACGACACCTCCGTTCTTCTATACGTTAGCTCACGTACAATCACACTGATTGACCGGGAGCTTAAGTGCCTGCCGCGTCACTTCGTTCCTTGCCCGTCTACGTGGAAAGACCACCACGTATCCGAGTATTATTTATCATTCATAGTCCCGGCCTCTTTCGGTTTATAAAGAGGACGGTAATGTTTTAGAACAACGATTCATCCGAAGTCCATACGATAATAAAGAACGTAATAATCCCCGGTAACCACAGTACATGCGCTACAACCCGCACATACCACGGAAATGACGTAATACTGTACGGCTGGAACACGAGTCCTAACGCCAAGTACACGCATATAATTATCGTTAACATTTCGCTAACCTCCGTCCGAGTAGAAGACTAAGAAATAATTTCGGCCCCGAATCGCCGACTCGCTTAGATCCACGCGGGATCTCGGCGTTTTTCGTTGTACGAATCAGGTTACCTTTTTTGCCGAATTGTACGAATCAGGTTACCTTTTCGTCCGGTAGCCGACGTTAAACATCGCCAGCAGCGTATCGTCCGGCGCTTTACTCTTACGGTAAAACACGTTCGGATTGAAGAAATAGCGGACCGGCTCGTTACTTGCCCCGAACTTCAGCCGCGCAATCACATATTCGCCGCCGAATTTCATACGGGGCAGGCTACGGCTTAACGACTTCTCGTGTACGCCGATTGCCTCCGCCAGCTCCTTACCGTTAAGCCACCGTATCTTCATCGGATCGGTTTCCGTTGGATTGGCGCATAGAGCGTTGGTTCCGTAATGGACATACGGCAACATCCGGTACATAAGCCCGATGTCGGCCGCGTTAACCTCACGGTACAAATGCCGGACTTTTGCCGTATACGAACGAATGACGGCTCTATTCTGCGTCGCGCCTCGAAAGTGGTACCGAGGATTAACGCAGTAAGAACCGTCATCGTTTTTCGTAAGTATTCCGTTATCGAGCGATACCGTAAGGAAATCATAGAATGTCTGCCGCTTACGTTTAAGCTGAAGAACGTCCATCATCAGCGCCGTCGTTAATACCCGTTTATTTCCGTCTACAAGGCGTCCGTCATCGTAACCGACGTAACACTGTAGGACGAGTAAGTAGCCGCATTGTGCCGTCGTTAGAGCGCCTATAACGCTGTCTATCTCGCTGATGTCTGCGAAGGTAAAATCCGGAGCCCGTCCGGTAAACTCTTCGCGTTCCCGGAAGCTTTCCCGTTGCTTAGCGGTGGACTTACGGACCTCTTCGCCAGGATTAAGCGTGAGTGAAACGTCCTGCGGGACGTCGGTGTTATTACGTAGTGCGTTCGTAATATCTAGCGCCTCCTTCAAAAAAGTGCGCTAATCGGACGGAGTATAGGCCGTCTCATTCGTTTATTAAGCGCTGTCTATAACGTATAGGTAACTAACGTGGCAAAAGTAAAGTACGTATAAAAATACGTATCAATTCCTTGACACGTATAAAAGTACGTGTTATAATAAATACAGAAAGGAGGAATTACAATAACACGATGCAACTACGCGGGCAATCATCTAAGTCGTTAATAAAGTTAATTGAAGCGGATGGTTGGTTTCATGTACATACTAAAGGCGACCACTGGCAATTCAAACACCATACGAAACCAGGCCGAGTAACCATTCCGCACCCTGAGAAAGATTTACCAATTAAAACAATCGTAAGTATCCTAAAGCAGGCGGGGCTTAAATAGCCCTTCTTGCTGGATATTTAATCATAAAACGTAGATATAGTGGTTTACATTTGTAAGTAAGAGGTGAGACATTTGATTAAAGAAAAAAAGCGCGAGACTGCATTAAAGAATCGTTATATTTACCCCGCTATCTTCGACTACGCCGACGACGGCATCTCTGTGGAGTTTCCGGATTTGCCAGGCGCTATTACGTGCGGCGACACTGAGGAAGAGGCTTTACGTATGGCTCGCGAGTGTATGGCGCTGCATCTTTACGGAATGGAATGCGATAATGACGTCATTACGTCACCTTCTCGTGTAATTGACGTCAAAGCTGAGGATAACCAAGCGGTCGTACTCGTAGAAGTCTGGATGCCGCCATTTCGCGATGAGATGGCGCAGAAGGCCGTTAAAAAGACGCTAACGATCCCGAAGTGGCTCGACGATTTAGCCGCGGAACATAACGTTAACTACTCACGTATTTTGCAGGACGGGTTAAAATCGTATCTTGGTGTTGAGGACTCCGTAACGGAACGTAAAAAACAATAACGTATGGCCCGTCGTTTTGGCGGGCTTTTTTCGTCTCACGGAAGGGATACGGACGCACACGCCGAATAAGTCGTTGAGGTGATGAACTATGACGAAAATCTTCGGATTCCGCGAGCTCTCCTCCCCGATCCATCTCCATACAGCAGCGTTAGATAACGATATTATCCTCGCGTTCCAGAACGGCGAACTTATTGGAAGCGGACACATTGAAGAAATAACGGATACAACCGTTAAAATTGGCGGTGAAATCTTTCTTCGCGATAATTGTACGTTTGTATACGCAAAATAAAGGAGGGTTACGCGTATGGCGTGGCTTAACGTAGATACTGTTACGAAGACAGCGACAGCGCATAACGAAAATTGTTCGTTTATACATCGGGGTTTGTCGTCAAAGAAAGCAGCGTCATGGCAACAAACAAGCACCGTAGAGGAAGCGATTGAGTCCGCGCAAGCATTCACCGGGTATACTATCCGTATATGTAGCTTCTGCAACCGTTGACTAACGAACACACGTTCCCGTATAATGGCGTTGAGGTGATATCAATGACCACTCAGCGTAAGAAACTCGAAGGTAACGGTATGTGGGAATCGTCCCGCATGATGCTGCCGGAACATATAAAGCGCATTAACGAGTACAATAATGATATAAAAGCAAAAGATAAACCGATACTCTACGGCGATGAACTCGAAGTCATCTACCGTAAAATATCGGAGTCGTACGAAAACAAAACGGAAATTACGCTCGTCCTATTTGACCGATTCGAGGATACACGTGCCATTGGCGTGGTCGAACGTATTGATACAATTGGCCGCCGCGTACGTGTCGATGGCGAATGGTTCAGTATAACAGACGTAATCGGCGTAGAGTAATCGGTTAATTAACGAAACTCACGAACTCTGGCGTGCGTAACATTCCGCTCTTATAATAATTCCGGAATCGGACGCGCGCCTTAATACGCGGCTGTACATACACAAAATTCCGGTCCTCGCCCGTCACTAGCGGCTGGGCAACGTTATAAAACGCCTTCCGATGCGCCGCCGGGACCGCCAACTCGATAACGCCCGCTGGCCGTCCGTTTATATGCGCGAGCCAACCGAAATCACCTTTCCGCCAACCCGCAATAGTCACGTCCGCGTACTCGTAGTTGATTATCTTCAGCCAACTATCGGACCGCCGCCCGACGTACACGCTATCTCGCCGTTTCGCTACGATACCTTCAAGTCGGCGCGTCTTTACCGTATCAAAAAGCGCCCGGCCATCGCCTGGAACCGTCAACACGGCGGAATAATACGGATTCGGCGAAAGAATATCCGACAGTAACGCCAATCGGTCCGTCAGCGGCCATCCTCGTAATTCCTCTCCGTTATAACGCAGCACGTCGAACACATAATAATGCACCGGCATTATACGAGCTGCCGTGTTAATTCGTGCTTGCTTCGTAATCCGAAACCGCTCCATTATCGCTTCAAAGTCGATCCATCCCGTCTCGTCCATACGTGCGACTTCGCCGTCTAATACGACGTCAGCTCCGCCGCTCACCGGAACGTCGTGCAGCTCCGGGTATTGACGTGTGACGTCGTTATTATGCCGTGTATATAAACGTACTTGTCCGGCTGCCCGCGAAAGTATTAACCGGTGACCGTCAATCTTCGGCTGGAAAACGTAGCGATCATCGTCGAATGGAACTTCGCGTTTACCGAGTAACATCGGTTCGATAAACATAAAACCACCTCAATACGATTATAGCGCTAGGCTCAACCGTAAGGAGGCGGTAGTTATTGGTATCAATGTACGAGGCTTAATCGTTCGCGCCACGTTTGAGCAACCGTCGCTGCCGATACAAATTCCGTACTCCTCACGTTCAAGACCGGACCGGCTGCCGTATCCTTCCGATATTGTTCCGCTCGCGCCTTATTCCGGCCGTGCGCGTGCTTATCAACGTGCCAGTTTTCGTAATTTGTGCGGCGGCGTTTCGTTGGTCTGCGGTAATCGCGGCCGTCCGTTCCCGTCTCCTCGACCGCTTTCAGTCCGGTTTCGCGATCGCGGCGAAGATCGAGTTGCCATTCGGACATGAACGGATATTCCGTATTCGTAACTTTATCCGGATGCATATCCGTCAGCTCTTCGTCTAATATCGCGTCGGTCAAACGTTCCAGCAACGCTGGGTCCCGCTCGTCAACGTAGTCGTACGTAATTCGATCGATTAGCGCAATACGCTGCGTCCGGTCGGAGAGATCGTATTCGACTCCGTTATACGTAAACCGCAGCCCTTCGTCTTGTTTACGCTCCTTTACGTTCTGTTGTATCTCCGCTACAATCGCCGTCAATCGCTGCTTCGTCATCTGCTACGTCTCCTTCCAGTTGTACCGTAACCTCACCGTACTCCCAGCGTTTAAATACCGCTGCCACCCGCTCAGCCGCGCCGTCGACGAATGCTTTTACGCCTTGTTTCGTGCAGCCCATTATTTCGCCCGCCTTCTCCAACGTTGCATCCGCGCCGTATACCAACGCTACCGCCTCCGTTTGCCTATCCGTGAGCCCGGCGGAGTTGATCGCGGAGTGTAAATCGATCAAAATATCGGACGCGGCCGTATCGCCCTTATAACGTCGCGCCCCGATACGATGTCTATCGCGGAGCAACGCTTTAACACCCGCCGCCGTAGAAAGCGAATAGCTCTCCATATACTTTCGTGTATCTTTCGTCAAATCTACGTTAGTTCCGCCCATATTAAGCCGCCTCCTTTACGTTTATCGTGACGGGGAGTAACACTATCAGACGCTTGCCTATTGCGCTGATTACGTTAACCGTCACGGCGTTCCCCGCTTGCTTATAGCGTTGACTGTCCGAAACGCCTGCGAGTTTGACCGTTTCGTGCGAGCTATCGCTAAACCCCTGTAACCGCCAGCATTCGAGTGGCGTAAGTTTACGAATGCGGTAACGTGGCGTGCCTTCTACCGCTTGCGGAACCTTATCGAGGCGCGCTACCTGTAACGTACCTGTTTGATTATACTTAACGGTCGTACACGTCGAATGCGTCTTTTGAATTACGGTATACGGTTCTAGTACGTGCGTTCGCTGACTATGCTTATCCATTCCCTTCGTATAGTTAGCATCGACGGCGACCGAGACGCCCCCCATATTAAGCCGAAGTGTTCCGCGATCATTGACACAAGGTTCCGCAATCTTCTGCTCACGACCGCCGCCGCTTACTACCGTGATAGTAGGCGCTACTCCTTCGATCGAATACACACGGTTCATCTGGTCGTTTCCGTAGTGGTCGAGCGATCCGGCGATGATAGGGCTTTCGGTTATAAGCGATACCCCCTTACCGCCAAGACCGCCGGTCTGAGCCGCTAATGTCGCCCCAACACCATCAACGTTATAAACGCGATTGCCTTGGACGTTTTCACCAACGTAACCGACTTGTCGCAAATCTTCACGTCCGCTCAATTGCGTCACTAGTTTCGCCGTCTTCTCATCGCTCAAATAGTACTTTTCGTCAACGTTCGTCTCCAGCACGTCACGTAATCGGCTCGTTACGGCTCCGTCCGTCGGCCACTCGAAGTTAAACGTCCGAACGCCAGCTTCCGTCGCCCTACGTTTCGCCTTCGTTACAACGTCGTTCGATTTCGATAGCACCCACGGATCAAGCGCGGCTTCACGGCTGGCTACGATAAAGATACGCTCGCGATTCTGCGGAACTCCGTAGTGCTTCGAATTAAGTACGTGGAAGTCGATCGCGTAGCCAATATCGTTAAGCGCGGCGCACATCGTATCGAACGTTTGGCCGCCGTCGTGCGACAGTAGCCCCTTAACGTTCTCCAGCAGTATTAGCCGCGGTTTCTTAACGTTCGCAATCCGCGCAATCTCGAAAAACAACGTACCTCGCGTATCTTCGAACCCCTTACGCTGACCTGCGACCGAGAACGCCTGGCACGGAAAGCCGCCGACCAGTACGTCGTGGTCCGGAATATCACCCGCGTCAATTGCCGTAATATCTCCGTGTAACTCGGATGTCTCGCCGTACAAGGCACGATATGCTTTCGTTGCGAACGGATCAATTTCGGAGGCGAATACGCACTCGCCGCCCAACGTGCCCAACGCCTGTCTAAATCCGCCAATCCCTGCAAACAGTTCGATATACTTAAACGAAATAGTAACCGCCATCCTTTCGTGATATAATCGTTCTAATCTCGTTACATAATCGGAGGATTCCGTATGGATCAATTTAATATCGAAGAAGTCCCGCTCGTTAGCCTATATATCGCAACCGATTCGCAAAAGCGGCTCCGGCTCTCAACCGATATCGTAGAAATGTTCGAACTGTCCGCTGGTAACCGTGTCGCGCTCGGATACGATTCGGAGCAGCGTGCTATCGCCGTCAAGCGGGCCGCCAATCCGAAGGACCCGACGGCCGCTAACGTTGATAAGCGCGGGTACATATCGGCCAGCCGCTTTTATAAACGTGTCCGACTCGAAGCAAAGGCGGGTCGTTACGTGTTCGCGGCGGAACAAGACGGTTGGCTCGTATTTGTTAGCGAGGACACATTTCAGGAGGTAAAATAGTGTTTAGCGCTATAGCAGTATGGGTGATAAGCCCAAGTGCACTTATTGTTGCACCGTTTGTAATATATTTTTTGGTCCCTAAAGCTCGCCGATTTATATTTTTATTTATGGTATTTATCTATACCCCCTTGTTCATAACAGCGTTGTATTTCTTGGCAAAATGGTTTGGGAAATACGCCACAGTCCCGCTTATTTTTATTGCCGGTATGCTTATGATGAAGCTAGCTGATTGGATAGATAAGAAAAGAGATAAAGAAGTTAAGTCCGATTAACGACGATATTCGGAAGCTATTACGTCCATAATCGCGTCAACCTTCGCATATAACTCGTCGAGCGTCCCGTCGTTAATGCTTTCGTAATCAACGTCGAAGCTATCAACGTACTGTTCCGTCTCATGCGTCAGGTCGCCGTAATCGAACACGTCGCCGCCCGCAGCCGCCCGTTGAATACGGAGCCCGGACGGAGCTTTTACGCGGATGATTACGAAACCTTCCGCGCGGCACCGGTGATACTCGTTCGGCTGACGTAGGTCGGTTATAACGTAAGGACCGCCGTCTTCGTCCCACGCAATCTTATCGAAACATTGCCGCGCCCATACGTCCGGATCGTAATACCGCAACGCCTGCCCTACGCCTTGTAATAGCGCGCGGGGCTTTACGTCGTTCCCGGCCTCGTCCGTAAATTGATCCGGATATAACCGTCTGCATACGTCCTTGATTCCGTCGCCGAACGCGAACCTGGCATAACCGTACCGCTGACAAAGACGATTGCCTATTTCGTCCTTGCCGCTACGGAGATGTCCGGTTAATGCGATGTTTGGCAGCGGGGTCATTACGCGGCCTCCAAATCGACAACGTTGACGAATTGATCGTAACCGATCATCGACCGTCTCGGTTCGAGAGTTTTGATTCCTTTTACAAGGTAATCTCCGCATTTGTCCGGACCGCTCACAATTTTGCCTACGTCATCAATGTTGAAGAAATGGTACCTAATGTCCGAACTATTTCCGATAATCCTAACGCGTGAGCCGACGGAGAATGAGCGTTTAGTTGACGCCACCTCCGCTTCAGCACCGTCTCGGCTGTCATCGATGATATGGCAATACTCCGTTAATCTATTCGCATAGTAAACTCCGTTACAGAACGATTTTGTTGCGTGTGAGTAAAAGCTGTAGCGCTTTCCGTCAACCTTCGTTAATCTATAGCGGAGTCCGCCGCGCCACTCAATTTCATCCCCAACGCGCGGTTCCGTCGGCTGCGGCGCATTCACGTATTCGGACGGAATTGGCAACGCCAACGCTCGGCGGAGTGCGATCGCCTTTCCGATGTGAACGTTGAAGCAGTCGTCCGGCGCGGCCTTTGCGATACCACGCGCCCTAACTTCGTCTGGCGATACGAACGCACGGCGTACTAACGCGACTACCGTTCGTTTTTCGCGATTAATAACGAAGTCTACCGTTACGAACCCAACGCCGTCCATGTACGTGTATTTTCCATCTCTCGCCGATAGCAATTCCGTAACGTCAGCCTTCGCACGCTCAACGGCTGCGTTACGAATGTCGATTCGGCATAATTCGGACTTGGCTGGTTTCGATCCGTACCTCCCAACGCCGACGGCCCGTTCCAACCGGTCGATATCGGCCGTTACGCCTTCTTCGATAAGTACGATATTTTCCGCATTCACACGAACCGCCGTCTCCAACTTCGTCACGCGATCGGACAGCTTATCGATTTGACGTTGCAGTACGAGTAGTTTCGCATCTGAAGCTGCCGGGCAATCGGATTCTGCTTCGATCACGAAAGACTTCGGCTTATCTCCGAAAAACTGTAGACGTAAGGCGTCGCAATCATCGTTGAAGCCAGGCTCACCCTCGTAATCAAGGTAAGTAATAATATACGGCTTCCCAGCGGTGATACGCTTTTTACCCGCAGTGTACCAATCCGCAACGAATATGATTCGATCGCCTTTCGCAGCCTTACGGTCAACCATCCGGAATCTACTTCCGTCGATGCGGACGATATCGGTCGGCTCGAGGACTACGTATTCTTCGTGAAATAGAGGCATGTAGTCGCCCTTGTCGAGATAATAAGCGCGCACGCCGCTACCATCGTCTGCAATACTCCTTACGATTCCTACCGTCCCTTTCTTGTACGTACCGATAACAACCTTCACAACTTTAACGCGCTCACCAACTTTCGCCTTACGTTTAACCTCGCGATACTCCCGTTCAACTCCGCCCATCGTTTCGTCCTTAATTACCGTTACGTTTTCGCTATTCATTCGCTATTCCTCCGATACTATTCGTATTTGTACCGCCTGCCGCCCGAACTCGATAGCCTCGTCATACGTCGCCATTAATACGTCAATTTTCCGTCCTTTTATCGCGCCGCCGATGTCTGCCGCAACCCCGGTTATTACTTCGCAGGAATCTCCGTTGCCTATTCGGATTTCCAACTTTGAGCCTAACGGAATCTCGGCCGGATCGACCGCTACAATGCGCTTTCCACTGTCGTCTGTTTGCGTGTGTCGGACGTCCAGTCCCGTTTTCGTGATACCGGAGCAACCCCGGCAGCGGGCCGTATATGCCGTAGCTTCAAACGCTAGCCACTCCGCCTCTACTTCCGCAACAGCCTCCGGCTCCGCGACCGGATTAGCCGATAATAACGCGGCCGCCAACGCTAGTAACGCGTAGATGACGTTAATTAGGCGGCAGCTCCTGGAAACGCTTCGGCAAGCTGACGGTCGACTTCGGCGATGAGGTGAGCGCGGGCGGAATCGTACGTGACAATTTCGAGACTATCGAGATCAAATCGATCGTAGTCGGAGCCGTCGAGTAACTCGGCTTTATACGGATAATCTTCGTAGTCTTCGTCGACCTCCGTAACCTTTACGAACGTGCCAACGGGAATATCTTCGTGATAACCGGAATTGCGTACGATGGCGACTGAACCGACGGTCTCGTCGCGCAGCTTCGTTTCCAATTCGGCAACTTTTGCGCGTGCTTCCGCCAATTGCTGCGCTGTCGACTTCGTACTAGCACCAAGTTCCTCGTCGATAACTTCGTATTCACTGTGACCCAAGTAAACCTCTCGCTCTGGGTCTCCGTCCGGCCAGATGCACGGCTCACCGTCACTCAATAAGCATTTCACTTCGTAAACATCTCCGTTTTGGTATCCGTAATCCTCTAACGAACCCCGTTCAGCGTTTACAATTCGTACTTTGTCGCCACGTTTTGTGGGTCTCTTGATCATTCCGAAACCTCCTCGAAAAATTTAGTAGTCCAAGCGTCAACTCTTGTTACCTCTTCGCGCAGCCGCTCCGCTAAGTCCGCGATTTCCCACTGCGCCCCGTTTCCCGCCCGTCGCTTACCGTAAAATTCGAGCAGCGCCCGGAGATTAACGGTCATTACGATATTGCAGGCGGCAGCATTCGGTAGGACGTAACGGGCATCTTCGGCTGGAACGCCATATTCGCGCAGCGTATCGTATACGTCCTGTAAGAAGTTTGCCGCGTACGCATACTCCCGCATGGCATCGACGTTTCCGGCAATAGAAGGCGGCAGTACCGGTTCATAGCCACCGGACTTATCGCCGCTACCGAACCGTACGTACCGCTGCGACTGTACGGAGAAGCTGAATCCGATCCGATGCCGTGTGAGCTGCGCCAGCAACGAGCGGGATACGCCTTCGGCCGCGAACGTGTACGTGATATGTTCGAGCGTTGACGTGTGTCCAGACCGCGAAATGTGACGGAACAACCGATCGGATTCCGTACCTTCGCCGCCGTCAGCCGCAGCTTGTCCGAAGTATTTAGCGCCCTCGGCCGGAATGATCTCCGTCGGCTTCAGCGGAGAGTAGCACGTTCGGATGGCGGTAAGGGCGACGGCTGCGCGTTCATTATCGTAAACAGTCTTCGGCGGAATTACGCTCAAATGCTGCTCCGCTTCGTAATCCAACGCGGCGCGGAAGTTTTCGGATAATGCCGTATGTGCGATTAGCTTTACGTTCAATTTGCGTCCTCCTTTAGTGTGAACGTCGCGTATCGATCGTACGCTGAGTCGCCGCCAAATCCGAAAAATCCGGAAAGCTGCGTTTGGGATTTCGTAACGACCGTACCCTGCGTCAAGTTCTCCGCCGTAAATGCCGACGCATATACTCCGCCGCCAGACGCGCCAGCCATCGCCTTCATTACGGTGCTAAATCGGATGTGTTCGCCTGGCCGCCATTCCTTCAGCGTTTCTGCCGCTGTCTTACGGTTAACACTAACGATCTTGTACGTTGGGCTTACGAGTTGAATACGGTTCATTCGGCTTCCTCCTTAGCTGCTGTAACGTACGGTGATAGCCTCGTTTCCAGTCTAGCGTGTACCTCCGCCTCACTCATCGACATAATTTCCCTTACGTCATACCCAAGCGTAACGAGACAATCACGCTCAGTTAACGAGATGCCGCTACTACTAAATCCGCCGCATCCTCGTCCCGTCTTCGCCAATTCTTCGTCAGTCTCAACGAACTTAACACGCGGAACCGGGACGATGACGGCCTGGGCGATACGATCGCTGCTACGGATTTTATACGTAGGCTGACGTGCTGTTAACGCGAGTTCCGCAGTACCGTCTAAACAAACGTGTACCGCACGGTGCGGATGGACTTCGTGAGGCTCCGCAATGTTATCGATAATCACCACGACTTCCCCGCGATAATCTGAGTCCACAGTGCCAGGAGCGTTGGCGACGCGTAGCTTCGTATTCAACGATATACCCGATCGCGGCCGTATCTGCATTTCGTAGCCCGGCGGAATCTCGACCGCGAATCCCAGCGGAACTTTCTTCGTTTCGCCCGGCCCGATTATCGTGTCCTCGGCCGCGTAGAGATCGAACGCGGCGGCTCCGTCGGTTGCGTACGTTGGGATGCGGCCGGTTGGCGATAGCGGACGGATTTTTACGGGTACGCTCTTCACTCATAATCCGTCCTTTCGAGTAAAATACGTTCGATCTTCGTCATAGCGGAATCAGCAATACGCCACTGTTCTGCAAGGTCGCTGTCTTCGATTGCGTTTGCGCTTATTCCGTGCCGAATTGCATAGCCCATTCCATCGTTTATCACGACGTCTGCTACTGTTTGCGTGCTGATTTTACCACTCATTCCGCTACCTCCGCTTCGTAGTGAACGATAGTTTTACGCCATATCGGAATCCCAATCAGCTTGTACGTGGTCACTTCGCGATTAGCGAAATCGCTGACCGGTACCAGTACAACATATTCTCGACGAGTCGCAAAGAACCGCCCACTAACAGAGGTATTCGAATCAAACCACGCGTCACCATCCGCGCCTACTTCGACGACCTTTTTTACGTCGCCATTCCGATAGTGGCCGAAGTGCAATTGTGCGTTAACGATTCTAATCCGTTCGCCGACGTGGGCTTTCCGCTTAACCTCACGATATTTCCGTTTCATTACTCCGCCGCCTCCCTTTCCGTAATTACGTAAATTTGTCCGCGCTGCTCTACGATTTCCCACCGTGCCGCATCGATAACATGGCCGGGCTGTACGGTGACTTCGTACTGCACCGGGTCATCCGCGTTCGCAAACGCGATGAACGCAATTAAAAGGAGAAGCAGTCCGAAAAATCCTACTGCGCCTTCTTCTGAAATCAAACTCACAATTAGTAGCGCCAACCCAAGTACACCAAGGATGATGCCTAAACTGATCAACCCTCCATCTGTACCTCCACTACCGTTCACGCTAAGTACGTTAAAACCCTCAACAACTACGTCCTTTCCCTCGTTCATTTAACCGCCTCCTTTTCGGAGGGACACGTCACTCTTCTGTCCCTCACGTACATAGTCGTATGATTTAGTCATCTCGCACACTTTCGCACGAAATTTCGCTGCTCATATTTATAACCGCTGGCGCTCAACTCTCCGCACACTTTACGGACGATTCTCGAAAATAAAATCGTCATCCGACATCTTCTCGATATTGAGCGCCATAACGTAACCGTCGCCCTTTTTACTGAAGAAATCGTGCTGATGCGTCCCAGTCGATAGCCCATTCGCCACGATCGCGCTAAACGGTTCCGGCGTAAACACCGCCTCTAGTCCGAGGTTCATAAGCGCCTTATTCGCGTTGTATTCGATAAAACGGACTACGTCGTCGGCCAGCTCGATTTCGTCGTAGATTTCGCGCGTATACTCGACTTCGTTATCGTATAAGTCCGTCAGTAGCAACTCCGTTTCCTGGGCGGCCCGTTCGCGCTCGGCTTCCGTAAGTTTCGCCCGGAGTTCCTGCGCCACGACGCCGACAAAGACGCCATGAATCGCTTCGTCCAGCATAATTTTACGGATGACTTCGCCGGATGTGGTCATGCGGCCTTGTCCCGCTTGATATAACGGGTAGTAGAATCCGCTATAGAACAGGAACGATTCGAGGAACACCGAAGCCACGCACGCCATGTAGCGCTCGTATACGGTCGCTTCCGGCTTCAGCAACGCACGATAATAGCGGCCGATCCGTTCGGCTTTATATGTTAGATTCCGCTGGCTCGGTACCCACTCGTCGAGTAAATACGCCGAGTCCTCCGACGTGGTCAGCGTTGCAAATATGGACGAATACGACTTAGCGTGAATTTCTTCCATCATCGCCATAAAACGCATAACTGCCTTCTTGCGGCCGTCTTCCATATGGCGTGCGATAGACGGCATGCCTTCGTCTGCCTGCTGCGTGTCAAGACCGGTTAGCCCGGCGAGAATACGTTTGTATGCGGTTCGTTCCGCAGACGTCAGACTATACCAATCCGCCTTGTCTTCGGATATCGGAAACTCTTCGTCGGTCCAAAATTGCATAACGTTCTGATTCCAGAAGACGTTGACATAATCTTCCGGTACGTTCCAGTTAACAGCTTTCAATTAAAAACCTCCATATTAACTTAGTTGTTGGAGTGTGTCATAAGTCTTGCTCGTACCTCTCTAGCTACGGCCTCGGCCTCTTCTAAGGTATTGTAGTAGCCTTGCGACTTGTGCAGGACCTGAACCACCCATTTATTCTTTGATGCAACGAACCACACGCCTCGAACGCCTGATCGACTGTTTCTTTGTGCGCCTCTTCGATTCTGCCGATTTTCTCTACCGGTACAGACTCGTAAGTTGGCCGCACGATTGTCTAAAGTATCATGATTTCTATGGTCAACCTCTTTACCTGGCGGTGCATTAGTTAAAAACCTGTGTAAATATGCACGGCCTATTCTCACGTAAAACGAATTGTCTCTCTTTGTTACGCTTAATCTTCTACCGTCTTTAATGATCATCTCTAGTCCATCTAAATCAGTCACTACTTTGAATAGTCCGTGCGTTGCGTGTTTCACCGTAAATATGGCGCGGTCCTCCATTACCTCGTACGAATAACTGAAGCTACGCCTATTTATTCGTCTCCTTACACCTGGCATGCGGTGCACTCCTCGACGGACAGGCGCTTCGTCCTCGTATAGTAAAGGCTTTTTAGCCCGCGATAATGCGCGTACGCATACAACCGGCCAAGCGTCCGTGTGCTGATGTCCGAATTAACGTGCAGTATCGTCGATATGCCTTGATCGATATGTGGTTGAATCTCCGCTATCAAATCGATTAACGCAAACTGGTCGATATTGTACGCGGATTTGTAGTAGAAGAAGTTGTCCGGAGATAGGTACGGCATCGGATAGTACGTAGTGGCATTCGCATATGTCCGCGTCTCGATGTGTTCTACGATCGGCATAACGGAGCTGGTCGCGTTCTGGATGTACGAAATGGATTGCGTCGGGGCGATCGCGAGCCGGTACGCATGGTATAGTCCGTATACTTTCGTCGCGTCACGTAATCCAACCCACATACTACGTCGCGGCAGCGGAATACCTTCGAACAACTTCGCTACCTTTTCCGTACGCGGCGAGAAGTCCTCCGCTAAGTAACGCTCGAAATACGATCCATCCGCATAATCCGAACGCTCGAAGCCCTCAAACGTAACGCCGCGCTCCTTCGCAATCTGCATCGAACGTTCTATCGAGTAATAATTCATCGCCGCGAAGAACGTCCGGCAGAAATCGCGAGCCTCTTCGGACTCGTACGGTATCTTATTCTTCGCTAGGAATCCGTTAAGGTTCATTACGCCGAGCCCTACGGAATGCAACTCAGCATTCGCTTTCTGTACGCCCGGCGCGTTCGGAATACGAGACTTGTCCGATACGACCGTCAGCGCGTCCATGCCTTCGTGTACCGACTCGCGCAGCTTGCCGGATTCCATTACGTTAACGATGTTCAGCGACGCCAGATTACACGAGATGTCGCGGCGGTAGATGGTGCCTTCTTCGCCCAAGTCCGCAATGTCAGACGTCTCCTGCAACTGAAAAATCTCCGTGCAGAGATTCGACATTTTAACGTTGCCGATGCCGCCGAGCGCGTGCTGCTTATTCGCATTATCGACGTTGCAGATATACGGATAACCCGATTGGAGCTGCGTAATAGCGATCCGCTCCAACATATCGCGGGCCGGTCCGAGACTACGTTTCTTAACGGCCGGATTTGCCGCCAGCTCGTCGTACATCTCCGTCATATCCATATCGTCGAGATGACGTCCGTACGCCTTGAACACGGAGTGCGGTCCGAATACATACAGCGGTTGATTGTCGGCGGCCAGTGCGTAAAACTTCGACGGAATGATTAGACCGATCGATAACGTTTTGATCCGGACTTTTTCGTCGGCGTTAATCTTTTTGCAGTCCAGGAACTCGACAACGTCCCATCCGAAAATGTTGTAGTACGCAGCGCCGGACCCTTTCCGTTGTCCCATCTGATCGGCGTAAGAAAACGCGTCCTCCATCAGTTTCATAACGGGCTGCACGCCTTTTGCCGCGCCTTCTACGCCTTTGATCGGCTCGCCCCGGCCCCGTAGTTTCGATAGATTAACCGCTACGCCGCCGCCAATCTTCGAAAGCTGCATACACGTTGTAAGTACGTAGTTAATCGAGTTTAACGAATCGTCCATTTCGAGTAGGAAGCACGATACGAGTTCGCCACGTTTCGCGCGGCCAGCGTTCATAAACGTCGGCGTTGCGGGCTGTAACCGTTGCTCCATCATCGCGCGGGCGAACCGTTCGGCAGCTTCGTAATTACCTTCGCCGAGGTATAGCGCCACGATTGCGGCATGCTGCTCGTAGTCTTCGAGATATTCCGTCTTGTCGTCCGTCTTCAGCGCGTAGTCCTTATAAAACTTGGACGCGGCCATGTACGAAGCGAACCGGAAGAGATACGAATAGCAAATGCGATGGATGCGAGCGATATCCTCCATGTCATATTGCGCAAAAGCATCGTAGTAATATCCGTTCTCTACAAGCCAGCGGAATCGGTCCGGGCTACTCTTGAAGCGTTTGGTCTTCACGTCCACCTCCGCCATGAACGCGTCAATTGCCGCCTGGTCACGGTCGAGCCGATACCATCCGGACTCGTCACGCTGCATAATTTCGTTGTTTAGTTCGATATGATTCGTAATGATTCCGTCGCCTCCTTAAACTTTCGTACATCCTCGTCCGTCCCCGATAGTTCAAACCGGAGTAGCAACGGCACGCCGTATTCCTCCGCTATTTTCTCGCCAGCCGCGCCGTAATTCCGACCCCAGTTCGCGTTACCACTTACCGCCACGCCCCGCAGATCACCGGCATTGTATCGGATAAACTCGTCAACGGCCGCCGGAACTTGCCCGAAGCCGGTCGTCGGCGTAACGATAACGTAAGGCTCGTCAATTACTGTATATGGATTCGTTAGCTCCCGGTATGGGAGGCCCGCCCGCTGAACGAACCTCCTAACGTTACCAGTGAGCGAATAGTAAACGATTAGAACGAGAAGTCACCTCCGTTTCGGCTTCGTTCATATTCGGCTATCTGTACGTCAAGTTGCGCCAGCTTCGCCCGCTTTTCGGATAGCCACGTTTCCTGCCGCTCGATCTGATAACGCAGCTCATCGCGTTGGCGGAGCAATGACGCATATAAGCGGTCGGTTATCGCTGTCGGCGTTGTCATACGTCAATCAGTCCCTTTTCGATAAGGTACGTTAACACAATCGCGGACGCATCCGATTCGTCGTCCGTAGCGAACACGTAATCATCGCTGAGCCGTAGTATCCGCCGCACGCCCGCAGCTACTTCGTCTTTATCCGCCTTGCCGTGACCGCCTACGATCAACTTTACGGTGCTAGCGTTAACCTCGTCTGTAACCCGTAGCCCGCACCGTTGCAGACCCGTATCGACGGCCGCCCACGCGCCGAATATCACCTGACCCTGCCGCTTGCTCGCCGGGCGCTTATAGTCCTCGCGCACGACCGCAGCCGGGTCCGGATATTGGCTGACGAACGTGACCGTACCGGCTTCAACGAGACTATAACGCAGGCCATCGGACTGCTTCGCATCGGTCGGAACGGCTGCCGTTTTGATCAGCGTGGGCTTTCGGTTGCGGACGGAGATGGCTGCGTAACCTGGCGAGGATAACGAGATGTCGAGTCCAACGTAAATATCAATTTCCGGTTTCTTCGCCGTGGGATTCCGCCTCCTTTTTCCACGCCTGATATGCGTCTAGGAACGTAGGATACTTACCGTTAAGCCCGGCTGCGCCTGACGTAATCCACATCGACTGGCCGCAGGGTCCTCGTGGAATACATTTTCGCTGCTCCGACGACAACCAGCCGAGAAAGTCGTCAAAACCTCCGCCAAACCATGCGTCACCCACCCAAACTCCGACGCGGAACATTTCGTCAGTCTTCGTCATGCCGCTGCAACGCCTCCTCTCAACGCCTTAATATCCGCCAGCGCGTCCGAATATTGTCGCTTAACGAAGTCCTTCAGTCCGGAACGTTGGACCGCCGCAACCTGTCGTTCAATCTGCGTCACTTCCTCGTCAGACAGTCCGGTCGCGCACGCCGTCTTAAAGTTGTTGAACGTCCATTTGCCGACATCAAGCGCCGGAGCTTCGGACAACTCGGCGGCCGTCACGATCGCGGCGAAACGGTCCAGCACGGCATTCCGCATCGCATCCGTGATCTTAACGCAATGAACGGCAATGTCCGGATTCTTAGCGTAATCCTCCGGTGTCATCTCCCACGCCTTCTTAGACGCGTTGACGTAGAGGATAACGTAGTAATCGAGCGGGCGGCCGTCTTCGCTGTACATCAACGAGTAACATACCGTCTGCGCGACGTGATCCTCTTTCGGACCGTTCCGCTGGCTAAACTCGGACGTTTGCGCCGACGTCGTTTGCTTCGATTTAATTTCGAGGCCGACACGGAGCTGCTCGCCATCTTTGGACACGTACGTCATAATTCCGTCGCCGGTCCCGAATAGAGAGAACGTTTTGCCGTTATGCGTCAACATTCGGTTAACCTTCGCGAAGTCTTCGTACATTGGCTCACCCAGCGCGTTCCGTTCGAATCGGAAACGTCCGCCACTCATATGCTTCTCCGCGAAGAGTAACGAACGTTGCATCGCGTCGCCTATCGCAGTTCCGATCGTTGTCCACCGGCCTTGATGCGGCGGCGTATCCGTCTTGTCCTTTTTCGCGCCGCGCAGCTTTTCGTACAATGAGCGTGGATCGGCGTTAGCGGACGACGGACTGAAATACGGAACGCCCCGCGCGGGCCACACCTTACGTTGCCTATTTGTAAGTATGTCCGCGTACCAGCGGTGGATTTGCGCGTCCAGGGCGTCGTCGTACACTTCCGGCGCGGCGAACCATTTATCGAGATGCGTGCGGAAGTTGGCCGCGATTTCTTGCGTCAGGTCTGGCGCTGCTGCTTCGTAACCGATTCGTGTAAAATGCGTTATTTATACCGCCTCCTTTTCGCTAATAACCGCTTTGACTAGCATTGGTAATATCTTTCCAATCGCTCGTCTGATCGCTTTCTCTTCATGACTAACAGGAAGCTCGGCCGCCTCTTCCTTCAATAAATCGTCGTAGGCTCGCGGTCCCAACTCGCGAAGAATGACACCCATATCTTCGAGCCCGAACGCTTCTGGAATCACCGTTTCGTCAACGAGTTTGTGCGTCAGCTTATCGACACGGCCTTGCGTCAAATATGTCTTCACGAACGTAGTTTCTGGCGTTTCGGTGTTCGGATCGCGCGGAGCCTTCTGCGGTTGCATCTCGCGGAACGAATCGGATACAAGCTTAACGAAGGTTTGACGGCCGAATCGGTCACGGAAGTTGACGTTCTTAACTACGATGCCCTCACCGCCATCTGCCGCCGAAGCAATTGCGGACCGGCCTACAAGTGACGTCAGATGCTCGAAAGATACGTAAGGGCCTGCGTATAAGATTGGTGCGACCGCGAGTCCAAGACGGGCAGCTTCCGCGATAACGAAGTCCGTCGGCGCGTAGCACCCGTCCTCTTCGTTATAAATGTCAAATAAGTAGAAAGTTCCGGCGTGCTGGCCGTAATCAACCTTGTGTTTAACGAGCCACTCCCCGTAATAAATCGTGTCAGGTAACAGGTTTGTCCGATCGAGTTGTTGCGTCCACTCGTAAAACCCGCGCAGATTGTTCTCCGGTGAGAGTCGTGTGTTGCGCGAGTATGCTACCACCCCTTCGACAAAAGCATCCACGGGAAGCCCCGAACCATCGCGAAATGATGCATTAGCCCCGTCCAGCTTTTCGAAAACGGTGATATACGAACCTTCTACGACTACGCCCGCCGAATCACGGTGTCCGAGCCGAATAATATCGGTATATTTACGTTGTTCTACGCTCACTAAACCGCCTCCCAACGTGTGACTTCGATTGTACGCGTAACCTTCGTTACCTCTGTAATGTCGGCGTTACCCCAATCGTCATACTCCCAATCGGAAAAGTACGAACCGGACCGCGTAATCGTACCGCTATAGAAACGCTCGCCGTCGGTGAATACGACTCCAAGCGTTTGATACTTCACGCCCGCGCCGTCCCACTCGCCTTCCTCGACGGTCGAATACGTAACTCCGCCGATTTCCAACTCGTCTTCACGCCATAAATCGATAAGTTCTCGTTGCGTCATCATAACCTTGCTCATACGTTCGCACGCTCCTTCGACTTCGTTACTTCCTCGTCAATTATTCGTTGTATCTCGCGGCCAGGTACGTTGCTGAAGCGTGGGTAAACGGTCAACGCGTCCCAACCGCTGCTCGCGACATATTCACGGATTGTTGAACGGAGTTCTTCGTCCATTACGCAGCACGCTCCTTCGCGTTGAACCATTCGTCCACCGACATTCCTTCGCCCCATCTACGCATTACCTCGATATCCGTACCATTTTTAACGTCACCCCACGCATAGGACTCCGTCATGAGTTTACGGATTACCTCGATATCGTTCCGCGTAAAATCTTCCGGTATCTCGAAAAGCAGCTCGTCATGAACCGATCCCCACAGACGCCAGCCGTCACGCGACTTACAGTAATCGTCCGCCTCATTCATCGTTACTTTCGTTTGGATTGACGAAGATCCTTGTACGCGGGCATTTGTTGCCTGGCGCATCGCCCGGTTCTTTTTACGGAAGGTATCGCGGTCGCCCCACTTGGCGCGGATTGTAGCGTCAGGTAAACGCCGTTTCCGCTGCTCGCGATCCATCCATACGAATCCGTGCTTTTCCGCAAACCGTTCGTTACTTTTGATCCAGTCGCGTAGAACCGGTAAGCTATCGAAGAGCTCCGTCATGAATTTAGCGGCTTCGTCCGGAGTCGTTCCGAGCTGCTCCGCCATCGTATACTTTGATGTGCCGTATAGCGCCGCCAGCCACGCGACCTTCATCATTTTACGTTCCTTCGTATCGGAGCCGTCCGGGTTCTTGTTAACTTGTTCGTACGGCTTACCCGTAAAACGCACGGCAAGCATCGCATACGGGTCGAGTCCCTTTTCGAACGCCTCTACTAACGCTGGCTCGCCGCTCAAATACGCTACGCACCGAATCTCCTGCGCTTTGAAGTCCGCACCGACGATAACCTTGCCGGGAGGTGCCACGAACATCCTACGGGCCTCATACGGCTGATTCTGCACGTTAAACTGTTGCGAACTACCGGAGTCTTCATCCTTACCGGAGCTGAATCGTCCCGTAACGGTTCCCATTGGATTGAATCGCGAGTGCCAGCGACCGGTCGTCGGATTCTGTTTCGTCGGTAGTGTATCGATATACGTTCCGGACAGCTTCGTTATCTTGCGATATTCGAGCAACTTCGCAATGACTTCGTGCTGCCCGGCGAGCGGTTTTAGTGTTTTCTTAGCATCGAGATTCGGTAGCTCCTCGCCAATTGCGGAGGAAAGCGCGGGCTTAAGCTGCTGGTTTGAATTAAGATTAAGCGGCTCGTCTCCGGTGTGATGCGGAGAAAGCGCGGCAAATAATTCCGTGTGTAACCGTTTGGCCTGCTCCTGTAGGGAACGTCCATACTCTGCCGCAAAGTCGAGGTCGAGTATATATCCGTTAGATTCTAAGTCCACGATGACGTACAGCAACGGAACCTCTACCGTTTGGTAGTATTCGAGAATAGACGGTAGCTTAACGAAATGCCTGCGCTGGAATTGATACAGCTTCCACGTCAAGTCCGTATCCTTCGCGGCATATACGAGCGCAATGTCTAGCGGAATCATGTTGAACTTCGCCGCCTTGCCGAACAGCGAGTCGAAGGTATCGGAAGGAACCGCCAAGTATTTCGTAGCTAAATCTTTTAAGCGGAATGACTCCTCGTTTTCGTTAAGGGCGTGCATTGCCGTCATCGTATCCCACGTCACGCCGCGAAGATCGGAGCCGTGCCGTCTGAACATCGCAATGTCGAATATGGCGTTGTGCAGTACCTTACCGATGCTGGTATCGTACAAAAACGGCCGCAGCGCGGACAATGCGTAATTGCGGTCGAGCTGCGGACCTTCGTCGTGTGCAACCGGAATATATACGTGTACATCGGCCACCGGCAATGTCAGCGAAATACCGACGATCACATCCGTATACACGTCAACGCCCGTCGTCTCCGTATCTACCGCAACTATCGTTTCGTCACGTAGTAACTCGACGATCCACGCCAGCGCCTCCGCCGTAGTAATCAAAAGGTAATTGACCGGCATCTCCTCGACCATTTTGCGCAACGTTTCCGCACGATTCAACTCATGCAATTCCGCCCATAACCGGAGCGCCTCCGCCTTACTGAACCGTTTGGCAGCGAGAGAGGGGACTCTGCCTATAAGCCCCTCCGCCATTGCCACACGGACCGCTCGTAGCCTTTCAGCGTCAGTGTCCGTGTTCTTCATCGATAGAATCCGTTGCCAAGCGGCATCTATCGTTTCCGGCTCCGCAGCTTGCCGACGTTTGACCGCAGACTTCACGGCTTCCTTCGTTACCGCTTCGTCTGTAATACTCGGACTCCGCACGTTTAACGTAACTTTGATTTCGATTACGCAGCATCTCCTTTCGCGTCAAAACGTTGCTCTACCGGTGTTACGAGTTTGACCGAGTGTAGGTAGGACTTACCGTTAGCTTTAACGTATACCAACTCGTAATCGTCCGAATCTGCGGTTACAATACCGACAGTTCCGATACGGTGTCCGGAGCAAGAATCGATACACTCAACGACATCGCCCGTCTTATACTCGCCGACTTTACGTCCGATTGCGGCCCATTTCAGACGTTCGGCTTCAGCCTTAACGTCATCCTCCGATACAATGACAAATTCGCTAGTTAGTCCGTTCCAGCCGCGTTGATTCGGAAAGTCTACCGTTACTCCGTTTCCGTCGACGTATCGAATTTTGCCAACGTTCCCATTTTTAACGCTGCCCCAACCATAACGAGGACTCTCGCCTTCTGGAATTGAAAGTTTAACAGTGTCACCTACTTTTAATGATGGTGCTGCTTTCTTTTCCGCCTTTTTCCGGTAAAGCGTAAAGTCCTCGCCGCACGTGTCGTAGCTGTCGCCTTCGTCGTCCACGATTTGCGCGTCTCCGCAACTATCTACGCTCTCTACCGTATAAAGCCTGCCGAGGGACACGAATGATCCGGGCAGCTCATCAAATACGATGATGTCGCCAATTTTCGAACCGGCGGAATTTCGCTTACCGACGATTTCGTAGTCCAGTAATGCGACTTCAGTATCGCTAAGTTTACGGAGCGCGTCAGCATTAGCGAATCCGGCGTGACTTCCGTCTTCTTTCGTAAGTGTTAGACCGCAGCGGCCGCGCGGTCCGTACAACGTTACCTTTACGACGCGACCTCTTGTGCGAATAGCTACAGGGTCCGCATTTTTATCCGTCGGGTTAACGATCTCCGCCCAATCTCCGTCTTTGAAGTCGCCAATTTTTACGGAGTATTTAGCCTGGTGAACTTCCTCGTTGGTTGCCGGTACAAGACGCGCTGCCATCGACCATCCGGTCTCGCCGTTATCTACGCGTTTTACAGAGTAGGGGATGTCCGAATAATCGTCTTTTATGATTTCTACGATAGTATTGATTCGCGCCCAATCCGCTGTCGACCCGTCGATTACACTTACGTTAACTACCTTGGCATATTCGCCGACTTTGAGGCGGGCAGGCTTCGGTATCTGTGCGTCAAACTCCGCTTTAGTTGCCGGTTCCAGTTCGGAGATAAACGCAAGCCCGACGTTCTCTCCGTTAATATCTTCGCATTGATACGGTGCTTTCGGCTCATCAGGGTCATCACGTACGATTTTTACGACACTTCCGATTTGGTCCGAAATGCGACCAGTTGCAGACGAAGTTACACGGCCGTAGTCGCCGACAGTCAGACGCTTCGGCTCCGTAACCTTTTCATAGACTTCGTATTTGCTCAAATTACGATTACGTAGGTCTCCGTCGTTGTCGTTAAACTCGATGCGGTCACCGTAGGAAGCAGTTACTCTATAAAACGCACCTTGCGTAATATCGGTACTGGATTCTCGCGCCCTTACGATATCGCCCGTCTGCGCTTTACGGTCAACCTTACGATACCTCACCGTAGCACCATCTTGACGCACCTCTACGAAAGTACCTTCGCTAACAACGTTCAATTTCGCCATTTATACATCGCTCCTATTCGGCCTTATCGGCTGTTTATTCGATCGTCAAATCTCGTTTGATTACGCCAGCTCCGTCGTACGCTCGTAAAGCTGCATATTCGGCCGCACACGCTTGACCGTAATTATCGTGTACGAATCCGGTTCCTACGTCGCTATCGATTCGCTTAACCTCGTCGCCTTCGTAAATCTCGCCCAGGCAATGCACGCACTCCGCAACGACTGCCGCCTCCGCTGGATCGCGTCTAGGCAACGGCTTCGACCGGTTCCGTTCGAGCTTCGGTTAACGTCCTAAACGCGGTTCGGTCCAACGCGATAGGCAGCTCGACCCAGCGGTTACTTCCGTCAGCTTCCCGCGCCCAATACTCCGTTAACAGCCGGTTCTCAAACATGTAAATGCGGGGAATCTCGCCGTCGACAGCCCATACGCCAACGAAATAGTCAGCCTCGGAATAGTCGTACGCCGTCCCGTTACCTTTACGCGCATACACTACGAGATCGCCGCGCCGGTCGTCCCGCTGCTTAATCGTCTTAACCTGGATACGGGCGTGTTCGCCGGATACCGGATCGGTCGCTAGGATGTCGTATGCCTCTTCGGTATCAGACGTATGAACCCGCCAGCCATTGGCGAGTAGCGCCGCCCTTGCGATCAACTCCGAATACTTGCCGGTAATTTCCGTTATATGTGCGATAAATTACGACCCCTTTCGTTTGCGTGACCGTAGGGAGAGGATTTCTCCCCCGGCGTATTAAAACGGTAGTTTGCCTTCGGTTACTTCGATCGGCGTATATTCGGCCGCTTCCGGCTTGCCTGCGTTGCCTCCGCTAGCTCCGATACTCAGACCGAGGCGCGCGATATCAAATCCGGCGACAACGAGATTCTTCGTCTGCTCCGCTTCGTCCGCTTCAAACAGGAAGCCTTCGAATGCCGCGAAATCGAACGGCTGCGCTCCGCATTTTTCGAAGTTAGCGCGTTCAGCTTCCGTCAAATCTTCGTCCATGTCGAGCACCGGCGACAATGTTACGGCCGTATCCGTTGACGATCCCGTTTTCGTCAGCTCAAACGCAACCTTATCGAGACGCTTCGCATACTTGGTGATGGCAGCGAATACGCCTTTCGCCTGCTTTGGCGTAAGGTCTACGAAACCATCTTCGCCAGTTTCGAGGTTACCGAAGCCGATAAGGTAGCGCGCCTTTGACTTGAATAGGTACGCTTGTTTACGAATTTCCTCCGCGCCTTTCTCGTCGCCCGCGTCCTTTGCGGCCTTAGCATCCGCGTAAAGTAAGTCAGCCGCGCTGTCCCATACGGATGGATTCGCAGTAACGTAACCTTTCGCGTTGCGCTCCGCCGGAACCTTCGGTACAAACGTGTTTACCTTGCCGAAGATACCGTGCGCATAGTACTCCGCCGAGTCCTCTGCCGACTTGATTCGGACCTTCAGCGTCGTACCGGAAGGGAATGGTACGTGCAACGACGAACTCGTATCCTTATCCGCTGTTGCCGATTCTACTGCCGCTGTACCGCGTTTCGTAAATTGACTCATTTAATCACGCATCCTTTTCGGCCATTCCGGCCATTAGTATTTTCGTTCACTTTCGTCAACTTTGCGTCAAGCATCTGCCGACGCTTTACATCGATCTCACCTCCGTTATAAAGTCGGGCCAAACCGTAAGGTTCGTCCAGGAGACGGTACTAACGGAGTCCGGTGACAATCGGAATCTCCTACGTTGCATGGCGGCGGCTGCCTGTTCCGCCCTCTCACGTTAATACCGCCTCATGGCCGAGGGACATGCGTCCCTACGACATGTAAGCGCAAATCCCCTTCGCCAGCGACGATTTTTCCCGTTTGACCGCGAAGATATCCGATTCAATACGCTTCAACTCGTAAGCCAGCAGCGATAACTCTTCGTCAATTTTTCGTTGAAGCGATAGTAGATTTGTCTTCAGCCGCCGCAACTCTAACTCGGCCTGCTTAACGTTAATCTCCGCCTTTTCGATGTTGAGCCGTCTCAACTCGCGCTTCTCCGTACGTTGCGCCGACTTCAACGCACGCATCAAAACTTTGCCGACGTTGTTACGGATGTCTTCCGGCGCTTTTTCCTGTTGATATACGGTCACAACCGTATCTTCATGCTGCGCCACGATAAACGCGATGCGCTGGTACACGAAAAGTCTACGCGCGGTGCCGTCCTCTCCGATAACGTCCGGATCGACGAGGCTTGCTTTACGGAGCCGGTCCATTACCCAAGCGGGCGCGGCCGATCTATCTACGCCAAAATGCTCGGTCACGCGGTCGAGGGCGTGCGGAACTACGAAGATTTTACCGCTAAAATGCGTACCGGCCTTCGGATCAAGTACGTTATTAATACTCATGCGAGCCGCACCGCCTTTAAGTACCGCGAAGTTCCGTAGTCGGCCGCGTCTTCGTGCGTATCGGTACCGCCATCGTAGCCGTAATTATTTCGTAGAATTTCGGATTTATTCGAAACCTTTGCGTTAGAAATGCGTATGTTATTACGTAAAAGTTCGTTAGACATTCGTTATACCTCCGTCAAATATGAATATAGTGTGAAATCTTGCAAAACGGACATTTATATGATGCATACTCGATTGACACGTATAAAAATCTGCGTTATAGTAGAAACTGTTAATGGAACTGTAATTATTAGCCAACAACAAGCGCAGGTTAACGAAATTCCCCGACGTAATGCCTATTCGCCGGGGAGGGCGAAAGCTACGTTAACATTTACCAATTTAGCGATTGAGTTGCGCATATGTTATAATTGAAGTATTAAGCGGACAAATATTCGTAGTAATCTCCGAAACGATTAGCGTCGTATCTACGAGAAAGTCTACGTAATTTCCGTTTAATATCCTCGTGGTGCAAACCTAGCGCTTTAGCGAGCGCCGTGACGGTTTTGTACTTCGGGAACTCAGTTACGATTAGCGTCGTAACAGGGTCGACCTGGGTAGGGTCATTTACTAAGGAGTCGATCACTTGCCGGTGGTCGGCTTCCTTCATTAGTACTTCATGTTCTAGATTATGACTGCTTTGGAATGAGTCAGGGATTGCCGTCCCTTCTTCGACTGTCGATTCGAGTATTGCTTCGTAAGATTCAGTGGCTTCCTTCGATGTCTTTCTCCTAAGTAAATCTATTCTTCTTCGTCGAAGCCTTACGTTAAGTGAACGCTCGAAATCAGGAACTTCCGGACCTAATGTCAGTTTCATCAACGTATCATCAAATAACTCAACGGCGTCAGCCTCATCTCCTAATGCGAAACTAATTATCTTGTCCCTATTAATTTCGCGGATTCTATTGGCTGCTCGATAGACGTCGCTGAAACCAACTTCGTCATTTATGTAAGCCTTGTAAACCATATTCAGTTTTACATCACTCAACACCATCACACTCCTTATACATACATAGTCGTTTTGGATTGCCGTTTCGCACATATTCGCACAAATTAATTTCATAATATTTTCGGAGGGTATACGATGGGTCTCGAACCGCGTCGTTGCCTCATTCCGGACCTACTCGAGAACCTCGGGTGGACTCAACGATTACTTGCCGAATACTCCGGAGTCCACGAAAAGAAGATATCGAAGTACGTCACTATGTCGGTTAAGCATATGCCGTTGTGTGACGCGATTCCGATTGCTGACGCGCTTGGCGTTCCAGAACGGAAACTTTACGAGTGGGCTCACGAATGAGCGCACGACTGCGGTAAAATTCGCAGATTTGCGAAATGGTAATTCCATTGTACACGCCGCCCCCTTCGACATCAACGTAAATAAACCGCTATCATTCGACATTTATCGACCTTCGCTTCCAACGGATTCCAACCCGCGTTTACTGCCTCGTTCACGTCCTTACCGTATCGCCTCGGAATCAACGCCAGCCGAACGTCCATCTTTCCCGCCAGCTCCCGAACGATAGCATTACGCCAAGCACGGCCCGGCCCGTCATTATCGCGATACAACGTCAATTCTTCGATTGGCGAACGTAATAACAATTCCGCTTTCGCCCGTGTGAACGCCGTACCGCCGGTCGCTACAGCAAAGATTCCTCGTGACATCAACGTCATTGCGTCGACTTCCGCTTCTACGATCGCCGCCCGTTTAATACGACGCTCATACGCCACGTTAATGCCGTAAAGCATTTCGCGGATCGGACGTCCGGCCTTCGCATACCAAAACGTCTTATCTGCGACCTTCCGATACTTCACGTTTCCGAGCGACCCCTCCGGATTGAACCAAGGAATCGTAATTGCGCGCCGCTGCCGATCATACCCGATACGCATGAGCTGCTGAACGGACTCCGATATTCCCCGGCTGCCGAGATACGGTGACCGGAAGTTGTACTGGTCCAACAGTTGGGTGCCTATTCGGACTGTTCGCGGCTTATCTATTATAAGGTTCGGTACCTTCAGCGTAATTTCGGCGGTCGGGTCACGCGGGCTAACGCCATACTTCACCGCGAGATAGTCTTCCGTTTCCTCGTACGTTTCTTGCCTAAGGAACGAAAGCAGACGAATGAAGGAACCGGACTGCCAACGCGGGTCGAGCGCCCCATAATCGCGCCAGCCGCCATGCTCGAAAATTACCGCGAAAGACGGGTGCCGCTCGTAACGGAACGGACTGGCCGCGATTAACTTGTCCGACGACCAGGTAGCGGATGTCCACGGAAACTCTTCGAGTTCGGCGCGGATGTCTACGGGGAGCGACGTTTCGGCTCCGTTAGGTCCTCGTATCGCTATCATAGCGTCACTTATCCTCGTCCCAATCGAAATCTAAGTCAGTATGCAATTCCGGCACTTCTACGTCGAAATCTGTAGCGTCATTAATAAAATTTCCGTAGTCACTATACCTATAGACATCATCCCCAAACATATCAGTACCAATCGGTTCGGGCTCGTATTCGTCTAGTTTTAGAACCTTCTCAGCGTCGTTCAAGGCTTCTACGATTATGTTCCTAGCAAACGCCCCAGCCGATTCACCGAGCTTGTCAGATATAAACTTTAGACGCCTGTGGTCGTAATCACTAAGAACCACAGTAAGTCGCTTCTCTTCGCCTCTTGCACGTTTGTTTTTTGCGGTTACCTCGTCGGCCATCTTCTGTAGATAATTGTTTAAATTTGACACAAAAACACCTCCTGTAGACAAATACTACCACACGGATTTCACATTAGCAATAGGATATGCGAAATGTATTAAAGCTTTAATACTTTTATTCGCAGTTCAAAAGTTCCCTACGAACTTAGCCGCCACATCCTCCGTGACTGGCTCCCGCACTATCCCGTAATTCGGCAGATATACGATTTCAATCCGCGTATCCTCGCCGCCCGAACGCCCTTTTCCGATTTCGATTACGCCGCGTCCTTCGTGTGCCAGAGTGTCGATACCGAATACGTTCGTTGCATCTTCGAGTACCGCTTTCGTTTTTTTAATCTCGGCACGTTTAGGCGGTTTCAATTCGCGAGCCCCATCGTCTTCCTTCTCAGCCGCATTCTCTTCCGCCTGGGTAATTACATGAATAACGGCACCAGTTGACCCAGCAAGCCTCCGTAATCCCTTTGATGTAGCCGCAACGTCGCCTCCCGCCGTTTTCGATGTGTTTGCTTCATAATCCATGTAATAGATCGGATCGATTACGACCACGTCCGCATTAACCTCGCGTATATCCGCTTCAAGCTGCCGTAGCGTACGGTCGCGGAAATCGGGATCATCAACGGAGCGTACGATAATTTTACCGCTGATAACTTCGTTAATCCCCGCGATAAACGTTTCGAGTTCCGCTTCCGCTTCTTCTGGCAGCTTACCGGCCAGCATCGCTCGGTTGTCAAATCCGGCTTCGTAGTCCACTCCGTCTACACTCGCCAACATAACGCCCAGCCGCGCGGAAATTGACGTATAAGAGCGTGCCAGGTATTCGTATAGTGCCATCTCCATAAGCCATACGAGTACGGTTGCGCCATTTACTGCGGCTTCCAACGCCTCCTCCATCGTAAGAACAGATTTTCCACGGCCGGAACGTGCGTACCACGTATACATGTTTCCGCTGTAGTATCCACCGCCAATCGCTTTATTTACGCTCGTAAATTTAGAAGGCCATAGACGGAACGATGTGCCGTCCTTGCGCGCACGGTACTCTGTTAGGAATTTCTCCGATGCTTCCGCGATATCAATCCCGACACTTTTGCGAACGCTTGTTCTTAGTTTAATATCGGAAAGTACAAGCGTCAACCACTCCGTAAAGTCAGATATAGTCAGCGATTTTCCGATTTCGCCGAATTTCTCAGGTAAATCGCGGCCTTGAAGCACTTTTGCTGCCTCAATCTTCCCCCAATTTTCCTTCAATTTCCACACAAGAAACGTGTACTCGTCGGTAACGCCTGGTATATACGTAAACTCCGGCACCGCTTCGACGAGTATTGCGTACGAAGGAGCCTTCCCTCCGTTACTCTCCGCGTGACTTCGCGTATATTCGTATGCTTTTCGTCCAATCTCCGTCAAAAAGTATTCGCCTACAATGTCATATTGATCGAATACGGACATTTCATTCCCGTCGATCACTTTCGATATTAACGCCTCTTCTACGCTCAATTATGCGTCACCTCCTATTGAACTGTCGAATCCCGTTATCCGTCAAAATTTTGGTAAGACTGAAATTGGGATTATTTAGAAACACACTTAAAAGTACGTAGTTTGGTATATGCTCTGATATGCCGTTATATCAAAATATACGTAATTTTCCCTTATTTCACGCGCATTTTGGTAATATCGTAATCATTACTACTAAAACATTTCCTCTCGAATGCTCCGTTTTACTCAATAATTCAATAAATTAATGCTAGCACCATTGCTCGTGTTTCTCAAACGGCATTTTCGGTCATTTTCGGCGATTTTCTTCACAGAGGGAATTTTTGTATTTTCTCCGTTTTACTCGCTTTATCTCAGATTTACTCGTAATTCCGTTTTTCGGGTTTACGTTTTTACCTATTTTCATTTGTTTTTTGCATGAAATGAATATTTCCCTTATTTCCCGAACTGATTTACCGTATCCCACGCTTACTCTCGCCCTGGAACGTTAGGTTAATGCACATATCCCGTACTCGATCCGCCAGCCGCCGGTCATAAACGGACGCCAACTCCGATAAAGGAACGTTGGACGTATAGACTGTCGGAAGCCGGGACGTCACCCTCTCGTTAATGAGCGCGTGGATATCACCGCGAAATCCTTCGGTACATTCCCGAACGCCTATATCGTCCATTACGAGAAATGGCGTACGACTGGCGATTCCCTCACGTCTGTAATATTCACGTGAGTTTACTTCCGCTACATCTTGCGGCACGCCCTTACGCGTGAATCCGTTATAGAGTCGCTGCCAATCGTTAACGTCAAGGAAATACACGGGTTTCTCCACCGGTTGCTGCCTGCGCTGAACCGATCCGATGTAATGAACGGTTAAATATTCATTGAGCAGCGCAGCCGCCGTCGTTGTCTTTCCGGTGCCTGGTTCCGCCGAATATAGATATACGGATTTGATCCGATCGCCGTCCGGAACAAACTGTCGGCCGAATGTTTTCACGTAATCCACCAACGCCGTGTAGACCGCCGATTGACCTTCGCGGGCCGGGCTCGTATTAAGCGTTAGCAGCCGATATTCGGCGGGTATGCCCGCTGCACCATTACGGCCGCCGTCGCCATTAAGTCCGTGGATTGCGATGTATGACGGGCAGAATCGGTCGCAGCCGTCACGTCCGGCTATTCCGCATGGTTTACGTAGAATGCATTTTGATGAGTGATTATTGGCGCTAATAGTTCGTCACCTCTCGATACTATAGTGATTATTGTAAATATATACTATAAATACTATAACGTCAATGACTATAGTCCCTACGTATCGAAAACGATAATTGCCGATGTGACGCCGTCGTGCGTTCCGAAAATGGCTGTCGCTTTTTTATGCGCCAACATTGCGTCCATAGCGCGTACGAATCCGATTATTGACAAACCACTTCTAACGGCATATAGTCCCTCTTCGAGTAATACCTGAGATCTCGTTGTCACTACTGCTCACCTCCGTACTTCGCAAGTGAAATTATTTTTCGAGAATATACTCTGTTCCTATTTGACCATTTCCGCAATCAAAAGGATTAGAAATTATCACTATCCAACCTTCGTTTAATGCCGTAGATAATGCCGCTGTTGGATTAGTGAATCCTTTCGGATATGTTCTCACTACTCTTTGTCGTCTCAATTCGTTTCCCTCCTTACGCAGACATTCTACGTAGTTGCTCCTTAATCCGCAGACTCATGTCGTGTTCCGCATAAATCACGTTATCCGGCGTCAGTGCTGCACCTTCCGGAACAAACAACGCGCCTTTTCCTTCGGAATAATGTACGTCAACGCCTGCACCAATCTGCTGCGCTATTTCGCGTTGGATGTCCATTAGTACAGCGGTCACCGCTTCGTTCATCTCATCGTCCTCCTTAGTTCTATATTCGCAGCCCATACTCGCCGTAGCCGCTCGTTACCGGCAGTTCTCGCCATGTCCGCCAACTCGCGAAACATAACTGGCGCTCGACCTACGTAATCAGAAACGTATTTCATTTCGTTAGCCTCCTCCGCATTGCGTCACGATACGATAATAACCGTTCGTGTCGATTACTCGGAACAAATTGTCCGCTCATTTTCCGTTGTCCGCATATGTGTATCTTCCGTACATAGTAACGGACGCGGTCGGCTTGCTTCTTCATACCGCTGCTGCGCTTTCAACGCTTCCCGTTCCTTCCGCTATCACCGCCAGCCGCACGAGCCTGTCCGCCTGCTGCCGTGTGTAGCCGCATAGCGCAATCCATTCGCCGAAGCCGCCGATATGATCCGCCAGGCCAAGCCGTTTGACGCGTAGAAGATGGCGTCCGGTTGCGATACGGGCAGCAAGCGAAGTGTTAACCGTAGGTCGTGCGGACTTTCGATTACGAGTCGATTCGTTCATTTTTCGTCATCCTTTCGTTAGATTGAATATGAATATTCAACGTTTCACTTACCGTTAGATTTCCTCCATATCGACGTCGCACGGCTTACATCGGATTAGCAATCCCGGTTTACTCGCCCGTACTTTTGCGCCACAGTCCGGACATTCGAGCTTGAACGAATTGGACGTCTTCTTCGCCTTTTCCGGAACTGCCCGGTACAATCCGAAGGCTTCCGAGCTGACACCGATTGTATCAATGAACGCCCGCGTCTCATCCGTCAGTTTGGCCGCAGACCATCCGATTTTCTTATCTGGCTTGTCGAAATCGTAATAGAACATATTATCCCGTTCGCAGGCCGCCTTGAATCGTAGGTTGTGGTACGTTCCGCCGCGCGATACGTCTTGAACGCCGATGTGTACGTTGTGCAAATGGACCATTTCGTGTAGCAGCGTACGCAGGATATCGTAATGGTCGCGTGCCATATGTTCGGCCGACAAGTTGATTTCGTAACGATGACCATCCGGCTCGCTTCCGTCACCTTCCGCGCCGGGCCGGTGCCAGAACGGTACAAGCGAACACCATCCGTAAGCCTGGCGTTTACCTGCCGCTTGGATCGTAATAGCGGGCTCGGCGACCTCGCCGTTAAAGTAGTGGTCATTGAAAGCGCGGAAGCAGCGGTGAAGTTCGTCGGTCGCCGTTTTGATGTTCGGAAGGGCTGGCGTGGCTGCTGGCGTTTCGGCTAATACGGCTTCGTACGAAATAATCACACGACGGCTACAATGGTCGCATTTAAATTCGGTTAGCGTAGCCTCTTCGACTTGAACGTAACCGCATTCGGTACATTCGTAGTATTTGTAATTCAAGTTATCCGCCACCTCCTGCGCGCCTTCCTTGTTGCCGACGAAATCTCCGGTCCACTCGCCTCCTTTCGTATCCCAAACGGAATAGGTGCGTGGGCGGCTGCTGTCTCCGTAATAACTGTATGGGCTTGCGATGTATCGTGGTTTTTCGTTGCCCATTTTCGTCAGCTCCTTCGTTTGTAATCGTACTGTTATAGGCTTAAGGCTTACGCAATACTCGCCGACGTACCACACAATGGTTCCATCATTTAAAGTAACAGGACTAACAAACCACTTGTAACTGTTGATTATGACGTACAGACTACCTTTGTCGTCGGTTCGCAGAGTGCGTTTAACGGTTCTATGTCCCATGTTCGTTCTATACTTAACGCTGACCTGTAACATTTTCACAACTCCCTTTATGCTTTCGGTATAATGCGAAGCAACTACTTTTACTTTCGTAGTAGTTCTAAGTAAGCAGTTATTAACGAAGATATTTGGTGTATAGATAACGTTGCAAATTCTTCGCCTTTTTCCACTTGGTCCGTCAAGTATTCCAAATAATCTTCAAGTATTTCAGGCTGAATAAAAGTAGACGGTCTTCTTTTTTGCATAACGATCATCTCCCTTCTTATTCGATGTACTTCTTGACGCAGAGACACGAATAGCCTCTCGCCAGTTTCGGAACGAAATAGAGGGCTTCGTCCCTTTTCGTCAACTCTGCGTTGAGGAAACGTCAGATTAACGATAACTATACGGAGGTTATTTCGAGGTTTGATGCGGGGTGTTGCGCGCTTGTCCGATGATGGCGAGGATGCCGTTGGAAGATCGGACGCTGCGTTTGAGGAAGCGGATTGTAATACGTGGTAAGTGGATACGTTGTATGGTATAATTCGGTTTGTAAAATCGATTTCAATACGCGTTTTGCGTTTCTCCTACGCTTTAATACTAATACGCGTTTCGCGTATTGTCAAGAGGTGTTTTAAATGATTTCCGAACGTATAAATGTAGTCATTAATAAGCGAAGTATCCAGCAAAAAGACTTGGCCGCCGCTATAGATGTTCTCCCGCAAACTTTTAACGGCTATATGTCAGGCCGGAGGGAATTTCCAGTTGATGTCGTAGTAAAAGTAGCCAAGTACTTGAACGTTTCTGCTGACTTTCTTCTCGGACTTTCCGACGAAGTCGATTTTGACTAATTGAAAGAACTCTTGGAGGGAAAATATGACCCTAAAAGAACAGTCAGATACCCTATTCAATGAAGCCGAAAAAGTTTTCTTTACTGGCCGTGTTTCAGAAGCGGTCGAGATGGTCAACAAGTCGAATAGTCTTTCCGCTGAACACTTCGGTATGTCAAACTTTCACAAAGCAAATACGAAAAGAATGATTGCAGCGTATAACACATCACTTCCCGCTCTAAAGTATGTATCCGATAATGATACTCTGATTAGACTGCTTTTGATGTGGATAGGACTTAATAGTATAAAACCGAAGTACCAACTTTTAGATGTTCTTCCTGGCGTTCCGATTGAATGGCCTGAATGGGACCGTGATATTCTTCCCATGCTTAGCAAACGAGTCCAAGTTGAAAAAAGGATGGCCGTTGATCTTCTTTGTTATCTTAACGCGTACACTTACAGACAATACGTATTACAAGATATTGCAGAGCGGAACGACCCTTCGCTAATCGCATTAATTACTGATATTAACGGTCAAAACAACGCTGCAATAGTCGCCAACTCCGTTCGTCCAGAAGATTTACCCCCGTTTACTTTGACATCAAGCGGTTATGTGACGTTCGTTCGTGAGGAACGACTCGCTTCTAATTACGAGTCGGCTTACGGAAAACTTAGACGTTAATATTCACGTCATCCCACGCCAACGCTCGGCCGAGTCCGTTCCCTCCATAAACGAACCGGCCTCTTCCGTTCCAACTCCGCCTCCCACTCGGTCAATTTCGTATCCAGCCGCGCAAATGTACCTTCGCTAATCTCTCTGTCAGCAAACCGCAGCCACAACGTTTCCGTATGTTCGGCCAGCGCTTGCTGACACGTTGCGTATTCCGTCCGATTTAATCGTCGTTTCATTGCGACGCCCCCTTTTAATAGTTATACAGAAGTTGTCCGAAATCACACGCTCTACTCGATTACCACAGCGCCTTCAGCTCCGCCGCGCTCACCGTTGACGCCGCCTGCTTCTCCGTTTCCCGCCGCTCGGCCTCCGCTTTCTCCGCCAGCAGCTTCGGAATAATCCCGTTAATCCGATACGCGACCGCAAATCCAGCCGTTAAGATCGGATAATCGTGGGTAGACCGATAGGTTCGGAAACACTCGTCAAACGCGGCGCGGAGGATCTCCGGACCGTATTCGTCGAGCTGACGTTTAATCACGCCTTGCTCGAACTTCCAATTGCGGAGGGGCGCATATTCGGCCCCGTACAACAGTTTGTTCATACCGCGAAAATACTCCGTAAAAGTTAACGTATTCCAATACATCGTAGGAAGATTCGGCCAGTCGCGGCGTTGTTCGGCGGTTATTCGGTTGCGTGTTGTTTTTCCTATTTGTGGCATAATCGTAACCTTCCTTCGTAATTTCTCGCAACTAAGCAATTCTGAGAAAAACAGAGCATTCGGGAGAAACACTTCCAGATCCCGACTTGAAAACATACGTAAATTGAACGAATTTGGAGTTTTACCGTTGTATCCCAATGCTATTCTTCTTGCGAGATATCCTCACGTATGATATAAGCACTATCTGCTATATACGCCACCTCTGCGTACACGTCCGCCTTGCCCTGGTAATAACCCGCCATCAAACGGGCTCTCGGCGCTAAGTCTCCGTAATGACACGCTTGTCCAGCCGCGTACGTCTTCAGCACCTGTATGTTTGCCCGCAGCCGGTCAACCTCCGCTTGTAGTTCCGCACGCCGCGCATTATGATAAGCGTCGTTTTCGCGCAGCAGCTCCGCCATGGCATCGCGGACAAGTATTCCCCGACGCTACTGCCGATAAATGAATCGTTAACGGACCGGTGAGTTACGAATAAGAGCATCGAACGGAGCCCGTCCGTCGTTTGCGGATAATAGCGATTGACCGGCCGCCAGTCTTCGTAGGGTTCCGGAGGAGTTACGCCCGGCTGCACCTTATATGACGGTGCTTTCGTTGGGTCAACGGTAACGCGTTTGTATAAGCTGTATTCGCGGTCAGAAACGGTGAACCCGTACGTCGCATTGATTGCGATAATGGACGGTTCGGCTGCGGTGGACTTCGACTTCGTTACGTTAGTCGTCATTATTCGGTCACCTCCGGGATATCGAGTTTTAACGTGCGGACCGCGAATTGGATGCCGTCCGCTAAATGACGGTACTCTTCAGCCGTCTTCCAGTGTAAACTAACCCACTCACGCTGCTTACGTCGGATAGACACGTACTCTCTGCGTAGAGTTTCGTAGGTCTCTTTACGTTCCTTCTCCGCAGCTTCTTCCGGAGACAGTTCGATTTCATAACCGTTGCTGATCGCGGCCAGTAACGTATTGAACGGGATGGATCGGAGCTTTAACGTAACAGGACCGTTATAATTTGAATCGAGTACTGACCGCATTATTGCCGTCATATTCGTCGCCCCGAACGTCCCCTTCATCTTTTCGATTGCTTCCGCAACATCGCAGGGAATCGTTGGGACTTGCGGGATAGTTTCGTTTACTTTCGTCATGAATACGTCACTCCTCGTTAATTTATCGAGTATACAAATAGTGCAAACGATTAAGGCGAATTGTAGCGGAAATGAAAATAACGGTTGACATTATGCGGCCGATACGTTATTTTATTAAATCTTTTATCTTTAAAGATTTAAAAGACTTTAAAGAACTTAAGTATTAATATCACTACGTTCTATTAATACTTCCGCCATTCAAACGAAAATCGTGTTTGAATAACGGGATTATCAATACATATCGGACACGTTGAGGTTTTAATATAAAAGAAAACCCCTTACGCCCACCCATTTCCGGACCCGCCCGAATATCCGACATTAGCCCGCCACCTCCGTTCCTTGTTTTTACCGTTCTGAACACGGCGTTTTTGTCGTCCTAGCTACGAAATAGGGTTACGGTAGCCGATCGGACAATTAACCGATAATTTCACGTAATTTTCAGGGGACGTTTTTTGTCCCACGTAAACAGCCGTGAAATGGACGGAACCGTACGGGCGAAAACTCCGTAGTATACAAAAAGTGCAAATACGAGTTGATACGTCGGGATTGCGATAGGGATCGATTGTATTTCGCCCTCATACGTATAACCGCCGCTGTACTCCGTTTCGCACATATCAGCGTGAAATTTCCGTCTAATTTGCCCGTAGACGCGTCGTAATCGACCGGTAGTGCATTCAGTGACCAGCGATCTTAGGGCGCGATTAGACGGGGAATTAACGGGTTAAATCGGCTTACACTTACATAGTCGTAATGACGGGATAGTTCGCACACTTTGACGAAAATATTTGTCGTAAACATTCGGACTAACTGGTAAAATTGAACTATAAATATCTAGGAAGGATGGTCGATGAATTGAGGAAGGTAGTTTTAATCGTGGTCGCGCTCTTTGTCATAACTGGATGTGGAAATACTAAAGAATTTGGAAATCTTGTAGAAAAAGCTAGCCAACACTATGAGAGAAGCGAATTTGAATCAGCGCTCACGGTGTATGAGAAAGCCCTCGATTTAAAAGAGGATGTCGAAGTGCGGAGAAAGTACGAGGATACTAAGAAGGAATTAGCAGCCGCTACTCTCTATGCAAATTTTCGCACGGCACTAGAGTCGGCAGTTACTGATTTAGAAAATATAAGGGATCGAAAAAGTCTAGTTGAGTTAGCTGATAATGTACTCGAAGCTACAAACACACTTGTAAAAGCAAAGGTTGACGGTAGCCTAAGAAGTAGCATCGATATAAAAAAAGCACAAAAAGAGACCTTATCAATAAGTATGATTGAGTCACGAGCCCGTCTTGCGGACATACCTGAAGCTCTAGGTAAGGATTACTATACATACGCGGTAGATTTGAAGGAAAGCATTGAGGATTTACTGAAACGGATATACTAAGCACAAAAAGCCCCGTACGGAGCCAGCGGATAATGCCGGTTCTATACGGGGCTTATTTTAATCTACGTCCAAGTTTTCAAGCGGCGAGTGCCTTTCGTGTTTCTTCGAAATGTCGTTCGAAAATAGATTTACGTAATTACGCACCATATCTAGCGTCGTGTGTCCGAGTATGATCTGAAGCGATAATGGGTCACCGCCATTCATAACGTACATCTTCGCCATTGTGTGCCGGAACGTATGCGGTGACACTCGTACGCCATTGATTCCGGCCTTAACTCCATACTCCTGGATATTCTCCTGCATTGTTCGTATCCTCATCGGTGTGTTATCGATATTAACGAATAAGAAATCGTGATCAAGCAAACCGCGTATCTCGATATACTGACGTAAGTGTGTCTCCAACGTTTTCTGAAACGGGACATACCGTTCTTTACGTCCTTTTCCATAGACTTTTATTCTCCGTTCCCGCCAATTGATATTAGGGATCGAGACGCCCTCCGCTTCAGAAATACGGATTCCCGTCTCGAACAGAAGAAGCATTATCACGTAATCTCGGTAACCGGTAAACTTCGACTTGTCAGGAGCATCAAACAATTCTTTTAGTTGCGGCTTACTAAACGTTTCGATAATCCGACTCTCCGACCGTACTTTCATAACACTATCGAATGGATTCTCTTTTACGTAACCTTCCGTTGTCATAAAGTTAAAATATGCACGCCAGCCCCTAATATATTTATCGACGGTCGCGTCAGTAGATCCGGCCTCTCGCGTCTCCAACATGAAGTCGTGTATATGGTCGTGGGTAACGTCTATCGGCCTTTCCACGCCGACCTTTCCCATTTCAGAACGCAGCCTTCCGAGTACATCTCGGTAGTAAATAACCGTTAACTCGGATAAGTTTTTAATCTTACAACGCCGTATAAACGTACTCTCCGCAACCTCGAAACTCTCCGCTTCAGCCGGTAATTTGTTGGCGTTATATCCGCTGACAGCAACCGTATTCTTACGTCTAGGTCCGCTTTGATCCCGCATATAAAAAAGACACCCTCTCCGCGTAATTTTCGGAATGACCCGAATAAAGCGCGGTTATAAGGTGTCTTTTACGCGGCCATCTACGTACCAAGCGCGTCAGGATTGTGTTTTACGATGCGTAATATACCGATTATGTATCGTATGCTTACCGGCTGCTTCCGATTGGCTTATCGTTGGCAAACCGCGTAGCTACGGGTTATTTCGTAAAAGTGCCGAGGACGGGAATCGAACCCGTACGGTGGTCACCCACCGCAGGATTTTAAGTCCTGTGCGTCTGCCAGTTCCGCCACCCCGGCATGGTGATGCTAAGACAAATGGTGGGCCCTGAGGGACTCGAACCCCCGACCAATCGGTTATGAGCCGACCGCTCTAACCAACTGAGCTAAGGGCCCTCGAATAACGTATATTTCAACGTATTGATCGACAAGTTTGGTTGCGGGGGCAGGATTTGAACCTGCGGCCTTCGGGTTATGAGCCCGACGAGCTACCGAGCTGCTCCACCCCGCGACAATTTCCATTTGAACAATAGCTTCAATAAATGGCGACATGAATTAATATACTATAGGTCAATACTTACAGTCAAGCATTTTTTTCTAAAATATGCTACGGGAGAAAACGCACCCCATATCGTCCCTTGCGCGAGCGAAAAACCTCCACCTCACGAGGGCAATCATAGCCATAGATCCACCAGTCATTTTCCATACGCTTCACCAAGCATCCCGCTTGAAATTTCGTCTCATACAAGCGAAGCCAATATACCCATTTCATGAAAGCATGCCTCCATTTGCGCCGATGTTGCGTATAGAATACCCCAAAATATGCGTTTACAAGCATGTTCTGTTCTTAGCAATTCCATGTTTCGGGTATACTAATAGTAACAAGCCACCATAACCTTGGAAAGGAGCTGAATGCAATGCAATTCGGTATTGCCATATTCCCGGAGAAGGAAGTTCAGGATGCCGCCAATAGCTGGCGCATCCGTCATGACCCGCATTACTGCCATATTCCTCCCCATATGACGCTGCGTGAAGCAGAGAATTGGAGTGATGAGCAGCTGCAGCAGGCGATCCAGCAGATAGAAGCTGCAGCGAGCCAGACGTCTCCGTTCCATATGACCTTCAATCGCGTCTCCACCTTTTTTCCAGTTAGCCCTGTCCTGTATTATGCGCTGGAGGACCCTGCCCCGGTCATCAAGCTGCATGAAGCAATCTGCAGCGGACCACTAGCCATCACACAGCCGAAATACGTCTATACGCCCCATGTGACGATCGGACAAGGGATGGCCGAAGGTGAACTGCATGATCTTCACGGCAAGCTGAAACTAAGTAAGATCCGCTATACCAGCCATGTGGATAGAATCCATCTGCTTTACCAGACCGATCAAGGAGCCTGGACGGCTTATCAATCCTTCCAACTGGAAGGTAACGTCTCCAGCTCCTGAACATGAATAAAGCCGCTGTACGGCCTTTAGAGGCTGCACAGCGGCTTTATTCATTTCTTATTCCTCAACTGCTACTTCGTCAACTGATACTTCTTCCACATCAATTTCCCCAGCAGCAGCTTTGACAGCTTCTTCTTCCGTCATCGCTCTTGGCACAGGCATAATATCGATGTTGCCATCGCCCCCGCCTGCGTTTGTTTGCTGAAGCGCGGCGTTGCCTTTCGTCTCCCACTCAGCGAGCGCTTCCTTCGTCGTCTTGGTGCCGTTCATGACCTCTTGGAACAGCTCATAGCCAAAGCTCTGAGCTTGCCACAGACCCGGCTTCTCACGAGACAGCTTATCGTCATTATTGGATACTGGCGGCAGCGGCTTAAGCGAAGTAAATGCGTCGATATTGTACGTCAAGTCGCCAACCGGCTTCAAGAATTCCTTGCGCGCTACAAGCTCATAGTTGCTTCTCGATTTCAGCTTCGCCCATTCCTTACTGTTCGAGAACTTGACGAAGTCCCAAGCACCATCCGGATTTTGTGCCTTCGAGTTAATGCCCATCAGCTGGCTGAGACCGATATTGCCGCCCGCATCCGGATTTGCTGCGCTTACTGGCACTGTTACGACATCCCAGTCTACCATATTAAAATCTTTAATATTCGCAGCATTGTCGTTGGCTCTGCGAAGCTCGTTCACGTAATACGATTCGCCGATCATCATGGCGACATTGCCGCTCAAGAACAAATCGCCGAAGAATGGATCGAATGGCGCATCTGAGCTGCTGCTTCTCTTTTCATACAGCTGATTCATATGCTGCTGATCTGGTACGATCTTGTCTTTGTGAAGACCGTAGACTGAATCCCATACATTTAGCCATTGATCATTATTGACCAGCATCGTCTCGCCTTTTTCATCCCAATAACGCAGCTGCAGAGCATTGCTATAGTAGTTTGCGTCACTGAATGGATCGTTAGCCCAGCGATTGAAGGAGAAGCCAAAGACGCGATCTTCACCCTCGCCGCTTGCTACCTGACGAGCTTTGTTGAAGATATCCTCCCATTGCATTTTGTCCGTAGGAGGCTCAATATTCATATCTGCAAAGATCTTTTTGTTATAATAGAGTGCCGAAGACGTAAACGTCGGCGTCAGCGCATAGATGTTGTTGTCGCCTACCGACTTGATGCCGTCGATAACCGTTGGCACATAGTCGCTAATATCAAATTTGTCCTTCTGAATCATCGGATCAAGCGGCTGCAGCAGATTGTCTTGCGTGAATCGGCGCAGCATGTTGTAATCCAATACGACGACGTCAACCGGGTTTTGGCCCGTCATCATTTCTTTCATTTTTTCATACGGATCAGGCTGTTCTTGTTCTTTGCCAGGCTCTGTCTGTACATAACGCTGATCTTCGTAATTGATCGCGCCTACAATTTCGAACTGTACGTTCGGATTTTGCATCTCGAACATATCCGTATACTGCTGACGGAAGTAAGGCTCATTGTCGGCACCGCCATACAGTACGCCGATACGTATGACTGATGACTCAGCCTTAGACGGATCGTTGCCTCCGCTGCATGCGGACAGCAAGCCCGTAAGGAGCGTGAGCGTCAGAGCAATCATCGTCCATCTTGAAAAACGAGATTTGATTTGGCCATTTTTATTCATTGCCACTACCTCCTAATGATTTTGGTGAAGAGATGACGATCCGCTCTCCGTCGAATTCCATGGATGCTTTATCTTTAATACCCAGTGCCGTAAGATACTCCTTCGGCACCTGAAGCCGTCCGACCCGGTCCACGACCACGTACGCTTCATGAACGGAATTGAGGTTTCGGCCCGCAGACTGAATTAAATCCCCCCCATCCGTAATATTGGGATTGCGTTTAATAAATTCCGTACTAGTAAGACCGTCACGTATGGCCACGACGCGGTCAACCTTGCCAGCCAAGGTCATGTCATGCGTAACAATGACAATCGTGATGCCGATCTCCCGGTTCAGCTTCCGGAAGATGCCCATAATCATGTCAGAGGTAGCGGTGTCGACAGAGCCTGTTGGCTCATCCGCCAGCAGAAGCTTGGGGCGGTTCGACAGAGAAATCGCAATCGCTACCCGCTGCTGCTCACCGCCGGAGAGCTGATGCAGCTTGTTGTGCATCCGCTCCTTCAATCCGACCCACTCCAGCAGTTGCTTCGCGTACGCGCGATCCGTCTTGCCGGAGAGCATCATCGGCATCTCCACATTCTCAAGCGCGCTTAGATAAGGCAAGAGGTTGCGGGCATTGTTCTGCCAGATAAAACCGACCGTATCCCGCTTGTACTGCACCAATTCCTCTTCCGTAATTTTAAGCAGGTCCCATGGACCGACTTTTACCTGACCGGCTGATGGCCGGTCAAGTCCTCCAAGTGTATTGAGAAGCGTCGATTTGCCGCTGCCGCTGTTGCCGATAATGGCCATCAGCTCGCCGTCCTCGACAGTCAGATTCAGACCTTGCAGCGCAACGACCTCGAGATCGTCTGTTTTGTAGATTTTAACTAGTCCTTCGCAATGGATCATTGGCCGTTAACGCTCCTCTCCCATTTTCACTGCTTGATGCACCTTCAGCCTGCGGATATGCAGGAAGAGCAGACCCGCACCTATCAGCATCATGACGCCAACGACAATGAAGAGCTGGTTCGTATCCTTCGCTTCGAAAATAACGCGGAACGGCGGAACCGTCTCAGCGACATTCTCTGTCGTCTGCAAGAAAGGCAGGAAGAGCTTACTGACCACTTTGCCGATCAGGACACCAAGTCCGATCGCAAGGCCTGCTGTGAACAGCTGCTCCAGAAGTAGCATGCCGGTCAACTGCTTGCGCGATAATCCCATCGCTCGCAGAACCCCGAATTGTACGACCCGGCCCGACAGGTTGAAGAACCAGTAGAGCACATAGCCCGCCAGCGTAATGACAACCGATACGAGGAAGCCAAGACTCAGGATGCCGAAGACGCCGCCTCTTGTCGGATGCTTCGATTGAGTAAGGAGCTCGCTGCGAACGTCTTTTATGCTCGCAATTTCCATACCTGCCTTCTGTAAGCCATCGACGACTGGCGCAACAAGCGCGTCAGGTTCCATCTTCAGCCACACTTGGTAAGGCATAATCGGTATCTGGTCGAAAATATAATCTAGGTTCGTAATAATGAATGGCGCCTTATCCGGGTACAGACTCGGCCAATACGGCAGAATCCCAACAACCGTAAATTCAATCATCCCATCAGGTAAGCCAACGGAGACGATATCGCCGAGCTTCATCTGATACTTGTCGGCAACTCCTTTCGGAATAATCGCCGCGTGCTCGTATAACCCCAGGTTGTGCAAATAATAGTACGGATGCACGGGATAAAGATCGTCGCGGAACCAAGCGACTTCCGAGAAGTCTTTGTTGTCGATGCCAAGTATATTGCCTTGGCCGATCGACTTGCCGGAGATGACGATGTTGCCTTTCGTCGTCAGAACGCGGGCAGCAGCCTCTACGCCATCCAACTGACGGTAAATCTCGAATGGCGGTTCATTATACAGAATACGGGATGGTACGCCGCCGCCATTGTTGCCGCCGCCTCCACCGCCGTTTCCGCCACCGCCACCGTTGCCACCGCCTCCACCGCCGCCTCCATTACCGCCACCGCCGCCGTTGCCACCGCCAGCCGGCGGCTGAGTAATCTCAGGCGATCCGTGCCATACGGTCTCAATGATGACATCTGATCCGTATTTATATAGAGTGCGTTCCGTAGAGTTCAGGTCGATCGTTCTTGCCGCCGACGCATTGTAGACCCCGAGTCCAAGCGTTAACACAAGGAGAATCATCAACGGATAATACCCCTTAGACGAACGGGACAGCTGGGTTAGCGTCAAATAGAGCGGCACTGGCAGGAACTTGCGTCCTAACCAGTTGAACAGCTTCAGCAGCCATGGGAACAGTCTCAGGAAGAACAGGCCCAGTGCGAAGATCGACAGCGCCGGTACGAAGAACAGGAATGGCTGAACGTTCAGCTGATCCGTTGTCATGCCCGTTTTGAACGTCAGCATCTGGCGTTCGTTGAACATATACCAGCCGTATCCGGCAGCAGCCAGCAAGAGCACATCAAGGAACCACCGCTGCCAGACCGGTTTGCGGTCGGAGCGAGCCAGATCCTGTTTGTAGCTAACGATGGATGCTCGCGCATACATAACGGCCGGTATTACCGTCGCCATAATGGCAAGCAGAACGGCGCTGCCGCCGGCTATCATCGCTTCCGTCGAGAAACCTACCGGAATCGACTTCCGATTGACGAAGGACAAGAAGCCGTTGGCGGAGCCAATACTCTTCGCCATGAACCAGCCGATGAACGGCCCAAGTCCAAGCGCTATTGCGCCAAGCAACAGACCTTCAAGCAGATAGATCGATATAATCTGCCTGGTTCCCGCCCCCCGGCTTCGCAGTACAGCGATATCGCTGCGCTGCTTGTCGAGCGATTGACGCGCGTTCATCGCGATGAAGAAGAAAACCATCGCAATCATCGGCGCGGCAAGCGTGAAGAGCAGCGTCTGCAATTGCAGACTTTGTTTCTTAAATTCAGTCAGGATGGAAGCGAATGAAATTTCCACCCGCGTATCCTTCAAGCGTTGATACAGCTCAATATCCATCCGGTTAAGCGTGCGTCCCAGTGGAGAGAGCTGGCTCGTCTTCACCTCAGACAAGTCGAAAGAGTAGTACCAGCCTGCGTTATGAAGCGGGATTTTGTTCTGCTCCATCAGCACTTTCTGGAAGGTCTCTTCGTTCACTTGCAGGGTGTTGAACAAACTGTCGAAGCCTTGATACCAATAAGCATCCGACGCGTCAAGCGGGTTGACCGCGCCCACAATCTGAACGCGAAGCGTCAGGTTCAGACCGCCATATACCGGGTATTCGAAAATATCGCCGATATGTACGTCATTGCGGAACATCGCTTCTTCCAGCATAACGGCTTCAATAATATCCGACTTGCCTGCGCTTTCCTCGAACCAGCGGCCTTGCACAATCTCCGCATGGTCCTTAAGCTGCGTCAGCGACATGATGGTCAACTGACGGTTACGGCCGGCATCGACCTTTGTTGGATCTTCAGGCACGACATCGGCACTGCGAATGGAGTAGTTTTTCAAATAAGTTGAGTATGTAAAGCCGATGTCCTTCGGAACTTCCGTTTTGATATACTCATCCAGCGTTGACAGTGCGCCCAGTTCGGTCGTCTGTCCTGGAGTAGACTGATAGCGGATCAGCAAGGAGCCAGCGGGCATGCCTTCGCTCTTCTCATGCAATGACTCCGCTACTACCCGCTTAAGCGCTCCGTCCGCATACATCGGTATGCTTGTTGCGAAGGCGACGGCCAGGATCAGTCCAGCCAGCGTACTTAACGTCAACCATCGCGTATTCCACATTTTGCGGAATAAGAATCGAAACAGCGGAATACCCATGGCTATTGACCTACGACTTTCTGCCCCGGCTTAAGCCCTTGTAAAATTTCCACTTGAGTAGCCGTCTGCTGACCTACTTGAACGTCCACCTCGCGCTTTCCGTTTTCATCAACGATCTGCACATAGGTGCGAGACCCGATTTTGCGCAGTGTCGACGGCGGAACGACGATGGCGTTTTCAGTGCGCTTCGTAATGACGTTGATCGCTACCGGCGTGCCACGGTTCAGATCCTTCGGCAGCTTCGGAATATCCAGCAGCATAAAGTCTTCCGGACGCTCAGGCTTGTTGTTTTCGCCATTGCCGCCGCCAGGGAAGCCGCCTCCGCCGTTGTTCTGTTCGGTTGACTTGACCGGCAATTGCTTAACCTTGCCGGAGAGCTTGCCTACGCCTGTAATGGTCACTTCTACTTCCATGCCTACTGCAACCTTCTCAAGCTCCGTTTTGGTCAGCTTGGAAGCCGGGGTAATGAGCGAAGTGTCCGCTACGATCGCGATGGGATCATAAGCCTTCACCGTGTCGCCCTTCTGAACATTAAGCGATACGATTGTTCCGGAGAACGGCGCAACCAGCGTCGCTTTTGCGATCTCTCCCTCAAGATCAACGAGCTTTTGGCGCTTCTCCTCGAATTGGATCTGCTGCTCCTCGAATTCGAGCGGCTCCATCGTGTCGCGGTCCCGAAGCGTCTTCTTCATCTCGTTCTCATCGCGGCGGAACGCAAGACGGTCATTTCGGAGCTGCTTCTCCAACAGTTCAACGTCCAGCACCGCGATAATATCGCCCGCCTGAACCTTGTCGCCTGTCTTTACATAAACATCTTGAATATGCTTCTCGTTAAGAGTGAAGTACAGCGTTTCTTCCTCCATGGAGATGAGTTTTCCTGTCAAAGGAACGCCCTGTACCAGATTCGCTGTTGTGACTTCGTATTCCGGTTTCTTCGAGATTTGCGCCGGCACAATCTCCGGCAATACTTCCTCTTCCTTCTCCTTAGGCAGCAGCGAGCAGCCGCTTGTAAATACGATTGTCGTGCTCATTGCAACAATCAATGAACGTTTAAATAAACTTCCCGTCCACCATTTCATAGACATGATCGGCAACCTCCAAAATTGTAGGATCGTGTGTAGTCATACAGATAGAGACATTTTCAGTGCGAATAATATTTTGAAAGACTGCCATAACTTGCGCAGACATCCCCGTATCCAGCTCGGCCGTTGGTTCGTCGGCAAGCAGCATAATCGGCTTATGGGCGATGGCCTTAGCTATCGCAACGCGCTGCTGCTCACCGCCGGACAACTCGAACGGACGGTGATGCATCCTCTTCTCAAGTCCAACAAGCGTCAAGCATTCCTCTACGCGTTCCTTCCACTCAGACCTCGGCGTGCCCGCCATGCGAAGCGACAGCTCGACGTTCTCCCATGCAGACAGCAGGGGCATCAAGGCGAACGCTTGGAATATAAACCCCATATCTTTGCGCCTTACGAGCGTTCTCTCATCGTCGCTCTTCGTGCTGAACGGCTGGCCGTTGAAGATAATCTCACCTTTGCTCGGTGTATCCAGACCCCCAAGACAATTAAGCAACGTCGTCTTGCCGGAGCCGGAGCGACCCTTCAGCATAACGAGCTGCTGCTGCTTTACTTCCATCTGGATGCCTTTCAAGACATGCAAAGACCTGCCTCCAACCTGGAAGATGCGTTCAACCTGGTTGACAGACAGCAACGTTTCACCGGGCCCTTGCGAAAGCCTTTCGCTTGCACTCTCTCGCTGCACGGCTTCCTCTGTTTGAGCCTCTTGATCATCGTTAATCTCAGCATTTTGTATGATGGCCATAGGCTTCTCCTCTCCCCCAATCCTCTACCTAAAACTTCATAATTCTAATCTACAGACATAGACGGTGATAAGTATAAAAAAGTTACGATAAGTGACATGATTTTCTAAAACATTTTTTCAGCTTGTCTTCAGCTTCCAAGCAAAAATCCGCCCCGACCCAATATTCCTTGGCCAGAGCGGATAACTCGTTTCTATTTCTTCACTTTAAAGTGCGCCACCGAGCTATTAAGCTCCCTGACAATCGCATCCAGTTCCTTCGACGAAGAAGAGATACTCTCCATTAACGCGAGCTGCTCTTCTGTCGCCGCTGCGACGCTTTCCGTCTTCTCCAAGTTGGCTATGGTGCTTGTTGCACTCTGCTCCACCGATGCGCTTACTTCCTCGGAGCTTGCCGACATCTGCTGTGTAATCGCAGAATTCTCCTGAATTTGCTGCGTCATTTGCGTAATCGATTCCGCAATCAGATTCAGATTATGGCTTACGTCCTTCATCCGTTCTCCGCCATACTCCACCTGCTGCATCGTCTCTCTCATGTAGCCCGACGCACCGGAGATTTCCCTCTGCGTGAGCGACACCAGATCGTTAATATGTTCAGCCGATTCCAGCGAGCTTGCCGCCAGCTTGCGGATCTCGCCCGCGACAACGGCAAAGCCTCGTCCATGCTCCCCAGCCCGCGCGGCTTCAATAGAAGCATTCAGCGACAGGATATTCGTCTGGTTGGAGAAGGCCGTAATGTTCTCGGCAATAGCACCAATCTGCTGCGATCGGTTCTCCAGCGTGCCGATTGTATCGGACAGCTTCGTAATAACCGTCTTGATCTCGTCCATCTGGCCTACAAGGCGGTGGAGCGATTCTTGACCTTGATCCGCCTGCGCTGTCGTGACATTTGATTGATCCGCAATATCCGATGTATTCTCAGCAATTCGCCCGATGCCTACCGCCATTTCTTCAATCGCTCGCGACATCTCCTCCGCTCCACGCGCCTGGCTTTCAGAGCTGGTCGCTACTTCCTGAATGTTCTGCGCGACATTCTCTGAAGCCAATGCGGACTCGCTTGCGGCGCTTGCAAGCTGCGAGGAGGATTCGCCAACCTTGCGCGTATTGTTAACGATACCGGCGATCAGCCCATTCATATTGGCAATCATATCGTCCACTGAACGCGAAATTTGGCCCAGCTCGTCCTTCTTGTATTTGCTGTCAGGCTGAACAGTCAGGTCTCCTTCGCCGACTAGCTTGGTCTTCTGTACGACAGTACGGATTGTATTCATGATCAACTTGATCATCACAACCGAATATCCAATAAGCAATATCGCCACTACGATCATGGACACTAGAGTTGACAACTGGTTTTTATCCAGTTCCTTTTCAATTCGGGCAATCGTCTCCTCGGCATGGACATCCATGCTCTCGCCTACTTCATCAATACCGCTCCGGCTTAGCTGAAAGTCATTGTCGATCAGTTCGCTAATCTCGGACTTGCCGTCTTCGCTAGCCGAATACACTTCCTTGAACCAGTTATTGAATGCCGTGTCAAACGCATCAAAAATTTCGCCTGCCGTCTTTCCTGAAGATCCATGGGCCAGATGAAGCAAATCCGCTTTTTCGAGCATCTCTTTGGCAGCCGCTACACGTTCTACCGCTTGGTCCCTGTTCTCCGTCATCTCGGTTTGAGCGGCGACGAACCGTTCATGCTCCAGCTTCCCGGACTCGATTTTCAAATAAGCAACGTAAGCCTGATACATGTCGCGGTCAGCATTCAGAATCAAGGATTCTACCTGATTCGCTTTCTCATAAATTTCCTCCGCCATAATATCGAATGTCTTTCTTTGTTCGCCCAGTACATACAGGACGGACAGTGCGTAGCACAATAGCGGCAGCACCGCTAACAGCGCAATCTTCCAACGCAATGAAAAATTCATCATTAACCCCCAACCTTCCGCGATTCTAAAACTATCTATATGTATATCGGTTACTCACCCTATGGAAAAAAAGAGGAGAAGACAAGATTTTTTAAGAAAATTGTCGAATTTTCGATCTGGACAAATAGAAAGCGCATTCCAAGCGCGTTTTGCACCAAAAAAAGCGTACTGTCTCAATGGACAGTACGTCAGTGTGTTGAGTAACCCCGTCATTTTATGTCCGGGGTTTGCTATGATGAGAAACTTCGGTGTTCTTTGAGCGGAAGCATTTATCAAACTTCAGAGGGACGTTCCATCTCTCCGGATCGAAGCATAGTATTCTACTTTCCGATATTTGAACGAGCATAAAATAACCATGTAATTATGTGAATTTGTATATTTATACCTAATCATTAAGGCGTTATATTAAAAGAAATAGGTATAAAAATAGACTGCCGAAACTATCCCGACAGTCTATCGCTCTTCCTAATGGGAAAGCGCTTGCGTGAGTATTAATCGTAGTTTTGAATGGTGCCGGCTACCGGGAACGTTCCGCTAGTAATGTGCAGCTTGAACTGGCAGCCGGATGGCATGGGTACAAGTTCATCAACTGAACCGCCGCTGGCTGGGATAAAGGTGGCAGGGCTATAAGTGGTCGTTCCTGAGCAAACTTTTTCATAGAAGCCATAGCCGCCGCCGGATGAATTAAATTTCATTCTGCCCATTTGACCTTGACCGGTAATATACGAGGAACTTCCGTCATTCCCTCCTCCTTTGGCGTAAGCGGAACTGGATTGATTGGCAGCATATACAGTGGTTGCAGTCATAATTAAGATCAATGCAGCAAGTCCGTAGATTCGAAATATTTTTCTCATAAAAAACCTCCTATAGGATATTATTGGAATACAGTTTGAGTTTACGATTATTAGAAGGTTGGTTCAATGAGGCTTAATATCCAATTTATGGTTCGACAAACTTCTCGATAACTACCACTTCGTACATCAAGCGCATGGAGCTTTGTAAAAGGTTTCACGACAGTCTGAAGAGGAGAGTGGAGAGGATAAATGTCCTCGGCATTTTATGTACATAGGCAAAAAAAGAAAAACCCTGCGTTTTAAATAAACACAAGGTTTCTCGATAAGCTAATGTCTCATTGAGACAGTACGTTCTTCATTATTTATTGCCGGCTATTACTTGCCGAACGATTGCGGATCATTGCGCCAAGCCTGAAGCGCTGCAACGTCTGCTTCCGCTACTTTCCCAAGCTGAACAGCCGTCTCAATCAGGGCTGAATAGTTCGATAGCGTGTCAAGCGTGAAGCCGTCATTCTCGAACGCTTGAGCCGCATGCGGGAATTGATAAGTGAAGATGGCCAGAACGGCGCTCACTTCAGCCCCTGCCTCACGAACAGCTTGCGCAGCCTTCAGGGAGCTGCCGCCAGTCGAAATCAAGTCCTCGATAACGATGACTTTTTGACCCGGGTTGATCCGGCCTTCGATTTGATTTTGCTTGCCGTGGCCTTTCGCCTTGTCGCGAATATAAGCCATCGGAAGATTCAGCTTCTGAGCAACCCAAGCTGCATGCGGGATGCCTGCAGTCGAGGTACCTGCAATCACTTCCGCGTCAGGGTATCGCTCGCGGATAATCGTTGCGAAGCCTTCCGCCACCAGATCACGGATAGCCGGATACGTCATGGTAAGACGATTATCGCAGTAGATTGGGGATTTTAGACCAGAAGTCCAGGTAAACGGTTCGTTCGGACGAAGCGCAACTGCTCCGATCTCCAGCAAACTTTTTGCAATTTCGTTAGGCAGTGCCGCCAATGATACGTTACTCAACCGAAATCAGCTCCTCGATAATAGATTCCAATGCTTCGCGCGGCTCTGCAGCCGCAGTAATCGGGCGGCCAATGACCATATAATCCGTACCTTGACGAAGCGCTTCAGCTGGCGTCATAATGCGGGACTGGTCGTTCAGCGCTGCTCCGGCAGGCCGGATGCCCGGTGTGACCGTCTGGAAGGAAGCGCCCAGCGTCGACTTGATCGCCACCACTTCCGATGGAGAAGCCACGACGCCGTCTAGACCCGCTGTCTTCGCAAGCGAAGCATAACGAAGCACCGCTTCCTCCACCGTTCCCCCGATCCCGATTTGCTCGTTCAGAACCGGCTGGCTTGTACTGGTCAGATGAGTAACCGCAATCACTGCAGGCTTCACTGCACCGCCAGACAAGGCGGCATCCACGCCTTCAAGCGCCGCTTCCATCATGGCTTGTCCTCCGCCTGCATGTACGTTGAACATATCTACGCCAAGCTTTGTTACACTGTTGGAGCCGCCTTTGACCGTATTGGGAATGTCATGCATCTTCACGTCCAGGAAGACATAATAGCCGCGTTCCTTCAAGCTCGATACGAAAGCAGGTCCCGCCGCGTAGAACAGCTGCATTCCAACCTTCATATAGCAAGGAATGCCCTTCAGCTCCCCGATCAATTTCTCGGCTGCAGCAGCATCCGGGTAATCCAGCGCTACCATAATGCGCTTCGCCGCTTGTTCTCTTGTCAGTTTCACAGCCATGTCCCCCTCTATATAGTGTTGAAGCTTCTGAGGCGGATGAACGCCCCAGAAGCTTCGTCTTATTGCTTACTTCTGTACAACCGGCATGGCATGCGAGGAGAAGTTGATCGTCTCCATCATGTTCAGCAATGCGCGAACGGTATCCAGGGAGGTCATGCAGACCACGCCGTTCTCGACCGCTTCGCGGCGAATACGGAATCCGTCGCGCTCCGGCGTCTTGCCTTTCGTCAGCGTGTTGACGACGAATTGGGCTTTGCCTTCGCGTACCAGATCCAGGATGTTCGGCGAGCCTTCGCTCAGCTTGTTCACGCGGGTCACATACAGACCTGCTGCTTCAAGCGCGTCGGCCGTACCGCCGGTTGCGATGATTTTGTAGCCGATATTGTAGAATCCGCGGAGCAGCTCCGTAGCTTCTTCTTTATCTTTATCCGCAACGGTTGCCACAATCGTGCCCGCTGTCGGAATTTTCATGCCTGCACCGATAAGTCCTTTGTAAAGGGCTTTCGCATATTGCACATCACGGCCCATAACCTCGCCTGTCGACTTCATCTCCGGTGTCAGCGTAGGGTCGACGCGGCGCAGCTTCGCGAAGGAGAATACCGGTACTTTTACCGATACGTATTCGTCTTCCGGCCACAGACCGTCTGTATAGCCAAGCTCGGACAGCTTTGTGCCCATAATCGCTTGTGTCGCCAGGTTCGCCATCGGCAGGCTCGTTACTTTGCTCAGGAACGGAACCGTACGCGAGGAGCGCGGGTTAACTTCGATGACGTAAGCTTTTTCTTGATGGATAACGAACTGGATATTAACCAGACCGATAACTTTAAATTCTTTGGCAATCTTGATCGTGATGTCGACAATTTGCTGCTTGATATCATCAGACAGTGATTGCGGCGGATAGACCGCAATGGAGTCGCCGGAGTGAACGCCTGCGCGCTCGACATGCTCCATAATGCCCGGGATGAGTACGGTCTCGCCGTCGCAGATCGCGTCGACTTCCGCTTCCTTGCCCAGCATGTAGCGGTCGACCAGAACCGGATGCTCCGGATTGATCTTCACAGCCACTTCCATGTAGCTAAGCAGCTCTTGGTCGGAGTAGACGATTTCCATAGCACGTCCGCCCAGAACGTAGGATGGACGTACCAGCACCGGGTAACCGAGCTTCTGTGCCGTTACAACCGCTTCGTCGACTGATGTTACCGTGCTGCCTTCAGGCTGCGCGATGTTCAGCTTGCGAAGCAGCGCTTCGAACTTCTTGCGGTCTTCCGCAGCATCAATGCTCTCCAGGCTGGAGCCCAGGATGCGCACGCCCGCTTTGGCAAGCGGAGCAGCCAGGTTGATCGCAGTTTGTCCGCCGAACTGTACAATGACCCCGATAGGCTTCTCTTGCTCGATGACGTTCATCACGTCTTCGAAGAAGAGCGGCTCGAAGTACAAGCGGTCGGAAGTGCTGAAGTCGGTGGATACCGTCTCCGGGTTGTTGTTGATAATAACCGCTTCATAGCCCGCTTTTTGAATCGCCCATACAGCGTGAACTGTCGAGTAGTCGAACTCGATGCCTTGGCCGATACGGATCGGTCCGGAGCCAAGCACCAGCACCTTCTGCTTCGTCGTTTCGATGACTTCATTCTCTACTTCATACGTCGAGTAGTAGTAAGGTGTTGTCGCTTCAAATTCCGCTGCGCAAGTATCAACCATTTTGTAGACTGGCTTCAGGTTGTTTTGCAGACGGAACGCGCGTACATCCGCTTCTGTCGTATGGCTGCCATTCGGGAAGCCTTCCTTGCGGATTTCTGCGATGGAGCGGTCGGAGAAGCCTTTGCGCTTCGCTTCATACAGCGACTGAGCCGACAGTGTCGCTTCCTTGCGCAGACGATCCTCGAAAGCGACGATGGATTGGATTTTGTCCAGGAACCACCAGTCGATATTTGTAATGTCCTGCAGCTCTTGCAGGGAGAAGCCGCGGCGGAATGCTTCCGCTACGAGGAACATGCGCTCGTCATCCGGCTTAGCCAGACGCATGCGCAGCACGTCTTCCTCAAGGGAAGTCGCTTCTTTCAGATGCAGGCGGTGTGCTCCGATTTCCAGGGAACGCACTGCTTTATGAATCGACTCTTCGAATGTACGGCCGATCGCCATAACTTCGCCAGTCGCTTTCATTTGCGTGCCGAGCTTGCGGTTCGCGTTTACGAACTTGTCGAACGGCCAGCGCGGAATTTTCGATACAATATAGTCAAGTGTAGGCTCGAAGCATGCATAAGTTTGGCCTGTAACCGGGTTTACAAGCTCATCCAGTGTGTAGCCGATTGCGATCTTTGCAGCCATCTTCGCGATCGGGTAGCCAGTCGCTTTGGATGCCAGCGCCGAGGAGCGGCTTACACGCGGGTTCACTTCGATGACATAGTATTGGTAGCTGTGCGGGTCAAGCGCGAACTGAACATTGCAGCCGCCCTCGATGTTCAGCGCTCTAATGATTTTCAGAGATGCCGAACGCAGCATTTGATATTCACGGTCAGACAAGGTTTGGGAAGGAGCTACGACGATACTGTCACCTGTGTGTACGCCAACCGGATCGAAGTTCTCCATGTTGCAGACCACGATGCAGTTGTCATTTGCGTCACGCATAACCTCGTATTCGACTTCCTTCATGCCGGCGATCGATTTCTCAATCAAGCATTGGCTAATCGGGCTGTAGCGGATGCCGGAGGCTACGATCTCGCGCAGCTCTTCCTCGTTCGCACAGATACCGCCGCCTGTGCCGCCCAGCGTGTAGGCAGGACGAACGATGATCGGATAGCCGATGCTGTTCGCGAATGCTACCGCGTCTTCAACTGTCGTAACGATGTCGCTGTCCGGTACCGGCTGCTCCAGCTCGCGCATCAGCTCTCGGAACAGGTCGCGGTCTTCCGCTTTCTCGATTGCTGTCAGCTGTGTGCCGAGCAGCTTCACATTTTCGCGTTCCAGCACGCCTGCGCGCGCCAGTTCAACGGCCATGTTCAGGCCAGTCTGTCCGCCAAGCGTAGGCAGCAGACCATCCGCACGTTCTTGACGAATGATTTGGCTTACGAATTCAAGCGTAATCGGCTCAATGTATACTTTGTCTGCCATGTTGGTATCCGTCATGATCGTAGCCGGGTTGCTGTTGATCAGTACAACTTCATAGCCTTCTTCCTTCAGCGCCTGGCAAGCTTGCGTGCCTGCGTAGTCGAATTCCGCCGCTTGTCCGATGACAATCGGGCCGGACCCGATTACGAGAATTTTTTTGAGTTCATTATTTTTGGGCATATTGAAGCTCTCCTTTCAACGTCTCCGACAACACAGCCTGACGAGGTTTTTGTGGGTTGTTTTGTTTGTGCGTGCGGATCATCTCCAGGAATTCATCGAACAGATAGCTGGAGTCGAACGGTCCCGGTGCCGCTTCTGGATGGTACTGCACGGAGAATGCCGGGAACTTGCTATGTTTAAGTCCTTCGATCGTTTTATCATTGTTGTTGATATGTGTAACTTCCAGCTCGGTTCCTTCAATCGAAGAATCCACAACCGTGTATCCGTGATTCTGGGAAGTAATGTAGCAGCGGTTTGTCGCCAGTTCCTTAACCGGATGGTTGCCGCCGCGATGGCCGAATTTCAGCTTGCCTGTATCCGCTCCGCAAGCCAGTGCGAACAGTTGGTGTCCGAGGCAGATGCCAAAGATCGGAATTTCACCAAGCAGCTCAGAGATCATCTTAACCGCATGCGGTACGTCTTTCGGGTCCCCAGGGCCGTTGGACAGCTGGATGCCGTCCGGCGCCAGGCGGCGAATCTCGTCTGCCGTAGTATCGTGAGGCACAACGACAACGTCGCAGCCGCGCTGCGTCAGCTCGCGCAGAATGCCGCTCTTCGCACCGAAGTCAACCAATACGATGCGCTCGCGGTTGCCTGGGCTTGCGAATACATGCTTTGTTGATGTGCGCGCAACCTGGTCTGTCATCAAAGTGGACAGGTTCAGGCGCTCTGCCAATTCTTCCACACGCTCATTGCCCGTTGTAATCAGACCTCTCATTGTGCCGAAGTGGCGCAATTTGCGGGTAAGCATGCGTGTATCGATGTCGCTGATGCCCGGAATGCCGTATTCTTTCAGCAGTTGTCCCAGCGAATATTGAGCGCGCCAGTTGCTTGGCACTGGCTCATGGCGGCGAACGACAAAGCCGTGAATGTAAGGACGAATGGCTTCGAAGTCATCGCGTGTAATGCCGTAGTTGCCGATCAGCGGATACGTCATGGTCACGATTTGTCCGCAGTAGGAAGGATCTGAGAGAACCTCCTGGTACCCTGTGATGCCTGTATTAAATACAACCTCGCCCATCATCTGCGCTTCCGCGCCGAAGGACAAGCCGGTGAATAATGTTCCGTCTTCCAACAATAGTCTTGCTTGCATCCGTATCACTCCTCTGGTGTTCTTTTATGCTTAAAATGGTATCCGAATCTATTCCTTATTCCGACCAGACGACTTTACCGTCGACAATCGTTGTAACCGGCCAGCCCTTGAGCTCCCAGCCGCCAAATGGTGTATTGTTGCTCTTCGACAAGAACGTCGCAGGGTCAACCGCGCGCTCGTTCTCCAGATCTACAATCGTCAGGTCTGCCGGCGCGCCTTGCTCCAGGCGGCCTGTCTCCAGGCGGAACACGCGGGCAGGATCTTGCGTCATGCGCTTCAAGAGGAAGCCAAGCGTCCACTTGCCTGTCGCAACAAACTTCGTATATAGAAGCGGGAAGGCTGTCTCGAAGCCGACGATGCCGAATGGCGCAAGGTCAACGCCGCGAGCTTTCTCTTCCGCGCTATGCGGCGCATGGTCCGTTACGATCATGTCCAGCGTGCCGTCCTGGAGCCCTTCGATGACGGCCTGCACATCGCGCGGCGTGCGCAGCGGCGGATTCATCTTCCAGTTCGCATCGTCCAGACCCGGGATATCCTCGTCTGACAGAAGCAGGTGATGCGGACATACCTCCGCGGTTACCGATACGCCGATCGACTTCGCCAGTCTGATGAGGCGTACCGATTGCTCCGTGCTGACATGGCAGACGTGGTAGTGCACGCCTGTCGCTTCAGCGAGCAGCACGTCCCGGCCCACATGGATCGCTTCCGATTCATTCGGGATGCCTTTAATGCCATGCTTGCGGGAGAATTCACCTTCCGAAGCCCAAGCTCCCTCCACCAGCGAATCGTCCTCGCAGTGTGCAATGACCGGCATATCCAGCGATTTGGCCAGCGCCATCGCGTTTTTCATCATTTGCGCATTCTGTACACCTACGCCGTCGTCCGTGAATCCGATTGCTCCCGCTTCCTTCAAGGCAGCGAAATCCGTCAGCTCTCGTCCAAGCTCGTTTTTCGTAATGGCTGCGTAAGGCAGCACTTTCACCAGTCCAGCTTCAGTCGCTTTGTCCAATACATATTTTACGGTCTCAGGCTTGTCGATGACAGGGCGTGTATTCGGCATGCATGCGATTGTTGTAAAACCGCCTTTGGCCGCCGACCGGGAACCTGTCACGATGTCCTCTTTATGTTCAAAGCCAGGATCGCGCAGATGGACGTGCATATCGATGAAGCCTGCCGATACCAGCTTGCCCTTCGCGTCAATCACTTCCGCGCTGCCAGTGTCGATCACTCCGGCGTCAACAATCTCAGCAATTCGTCCGTCGCTTACGCGTATGTGTTTTTGCTCCAGCTTGCCGCTCTCTTCATTCCATACGTTGCCGTTAATTATCCACAATGACATGTTCTGATCACCCTCCGATTGTATTCGCTCTGTCGCCTGCTGCCAGTGGCTTCCATGGAAGCCTTGTCCCTGCGCGCTTAGCTAAGTGCGCGTTCGATTACCGCCATTCGGATCGGTACGCCGTTCTCCATCTGAGGGAAAATGCGGGATTGCGGATGTTCCACCAAATCTCCGTCGATCTCAACGTTCCGGTTGACCGGAGCGGGATGCATGATAATCGCATGAGGCGCGATGCGCTGTGCGCGCTCTACAGTCAAGCCATATTGCTCGCGGTAGGACTCCGCCGAATTCAGCATGCCGCCCTCATGGCGCTCCAGCTGTACTCTCAGCATCATGACCACATCCGCCTTAAGCGCTTCGTCCATGGAGATGTAAGGCGCGTCCAACTCCTTCGCCTGCATGTTGTCCGGTGCACAGAAGTTTACATTGGCCCCGAACTTGCGCAGCGCCCACAGATTGGAACGCGCTACCCGGCTGTGAAGAATGTCGCCGATGATCGATACGTTCAAGCCGCCCAGCGAACCGAACTGCTTGCGCATCGTATATAGATCGAGCAGCGCCTGCGTAGGATGCTCGTTATTGCCGTCTCCCGCATTGACCAGCGGTACTTTGATTTTCTCAGCCAGCTCGGCGAGCAGCCCTGACGGCTTGAGTCGAATGACGCCGACGTCGATGCCCATCGATTCAAGCGTCCGTACCGTATCATAGATCGACTCGCCCTTCTCAACGCTGGATGCAGCCGAAGAGAAGTTGATCACCTCGGCGCCAAGCCGCTTCTCCGCTACCTCGAACGAAAATCTCGTTCTTGTGCTGTTCTCGAAAAACATGTTCGCCGCAAACTTTCCTTGCTGACCCCCATGCACTTTAACCGGGTGCTTCTCCCAATAAGCCGCTCGCTCCAGGATGGATTCGATTTCTTCTTTGTCAAGGTCTTTCAGACCGAGCAAGCTGCGCTCTTTCAATTGTGCAAGCGTCATGTCAGGTCTACCCCCTTTGGTTGATTAAGGTCACTTGATCGAGTGTATCGATCTCTGTTAGCGCGACTTGGATTTGTTCTTGCTTGGAGGTAGGAACGTTCTTCCCGATAAAGTCAGGCCTGATCGGCAGCTCACGATGACCCCGGTCGACCAGCACAGCAAGCTGAATGCTTCTCGGCCTCCCGCAATCCATCAGGGCGTCCATGGCGGCGCGGATCGTCCGGCCTGTATACAGCACATCGTCGAACAGAATAATGATCTTGTCCTTCGTAGTAAAAGGCATGCCCTCCAGCTCGCCAAGCGCAGCCGAGGCTTCCGTCTTCGTCGCCGCCGCATCCAGCCGGTCATCCCGATAATGTGTAATATCGAGCTCCCGAACCGGAACCGGCCTTCCTTCAATCTCTCCGATCCGTTCCGCGACGCGGTTAGCTAAATAGATGCCTCTTGTCCGAATCCCTACGATGATGCAGTCGTCGATGCCTTTGTTCTTTTCGACAATTTCATGCGCGATTCGCGTCAACGCCCGGCGAATCGCCGTTTCGTCCATAATGACCAGATGCTCTTCTTCTGCCATAGCCGCTCACCTCTTCACTCAACTTTTTTCCGTAGCTCCGACAAAAAAACTCCTTGCGGAGTTCGCAAGGAGTTGGTGTGATTAGTCAGGAATAGAGCAGGTCCATTCTCACCTGCGGTATGAGCCGCAAGTCGAGGGTTCCCCATCCTATCCGAATATAGACCTATATTCACGCTACCTTGCCAGTCTCACGGGACTGATTTAAAGGTACTGCTCTGTATCATAGGAATTATCCCATGTTCGACATAAGAAGTCAAGAGCGTAGTGCCCTTCGCATAGTCATAGTGTAAGAAATCCGTACCCGACTATACAAGGATAGCGCTGGCAATGCCATAGGTTTGTTCATCAAATATCGATTACAGGCTAAGCTGGCGGATGCGGTCTACCGCTTTCTCCGTATTCTCGCGGCTGCCGAACGCCGTCAGACGGAAGTAGCCTTGACCGCTTTGGCCGAAGCCCACGCCCGGCGTGCCGACAATATTCGCTTCGGAGAGCAGTTTGTCGAAGAAGCTCCAGGAATCCATGCCTTGCGGCGTCTTCAGCCAAATGTAAGGCGCATTCACGCCGCCGAACACTTCAAGGCCGATCGATGCCAGTCCGTCGCGGATAATCGCTGCATTCGTCATGTAGTATTCTACAAGCGAAGAGATTTGCTCCTTGCCCTCAGGAGAATAGATCGCAGCAGCACCGCGTTGCGTCACATATGATACGCCATTGAACTTCGTCGTATGGCGGCGGTTCCACAGATCGTTGATCAAGACAGAATTGCCGCTTGCATCCAGACCCTTCAGTTCGCGCGGCACGACCGTATAGGCACAGCGTACGCCTGTGAAGCCGGCTGTTTTGGAGAAGCTGCGGAATTCGATAGCCACTTCGCGCGCGCCTTCTACTTCATAGATGCTATGCGGCACATCCTTCTCCTGGATGAATGCCTCATACGCAGAGTCGAACAAGATCAGGCAATTGTTTTCTCTCGCATAGTCTACCCATACCTTAAGCTCGTCCTTCGTCAGCGTCATGCCTGTCGGATTGTTCGGATAGCACAGGTAGATCAGATCCACTTTCCGATCTGGCAAGCTTGGCTTGAAGTTATTCTCGGCCGTGCATTCCAGGTAGACGATGTTCTCGTAACGCTTGGTCTCCTGATTGTACTTGCCGGAGCGTCCCGCCATAACATTCGTATCTACATATACCGGATACACAGGGTCCTGTACGGCTACAATGCTGTCCTGGCTGAAGATTTCTTGAATGTTGCCTACGTCGCATTTGGAACCGTCGCTGAGAAATACTTCGTTCAATGCGATATCAATACCGCGCGCTTTGTAATCATTTTCGATGATCGCTTGAATCAGGAAGTCATAGCCTTGCTCCGGCCCATAGCCGCGGAACGATCCTGGCTGAGCCAGTTCATCGACCGCTTCGTGCATCGCCTTAAGTACCGCTTCCGGCAGACCGCGAGTTACGTCGCCGATGCCCAGGCTAATAATCTCGGCATTCGGGTTCTCCTGAATGAATGTTGTACGGCGTTTGGCAATTTCGGAAAATAAATAGCTGCCTTGCAGCTCCAAGTAGTTGTTGTTTATGGCTGTCATTGCTTTCACCTTTCCTTTTGTAGAATCCACCTAATCTACGTTTAGGATAGCGCACTTGAGGATCGAACATAATGCAGGATATCGTCAAAAGTTTGCACTTATTTCAGTATCGCATTCATACGTTCATCACCATGCGGCTAGACGAAAGCAGCCGATGCATATGCACCGGCTGACAACCCTCTTATCTTGACTTCAAGCTTGCGAGCACATGCTCATAATCTTCAGGAAGCGGCGCTTCGAACAGCAGCCTCTCCCCTGTGCGCGGATGCGTGAATCCTAGTACCGCAGCATGCAGAGCTTGTCCGTCCAGCGCAACCGTCTTGTTCCGTCCGTATGTGGGATCTCCCGCCATCGGATAGCCGATATATTTCATATGAACACGAATTTGATGCGTACGGCCCGTCTCCAGTTGAAGCTCTAGCAGCGTATAGTCGCCTAGCCGCTCCAGCACGAGAAAATGTGTAACCGCTGGCTTGCTGTTATGCTCCGTTACTGTGAACAGCTTGCGATCGTTCCGGTCGCGTCCGATCGGCGCATCGATCGTGCCTTGATCATGAGGCACGTTGCCATGCACCAGCGCGATATATTTCCGCGTGACGGAATGTTCCTTTAATTGCTCTGCAAGCGATACATGCGCCAGATCGTTTTTGGCCGCCATCAGAAGGCCTGTCGTGTCCTTGTCAATCCGGTGTACGATACCGGGGCGCAGCAAGCCGTTAATGCCTGAGAGATCCTTGCAATGATGCATCAGCGCGTTCACTACTGTGCCGGAGGAATGCCCAGGCGCGGGATGAACGACCATTCCTCTTGGTTTGTTAATCACAATGACATCCGAATCCTCGTATACGACTTCAAGCGGTATATCCTCGGCTTCGATATTCGCATCCGCCGATTCCGGCACATCGATCGCAAGCACATCGCCGAGAACCAGCTTGTAATTTGCTTTTACGATCTTGCCGTTCACGGTTACCGCTCCAGCCTTAATCCACTCCTGAACTTGTGTCCGGGACAAGCCCGGCATGTCCATTGTTTCGGCAATCCATTTATCAATTCGCTCACCCGCATGCTCAGACTCTATTGTCCATTCCACGAGCGTTGCGTCATCATCTTGCAGTAGGTTGCTATTCATGCTCCATTTGGCTCCTTGTTGTCCTGTCCTTGCGCGAGCTTCTCCTCGCGGGCGCTAAGCAGCGCATCCAGCAGAATAAGCCCCACGCCAATTACAATTGCGGAATCCGCAATGTTGAAGATTGGGAACGTATAGCTGCCGAAGTTGAATTTGAAGAAGTCGACGACTTCGCCGAAACGTACGCGATCGATGAAGTTTCCGACAGCTCCGCCCAATACCAGCGTCAAACCGATAAACAATCTCGGCTTGCCCGTCTTGCGCATCGTATGCGTGTACCAGATTAGTCCAGACACGATAGCTACCGTAATAATAATGAAAAATACGCGTTGTCCTTCCAGAATGCCGAAGGCAGCCCCGCGATTGCGGTGCGACGTAATGAGGAAGAAGTTGCCAATTACGCTAATTTCATCGTACAGATTCATTTTGGTCGCCACGATTTTTTTGGTCACGTAATCCAGGATGAGTACGATCACAGTAATGAGGTAGTAATAGTAATAGCGCATCTGATCACTCCTAAAAAAGGTAACTTGCATTCGGCATGCCGCCATCGTTCCTACATGGCAATATCCGCTTCACCTAGTGTAGCATAGGCGAGCGGCTGGAAACCAGTTATATCCTAAGCGGTTGGGCCCTGCTGCCATCCAGCCATGCCCATACTGAAATCGCCCGCTTCGGCAAAAGCTAATGGAGCAATTATGTATGGTACAAAGGACGGTGCTTTTTCTTATGTCTAATCCATCCAGTTCCCAGCTCGCCCTGCTTCGTCTTCGCCTGCAAGACGAGCATAAGGAAATTGAATCCCGATTGATGCATAACCAGCATTACGGCAAAGGCGATTCCCTTCGCGACCAGACTGGCGAATTGTCGCCTATCGATAATCATCCCGGCGACCTTGCAACCGAGCTGTACGAGCGGGAGAAGGACATCTCCCTGCTGGAGCAGGAAGAGCTTCACCTTCGCCGGATTGAGGCCGCTCTTGCCGCCATGGAAAGTGGCAGTTACGGCGTCTGTGCCGTCTGCAGCGAGCCAATCCCTTATGAAAGGCTGGATGCGGTCCCGGACACGCTATACTGTGTCAGCCACGCCCCAAGGAATATTGTCTCTGACCGGCGTCCTGTAGAGGAGATTTTCCTTCAGCCTCCATTTGGCCGGACGAGCATGGACGAGCACGAGGACGGCTACAACGGCTTCGACGGCGAAGACGCCTGGCAGATCGTCGAGTCTTGGGGCAACGCCGATTCGCCGGCGATGTCAGAGAATCGAAACGCCACCGATTACGAGCATATCGGTATTGAATCCCAAGAAAACGACGGCTACGTGGAATCGCTCGAAAGCTTTCTCGCAACCGACATTACTGGCCGTTATGTAACAGTTATCCGCAATCGCGAATATGAGCATTACATGCAGGGCGAGGAAGGCGATCACATGCTGGAGGACGAGGACGATCAGGCGTAGCGCCTAATAGCCCTTCCCTTCCAGCTGAATCTGTACAATTCGTACGATATCTGCAATATAATCCCCGATAATGGGAAGATTGAGCGCTCCGAGGATTTGCAGCACATACAGAATTGTTGCGGCAAAAAACGTGAACCCGATTGCGATGCCGACGCCTCTTGCTACACCTGACAACAGATTGCGCCAGATGAGCGAGATGGGACGATTCAGCAGATCAACATATTCCGCAATATGGGTTCTCTCCATCTCCGAGGCAATATGCTGCATTCGCTTATTAAGAGCGGTCAGCGATTTTTGAAGCATGGTTAAGTCATTCGCTTCTTGCTCTGGGAGCGGATGTTTCCCTTGATGTCTTCTCTTCGCCATACCCATCACCTCCGGTTCAAAGCAGAGAAGCCCGCTCCGCCAGCATGGCGGGCAAGCGGGCTTCATCCTGTAAGCTTAGCGCTTTAGCCGTCTTAACCTTCTCTTGCGGAACAAGCATAACCGCCTTCGCGATTTATGAACTTTGCAATTGTTCCCTTACTATTTCCCTAACCTTTGATGAAAATGCCTACTTCCTTCTCGCCCAGCTTTACTCTTTCCATACCCTCTAAAGCTTCGAACGAAACGGATTGAAGCAGCACATTGTCATGGAGAACATCCGAGAACGCTTCAAGCGCAGCCTTCAGCTCGCTGTCTACGTCCAGCGCCAGGTCGACGCGCTTCTCGATCGGCAGATCCTGCTTCTTGCGCGTATCTTGCACAGCGCGGATCACTTCACGCACCCAGCCTTCTTGCTCCAGCTCAGGCGTGATGTCCGTATTCAGCGCTACCGTCATGCCGCCGCCGGACGCGGATGCGAAGCCGGACTTCGCTTGCTTCTCGACAAGCAGCTCATCCAGAGCGATCGACAACGCCTCTCCATCAGCCGTCGTAAAGCCGAAGCTGCCTCCGGTTACGACTTCGCGAGCTTCGTCAGCTGACAGTGCTTTCAGCGCGCCTTGGATCGGGCCGACATGCTTGCCGTATTTTTTGCCCGCAACCTTCAGATTCAGCTTGAGGTTGAAGTCAACAAAGCCGCTGTCGGAATGCTGAACGACAATGCTCTTCACATTGATTTCGTCCTTGATGATTTCTTCGTAATCCGAGATCGGGAATTCACCGTCCAGCGATACGATCAATTCGGACAATGGCTGACGCGTCTTGATCGACGTCTCGTTGCGTACGTTGCGCGCCAGCTCGACGATACCCTTTGTGCTTTCCATATCGCGCTCAAGCGTATCGTTGATAACCGCTTCATCTGCGACCGGGAAGTCAGCCAGATGAACGCTGCCTTCGCCTCCCAGATTGCCGTATACGTCATCCGCAAGGAGCGGCGCATATGGCGCGATTAGACGGGATAGGATCAGAAGCACGTGGCGAAGCGTCTGGTATGCCGCCACCTTGTCTTCCGTCAGTCCGCTGCCCCAGAACCGGTCGCGGGAGCGGCGGATATACCAGTTGCTCATCTCGTCGACGAACTGCTCGATCGACTTGGCAGGGTTCAGGAAGTCGTTTACTTCAAGGCCTTTCGTAACCGTCTTGATCAAGCTGTTCAGACGCGATACGATCCAGCGGTCCAGCTTATTGCCGGATACCTTCTCAGCATGCTCCTCCGGCTTGTAGCCGTCGATGGAAGCATACAGCGCGAAGAACGCGTGCGTATTAACGATTGTGTCAATTACCTTCGACTTGGCTTCGCCTACGATGCCTCTGGAGAAGCGCTTGCTGTTCCATGGCGCGCTGTCTGAGAGAAGCGCCCAGCGGAAGGCGTCCGTGCCGTATTCGTTGATGATCTCCCAAGGATCGATAACATTGCCCTTCGACTTGGACATCTTCTGTCCGTTCTCATCGAGAATGTGGCCGGTCGAGATAACCGCTTTGTACGGCGCTTTGCCGTTGTAAAGTGTCGATACCGCCAGCAAGCTGAAGAACCAGCCGCGCGTCTGGTCGATGCCTTCGCAGATAATATCTGCCGGGTACTGATCCTGGAACTTCGTCTCGTCGCCGAACGGATAGTGCTGCTGAGCGAATGGCATGGAGCCGCTGTCGAACCATACGTCGATCACTTCCGGCGTACGTCTCATGACTGCACCCTCAGCGTACGGCGATTTCAGTATAATATCGTCCACATAAGGTTTGTGAAGCTCGATATCTTCCGGCACATCGCCTACCGCGCGGGCGCGGAGATCCGCAATGCTCTCCGGCGCGTATTCCTTGCCGGTCGCTTCGCATACCCATACGTTAAGCGGGGTACCCCAATAGCGATTGCGGCTGATATTCCAATCAACCAGATCCTCCAGGAACTTGCCGAAGCGTCCTTCGCGGATATGGCCTGGATACCAGTCAACGCCATTATTGTTGGCGATCAGTTGATCCTTAACTGCTGTCGTCTCAATGAACCAGCTTTCTGTCGCGTAATAGAGCAGCGGTGATTTGCAGCGCCAGCAGAAGGGGTAGCTATGCTCATAGCGCTCTTTGGAATAGAGCAGCCCCTTCTCGCTCAGCATCTTCACGATATCAACGTCGCAATCCTTCACAAAGCGTCCCGCAAGATCCGTCACTTCATCGACATAACGGCCGGCATTGTTTACGACGCTCAGCATGCTGATGCCGTTCGCGCGTGCAACCTTGTAGTCGTCTTCGCCATGAGCAGGCGCGATGTGAACAATACCCGTGCCGCTTGTGTCGCTGACGAAATCGCCCGTAATGACGATATGGCCCTTCTCGATCGGCACATAACGGAATGGCGGCTCATATGCTTTGCCAGCCAGTTCGGCGCCCTTCAGTGTGGACAATACCTCGTAGTTTTCCTTCAGCACGCTCTCCGCAAGTGCTTCCGCTACGATGTAAACCTCGCCGTCCTTCGATGCGCGGACATAATTCAGCTCCGGATTAACCGCCAGCGCTACGTTCGCTGGAAGCGTCCAAGGCGTCGTCGTCCAGGCAAGCACATAGTCGCCGGAATCGATTAGCTTGAACTTGGCCGTTGCGCTCAGATCCTTCACATCCTCGTAGCCTTGCGCCACTTCATGGGAGCTTAATGTCGTCTGGCAGCAAGGGCAATACGGGCTGACGCGGTGACCGCGATACAGCAGGCCTTTCTTGTGAATCGTGGAGAGAATATGCCATACGCTCTCGATATATTCATTCTTCAGCGTAATATACGGATTGTCGAGATCGGTCCAATACGCGATCCCTTCCGTCAATTCCCGCCATTGCTTCTCATATTCGAATACGCTGTCCTTACATTTTTTTACGAAAGCTTCCACACCATAATTCTCGATCTCCTGCTTGCCGGAGATACCCAGTTGCTTCTCCACGCCAAGCTCAACCGGAAGGCCATGTGTATCCCAGCCCGCTTTGCGGACGACGCGGTAGCCCGCCATCGTCTTGTAGCGGCAGATAAAGTCCTTGATGACGCGGCCCAGTACGTGGCCGATATGAGGCGCGCCATTCGCTGTTGGCGGTCCTTCGTAGAAGACAAAGTTAGGTTTGCCCTCCCGATTTTGAATCGATTGCTTGAACGTATCATTGTCTTTCCATTGCTGCAGCACTCGCAGCTCGCGGCTGCGCGCGCGTTCCTTCACGTCTACGCGTTGCATGTGTCATAACCCCTTTCATGTCTTGAAAATAAATAAAGCCCCGTCCCCTGTAGAAGGGACGAGGCTTGTCTCGCGTTACCACCCTTGTTCCGCTGAACCTCTTCATGATGAAGAGCTTGGCAGCGTCCCCATAGAGACGATGCGATCTGCGGCACTTAGCAGCGAATCTGGCTGATTCGCGGTCCCTGTAACGGAGGACGGCCCGTCGACGCTTAATGCCGCTTGAACAGCGGGTTAGGCGCCTCTTCTCGGAGATGATATTCCGTAATGGCTCACACGCCGGACTTGCAGCAATCATCCGGCTCTCTGGGGAATGAACGCATAACGTACTTGTTCTCGTCATGGAAGTTCGATTGATTGTAGTAGTTTAGTTATAGCTTAAATCGGCGGTTCTTGTCAAACGGGCTTTCACCCATTCCTCCTTAACCGCGCAGGAGCTCGCGCTCCGGGTCGCGCGCCGAATTCGACGAATCCAACGTATCCCATCCATCTTGCTTCAGCAGATCAAGCTGCGCTTCGACAAGCGTGCGGAAGCGAGCACGGTAGATCGAGGCTTGCTTCTTCAGCTCTTCGACCTCCAGCGAAACTTTGCGCGACTTGTTCAGCGAGTCGTTCACGATGCGGTCGGCGTTTTTCTCCGCTTCCTTGATAATCAGCTGCGCTTCTTTCTTGGCATTGTTGCGCACTTCATCTGCCGCTTCTTGCGCGACGATAATCGTCTTGCTCAGCGTCTCTTCGATATTGGAGAAGTGATTCAGTCTCTCCTGCAGCGCCAACATCTGATTTTGGATTTCTTTGTTTTCACGAATGAGCGACTCATAGTCTTTGATGACTTGGTCCAGGAACTCATTCACTTCATCCTCGTCGTAGCCGCGCAGACGGCGCGAAAACTCCTTGTTATGTATGTCCAATGGCGTAAGCGGCATTGGCGCACCTCCCTATTCCTGTTATGGTTCCCCACGCAACCGGCGGCAGCCATCGCACGTTCACCACCCGTTACATTCCGATGAGAAGAGATTCGACAGTCCCTCGCCTTTTCCTGCATCCGGTCAAATAAATTTGCCGATCTTTACACGAATTCTGCCCTTTTTTGTCACGCCGTCGACTTCAAGCACCTTAAATCGACCAAGACCCTTAAAAGATACGGTATCGCCTTCCTTCAGCGGCTCCGACGGATTCTCCTCCGTCTTCCAGTTCACCCGGCAGCGGCCCGCCCGAATCGGGTCCACAATCTTCGAGCGGCTAATGCGGTACACATCGCTGGCGATGCCGTCCAGCCGCATAGAAGCAACCGTGAAGCTCATCTCCTCCAGCTTCGATACGATCGGCTTCAGCCCTTCAAGGGGCAGAATATCCGTCAGCACGTTTAATCGGTGCACTTGACGGAGGTGTATATTTAAATAATCGGCTATCTCATCCGTAACCATAATATGCGCGAACGTCTCATGAACATGAATATCTCCAATCCGGTCGCGTTTAATGCCCAGGCCAAGCAAAGCGCCCAAGAAGTCGCCATGATCCAGTTCAAGATGGGTTGCTCCGGCCGCTCTCGCTTCAAGAACGGTAATATGCATCGGCTCGTTGTCTACGTCGCGGTAATCTGGCGCGATCAGCGCACGCTTGCGCTCCGCATTCGCATGACCGCCATCCAGCCGCAGAAGCACATCAGGATTGCGGTTAGCCAGCATTTCCACAATCTGCGCTTGTCTGGGGTCCAAAAAATCGGTCCGCTTCAGCTCATGCTGCATGGCGGACCGATCTATCCATTCCAGTACCCGATCGACAAACGGCTTCTCTTCGGGGTGAAAATGATTATAAATTGCTGTTTTCATGTCGCTGTCCTCTACAGAAGCAGGAATTCAAGCACAGACTGCAAGCCGATCACAATGAAACGCAGCGCAAAGATTGCGACGATCGGGGACAAGTCGAGCACGCCGCCGATAGGCGGAATAAATCTTCTGAAGATGCCGATATACGGTTCGACAATCCGTCCGAGCAATTGCCCGATAAAGCTCTCCCGAGCGTTAGGGAACCAGGATAACAGAACATATCCGATAATCAGATAGCTGTAGATGGTGCCTGCCGTACCAATAAGCCCTAAAATATACAATTCCAATCCAAGGTCACCTCATTTTGTTGTAATCGATCTCCTCTGCCAGCATTTCCGTTATGGCACCTTGAATTTCAACCGTGTCCGGTGTGCACAGAAATATATTAGGACCGAGCTTGGAGATGCTGCCGCTTAAAGCGTACACTGTACCGCTTAAGAAATCAACAATGCGTAGGGCAAGGTCACTTCTGACCCGCTGCAGGTTGACGATTACTGCGCGGCGGGAACGCAGATGATCCGCGATTTCCTGCGCTTCGTCATAGGAACGAGGCTCGCTGAGCACGACCCGAACGTTCTTCTGCGAGTGGATGCTGACGACGTTATTGCCGCTGCCTGTACCGCTTCCGGTACCGCTGCCCGTAATTCCGCTATTGTTCCTTAAGTTTCTACGTGTCTCGAACGGCGAGGTTTCAGACTCTTGCTCATCCGATTGCGTGACACGCTCCCGCTCGACTACTTCTTCCTCTTCCTGCAGTCCAAAAAAGTTCATAAACCGGTTCATGACGCTCATTCCTCATTCCTCCTCTTTCCCGACTAATGTTGTGCCAAGCCGAACCCATGTCGCGCCTTCTTCAATGGCAACCTCAAAATCATTAGACATACCCATCGAGAGATGAATCAGATCTTGCGCATGAGCCGAAGAGGCCCTAATCTCATCCCTTAATTGACGCAGCGCCCGGAATACCGGTCTCGTCTCCTCCGGCTCCAATTCGTAAGGCGCCATCGTCATCAGCCCGATCGGCCTAACCCCCGGATAACTCGCAAGCTTGTCCAGAAAAGCAGGCAGCTCCTCCGGCTGGAGTCCGTGCTTGGATTCCTCGCCCGACACATTGACTTGAATAAAGCAAGGGACGATTATACCGAGCTGCGCGGCGCGCTTATGTATCGCTTCTGCCAACGACAGCCTGTCCAGTGAATGTATATATGTGAATTTTCCAATGACGTCCTTGACTTTATTCGTCTGCAGGGAGCCGATAAAATGCCATACCGGCGTTTCATCGTCCGATGCGTGCTCGCCGCCGCTTAGCGCCAGCCACTTCTCCTGCGCATCCTGCCAACGGTTCTCGCCGAGATTCGACAGGCCGCTTCGGAACGCTTCCTTGGCTGTATCCAGCGACACATATTTCGTTACCGCAATAATATGAACATCTTCCGCTTGCCGGCCTGAGCGCTCGCATGCTGCGGCTACTCTCTCTTCCACCGAGCGGATTCTATCTAGCATAGACATCTTTGCTTTCACCTTTCCCGAATGCCAATCCAGCTGGCCATTCGTCCCGTTTTGCCGCCTTCCACCCGATGAGAGTAGAACAAATCAGTCCGACAGCCGGTGCACCAAGTAGTTAATTCGATACGACTCGGCAAAATTCCTGCTTTTATCATAATCTGTCGGTTTAAATCTTTCAAGTTTAGAGAAGCTTTTCCATTTTTCTTCCTCTGCATGCAGTTTTCCCGCACTTCGTCTGTGAGCTTCAATTCATCCATTACGCGGTCAACCTCCGTGATCACGAGCCCGTCGACCTCATAGCAGCAATGGCCGATGGAAGGTCCGATAGCGGCAAACATTTGATTCGGGCGAACGCCGTATGCGCTCTCCATAGCCTCTGCGGTACGCGCCGCAATCCCTCCTACGGTGCCTCTCCAACCAGCATGAGCAAGAGCTACTGCGCCTGCCTCAGGCGCATAGAAATAAAGCGGCACGCAATCCGCATAAAAGGAAGTCAGCAGCACGCCTGGCACATCCGTCATCAGCGCATCGCATCCTGTGATCGTATCGTCCATGCTTTCTCTGCCTTTGCCCCGCTCCGCCAGCGTCACTTGCGCGACTCGGCTGCCATGAACCTGTTCGGCACAGGTCCACGCCTCGAACGGCCATCCCAGCGCTTCTGTCACGCGCTTCCGATTCTCGATAACAGCCTCTTCATCGTCTCCGACATGAAGTCCTATATTAAGGCCAGTCCACGGATTTCCGCTGATGCCGCCGCCCCTGCCCGTAAAGCCTGCAGTCAGCCTTTCGTCAACGCTCATCCATTCCGGCAACAAAAAAAGCGAAGGCTCCTTCGCTGAATCTTCCCTCTTGCTTTGTACAAACGGTTCCATTCTCTCACCCCATGAGTTGGACATAAACAGCTCCCCTTCTGGGCAAGCCGCCTATGTCCAGTTTACCGCCTCACGCGCGGACGTGCAAATCATCTTCATCAGACCGCAGCGCCTTCGCTTCATCCATGCGGACCAGAACGACATCCGCTCCGATCTTGACAATATTGCGCCACGGAATGACCATCTCGGTGCCATTGCTCCCGAACAGGCCGAATACTTTCGTATACTGCGGCACGACAATGGAATCAATGCGGCCCTGACGCAAATCCAGCTCCAGATCGCTAATGTGTCCCAGTTTTTTTCCGTCTACGATGTTAATGACGTCCTTGGACTGAAAATCGGAAATTTTCATTTTGAATCACCACATTTCCTGCGAATTAATCAAACGCAGCTTCTTGTATCAGTATATGATTCATTCGCCCAATATGTCCCCTTCACAAAAAAAGGAAGACATGATACCCTTATTGTACGACATCGTACAATAGGGAGGTTTGATTCCGTCTATGCCCAAAAAAATCGCGACCGAAGAGGACTGGATTCAGCTTGGCTTTGCTCAATTTGCGGAAGGAGGCGAAGGGGCGCTTGTCATTGAACGTCTCGCAAGATCGCTTGGTACGAGCAAGACCAGCTTTTACTGGTATTTCAAAGACCGGGCTTCGTTCCTGCGCCGAATCATCGATGAATGGCGGCAGAGGAGCACCGCCTCGCTTATCACGGATTCCTCGCTTGATGGCCTCTCCGCGCAGGAGGCCATTTTGATTGTTTTGCAAGGCATGTTCGCCCCCAACCAAAGCCGGGATTTTCTCTATCATTTGCGCAGGCTGGGGCATTCAACACCCAATTATGCCGAGCAGCTAGCACAGATTGAAACAGCCAGACTGTCCCACATGTCAGCACTCCTCGCCGCGATGGGCCATCCACCGGGAATCGCGGGACATAAAGCCGAGCTCCTCTACAGCTATTACTTGGGCTGGCATGAGCGCCAGCATGGAAGAGAACAGCATGCTGCTGAATCAGAGGCAGCCATCGCATTGATATGGCCTTATCTGGAACGGAAGGGAAGCGAATGCTGATGATTTCTATATTAAGCTGGACCCTTGCCGGCATCTTCACCCTGCTCGGCGGACTTCATTTGTACTGGCTCCTTGGAGGCAGGCGGGGAATTCATGCGGCCATCCCCACCGTAGCCGAACATGACAAACCATTATTCGTACCCGGGAAATTTGCGACTACTGCCGTTATGCTGCTGCTCTGGCTCGCCGCATTCTGGATGCTTTTGCTGGGGCAAGAGTGGCCGTCTCTATTGCCGTCATGGTTTGTGTCTACAGGCGCCTATGCAATTAGCGCCATTTTTTTTATTCGGAGCATAGGAGACTTTCGCTATATCGGCTTCTTCAAAACGCATCGCAGCAGCCCCTTCGCGCGAATGGACAGCCGTTATTATTCTCCGCTTTGTCTGGCCCTCGGAGCGTCGACCCTAATCCTGCTCTTGAACTAACAGCAAAGACGGCAGTGCCGAGTTGGCGCTGCCGTCTTTGAAACCTGTCCTTCAAGTTTTAACATGCTTTTGCATTTGCTGAATCGCCGACTTCTCGAGCCGCGACACCTGTGCCTGCGAAATGCCGATCTCGTCGGCTACTTCCATTTGGGTTTTGCCTTCGAAAAAGCGCATCGACAGAATCATCTTCTCCCTGTCGTTCAGCTTGTGCATCGCTTCGCGAAGCGCAATCTCCTCAATCCACGACACATCCTTGTTGCGATCGTCGCTGATTTGATCCATGACATAGATGGGATCTCCCCCGTCATGGTAGATCGGCTCGAATAACGAGACCGGGTCCTGAATCGCATCAAGTGCGAATACGACATCTTCCTTCGGCACATTGAGCGCCTCCGAAATTTCGAAGATCGTCGGCTCCCTGGAATTTTTGTTCGTCAGGCTGTCGCGTACTTGCAAGGCCTTGTAGGCGATATCTCTGAGGCTCCGGGACACCCTGATCGGGTTGTTGTCGCGCAGATAACGCCTTATTTCCCCGATAATCATAGGCACGGCATAGGTGGAAAATTTAACATTTTGACTAAGGTCGAAATTATCGATCGCCTTCATAAGTCCGATGCAGCCCACCTGGAACAGGTCGTCTACAAACTCTCCCCTATTGTTGAACCGCTGGATGACGCTCAGAACGAGCCGCAAATTGCCGTTCACCAATTTCTCTCTTGCTGCCCATTCACCCCGGGCTTGCAACGCCGTAAACAGCTCCCTCATTTCGACGTTAGTTAATACAGGCAGTTTCGCGGTATCCACACCACAGATCTCGACTTTATTTCGGGTCAACGTGATTACCTCCCAAGGAGAAACATTAATGTTCATTATCTCCCCGGACCCTCTTTTTATTCCTATTCTGACATCCTTCGACAAATGCAAAAGGGGCGCTATGCGCCCCGTCCGTTATACCATCTTATTAAATTCCTTGCGCAGCCGCTTAATAATCCGCTTCTCCAGCCTGGAAATATAAGATTGCGAGATGCCCAGCATATCGGCGACATCCTTCTGCGTCTTCTCTTCCCCGTCGGCCAGACCGAAGCGCAGTTCCATAATGATCCGCTCGCGCTCCGACAGCTTGTCGAGCGCCTTGTGAAGCAGCTTGCGGTCTACCTGCTCCTCAATATTCCGGTAGATCGTATCGTTTTCCGTTCCAAGCACATCCGAGAGGAGAAGCTCGTTGCCGTCCCAATCGATATTCAGCGGCTCATCGAACGATACCTCCGTTCTTGTCTTGCTGTTGCGGCGCAGGTACATCAGGATTTCATTTTCGATACAGCGGGATGCATAGGTAGCGAGCTTGATTTTTTTCTCCGGGTCGAAGGTATTGACTGCCTTGATCAATCCGATTGCGCCAATCGAGACCAGGTCCTCAATGTGTATCCCTGTGTTCTCAAATTTTCTAGCTATATAGACTACGAGCCGCAGATTGCGCTCGATGAGCATCGCCCGTATCGCCGAGTCTCCGGAAGGCAGCTTCTCCAGCAGATATTCCTCTTCCTCTCGCGTAAGGGGAGGAGGCAACGCTTCGCTGCCGCCGATATAATAAAGTTCTTCGCTCTTTAGTCCGAATAAAAATAAAATACGATAATAATATAGTTGCAGTACCAGTTTATACTTGACGAGCATGTGGCCCATCCCTCCCCGATGTAGTGTGCATATAAAACTTACGTTTGTACCATAGCCGGATGGATAATCGCTTGATAAGCCCCATCTGCCGCAAGCTTGCCGCCATCGAATCCAATCAACACCCTGCTTGTTTCAAATACTTGTCCTTCGCGCGCCACTTCCACCGAATCGGGCTTTAAGGCGAGCATAAATTGCGAGCCTCTATTAACTCCCCGATACGGCACCAGCCGCAGCCTGTCTTGCCACTCGAACAATGAATCCGCATCCATGCCCGCGATCAGCCGGTCAACTCCGCCTTCCCTTACGCTCTTAATCCATGATTCCGGCAGCGCTCCTTCCCAGCGGGAGACCTCCATGACCATAACAGGGGTGCGTGTGAGCGGATCATACAGCTGATTGCCCGTATCAATCAGACCTGTGCAAGCATATGTCTTGTCCCCTATAATAACCTTGACCTCGGCCATATGATTGCGCACAAGCTCGCGCTCCCGCCGCCCGGTCATGACTGCCCGGTATACATACAGCCCTATCGCAAATGCAGCAGCCAAATAAAAGATGGACAGCTTAATCTCGGCTTGTATGCTGCCCCCGGCGATTGTAAGCGTCTTCCACATCGCGCCTGACCCTTGCATGAACAAATAATACAACCCGAGCACAGCTCCAGCTGCAACAAAATTAACGGAATAGAAAGCTGCAATGTTCCGCATATAATGCTGCAACGACGAGAATCCGAACGCAATCCATACCATAACTAAGGAGAATAGGACCTTGACAACGAGCGTAAACAGGAATGATAGCTGGGGGTACAGCATAAGTACAACATAACAGGCTCCAAAAGCCGATGCACCCAATATGCGCCACGGTTTTGGCTTCGTATGGCGTACCCAGGCCGTGGTCAGCAATACAGCACCGTCTACCAGCAGCTCACGCAAAAACAGAATATCCACATATACCGTCATGCCATTCCTCCTCCTCCCTTTTCTGCCGAATGCTCACATAGATTCGGTTTGGGGAGAACGATTGAGACTAGTATATGTTAATCGTATTTCAAAGTCTGTCTATTCATGACGGGTTCACCCATCTTTTTTTGTCGACTTCGCAAACAAAAAACGAGGCCATTTTAACCGCAATATGATTCCTTAACCTTTAGACTCTTCTAGGAGTGACTTCTATGAGGGGAGGGCTTCCACAATAGGGCTCACTATCCCCTCTTCTCAGGAAGCGCATCTTTCTAATGAGATGCTCTATATATTTCCCCTAGAAGTAAGCGCTTTACTTCAGTGAATAACGCTAAACCATGCAATGAATGGCCGCTTTCGGCTGCCAATCGCCTGTTTATTCGCTTCCATTCGACTTTCCTGTACTTTCTCCGGTCTAGTACGCAGCAAAATGATCATTTCGTTTAATTGTCCCTAACATGCTGTCGAACATCTTCCTGAGCTGATGGGAGAATCTTCCCTCTACGATAAGAAGACTGATGGACACAATTGTTTAATGAATATTCTCCCTTGAAACCAAGAACAGTGATTCATTAATATAGAGATAATCGAACTTTTAGAATGGAGTTAGACGATGAACGTGCAATACACCATTTCGAATATTGTTGAGAGCTTAAAACCTATCACTGGAATAAATGCTCTCGTGCTTGGCGGTTCAAGAGCCAAAGGAACTGAAAACCACAACTCCGATATTGATATTGGCATCTACTACGACTCCGAAAAAGGGCTGGACATTACCCGGCTTCGTCAGGTTGCCACAGCAATCGATGACGACCATAGAGATAACTTAGTGACAGAAATAGGTGACTGGGGGCCATGGGTGAATGGCGGGGGTTGGTTGAAGGTCAATCAGATTTCAGTTGATTTGTTGTTTCGGGATCAAAAAAAAGTGTCCCGTGTAATGGAAGAATGTATCATGGGAAGCATCACCATTGATTATCAACCGGGACATCCCCATGGATTTGTCAACTCGATTTATTTGGCTGAGATTGCATGGTGTAAAGTGTTGTGGGACCCTTCGGGAATTATAGGGGAACTTAAAAGCAGGACCATTCCATACCCCTCTGTTTTTCAAGAAGCCAACATCCAAAAATTTTTATGGGAGTCAACCTTTGCTCTCGACAATGGATATAAAGGCATCTACAAAAAAGATTTATCGTATGTTGCCGGATGTCTTTTCAGGTCAGTGTCCTGCTTGAATCAGGTTTTGTTTGCAATGAACGAGACTTTTTCGATGAATGAAAAAGGGGCTGCAGCCATTGCGGATTCATTCAGCATAGTGCCTAGCCAATACTCGCAGAGAATAAATGAGATTTTTACTTTAATCACGGAGGATCATGAGAATTTGAAGAGAGCGATTTACATGATGCGTGGGCTGATTCAGGAAACGGAAGCACGGATGGTTTGAACTTTGGATTGATAGTCAACCAAAAAAATGACGGTGCAGGATAGAGATTCCTGACCGTCATTTTTGTTCCTATCTATCCGAACGAGGCTGCTTGCGCAGGAACGCCGGGATTTCCAGTTGATCGCTCGAGCTTCCAAGGCCGAACGGCTTCACAGAGGAAGAATTAGCATTTGACTTCGGTTCCTGTTGAGCCGGCTCTTGTGCGCCTCTGCGTGCAGGCTGCGCAGTCGCTTTGGCTTCAAATCCTGTCGCGATAACGGTAACCTTGATTTCATCCTTCATATCTTCTTCAATGATTGCGCCAAAGATCATGTTCACATCCGGGTCGGATGCGGAGATGACGATTTCTGCAGCTTCGTTCACTTCATACAGGGACAGGTTGCTGCCGCCTGTGATGTTCATGATTACGCCGCGCGCGCCGTCGATAGACGTCTCCAGAAGAGGGCTCATAATTGCTTTGCGAGCTGCTTCAGCTGCACGGTTCTCGCCTGTTGCAATACCGATGCCCATCAGAGCGGAACCGCGTTCCGTCATGATCGTTTTAACGTCGGCAAAGTCAAGATTGATCAGGCCAGGTACTTGGATCAGGTCGGAGATGCCTTGTACAGCTTGTCTAAGCACGTTGTCCGCTTCGCGGAATGCTTCAAGCATCGGCGTCTTCTTGTCGACGATCTCAAGCAATCGGTCATTCGGAATGACGATCAGCGTGTCGACTTTCTCCTTCAGTGCTTCAATGCCATGTTCTGCTTGAGCGGCGCGCTTGCGTCCCTCGAATGTGAACGGACGAGTAACTACACCTACCGTCAACGCTCCGCATTCACGAGCGATCTCCGCAATGACAGGAGCAGCGCCAGTACCTGTACCGCCTCCCATACCTGCTGTAACAAATACCATGTCTGAACCTTTAAGCTGATTCATGATCAGCTCACGGGATTCCTCAGCCGCTTTGTTGCCTACATCAGGATTGGCACCCGCGCCAAGTCCTCGCGTCAGCTTATCGCCGATCTGAAGCTTGTGCTCGGATTTCGCCAGATGAAGCGCCTGCGCATCGGTGTTCACCGTAATGAATTCAACGCCTTTTACACCGTTCTCAATCATTCGGTTCACGGCATTGCTGCCGCCGCCGCCTACGCCTATTACTTTTATTTGAGCGAGCTGTTCAAGCTCCAAATCGAATTCCAACATCTCTCATTTTCCCCCAGTTCAAATAAATTCATTAAACATATTTTTAATCCGCTCGAACATACCGGGTTTAGATGAAGGTGCAGGACCCGCCTTGCGGCTTGGCGCCGATGCTTTCTTCACTGCGCCAGCGCCTCGAACGCCCATATATTTCGATACATATTGAATCATGCCCACACCACTGCTATAGGCAGAATCCTTCACTCCGATATAATCAGGCAATGCTGTACGGACTGAGCTCTCCAGCTCTAACTGGGCTAGAGCGAGCGTTCCTGGAAGAGCAACCGCACCGCCTGTCAGCACATACCCATTCACTTTATCGCCGTAACCTAAACGGCGCACCTCTTGCCGGATCAGCTGGAAAATTTCCTGCATCCGCGGCTCGATGATGCTAGCCAAGTCCCTTTGCGAAAATTCCTTTTCGACATTGCTGCCCATGCGGGTTACTTTGAACTTCACGTCTTCCGCAGCATCAGCCACGATCGCGCATCCGTACTTCAGCTTGAACTTCTCCGCCTGGTCGCTTTGCGTACGCAAGCCGTAGGCGATATCGTTCGTCACAAATTCGCCGCCGATCGGCAAAGTCGAGATGGCAGCGAGGCCGCCTTGCTCGTACACAGCGATCGTCGTCGAAGCCGCGCCAATATCGGCGAGCACGGTTCCGATCATCTTCTCGTCCTTCGTCAGCGACATGACGCCCGAAGCTAAGGACAACAAGATGACGCCCGATATGCGCAGACCCGCCTTCTCCACACAGCGCATCAAGTTATGTATGGCTGTCTTCGTGCCAGTTACAATTGTTGCTTCCACTTCAAGTCTGACGCCGATCATGCCCCGCGGATCGGATATTCCTTCCAGTCCATCCACCAAGTATTGCTTCGGCACCAGATTGATGATTTCCCGCTCCGGCGGCAATGCTACGACTTTCGCGGCTTGCAGCACGCGTTCTATATCTTCTTCTCCGATTTCCCGATCCTCATTGGATACGGCAACAACGCCATGATTGGTCTGCAATCCAATATGATTGCCTTGTATACCGACATAAACATCGGATATCTGAATATCGACCATGCGCTCCGCGTGCTCTACAGCGTTGCGGATCGACTGCACAGTCTGATCAATATCGACGATTGCTCCCTTGCGTATACCCTCTGAGTCGGCAGATCCAACTCCAATAATATTAATGGCTCCATTGTTCATCTCGCCAATAATAGCACGAACCTTGGATGTACCGATGTCCAAACTGACGATGATGTCATTGCTGCTCAACTTGCGGCACCTCCGTTCCCAAATAATAATGAGTGCGTTTTATGTTGTGAATACGAGTAAGTCTCTCTACTTATTCAACGCTCTTAATATTTTCCCTCTTTTTTCAACAAATTTTTCATAACTTTCATGAAGCATTGTCGAAGTGTGGCTTTTATGCCGATTTAATGTTTTTGGTCAGTGCGAAAAGGAAACTGAATGGACATAGCGCCGCCGCCCGCAGCGCATGGTTATGCCTATTCTTAGAAACATCGTAAATAAAATTCTACCATTCTTTCAAGGAATTTAGTAGTCTATTTTTACTCAGAATCCACTTTTTCTGAATGAGACTCGTCTCCGTCTTCCTCAGTATGGAAAGGAACGTACGTATCGGCAAGAAGCATGGTAATTTTACCCGGCTCCTGCGTCTCGATAACGGCATTCAATGCATCAATTTTCTCCGTTAATACAGAGACGGCTGTGATGACTTCGAATTTGGTACGCGTGTACATGCGAATGCGGTCCGGATACGCCTTTGAAGGTATCGGAGATATCTCCGACAGATCCGACAGCTGCTTCGCCGGTATCAGAGCCAGTTGCTTGGTTAGCTCCAGCTTCACCGGATCAGTTGTCTCCCAGCCGGATAATACCGGCTTGTCCAGCAGCTGCAAGCCCTCTTGCTCGGCTGACACGCTTGTCCCGTTTGATAACAGCGCTGTCAAATCCCCTTGTGCTGATAATTCAAATGCAACAACCGGATATTCCTGTACCGTAATCTTCACAATTCCCGGGAAGACCTTCATTACTTTTGCATCTTCAACCTGAGGCAGCGTCTTGACGTTTGCGGATATATCAGCTGACGCGATCTGGAAGAAAGCGTCACCTACTTCGATTCTCGAGGCTCCGGCAATTTCCTCCGTAGAGGTGAAATGCGTGCCGGTAATTTGAATTTCGGATATTTTGCTAATGGATGAGTTAAAGAATAGTACCGCAAGCAGCGCGATAAACAATAGAAATAGAACGGCAAGCAGCTTTTTATTGCCTCTGCGTTTGCGCGGTGGTTCCTTCAGCACAGGCATTTGTGTGCTCATAACTTGTCCCTCTTTTCTGTGAAACGAAGGCTTCCTAAAGGGTTTGCGGAGCAAACCCACATCGGAAGCATAAGCTCAGGGTTTGCGTGAGCAAACCCACATCGGAAACACACGTCATCACCAATGGCCGATGTAAAGGAAAGCCATTCGTTTCTATATAGCCGAAGTCTAGCATAGGATTTAAAGATTAGGCACCTGCGGCACAGGTGAAGACCGGGATATGCGCGCTCCAAGCCTGGTTAGCATGTTCTCGATCCGATCATAGCCTCGATCGATATGGTGAACTTGCTCCACGATCGTTCGGCCTTGCGCGGCAAGCCCTGCGATAACAAGGGCGGCTCCAGCCCTTAGATCGGTCGCCTCCACCGTCGCTCCGTACAAGCGCGGCACGCCCCGAATGAAAGCGGCATTCAAGTCGACGCGAATATCGGCTCCCATGCGCGACAGCTCATCCACATGCTTAAGCCTGCCTTCGAAAATCGTTTCTTTCAAGATGCTGACTCCGTCGGCCAGCGACAGCAAAACCATGATCTGAGATTGTAGATCAGTTGGAAATGCCGGATAAGGCGATGTGACGATCCGTTCAACCGCCTTTGGTCTGGCAGAACTGCCGACCTTTATTATATCACCGTCGACGACAATTTGAACACCTGCACGGCGCATCACATGAATAAGCGAGGATAAATGGGCGGGCTGTGTATTCTGGAGCGTGACCTGGCCGCGTGTAGCCGCGGCTGCTACCATGACGGTTCCCGTTACGATACGGTCCGGAATGACCTTGTAACGGCAAGGCGTAAGCCGATTGACGCCATCGATGGTAATGGTGTCGGTGCCCGCTCCCATAATTTTGGCGCCCATGGCATTTAAGAATCGCTGCAAATCTTGAATCTCAGGCTCTCGCGCAGCATTGCTGAGCGTTGTACGCCCCTCTGCAAGAACGGCAGCCATCATAATATTTTCCGTAGCCCCGACGCTCGGGAAGGACAGATGAATGTCGGCGCCAGTCAGCTTGCTTGCCCGGCATACAATCCGGTTGCCCACTTCCTCGATCTCCGCGCCAAGCGCTTGCAGACCTTTCAGATGCAAATCAATTTTTCTCTCGCCGATGGCGCATCCGCCAGGCTGGTAGACTTGTGCTTCGCCGAAGCGAGACAGCAGCGGTCCCATGAGGAAGATGGAGGAGCGCATCTGCTTCATCAAGTTCTCCGGCACATGGGACGTATGGGCGGATGTTGTATCCAGTACCACCGTGTCGTCCGTATGCTCGGCGCGACATCCTAATTCGCGCAAAATGTTCAACATGACGTCGATATCCAGCAAATGCGGCACGGAATCGATCGTCGTCGTGCCTTCTGCCAGCAAGCTGGCAGCCAATATCGGCAAGGCGGCATTTTTCGCTCCTTGGATAACTATGGTTCCTGAGAGTGGTTTCCCGCCTTCAATCACCAATTTGTCCAATGTATCACCTCCGAATTACCGCTCGCCCACCACCAATACTTCCGGCACCAGCTTGACGCCAAAACGCTGCTCTACAGTGCTCTGAATATGGGACATAAGGGCGAGAACATCTCTAGCTGTCGCTTGCCCGGTGTTGACAATAAAATTGGCGTGCATTTCGGATACTTGCGCTTCCCCGATTCGGAATCCTTTAAGCCCTGCTTCCTCGATTAGCCGCGCCGCATAATCGCCCGGCGGGTTGCGGAACACGCTGCCTGCAACTGCTAGCTGCAGGGGCTGGGTCCTCAGCCTACGCTCCTTATAGGAGGCCATAGCGGATGCAATCTCCATCCGGTCTCCCTCCGCAAGCTCAAACGCTGCTTCCACGACCAGACCCTTCATCTCGTGAAGAGCGGAATGACGGTATTCAAAGCGCATTTCCTCTGCTCCGTAACGAACCAATTCTCCTGTTTCCAGTACAATGTCAGCATATTTGAAAATACGTGACACATCCGATCCGTGCGCCCCAGCGTTCATGTAGACGGCTCCGCCGACCGTGCCCGGAATTCCCCCCGCGAATTCAAGCCCCGTCAAGCCTTGCTTGCCTGCCATAACCGACAGTTTGATAAAAGAATAAGATGCGCCCGCAATCGCGGTCGCCCCTTCAAAACGCACGTAATCGAGACCATTGGCCGGTTTGATCACAATGCCGCGAATGCCCTTGTCGCCGACAAGCATGTTGGAGCCGCGACCCAGATTGGTCCAGCTTTGCCCATGTTTAATCAACAGCTTAACAATGGCAATAAGTTGTTCTTTTCCTGCGGGAAGGATTAATAGATCGGCGGGACCGCCGATTTTCCATGTTGTATGTTTGGTTAGCGGTTCATCATATAATAGTTTTCCAAGATTCGCTTGCTCAAGCTCCGCTATAAGTGCTTCCATCTGCGACTACCTCCTTCGATGCTGCGTTTCTTGCCGTTCGCTGCGGCTGCATAGCCGCTATTATGTGATCTTACGCTCCCGTTGGTGTCGGTCACGAATATAAGGTATCTTATGCCCCCCTGGCACGTTGTGTGACAATCGCCCAGTTCGCCCGGCCTATCTCCGCTTGCGGTCCATTCGCATCAGCGCATCCGCAATGCGGTTCGCCGAATCGGGTACAGCCAGCTTCGCCGTGGACGCCGACATCGCCTTCATACGGTCCGTGTCGCTAAGCAGCTCTTCCATCAAGCCGAGCAAAGCTGCGCCGGACAGGTCCTTCTCCAGCAATATTTCGGCTGCGCCCGCCGATACCAGACTGCGCGCATTCGCTTCCTGATGATTATTGGTTACATTAGGGGATGGAATCAGAATGGACGGCAGTCCCAGCGCTGTAATCTCCGCCAGTGAAGATGCCCCTGACCGGCTGACGACTAGCGTAGCATCCTTCAGCACTTCCGCCATGTTATGAAGATATGGCACCAGTGTCAGCTTCTTAAGCGACCCGGGCGCTTCTTTACTGATGCGCTCCTTCGTGGATTCATAATAAATTTCGCCGGTCACAAAGACGATATGTGCGTCTCCAATGCGCTCCAGCATAGGAGCCATCGCAATGATGGCCTCATTCAGGGCGCGTGCCCCGCGGCTGCCCCCCACGACAAGCGCTAGACGCATGGACGGCGGCAGGCCTAATGACTGAAGCCCCTTGCCAGGAACGGCTCGGAGCACGTTGGTCGCACATGGATTGCCTGTGAACGACGTTTCCTTCGCCCTAGGGAACTGCGATGCCGATTCCGGGAAGCTGACGCCGACATGATCGGCGTAACGGGATAAGAACTGATTGGTTAGGCCCGGAATGGCGTTCTGCTCATGAATGAACGTCGGGATGCCGAGCTTGGCTGCCGCATAGACAACAGGACCGCACACATAGCCGCCTGTGCCGATAACGACATCCGGCTTGAATTCGCGGAGCAGCACTTTGGAACGCTGCGCGCCTTTCAGGAATCGCACAATCGTCTTGACGTTCTCGAATGACAGCTTCCGGCGGAAACCGGTAATCTCAATTGCCTCGAACGGGATGCCTTGCTCCGGCACGACTTTGCTCTCCATGCCTTTGGCTGTGCCGATATATAATAGCTTCGTGTCCGGATCGTTCTGCATCATATGCTTGCCTACGGCGACCGCGGGATAAATATGGCCGCCGGTTCCTCCACCGGTCAACACGATACGCATAATCTTCACCTCGAATAACGGGATATGTTCAGCAGGATGCCGAGCGCTGTCAGCAGCAAGGTGAGCGACGAGCCCCCATAGCTGACCAGCGGCAGCGTAATGCCGGTTACGGGCATCATGCCGATGACGACACCAATATTGATGAGCACCTGCACGCCGATAATGCCGGTAATGCCGACTGCGAGCAGACTGCCGAACGTGTCTGGCGCCGCGATTGCAGCGCGGATTCCGCGCCAGACGACCACCAGGAATAATAATATTAGAGCGACGCCTCCGATAAAGCCAAGCTCCTCCGCCAGAATGGAAAAGATAAAATCCGTCTGCGGTTCAGGAAGATAGCTGAACTTCTGCCTGCTCATGCCAAGGCCCAGTCCGACCAAGCCGCCGGGGCCGATCGCAAACAGCGATTGAATGATTTGATAACCGCCGCCAAGCGGATCGGCCCATGGGTCCAAAAAGGATGTAATACGCTTCAAGCGATAAGGAGCGGCAAGGATCAAGCCGACTAAACCGACGACGCCGATCATCGCCAGACCGCCCAGATGGGACAATCTGGCCCCTGCCGTAAAGATCAGAATGAGGGATGCGCCTACCATCACCGCGCCGGTACCGAGATCCGGCTGCAGCATAATCATGCCGAATGCAAGACCGACAAGCCCAAGCGGCGGCATTAACCCTTTCGAGAAATGAGTAATCGTCTGCTGCTTCTCCGACAGCCACTTCGATAGGAACAAGATCATGGCCAGCTTCATGAACTCCGATGGCTGAATGCCAAAGGAGCTGATGCCAAGCCAACTGCGCGCTCCGCCGCGGACGACGCCCACACCGGGGATCAAGACAATAACTAATAGCCCGAAACATACAATTAAGGCCATCGGCGCCCACTTCTTCCAAGCGGAATAATGGACGTTCATAGTAAATAGTAACGCACCTACGCCTAGTACGGCAAACAATAGCTGCCGCTTCACGTAATAAAACCGGTCGCCGAACTCATGGAAAGCGAGCACGGCGCTCGCGCTATACACCATTACAATACCGATCGTAAGAATAAGCCCTATTGCGGCAAGCAGCCAAATATCCGGGGCAGACCGCGCTTTTGCCATCGCGAACACCTCTTAGCATGGGAAAGTAGGGACAGGCCCCCTACTTACAAGGTATGCGCCGATTGCTTAAAAATGCTCCCTCTCTGCTCATAGGATGCAAACATGTCCCAGCTTGCGCATGCAGGCGACAGCAGGACGGTATCGCCCGGCTCTGCCAGCGCAGCCGCTTGGCGCACGGCTTCCCTGAGCGTGCTTTCGGCGTCACCTTCAGCGTTCACCGAATGGGCATTAGCTAAACCTGCCAGCTCTGCGACGCGAAGAAGCTTCTCCTTCGTCTCTCCCAGCGCTACCAGACCTTTCAGATTGCGGAATGCAGGCAATAGCTCCATATAATCGGAGCCTCTGTCCAGTCCGCCAGCTACGAGCACGATAGGTCCTTTGAGCGAGCGAATCGACATCGTGGAAGCGGTCGAATTGGTCGCTTTGGAATCATTATAGAACTTTACGCCATTCAGCTCGCGGACAAATTCCAGTCGATGCTCGACACCCTTGAAGAGCTCCAGCGGCTTCGCGAGTCCTTCAGGCGGAGCCCCGGCTGCAAGCGCCGCCGCAATAGCCGCAAGCGCATTGGCTGTATTATGCCGCCCCGGTATGCCCAGCGTGTCGACCGGCATGATAATGGTCTCGCCACCGCCTGCCGAAGCCGGACGGCGATACACGATCATTCGCCTCGGCTCTTCTAATCCGTCTGCGTGAATGTCTCTGTTGTACGGAGGCTCCACGCATACACCCGTCTCCAGCCGTTTGTATATGGAGAACGGCAGCACATCGGCAGAGAGGCCTCCCGCAATACCCCGGCAAGTCTCGTCATCCCAATTTAGTACGGCGGTATCCCCGCTCTCCTGATTAGCGAACAGCTTGCGCTTGGAGGCGACATAATCCTCCATGTCTCCGTGATAATCCAGATGCGTCTCAGCCAGGTTCAGCAGCAGGGCAATCCGTGGACGGAATGCAGAGGTGCCTTTCAACTGGAAGCTGCTTAGCTCCGCTACAATCCAGCCATCCTCTTCTGCTTCCCCGACAGCGTCACATAAAGGCAATCCGATATTCCCTGCCACGATCGGCTTCATGCCCGCCGCCTCCAGCAGCTTGCCGATGAGTGTCGTTGTCGTGGTTTTGCCGTTAGAACCTGTAATTCCGATAATCGGAGCGGGAGAAAACCAATACGCCGCTTCTACTTCCGTAATCACTTCTACCCCGCGCTCAAGCGCTTGAAGCACCGGAGGAGCCGAATAGGGAATACCGGGATTTTTGACCAGCAAAGCGGTTCGCTCGTCGATCAGATCGTCCGGATGGTAGCCGCATAGCACAGAAATGCCCAAAGCGGTCAATTCGTCCGCTTCGGGACATGTCTCCTTCTTATCATTTACGATCACATCTGCGCCCAGCTTATGGAATAGCTTCGCTACGCTGACGCCGCTTCTGGCAAGACCCAGGATAACGACACGTTTGTCACGATAGGTTGACGGATGATTCATAACGACATCCCTTTCTATGGATGCAGGAAGCGGCTCTCCGTGCGAGAACCGCCCCTTGCGTAATAATGTTGGTTTGTTAGATGACGAACATAATGCCAACCGCGGCGAACAGCAGCCCGACCAGCCAGAATACCGTCACGACCTTCCACTCCGACCAGCCGACCAGCTCGAAGTGGTGATGGATTGGACTCATTTTGAAGATGCGTTTTCCTCTTGTCTTGAACGAAGCAACCTGAATAATAACCGATAGCATCTCCAGAACGAAGACGCCGCCAATGACGATAAGCAGAAGCTCCGTCTTGGTCAGAATCGCAACTGCGGCAATACCGCCGCCAATGCCAAGGGAACCCATGTCACCCATGAACACCTTCGCCGGGTGAGCGTTGAACACCAGGAAGCCTAGCACTGCGCCTATCATCGCAGCCGAGAATACGGCAGATTCATGCGCAGACGTCTGCAGCGCTACAATCGTGAATGCGCCGAACGCAATCGCGCTTGTCCCCGCCAGCAAGCCGTCGAGACCATCTGTAAAGTTGACCGAATTGCTCGCCGCGAACAGGATAATGACAACCAGCGGATAGTAGAACCAGCCCAGGTCAAAGCCCCATGCCGTTCCTGGCACTGTAATCTCCGTGCTGTGATTCATATTGTAGAGCATGGCGCACACGATGATTGAGAACAGAAGCTGTCCGAACAGCTTCTGCTTCGCCGTGAGGCCAAGCGATCTCTTAAATATGATTTTAATGTAGTCGTCCAAAAAGCCGACCAGTCCAAAGCCGAGTGAAGCCGTCAGCAGCACCCAAAATTCAGGTGTTTTATCCGCGAAGCGGATGAACGCAATCATAAGGGCGATCATGATGAGAATGCCGCCCATCGTAGGCGTTCCGCCCTTCTTCAGGTGACTCTGCGGGCCTTCGGTGCGGATCTGCTGGCCGAACTTCAGTCGCCGAAGCAAAGGAATGAACAATGGCCCGAGCAATACTGCTAGCAAGAATGAAACGCCTATCGAAAATAAAATGACCATCATGTCCATTTCCTCACCCCTTCTCCAAAGCTTGGACAACCTGCTCCATTTGCATTCCTCTCGAGCCTTTTACAAGGACAAGATCCCCCGGCTGCAGCTGTTCCCTAACCCACTCGGTTAGCTCTTTTTTATTTTCAAAATGCCGGATATAGCCAGCTTCCGCCGCATTCGGCAAATTCTTCGCGGCAGCTTCCGACGTGATCGCCGCTAATGCCCCGAATGTTGCCACCGCTTCCGCCTTGCCTTCCGTTATATATTCGCCAATCTCCCTATGCAGGGACGCTTCCTCCGGACCGAGATCCAGCATATCGCCCAGCACGATCCATCTGCGGCCGAAGCCGCCGAGTCCGCTTACCAGATCAATTGCGGCGCGCACCGCCGTGGGATTAGCGTTATAAGCATCGTTAAGTATAGTTGCTCCGTTATAGGCTTTCAACGGCTCGATCCGCATGCCAGTTAGCTGCAGCTCCTGAAAACCACTTGCAATGTTTCCGGGTTTGACCCCGAATACGCGGGCCGCTGCAATTGCAGCAAGGGCATTGCTAATATTATGACGGCCAGGGGTGGTAATATGAAGCTTTTCCATTCCCGTGTCCGCGGATTTGTAACGAGCGGAGAACATGCTCCCATCAGTTGCAAGCTCAATATTAGCCGCTGACCACTCATTCACGTCTTGTAGGCCGAACGTGCGAAGCGTGATGCCCTCAGGCAGGGGCATAGCTTCTAGCCCTTCATGAAGAAGCGGCTCGTCGCCATTGAACAGAAGGATGCCGTCATCGCCAAGGCCAGCCACAATTTCGAGCTTCGCCTTCGCAATTCCGTTGCGGGAGCCCAGTTGCAGCATATGGGCTTCGCCAATATTCGTAATGATAGCCACGTCAGGCTGCGCAATCTTCGTCAGCAGCTCAATTTCGCCGAAGCCGCTCATGCCCATCTCCAGTACAGCGACTTCCGTCTCCTCGTCCATTTTCAGAATGGTCAGGGGCAAGCCGATATGGTTGTTCAAGTTGCCTTCTGTCTTAAGTACGCGATATTGCGTGCCCAGCAGGGCTGCCGTCATGTCCTTTGTCGTGGTCTTGCCGTTGCTGCCGGTAATGCCGATCACACGGGCCATAAGCTCATTGCGGTAAGCTCCCGCCAGAGTTTGCAGTCCTTCCAGCGTATCCTTGACGAGCAGGAACGGAAGATGCGACAGCGAAGCCGGAATCTCTCTGCCCCGCTGCCACATGATCGCCTTCGCCCCGCTGGCGACGGCCTGCTCCACATAGTTGTGTCCGTCAAATCGGTCGCCGACTAGCGGTACGAACAGCTCGCCGCTCCCCGCTAATCTGCCATCCGTCATAATACCGCTTATCATGTCCTCCGGGCGGCCGCCCTTGCGCGCTCCGCCGCACATGGACGCGAGCTGCCCTACTGTCCGTTTTATCAATGTAATAGTCCCCTTATAGCTTCTTTTGCTTCTATTCGATCATCGAAAGGATAGACTCTCCCTCCGACAAGTTGGTAGGTTTCGTGACCTTTCCCCGCAATCAATACTACATCGCCTTGGCTTGCCATTTCAACCGCTTTTTGAATCGCGGCACGGCGATCTGGTATGAATAGGCAGCAGGACGCGTCCGTCTCCTCCTCTGCCAGCCCCGCCGCGATGTCCGCTATAATCCGGTCCGGGTCCTCTGTCCTCGGATTATCGGATGTCACGATGACCATATCTGCGTACCGGGCTGCAATCTTGCCCATGAGCGGCCGCTTGGTCCGGTCGCGGTCGCCTCCGCAGCCGAATACGCATATGATGCGGTTGTCCGCAAATTCCTGTACCGCTCGAAGCACGTTCTCCAGACCGTCTGGTGTATGGGCGTAATCGACCACGACGGAGAAGGGCTGCCCTTCCTCCACGCTCTCCACCCTACCGGGAACACCGGGAATCGATTCCAGCGAAGCCTTAATCGCTTCCAGCGCGACGCCTTCAATGAGCCCAGCGGAGATCGCTGCCAAAGCGTTGTACACATTGAACTTCCCGGGCAGGCGAAGCTGGATATCGGCGTCTCCGCGGAACGTCTGGACATGGAAGAAAGTACCTCTGGCCGTTACGGATATGGAAGTCGCCCGCACATCGGCTCCCTGCTCCGTGCCATAGGTGATCACTTCAGTAGAAGTGAGCAGCCTGAAGCGGGCCGATGCCTCATCGTCGGCATTCAGCACGGCATAGGAACGCTCCTCTGCCGGCTGCGAGTAAGCATTGCCAAGCCTGGAGAAAAATAACCCCTTCGCATCGGCATATTGCTCCATCGTGCCGTGATAGTCCAGATGGTCCTGCGTCAGATTTGTGAAGATCGCCGTTCGGAATCGGCAGCCCTTCACCCTGCCTTGCTCTAGCGCATGCGAAGACACCTCCATCGCGCAATAGCGCATGCCCGCATCCCGCATCTCACCCAGCTGCCGCTGCAGCTCATGCGCATCCGGCGTCGTCCCTTTCATGGGGAACGACCTGCCGCCGTAGCGCCACTCGATCGTTCCAATGACGCCTGTACGCATCCGCTGGTCATTCAATATTTTTTCTATTAAATAAGTCGTAGTCGTCTTGCCGTTTGTGCCCGTCACGCCGATCAGCTTGATGTGCTCGCTTGGATGGGCATAGACATGATCCGCGATTATAGCTGTTGCAAGCCTGCTGTCCTTAACGAGCAGCTGCGGCACGTCGAGCGTAAGGAGCCGCTCTGTGACGACAGCTACAGCTCCCTTGCGGACGGCCTCTTCCGCATATGCATGGCCGTCTACCGTCATCCCCGGCACGCACAGGAACAGCTGCCCGGGCTTCACCAGTCTCGAATCCTTCTCCATATCGCTAAACTCCGTCTCTCCATCCCCAACCAAACGAGACGTAATGAGTAAATCCGTAAGATCGCGCAGACGCATCTCCTTCAATCCTCCCTCGAATACTCTGACGGAATACTATATGCCGCCCAGAGCAAACGCGTTAACGGGAGAAAAGCTTAGTGTGCGTGAGGAATATCCTCTTCATCACCCAGATAGATGCGGATCGTGGAGCCCCGATCGACCCGCGTGCCTGCCGCAGGCGCCTGGCGAATGACCACTTTGCCGGTTCCTGCGGAAGTCAGGTTGAAATTCATATTCAAATCCTCATAGAGATCGGATACGCTTTTCCCAATCAGATTAGGAACCGTAACGATCGGCGTCTCGCCGTACTTGTACAGCCGGTCGATCTGCTTCTCCCGAGGAGGGATATCCAAAATCGTCAAAGCGTCTTCCATGATATTGCGTACGATTGGTGCCGCGACGACACCGCCGAACTGGATGCCCTGAGGATTATCGACAGCGACGTAGACCACAATCTTCGGATCATCCGCAGGCGCAAAGCCAATGAACGATACGATGTGCTCGTTCGGGGAGTAGCGCCCGTTCACAACCTTCTGCGCCGTTCCCGTCTTGCCGCCTACGCGGTAGCCGTCAATAAAGGCATTGCGACCTGTGCCTTTGGCGACAACGCTCTCCAGCGCTTCGCGCACCTCCCGCGATGTCTCCTCGGATATGACCTGCCGCACCGCCTCCGGCTCCATCGTCTGCACGACTTCCCCGCTTTCGCGGTTGATGAACGCCTTCGCCACATGCGGCTTGTAAAGCGTCCCCCCATTAATAGCGGCTGACACGGCCGCTACTTGCTGAATTGGGGTGACAGATACACCTTGGCCGAATGCAGTTGTGGCCAGCTCTACCGGCCCTACCTGACTCAGCTTGAACAGGATGCCGTTCTCCTCACCGCCGATATCGATACCTGTCTTGGTGCCGAAGCCGAAATTCTTAATATATTGGAACAGCGTATCCTTGCCCAGCCTGTTGCCTAATGCAACAAAGCCGGGGTTGCAGGAGTTCTCTACGACTTCCAGAAAGGTCTGGCTGCCATGGCCGCCCTTCTTCCAGCAGCGCAAGCGCGCTCCCCCGATCTCTACCGCACCGGGGTCAAAAAACCGCTCGTTTTTCAAATCCACTTTATTCTCTTCGAGTGCTGCTGCCAATGTAATAATCTTAAAGGTAGATCCCGGCTCATACGTCATCCAGATCGGCAAATTACGGTTGTACACCTCAGAGGCAACTTCCTTGTACTTGTCAGGCTCGTACGTCGGGCGACTAGCCATGGCGAGGATTTCCCCATTGCTGGGGTCCATCGCGATAGCAATTATGCTATCAGCCTGCAGCGACGTCATCGCCTGATCAAGCTCGCGTTCCATAACCGTCTGAACCGCCTGGTCGATCGTTAGCTGAAGCGTCAGCCCTTCCTTCGGCTCGACGTACATATCCGAGGAATTCGGCATCTGTCGTCCGGCTGCATCTGACAGCCAGGAGACATTCCCCTGGATGCCGCTGAGCATCTCGTTATACTTGGACTCCACACCCGTAAGTCCCTGGTTGTCAATGCCCGTAAAGCCAAGCAGATGCGCAGCCAGGCTGCCATAGGGATAAAACCGCTTATTATCCTCCGCGACCACAATGCCCGGCAAACTCAATTGCTGAATTTCATCCGCCTTCTCCAGCGTAATCTTCCTGCCGCCGGGAGCGAGCTTCACGATCATGGATTTGGTCTTGAGCTTCTTCAAGATGTTCTCCTGCGGCATATCCAGCATTCTGGACAATGTCGCGGCTGTCTCCTCATGATTCTTCACCTGCACAGGAATGGCCCAAACCGTTGGAGAACTGATATTGTATGCAAGCTGCACGCCGTTGCGATCCCATATCTCGCCGCGTTTGGCGACGTACGGAATGTCCCGTCTCCATGAATTCTCCGCCTTCTCCGCCAGCTCCGCACCTTTCCACAGCTGAACGTAAGCAAGCCGGAATCCCAGCGCAATGAACGCAACGCCCGCAAGGATCAGCACAATGAACAGCCGACGTCTAACCGTCACATTCGATACTTTCATTTCTATTCCTCCTTGTACCGCCGCTTGGCAACGAGCGTACGCTAACGCTCATTCCCAGCCTATTCGGGACAAGGGGGGGTTATGACAAGCTATCGGGCCGCGTCCTAATTTTCTCCGACATGCTCAATATCTGTGATGTCAGGCGGATCGCCATCTGTCGTGCCCGGCGGATCGGCATTGCTGTTGCCTCCGGAAGCGTCAGTTCCCTCGGCATCGCCTTCGCCGCTTTCGCCTTCGCCACCTTCCGTATTTGTTTCTTCAACGTCATTCGGATCAGGCTCCACATAATCATCCGAGCCAATCGGAGGAGACAGCTTCACTCGTATCGTCCTCACTCCGTTTTTCTCCTCCACCTTCTGCGAGACGACGAAGCCAGTTCCCTCCGTTACGAGCTTCGCTCCAATTAGCGAAGACAGCTCTAGAGCATCCCTTAGTGATACGCCAGTCAAATCCGGCACCGCAATCTTGTTCCGCTGCTCCGTGATGAGATAGAGCCGCTGAGTTGGATGGATCAGGGAGCCCGCCGCCGGAATCTGGGCGACGACCGTACCGCCATTGCCTACAATCTCGAACGGCATCGCCTTGGCTTTCAATTGCGCTTTGGCCTTCGAGATATTGGCATCCTTCATATCTGGAACCTTTACTTTAACTTCCTTTGTCTCCACATCATTCTCAGGCACCCAATTAGGTGCAACGCCCATCTTGCGCAAGCTCTTCAGCACAATCTCGCGAAAGGCCGGCGCCGCGACTGTACCGCCGCCCACATTCGGGTTGTTCGGTTCGTCGACGGCAATATACAGAACGATCTTCGGGTTGTCGACCGGCGCATAGCCGATAAAGGAGACCATGAATTTTTCCTTTGAATATTTGCCGTTGATGAACTTCTGGGCCGTACCTGTCTTGCCCGCTACACGATAGCCTTCGATATAGGCGTTTTTACCGGTGCCTTCCACTTGGTCGGATACAACCTGCTCCAAATACTCGCTTACTTGACGAGAGGTTTGCTCCGAGATGACTCTTCTGACCATCTTCGGTTCCGTCACCGTTGTGGTTTTGGTGTTCGGGTCGGTAATACTCTTGATTATATGCGGCTCCATAAGCTTGCCGCCGTTCGCCACGGCGGCAACCGCCGCCACCTGCTGGATCGCCGTTACGGCGACGCCTTGGCCGAAAGAAGCCGTAGCAACCTCACTGTTGTACTGGAAGCGAATTGATCCGGTCGCTTCATTCGTCAGTTCAATACCTGTCTTCTGGCCGAAGCCAAAGCGAGTAAAGTAGTCTCGCAGACGTTCCGCTCCCAGACGCTCCAGACCCAGCTTGATGAACGCAACGTTACTGGACAATTTCAAACCTCTCAGGAAGCTGATTTGGCCCCAACCATCCAGATTATGGTCACGGATGACAACCGTGTCGCCCGGTACTTTATATCGGCCGGATATATACTCTTCCTCCGGATCAAAGAGTCCTTCTTCCACCGCCGCGGCAAGCGTGGCGATCTTGAACGTAGAGCCGGGCTCATAGAGAGAGCCGACGGCATGATTGTACATGTTGGTATATGGACTCTTCCAATATTCGTTCGGGTCATACTCCGGCATATTGGCCATCGCCAATATTTCCATCGTATTAGGATCGGCTGCAATCGCTGTTGCGTTTTTCGGATTGTATTTCTTCACAATTTCGCGCAGCGCTTCCTCCACATAATGCTGAATATCATTATCGATCGTCAGAGCGATATTATTGCCATCCTGCGCCTGTTGGAAGTCCACCTCGCCTTTGGCAAGCTGTACACGCGCCCCATCCTTCTCGTAGCGGAAGAAGCCGTCCACACCGGTCAACCGGTCGTTGAAGTACGCCTCGACGCCCGTCATCTTCTCGCGGTCGAGGCTGACATAGCCTACCAACTGCGAAGCCAAAGTTTTGCGCGGGTAATAACGCTTCAGCGTCTCGTTGATCATAATGCCCGTATCGTTGCCCAATTTCTGCTCAATCAAATCCTTTTTTAATTCCTCCCGGAATTCAAGCAGCTTATCCGCCAGAGCTTTCTCAATCTGCAAGCCCCCATTGCGAAGCTCTCTATGGGCGTAATACACACCTTCATCATTTTTGGCGGTAACGACCTCGCGCGCTGCACTCTCCGAGATGCCTAGCGAATCTTTCAGTCCTTTAATAACCTCCTCTGCTATACCCAGCTTGTCTATTAACCTCGGATTGACCGAAACATTGTAAGCGAGCGTATCCATTGCCAGAACGTTGCCGTCCCGGTCCGTAATCGTCCCCCTCTTCGCTGTCAGCGTCTCTGCCGCTGACCAGCGGTTTTTCGCCATAGAATAATAGGTATCTCTGTCTATTACCTGCACATAATAGATTCTGCCGATGAGAACGAGAAAAAGGAGGGTCATTACCCCTCCGAACAACAACGTGCGCAGTTTAATCCGTTTACTCATAATGTCACACCCTATTCATGCATAGCTATGCTGGGATTGACGCTATCTTTCTTCACGGTGATACCGTTATCCATATTACTCACCATGCCTTGCGTTTCCGCCAGCTTGCGGATACGCTCCGGATCGTTGAGCATTTCCACCTGCCGCTTTAACTCCGCCATTTCTATATTGAGCGTCTGTTGCTCCGAATTCAATTGTTTGATATGGAGATTCATATCGTAAATGTGTGCGAAACGAGAAATAATAATGCCGGCTACGACAACACAGATGATAACCGTGAACAGATACAAAAGCTTCTCCTGTACAGGCAATGACTTGCGTTTGATGACAACTTTCTTCGTTTCGCGAATAACTTCTTTCTGTTCCGGCTTTCGCTTCGGCTGAAGCGCCAGATTACCATTAACGTACGCCACTAGTAGATATCCCCCTCTTTTATCCCAGCTTTTGGGCTATTCTTAGCTTCGCCGACCGCGCTCTTGGATTATCCTCCAGCTCTGCCTCGCTTGGCAGAATCGGCTTGCGGTTAATGAGCTTGAGTATGCCTTTATTCCCGCATACACATAACGGAAAGTCCGGCGGGCATGTGCATTTCTCCACATACTTGGCAAAGATCTGCTTGCAGATCCGATCCTCCAAGGAGTGGAAGGTGATGACGGAAGCTCTCCCCCCGGGAGCCAGGCATCTGATGCTCTGCTCCAGCGCTTCCTCTTCCGCTCCCAGCTCATCGTTGACTGCGATCCGCAGCGCCTGGAAGGAACGTTTGGCCGGATGGCCGCCTGTTCTGCGCGTTGCGGCTGGTATCGAAACTTTAATTAGCTCCGCCAGCTCGCCTGTCTGTTCAATGGGTGCTTGCTGCCGGGCCTTTACAATATTTTTGGCAATATTTCGTGCAAACTTCTCCTCGCCATACCTGTCTAGAATACGGGCAATATCCCGCACGTCCCATGTATTCACGATTTCGTGGGCCGTCAAGTCGCTCTCTCTGTCCATTCTCATGTCCAGCGGCGCGTCGTGATTGTAGCTGAAGCCTCTTTCCGCTTCATCAAGCTGCGGACTCGACACGCCAAGATCGAACAAGATGCCGTCTACCTGCGGCATTCCGTCCGCCATCGGCACATCGCATCCCCGCAGCTCTTGCTCCAGGTAACGGAAGTTGCTTCGTACAAGCGTTACTTTATCGATATAAGGGGCAAGCCTCTTGCGCGCATTATCCAGCGCCCAGTCGTCCTGGTCGAATGCGATCAATCGTCCTCCTGCACCGAGGCGAGACGCAATAAGCTCACTATGTCCCGCTCCTCCGAGCGTGCAATCGACGTATATGCCGTCCGGCTTAATCGCCAGGCCGTCAACCGCTTCCTCCAATAACACGGTCTTATGCTGAAACACGCTTTCGTCCTCCCATTTCTATTGTCCACCCTGATGTCAGGCCAAACTTAAAAGTTAAAGTCAAAATCAACCAGCTTTTCGGCAATTTCATTGAAGGTCTGCTCCGATTGCTCGTAATAGCCCTCCCAGGTCTGCTTGCTCCAAATCTCCACGCGGCTGGACACGCCCAGCACCATGCAGTCCTTATCGAGCTTCGCATATTCCCGCAGATGGCTTGGTATATTTACCCTTCCCTGTTTGTCCAGCTCGCATTCCGTCGCCCCGGAGAAAAAAAACCGGGTGAAGGCGCGCGCATCGGACTTCATAAGCGGCAGCGTCTTCAGCTTCTGCTCCAGCACGCTCCACTCGCTCATCGGGTAGACGAATAAGCAATTATCCAGGCCGCGTGTGGCGATAAAGGTTGAACCGAGCGAGTCACGGAATTTCGAAGGAATAATAATGCGCCCCTTCTCATCAATGCTATGTTGATATTCACCCATAAACATGATGCCGCTCCACCCCTTCCCCTAAACGCTCCACTTTGCCCCACTTTTCCCCACCTTGATACAGTAGTTCGCCACCTAAAATAAAAATCCTGCTCCAAGAGCAGGATTTTAGAAAAATATTTTAGCCTATTAATCATCTATTCCTAGCCGTTCTTCAAGGGTTAGTTCATAAGCTCTAACTCCATGTCTCACCACGGCAAAAGGTCCTGGGTAAATGGACAGCGAATTAATGTTCGGTCCAGCTGTCCAGATAAGCGATCTGCTCTGACGACAGTTGGTCGATGCCAAAGCCCAGCGATTGCAGCTTCAGTCTCGCTACCTGCTCATCCAGCTCGTAAGGAACGTTGACCACTTTGCTTCCGATAGATTGGAACTCATCGTTCACGTATTTCAGAGACATCGCCTGAAGCGCAAACGTCATATCCATAATCTCGGCAGGGTGTCCGTCGCCGGCTGCCAGGTTAACCAGTCGGCCTTCTGCCAGAAGGTAGATATTGCGGCCATCCTCCATTTTGTACTCCTCGATATTGCGGCGTACCGTACGCTTGCCGGTAGACAGGGCCTCCAGCTCCACTTTGTTGACTTCCACGTCAAAGTGGCCTGCATTCGATAGAATTGCTCCGTCTTTCATCACTTTGTAATGCTCGCCGCGAATAACGTCGCGATTGCCCGTCACGGTTACGAACATATCACCAAGCTTTGCCGCCTCTTGCATCGGCATGACCGCAAAGCCGTCCATGTAAGCTTCTACTGCTTTAATCGCGTCAATTTCAGTCACAATCACAGTAGCGCCAAGGCCTTTGGCGCGCATCGCTACACCTTTGCCGCACCAGCCGTAGCCGACAACAACAACGGTTTTGCCTGCTACGACGAGATTCGTCGTACGATTAATGCCGTCAAATACCGATTGGCCTGTTCCGTAACGGTTGTCAAACAAATATTTGCAGTACGCATCATTCACAGCGACCATCGGGAAGCTCAGCGAACCTTCCTTCTCGAGTGCCTTTAGACGAATAATGCCCGTCGTTGTTTCTTCCGCGCCACCGCGCAGATTAACCCCAAGCTCGCGACATTCGGAATGAAGCAGTGTCACAAGGTCGCCGCCGTCATCGATGATCAAATCCGGCTTCGATTCCAATGCCTTGATGTTCAGCGCCTTGAACTCGTCTGGCAACGGGTTGTACTTGGCGAATACAGTAATGCCGTCTTCTACAAGTGCCGCGCACACATCATCCTGTGTGGACAACGGATTGCTGCCGGTAATCGTCACATCTGCGCCGCCTGCTTGAACCACCTTCGCCAGGTATGCCGTCTTCGCCTCCAGATGAAGCGAGATCGTCACTTTCAATCCTTTGAACGGCTGTTCCTTCTCGAATTGCTCTTTGATCTTGTTCAGGACTGGCATATGGGCGCTTGCCCAATCAATCTTCAGATGCCCTTCCGGCGCAAGCGTCGGATCAGCGATTATGCTTCTTTCCAATTGGCTCACTACGATTCCCCTCCAATAAAGTTTTTCACCTTACAAATATACAATTTCATGTCCGCCCGTGCGGTCATAGGGCGCATCAAGCAGCTTGCCTAACCAAGCATCGCCATAGCGATTCCAATAACCGACCATCGACAGCACGCGCTCCTGCGGCTTATTCGCTGGAAGAATAGAGCCGGCAATACGATCAAGCTGCCTGATCGATGCCTCGAATTGCTTATTGTGCGCATCCACCGTCTTGGATTCCATGTAGCTGATCTGCTCCAGGATTTTGGTCATGTTGGTTTCGCCCAGCTTGGCAAGACCTGCCTGTACGGAAGCCGCCATATCAACGAGCGGCTTATACATCTCCTCGAACGACGCTCTCACAGCACCGAACTTCTCTTCGATGGCCAGTCCGTCCTGTTCCTTCAGCCAAGCTTCCTTGCGGGCGTCGAAGCGTTCCATCACATCAGCGAACGACAGCTCGTACTTGGTCATATTTTTGGCGATCGTGCCTTCAATTAGCGTATAGGACATGCGCGGCACTATAATCGGCATCTCCATGCCAAGCGTTCGGAAAGCCTCGCCTGTAAGCGCCCAGTAGGCGATCTCCCCAGGGCCAAGCACTGTTCCAAGCACAGGGAACAAATAATCTTGCATGAGTGGGCGCGTCAGCACATTGTTGCTCAGCAGCTCCGGCTGCTCATCCGCAAAGTGCAGCAGCTCCTCCGCAGTCCATGAAGAAAGCCCCTTCCGATCCTGGAAGGTCCCCTCTTTCTTATGAAGCAAAGTCCGCTCTCCGCCCTTCTCCGGATGGAACAGGAACACATTCGCGCTTCCCGGTACGACATCTGCCTGAAGCGTATAGCCAAGCGACTTCACTTTGCCTGCGACTGATAAGTAAGCTTGCTCCAGCTCGTCATTTCGTTCGATCAGCTTGCGGAACATCGGGGATTCCAAGCTGCGGATGTCTGGACAATCCGCATCAAGCAGCACAAGACCTTCCCCTCCGAACAAGCTGCTAAGCAGCCCCGCGAACATATCCGAGAGCGAAGACGATTGCCGAGACAGGTCTGTCAGCTTCTCCAGCATATGCGGCTTAAACTCCGAATGAGGCAGCGATTGCTCCAGCTCGGCAATCAACTGCTCCCAACCTTCTGGCACAATTGCCGTCCGGCTGACCGACGTTCTTGGCCCTTCCGGTCTGGCTGCCGCCAGCTTCTTCAGCTCCTGCTCTGCTGTAATGACATAAGCATGATTCGCTTCATCCCAGTCATGGTCTTCTCCGGCAATCCAGAACACAGGTACAACGGTTGTTCCAAGCTGCTCGCTTGCCGACTTCGCCGCGTTAATGATAGAGACGGCTTTATGTATGACAAGAAGCGGGCCAGTCCAAAGCCCTGCTTGTTGACCGCCGATTACGACAGGCGCGCCTTCGCTAATTGCAGCAATATTAGCCAGCGCTTCCTCAGATGCTCCCCACTTTGCTTGATACGTGCGCAGGCTCTCTGCCACGTCAGCCGCATTCGCTCTGGTTGGAGTCAAGTCGCGCAATGCACGGTAACGACGCTCCCAATCTGATGCGGTACCTGCATGATAACCGTATAATTCCTCGATTCTTGCATCCGATCGATGAATGTATGCCTCCGTCAATGGCTGGCCAACGGGAAGACGATACGATTCTGTTGACATCATCAGCCAATCCTCCCTTATGTGTAATATTATGTTGAATGGGTCAGACGATCCGATCCGATACGGTACCCCATGTAAAAAGTAACGCCAAAGCCATTGTACACAAAGAACGATAGGCCCGTCAAAGCAAAAACGCCTCTGCGCGGCAGAGGCGTTTCTTCTATATATAGTGTCCTTTATGCGACGGTAAAAACAAGCTTGCTTAACAAAATCAGCATAAACACCAGGTACAACGCGGTTGTCGCAAAAAAACTTAGCCGCCAGATCGCCCGGAAGACGCGCTTGACGTCTACGTTGCCGCGCTTGCGGAATTGGGCGTTGCCCAGCAATCCGCCTGCCAGGATCATGACCAGTAGAATGCCATAAAGTCCAAAGGAGCTTTTGAAAAGCATATTGAATAAAGCCGATACGCACAAAATAAAAAATACAGTCGATACGTCCATTGCCATAATGAGCGCCTTTTTTCGGTTCTGAACAACGGCGCCGTAGCCGAACAGAACGATCGCAAAAGGAAGAATCGGTATAACCGCGAGTGCCGTATAAACGATTTGTATGCTATTCCATATCGCGCCCATGCTTGTCCCCTCTCTTTAATGCATCTGTTCGTAAGATTCCACGATTGCCGCCATCGCCGCATTCATCGGTGCGTTCATCCCATACGAAGCAGCCAGCTCCGCTACAGCGCCATTAATAGCCCTTATCTCTGTCACTCTGCCTGCGCGGACGTCGGCCAGCATGGAAGAGACATTGGCGCTTGTCCGTACGCATACGTCCAGCACCCCTTCCCAGCTGTCGCCGGGATCTTGCATCCCTGCTCTTATTAAAATTTCTAACGTTTCATTATGTAATGCCCGCATTATATGTAGACGCCGCTCATGCTTAGGGAGGTCGCCATTGGTCACATCAAAGATTGCAGTTAGCGGATTAATGACCGCGTTGATCAGCAATTTATGGAAAATCCGATTATTGATCTGATTCGACAAGAAGGCCTGAAATCCTGCCTTTTGCAGAGATAATAGAAACTTTTTTTGAGATTTTACGCGATTTTCGTCAATCTTGGGGCTATTCTCGGCTATTTCACTAATCCATAGCTCACCAGTACCGGCAAGTCTGACCGTTCGCTCATCCTCGCGTTTGGCTCCCATCGTGGTGACAGCCGCATAGACAGGCACGCCGCCTAGTCCCGCGGCCAGCTTTTCCAGATGACCGATGCCATTCTGCAAGCATAATACGGCTGTATGCCTGCGTGTCTGAGCCAATACACGAAGCTGTCCAATAAGCTCATCATCGATTGCCGTCTGTTTGATCGCAAGTATGATCCAGCTCTCTCCCCCGTTCCTTGGCGACTGGACCGATAGGCGATGCCTCTCCATCGGCACGCACGCCAGACGAACCGTTCTGCTGCTTCCTTCCGTGTCCACCAGCTGAATGCCGGCTTCTTCTATACGAAGGCTCTGCCTCACCGTCCGCGTCCATAATGTCACGGCTTCTCCCGCCGATGCGAGATTAGCCGCAACCCATAGTCCTATAGCTCCCCCGCCCACAACCTCGATTTGCAAGTTACTGCCCCCTGTCCTATCGCTCGTCCCCCGTATTATACACTGGGCCCTTTTCAGATGAAAAGCCCGCCGTATCTTATACGGCGGGCTTCCCTAGTATCGCTATAACTTATTCAATGCGTTCCAGATTGCCATTGGCATCCATCTTGAACCTGGGCTTTGCTTCCTCTTCACTGGATAACACGGTCAGCCGACGCGCACGATCCATAATCTGAATGAGGGTTTTGTAGTCGTCATTTACAGCACGGTAATCCGTCTGAGCGCTGTTCGCTTCCTTCGCCAGTCTCTCATTCTCGCTGCGCAGTCGGTAAAGCTCTTCTTCCTTGTCTTTCAAATCCTTCTCGAACAGCTTGATCTGCCGCGACAAATCCTGGTAAGTGGACTTCCAGCTTCTAAGGAAGCGGATTACGGCGTCAATCGAAATTCCTTCGTCCAGTGTGACTACATCATGCTTGAATGAACGTTCTTCTGTGTCATATACCGCAAGCGATGAAACTTGTGATGTTGCTGTAACAGTCTGCTTTTTCAAGTAATTGCGTTTTTGACGCTGTTGCTTGGCAATCTGTATCGCATCCTCATAACGCTTGCGAACACAGCTGTTCCAGCGGAAGCCGCAAGCGGCGGACGTGCGTCCGATTCTTTCGCCCACTTCTTCGAATGCTGCGAGCTGTGTGCTTCCTTCGCGAATATGGCGTAGAGTTACCTCTGCGAGAATGAGATCATCGTCCGGGCTCCACGCGTCTTGTCTAACTGCTGTCATGCAATCAAAACCTCCTAACGTAAAAGGCGCTTACTTATCTCTATGCCCTTGGTAGAGTTCATAGAATCTATTGGATACTAAATTGTATAACCAATTTTTTGCGACCTCATACATGATTAGGATGATTCATGAGCAAACTGTATAAAACAATAACATGTTTAGTCAAAAAAATTGTCAATTCGTCACGGTTTTAGGTTTACACTCGCGGAGGCAAACGTTATAATGAAGTTTAGAAAATCGGCGCAGGGTAAAAAGGGGGATGTAACATGGCACGCATGTATCGGGTACTTGGCTTCTGGTGCTTAGTCATCGGGCTTATGGCTTTTGCAGGCCATATGACGGAATTCGCGCTGCTCTTCTTCGCGCAAGCCGTCGCTTTCGTATTCTTGGGGTACTTGAATTTCTCCGAAAGAACGTACATAATGATGTTCTGGGGTTATATGGCGGTTTCCTTCATTGGATTCACTTATTGGTCAGTCTTCAAGATGAGCCTGCCATTCTAACAACGACAAGAACAAACAAGGCTGTCTGTACGGCGAGTCACTCGCATACAGACAGCCTTTTTCTATGTCTTCCTCAAGATCATCACCTTGAAGCTCTCGCTCATCCCGTCGCTCAGCAACAGCTGCCTGACCGCCCTATTGCGTCTGGCCTCCTCGCCAAAGGGATTAGAGCCATCATGACTGCCAAGCAGCTCAAGAATTCCGTTGTCCAGCAGAAATTGCTTTTGCGTGTCGTAATAGTCTACACGGAATCCCGCCTCCTCCGCGGATGACCGTATAAAGGAGAAGGAGACATGAGCGGTAATATCCCTCTCTCCTGCATGTCGGAAGGGCGAATCGCTGGCCTGGTGGCGCAAATAGGTCATAAGCGTCCCCTGCATTCGGTGCTCCGCCGCATACTCGTCTGCTTCGTAGCCGTAATCAATCAACATGACGCGGTCACCTGCATAAAGCAAGCGTCCAAGCTGCAATAGCCAATCGCGTGCTCCCGGGCATAGTTCTGTTATTTGATCGTCCCGCAAAACAATGCCGTCCCTCTCCAGCCACTCAAGAAAGTCCTTATTCGATATAGGCATCTCTGTATAAATAAAACCTTGACCAGGCGCAACCGCAACCCCCAGCTCCTTATATGCATCCCCCTTGCGAACGATCCGGTGAACGGGAAAAGCGTCGAGCAGCTCATTGGCTATGAGCAGAACCGATCCTTTGCTTTGCCTGGACTGCCAATATGTTAAAGACTGACTGGACGAATATACCGGTGGAGCGCCCGGCAATTCAGCCTCCAGATAAGACTCCTTTACTTTCTTCCGATGCCCGGGATGATCGTCTATCAGCACTTGGCTGAAGCACTCCTCCCATTGGGGCGTTAGCTTGCGCAGCGATGCGGCGATGCCTGCGGACAATCGCCCCGTGCCAGCCCCCCATTCGGCAAGGACAACTGGCAGGCCCAGTGTGGACTGAAGCTTTAAGGCATACCGGGATACGACCTCCGACATGACGCTGCCGATGGCAGAGCTGGTATAGAAGTCTCCTTCCTTCCCGACTTTTGTTTCACCTGCACGGTAATAGCCGTAGGTTTCATCATACAGGCAGGCTTCCATATATTCATGAAAGGTAATGCAAGGCAGCAATTGTGTTGCCCCGCCTGGCAGTACGTACCACCCCTTCTGGCGGGACCGACTGATATGATCAGCGATTCGATGGGCCAGCGGAGTATCTGGAAAGCTTGTCATGCATGTTTCACCCTTTTCCAAATGTAAGATATAATAGAATTGGCTTCCGCATAAACTAGTTGGTGAGCCTGTGCTTACATAGTAAGGATTGCTTCGCAAAGTTTAAGTAGTGCTTACGAAGCAAGGTTTGCTTCGCGCAAACCTTTTAGAAGGGAGGATGACGTTGACTGAATTCAACATCCGGAGACGAATCGCAGCCGCCCTGCTGGCATCGCTGCTCTGCGTCTTCATCATGCTCCGGCTGCCTGTGCTCGCCGAAGAGCGGGCCAAGTCCCCCGACGATCTGCACTCGCTTCTGGAGAAAAGCCTGTCAGTCGTTGAAATTGACAAGGAAATCGCCCGAATCCAGCAAGAGAAAGAAGCCCTGCTCCTTACGATGACAGAAGCGGAGAAACAGCTCGCCACACAGGAGCTTGCTATTGACGGCAAACGGGAGCAGGCTGGAGATGTATTGCGGGCCTATTATATGGGTGAGAGGGACATGTTGTACTTGTCCTTGCTGACGACGGATTCGTGGACGAAGTTTTTTACATTGCTGGACTATATTGATATTATTGTCTCGCAAGACAAGCATACCTTGAATGCTTACATCGGGCAATATCGGGATTTGCAGGACCGTTATGCCAAGCTAGAAGGCAAGCAAGCCGAGCTTATGGCTATGGAAGAGAAATTGAACCTTCAACGGGATAGAGTATTGGCGCTGGAGTCTCAGCTTGAAGGCGAGTTGGCCGGACGCTCGGACAGCGACCGCATTCGCCTGTTGATCGAACAACTAACAGGTTTTTGGGAATCTGCGGGCTTGAAGGAAGTCCGCGCCTACTTCGGCGCGTTGTCCCAGTCGATGGGCAAGCTTCCGGGTTGGATTCAAGACAACAAGGATTTGATGGAGATCAAAGGGCTGCAATATACGATTCGTGTGCCTGAAGATAAGTTGAACGAGTTTTTGCGCGAGCAGGATGAGCGGTTCAATGACTTCTCCTTCCGGTTCGAGGATGATACCATCACCGCCTTCGGAAAACGTGACAATATAGAAATCAGCATCTCTGGTCATTACAGTCTGATTCAGGAGCCGCGCAACGGACTGCTCTTCCATGTCGACGAGCTGCTGTTCAATGGATTCATGCTTCCGGACACAACACGCAAATCCTTGGAGGATGAGTTCGATCTCGGATTTTATCCCGGTCTCATTACGACATTTCTGAAAGCCAAGTCAGTAGAGATCAAAGACGGCGAGCTAATCATCAAATTGAGCGTTACTTTGTAGGCGGCGTCAAATTAAATAGTGGTTAGTTTGGTGCCGGATCAGGCGTTTTATTTGGTGCGGTCGTTTGTGAGCAGGTTAGGAAATCTAATTTGTTATGGTTGGTTTGGTGAGCGAGTTAGGATATCTATTTTGCTGTAGATAGTTTGGTGGCGGGTTAGTTTGTTAAACTCATAAGAAAGCGCAGAGTCCATGGCTAAATCAGCCGTAGAACCTGCGCTTATTGTTTCTTCGAAGTAATCTCCATTCTCGCGATTAAGATGATACCGTCGATCGTGAGCATAACAGACAAGTAACTAATTTTTCAGCAGCTCGGTCGGCTCATTCACGGCCTGCAAGCCGAATTTCTCGGCTTACAGCTGCTCGGCCAGCTCTTTCACGGTCTGCAAGCCGATTTTCTCGGCTTATAGTTGCTCGGCCTCCTCTTTCACGGACTGCAAGCCGATTTTCTCGGCTTACAGCTGCTCGTGCCGCTCTTTCCCAGTCTGCAAGCCGATTTTCTCGGCTTACAGCTGCTCGGCATCCTCTTCCACGGTCTGCAAGCCGATTTTCTCGGCTTACAGCTCCCCACTCTGCCAGCAATTCCGCACTACGCTCGCCTCTCACCAAACGCAGCCTATTCCTCCGCTTCTTCGGCTGCAATCTTTTGCACGAACACCTCTGTCTCCCCGCCTGCTGCCCTCCACGCGCTAGACCAGTCCTTCCAGCGCTTCGGCCAGTCCGGATCAGGCAGCATGTTGTCGGCACTCTGTACCTTAGCGCTAAGCGCCTCCAGCCACCAGTATGGCGGTGTATCGCCAGACTTCGTAATCAGCCTCATCTGATCGTACAAGGACGGCCTCACCGGCAGCTTGCCGCCCTCTTCAAAGTCCTTCAAGCTGCTGTACGGGCTTGTCATCTCCTGTATCCACAGCATAGCCTCGCTCTCCGAAGGACTGCTCGAACTAATGGCAAAGCTGGCTCCGTTGAGCCATGGATAATGAATATCCTGCTGCTCCACGATCAGCTTGCTGCGAGCCGATTGGCTTAAGCCGCTCAGCTCCTCCCACGGCATGATGAGCATAAGCAGTCTCTGCTGCTCAATGAGTTCATTCAGCTCTGTCGAGCGATGAGACGGAATCGCGGACACTTTCCCTGCCGATTGCATCCAGGTTAACCGGTTCAGAAGCGGATCCGGCAGCGCATGCAAATTAATGAGCCGCTCCTTGCCGCCACTCATCCGGTTTGACCAGACGAGCAGCTGCTCTAACTCATCAGGGCTGAAATTCATCAGGTACAGCTCTTGGCCAGGCTCAAGCGATGCCCTCGCTGAAGTGATCTTCTCTACCACCGATTGAAAAGCATCCCATTGTTTCGGCGGCTCCGACAGTCCTCCCTCAGCCAGTAGCTCCTTGTTCCAAGCCACTACATATGGATTAATCCGATAAGGCACCGCCCACAAGTAACCGTTCCACTTCAGCGTCTCCATTAATCGCGGCAATTGATCGGTCAATACTTCTCCTGTCATCAGACTGTCTACCGGCTTCAGTAACCCTTTCACTGCAAGCGGAATAACGCCCCCATTGTCGAGCAGCATTACATCAGGAGCCGTTCCTTGATTGCTCAACGTCAATAGATGCTCATATCTGCCGGCGCTATTCCGTTCATTAGAGATATCAACCTGGATATGCGGATACTCTAGCATAAATCGTTCCGTACGCTCTACCAGCCGAGCGTAATCTGCGGATGGCAAGGAAACGTTTACATAAAGATCAGTCGACAATTGCGTAATTCGCTGGCCCCCAGCCGGCTCAATCGGCGTAATTCCGTCGGAATGATTCACTCTATTCCAGTTCCAGCTCACAGATCGCGAGAAATACAGCAGCAACAAAGCGGTGAGTAGCAGTGCACCGATAATGAGCGGCGCATACTTGCGAGGAGACACAGCTTTCTTCCTTTCCGGCTACCTTCGTTATGGGTATAGAATAGCAGTTTGCAGCCGACTTGTACAACCCTAATGAGACAAAAGAACGACGGTTTTCCCAAAAAAACGATTTTCCAGCTCTATGGACAAATGAAACTAACGTTAAAAGAGGGTTATCCCTCAGCGACAGCTCGAAGGATAACCCTTTCTTGATATTTATGATAGCCGCCATGGCTGCGCTACAACAAATCGGCAGCATGCTGTGCAAGCTTGGACCGCTCCCCCTTCTCCAGTGTCATATGACCGCTGATGTTCTCTCGCTTGAACTTCTCCACGATATGCGTAAGCCCGTTGCTAATGGAATCCAGATAAGGATGATCGATTTGCCCCGGATCGCCCATCAATACAATCTTACTGCCCTCCCCAACCCTGGAGACGATCGTCTTCACTTCATGCTTGGTCAGATTTTGGGCTTCGTCAATAATGATAAATTGACCCGGGATTGAGCGGCCTCTAATGTATGTCAAGGCTTCGACCTGAATGCTGCCCATGCCCATCAATATTTTATCAATATCGCCCGCTTTTTTCGTATCAAACAGGAATTCCAGATTATCGTATATCGGCTGCATCCATGGCCGCAGCTTTTCCTCCTTCTCGCCGGGCAAATATCCGATATCCTTACCCATAGGCACGACCGGCCTTGCAATCAGCAACTTCTTATACTTATGCTCATCTTCGACCTTCAGCAAGCCTGCCGCCAAGGCCAGCAGCGTCTTGCCTGTGCCGGCTTTGCCGGACAAGGTCACGAGCGGAATGTCATCGTTAAGCAGCAATTCCAGCGCCATCCGCTGTTGCGCGTTGCGAGCTGTAATTCCCCATACCGGATCATTGCTCAAAAAGAGCGGCTCCAGTCGCACGCCATCTTGGCTCACTTTAAGCAGGGCGGATTTGGAGGTTCCCATCTCATCGCGCAAGATGACAAATTCGTTCGGGCTCAACCGATCCTTCATTTGCAAATGACTAACACTTAGGAAGCGATAGGAGTAAAATTCATCAATCACGGAAGGATGAACATGAAGCGTAACGTTGCCGGTGTAAAACTCGGAATGCTCCACAACCCGGTCAGACAAATAATCTTGTGCCTCCAGTCCAAGCACATCGGCCTTGATGCGAACGAGTACGTCTTTGCTGACAAGCACGACGCTCCTCTTCTCCTCGACCTTCTCCTGCTCCATATGATAATTAAGCGCCACGGCCAGAATACGGTTGTCATTGGACATCTCACCGAACATCTCATGCACGCGCACAAAGCTTCGATGATTCAATTCCACCTTCAGCAAGCCGCCTCCCGGAAGTGCTATGCCTTCATGCAGATGGCCCTGCTCTCTCATATTATCAAGCAATCTCGACACCAGCCTGGCATTGCGGCCTAGCTCGTCAGCGAGCCTTTTTTTGGAATCAATTTCTTCCAATACGATGGCAGGGATGATTACCTCATTGTCGTCAAAGGCAAAAAGCGATTGAGGATCATGGAGCAATACGTTTGTATCGAGCACGAATATTTTTTTCATGAGAACCCTCCCGGCGTCGGATATACTTCCGCATACATAGCGTCAGATGGCAGCGGACACACTAGTATACAAGCGAAACGGCGCGACACATACTGATAAAGAGGTGGCATACATGTACAAATGGTTATCTGCGGCAATCGTTATTGCGTTACTGGCTACAGGCTGTGGCGCACGAAACGATGCATCACCCTCTCCGCAAAATGATCGCCGCTATCAGGCTGCGCAAGACGGCAGCGGCAAGAAGCTCATAGAAAATCGCAGCGAAGTGGAAACACATTTGGAAGAGTTAGCCAAAGGCGTGAGCGGTGTAGAGAATGCGCATTGCGTCATTGTAGGTAATACCGCAATAGTAGGCATTGATGTCGACGGCACCTTAGAGCGTTCGCGTGTCGGCACGATCAAATATTCGGTGGCTGAGGCGTTCCGTAATGACGAATACGGCGTTGACGCCTTCGTCACAGCCGATGTTGATATTGCCAACCGTCTGGCGGAGATCGGCAACGACATTCGCAACGGACATCCGTTCTCCGGCTTTGCTGAAGAGCTTGCGGACATTATGGGACGTCTCGTTCCCCAGCTCCCGCGCGATATCGTTCCTCCTGACTCAGAGCTCGACGACAGCAACGGGATGACCGAGCCAGAACCGGATCCAGAGCAAGGCCCGGATAATGATGCGGAAGGTGAGCTCCTTGAGCAAAACAGTCTCACCAAGCCTGCTCCTTCGCGCTCACGTTAAGAAACGGTAAAGCTGTCCAAAAGACGCAAAAAGCCTAGTGATCAGATCACTAGGCTTCTTCACATGCACATGCAACCATATGCATGGCTCTATACTTGTCCTCATCTTTCCCTTTGGCAACAGAAAACACAGCTAGCCGCTTGCTCCAACCATACATATCGTCAGGATGCGGATCTACCGCCATTACTGCTGGATTGTTCATCCGCATAACCTCCTTCTGAATCGGCCTTCATTCAAAAGCAGCTGCTTAGCTCCTATTATAGCTATTATATTACCGTCAGTCTACGGTCATTCAGCCATTTTTGCCTGAAGGGCCGCTTTCACCTTTGCAAGGCTGGCTTCATCGATGTATACATTCGGACTTTTCCACACGCCTTCAAGGGACAGGAACTCAATGTCGCTGCTTCTGATCGAATAATACGTTTCGAGCATGCGGGTAATTTCTTGCTTATGCATATCAGCAGAAATATTTTTCCCCACAGCTTCGATGACGCCGCCAATTTTAGGGATGCCACCTATACTGACGAGCTTGTCTACGATTGCGCCAAGCACTTCGGTCTGCCGGCGGTTGCGGTCGAAGTCGCTGGACATGTTTTTGCCGTCGTTCGATTTCCGGTATCGGACGAAATCTAGCGCTTCCTTGCCCTTTAGGTCCTGAATACCAGGCTGCAGATCAATATCTGTGCCGTCCCTGGTATCCTTGTACTTCATTCGCATATCTACGTTGACTGAAATTCCGCCTAAGGCATCCACAACATCCGAGAAGCCTTGGAAGTTGATCATGGAGGCATATTTGATATCGATATCAAACAGCTTGCCCATGACTTCCTTTACCGCCTTCTTCGCTTCCAGATCGGCTGCTTCCTTCTTCATCCCTTTGTCGCGCGTTGCAACGACGTAGTTGTCAGCGTAGAACCGATTGGCCTTCCGTCCGCGGTATCCTTCCACTTCGACGTATGTATCACGCGGAATTGCCACGACTGTCGCTTTTTTCGTCGACGGATTAAAGGCTGCTACCATCATAACATCGGTATTCAGTCCTCCACCGTGGTCGCGTGAATCAATGCCCATCAACACAAAAGCAACCGGCTTTTGCTTGACCGATTCCTTCACAGGTACAGGCGTAGCTTCTGTCTCATCCAGTGCAATCGTGTCGATTGCATCCGAAGTCTTAAGCGCCACCACAACGATAAGTGCCGCCGCCGTAAGCAGCAGTCCAAAAAAAAGAAAAAAGAAAGCCTTAAGAAACGGATTTCTTTTTTTCTTCTTAACCTTGCCAGGTTTGGCAGGAGGACCTTTTCGCCCGCTTGAACGCGGCGGCAATGAGTTCGATTGTTGGCTCATCCTCTCACCTTCAAGCTTCGTTATATTTGGGAGTAGCGTTAATGTCATGAAGCAGCTGCTCCCCGGCTTCCCGGGGATACAGCTTCAGCAAGGCGCGTCCGTCCTTCACATAACGGACGTAAAGCATGGTCTCGTCAGCCCGCTCAATCTCAAAGGACGACAGACCATGATCTTCCTGCAAAATTTCTTCAAAAAAAGCAAGCGTGTCGCGCGCAGCCCCATCTTCTTGTCTCGCATCGGCGACGAGCCGGATTTGCACCCAATTGAACAGCGCATCCTCCAGTCTCATTGCCCTTGCTCCGCTTTGCGCGATTCCGTACCACCCGTTTTGCCCTTCTTCCACTTATCGTACATTTGACGGCCTCTGAGCATCAACATCATGATGACGGCAACCGCCATACACTGAATGATCGGAAGCTTGTCGACCTGCATAATCATCAGGACGAACGAGCCAATTACCATCACGAGATAGACCATAATTTCCTTCAAAATCGGCAGCTTCGCCTGAGGGCGGAACACCGAATTAAAGATAAAGATCGTGAATCCCAATATGAGAAGATAGGAGACGAGCTTATGCTCGCTCAACCATTCCTGCATCTTACTTACCTCCTAACGCAAGTTGGCAGCTTGCGAAACGATACACTCTGATGTCACTTCGCAGTTTGCTTATACACCAGCTTGGGACATTTTACGATGCTTCTCCGCACGCTCGCGCTCGCTCTTCACAAGAATCTTCTTGCGCAGACGAATCGATTTCGGCGTAATTTCACAATATTCGTCGTCGTTCAAATATTCCAAAGCTTGCTCCAGGGAGAAGATAACCGGTGTCTTCAGCTTCACCGTATCATCCTTGCCCGCCGAACGGACGTTGGACAATTGCTTCTCTTTACAGATGTTGACGATGATATCATTGTCGCGGTTATGCTCGCCTACGATCATGCCTTCATAGATCTCTGCACCCGGCTCCAGGAACATCAGGCCGCGATCTTCTACACCCAGCATGCCGTAGAAGGTGGATGTGCCGTTCTCGCTTGCCACAAGCACGCCCTGATGGCGGCCGCCTACGCCCGTGCCCGCAAGAGGCCCGTAGCTGTCGAACGCATGGTTCATAATGCCGTATCCGCGCGTCAGCGTCAGGAACGATGTACGGTAACCGATCAGTCCGCGCGCCGGAATGATGAATTCCAGACGCACTTGGCCGTTGCCGTTATTGATCATGTTGACCATTTCGGCTTTGCGAGTTCCTAGGCTCTCCATAACCGATCCCATGCTCTCTTCCGGAACGTCGATCAACAGGCGCTCGTACGGCTCTTGCTTGATGCCGTCGATTTCCTTGACGATAACTTCTGGCTTGGATACTTGAAGCTCGTACCCTTCACGGCGCATATTCTCGATCAGAATGCCAAGGTGAAGCTCGCCGCGGCCCGATACGATAAAGGCGTCAGGGCTTTCGGTCTCTTCCACGCGAAGCGCAACATCTGTCTCCAGCTCTTTGAACAACCGATCACGCAGCTTGCGGGATGTTACCCATTTGCCCTCGCGGCCTGCGAACGGGCTGTTGTTGACAAGGAAAGTCATTTGAAGCGTAGGCTCGTCGATTTTCAAAACCGGCAGCGCTTCAGGATGTTGAGGGTCGGCAATGGTTTCACCGATATTGATTTCACGAATACCTGCGATTGCCACGATATCGCCTGCTCCTGCTTCTGCGATTTCGATGCGCTTCAGGCCTTGGAAGCCGAACAGCTTCTCAATTCTCGCCTGCTTCGGCTTGCCTTCACGGTCAATAACGGCTACAGCCTGGCCTTGCTTGATCGTTCCGCGATTGACGCGGCCGATCGCAATACGGCCCAAATATTCGTTATAGTCAAGAAGAGTGACGAGGAATTGAAGCGGCTCTTCCACATTTTCAGTAGGGGAAGGGATATGGCTGACGATGGTATCGTACAGCGCCATCATATTATCATCTTGCTTCTCGGCATCCAGGCTGGATGTGCCCATCAGCGCCGAAGCATAGACTACCGGGAATTCCAATTGGTCGTCATTCGCACCCAGTTCAATAAACAAGTCGAGAACTTCGTCAATTACTTCTACTGGTCTTGCGTTCGGACGGTCGATCTTGTTCACTACTACGATTGGCGTAAGCTGATGCTCAAGCGCCTTGCGCAATACGAACTTCGTCTGTGGCATGCAGCCTTCGAATGCGTCCACGACCAGCAGCACGCCGTCAACCATTTTCATTATGCGTTCAACCTCGCCGCCAAAGTCGGCATGGCCTGGCGTATCCACGATGTTGATCAGGTAATTCTTGTACGTAATGGCTGTGTTTTTCGCCAAAATCGTAATGCCGCGTTCCCGCTCCAGATCGCCCGAGTCCATTGCACGCTCTTGCACCGATTCATGGTCCCTGTACGTTCCCGATTGTTGAAGCAGCTTGTCAACCAGTGTTGTTTTGCCATGGTCAACGTGTGCAATAATTGCGATGTTGCGTAAGTTCTCTCTTGCTTGCATAAGAAATAATCCACTCCAATTGTTTTTAGATTAACCTGTTGAATCTGACCTACCAGCGCTTGCGCGGCCCAAACATCATCCAGGCACCGGCCGCAATGAACAGCGCCGCGATGAGATATATGCCCCAGCTCCACATCAAAATAAGAACCAGGAACAGAACGGACGCAACTGCGAGCGCGATGGCAGCCGTAAACACGACACGCGGCACTGCAGCCCCTCCGAACATGTAGTATTCATATAACCCTGCGGCAAAACCGAAGATGAACATCGGCCATAGATACTTTAAGCTATCCCATCCAAAAATGTTGCAAATGATAAACAGCAGTGCGTATACTACGAGCATTCCGCCGGGAACCAGCATGACGGCCGGAACTACTCTGCCGAAATAAAGCACGTGAAGCAGTACCCCGGGTATCAGAACAAGCAGCGGCCAAAATATCGCTCCCAAAAAGCCGAACACACCTATTTTGCCCAACAAGATAACGACCCCAGCTAACAGCAGGATAATTCCAGCGGAATATTTGTTAGTAGGCATATCCATTCCGCTCCTTACAACATCGATCGTATAGAAAGACGAAAGACGCCAGTTTTTTTATCTTTATTAGTTTAATGGAACTGCGGCAAAAAAACCAGTAATCTGTCGAGAGATTCACAAAAAAAAGCAAAACCTTGCAAAAAACAGCGATTGCTCGCTGTTCCTGCACCTTCCGATATAGCTTTGATTATATCGGTTTTATTGCATCAACAATGAGGGATACAAATCCGAGGCTATCATCCTGATTGCGATGATCAAACCGCTTCGAACGATAAATATAACCGTCACGCTCATCCCAATCCTGATAAATGAACCTTCCGTCCTCATCGCAATACTCCAGCAGCCTGGCCTGAAAGCCTGCCTCCGTAAACATTGAGGTTAGGCTCATGTAGTCATAAACGATCTTATGACTTGCCGCCGGATGGTCAGCGGGACCAGGACCGCCAACTTTCACCATGCTCTGGTACCATTCGTTGCGGAAATTTGCGTCTGGCACGGCACATCGGATATATCCGCCCGGCTTTAAATATTGGATGCACAGTTTAGCGGCCTTAAGGCCTTCCTCATAAGAGAGATGCTCCCATACATGTTCAGCCAAGATTGCAGATATGGATTGAAGTTCGAATCTGCTCTCCCATTGGGAAGGCATAAGCAAGTTTAATTCCGACTCCTCGGTTTGCAGCCAGTCCGGATTATGATTGAACGCACCGGCTCCAATCACTACTTTTATTTCCCTTTGAACCACCCTGCACACTCTCCCGTTTATTTTGATTGTAACAAAGTTCCATATACAGATCGATTATTGAATAAACTTATCGATATTCCACCCGTTTTTTCAAAATCGCCAAGATGACAACAAGCGGCACGCACAGCAGCGGAATGAGCTGCTCCAGCGTCCCGTTGCCATGGAATACGGCGGCATGGAGGCCGGGGTCCTTCATTAGCATCTCTCCTGCTGCGAAGGCGAGCAGAGCCGCGCCAATATAGGCGAGAAAAGGGAATTTGACCAGCAGCTTGCCCAGCAATTGGCTGCCCCATATAATCATCGGTATGCTTAGCGCGATCCCGAGCAAAATAAGGACAAGATCTCCGTCTGCCACTGCAGCGATTGCCAGGACATTGTCTAGACTCATAATGAAGTCGGCTGTCACAATGGTCCATACCGCATGTCCCAGAGTTGCCGCGCGCTTGACGTGATGGGACTCCGGCACGGCCCCTGCATCTCCCAGCAGCTTAACGGCTATATACAGCAGCAGAATAGCGCCAGCCGCTTGCAAATACGGAATTTGCAGCAATTGCAGCGCTACGACCGTCAGGATGCATCGCAGCCCCACCGCGGCGAATGCGCCCCACCAAATGGCTTTCTGGCGCTGCTTGGGCGGCAGATGCTGGCTCGCCATCGCAATGACGATCGCATTGTCTCCGCTAAGCAATACATTAATTAACGCGATTTGAAGAAAAATAAGTACGCTGTCCACGATCGATCTCCCCTCTCATAACAGAGGTATGAACAAGCTATGGGGAATATGTCCAAAAATCCATCTTCCCGAAATTCCTGATTTATTGTAGACTTCAATAAGCAAGCATAGAGATAGAGAGGAGGAAACATAATATGGACTTTTTCACGGTCGAATTTTTCACCGCCCTGTTGACTATCGTATTCATCGACCTTATTCTGGCCGGGGATAATGCCATTGTCATAGGATTGGCCGCACGCAAGCTTCCGCAGCATCAGCAGAAGAAAGCTGTCATCTGGGGTACCGTCGGAGCCGTCGGCATTCGAGTCATCGCGACGCTGCTTGTCGTTCAATTGCTCTCCGTACCTTGGCTTAATCTGGTAGGCGGTCTGCTGCTTCTCTGGATCGCATTCAAGCTGCTCGTGCAGGAAGACAGCCACGATAACATCAAGGCAGGCAATACGCTATGGCAATCCATCCGCACGATCATTATCGCGGACGCGGCGATGGGCATCGACAACGTTATCGCAGTCGCTGGCGCGGCAAAGGGCTCCTCTCATGGTGAGCATGAAATCATACTCGTCATTCTCGGCTTGATCATCAGCGTTCCGGTCGTCGTATGGGGCAGCACGCTCTTTATCAAGCTTATCAACAAATACGAGTGGATCGTCTATGTAGGCTCCGCCGTACTTGCTTATACCGCATCCAAAATGATTACGCATGAAAAACAATTCCACGGTGCACTGGATGAAAACAAACTCATCTACTGGGCGTTCATCATCGTCGTGGTCATCGTGACGGTAGGCTCCGGCTACTTCACAAACAAACGAAAACAAGCCTCCGCAGCACAGAAAAGCAGCCAGTCCCATTAAGGGATGGCTGCTTCTTTTTTGTTGATAGCCGAAAATTCACTTTTCATTCCTTAGAACCAATCGTCTTCCTCGGCAGACTCTTTGGATTTGGTCTCGCCGGGTGACAGGTACATATATTCCGTTCCTTTAATCGCATCTTCAATCATCGTATCCAGATTGGCAATTCCCGCCTCGATATTCTCCACAATATGAAGATTGGGATTCGTGCTTGGCGATTTCGGCAAGAACAGAGTACAACAGTCCTCATAGGGCAGAATGGAGGTCTGGAACGTGCCGATCTTCTCAGCCATGGCAATAATCTCGCTTTTGTCCATCATAATAAGCGGCTTCAGCATCGGCAATGGGGTTGCTCGTCCGATGACGTTCATGCTTGGCAGCGTTTGGCTTGCGACCTGCCCCAGGCTTTCGCCGGTAACAATACCGAGCGCTCCGCTTCTGACTGCAAGACCCTCCGTAATCCTCAGCATGATTCTGCGCATGAGCGTAATAATGAGATTATCCTGCCCGCTCTGGGCAAGTGTCGTCTGTATCTCCGTGAACGGCACGAGATGCAGCTTCAGAGGCGCTCCGCTGAAGTAGGACAGACGTTTTGCCAGCGCGACGACCTTGTCCTTCGCCTGCTCGCTAGTGAACGGATAGCTGTGGAAGTGGACCGCTTCAATCTCCAGCCCTTTCCGCAGCGCCATCCAGCCTGCCACCGGACTGTCAATGCCGCCGGAGAGCAGCAGCATAGCCTTGCCGTTCGAAGCGAACGGGAAACCGCCGGCCGCAGGAATGACCTCGCAGAACAAGTAAGTGGCCTCTTCTTGGATATCCACCTTCAATTCCACTTCTGGATTTCTCACATCTACGCTCAGCTCGGGGAATGCCCGCAATATATGGGCGCCGACGAGATGATTCATCTGCTGGGACTGATGCGGGAAGCCTTTCCATGCCCGCTTTACGCTGACCTTGAACGTCTTCGGCGGCGTTTTCAAGGAATTCATCAAGGTCATCGCAGCCGCCCTGATCGCCTCCAGCTCCGATTCAGAGCTAATGACCGGACTGAGCGATATGATGCCGAACAAGTCCTTCAGCCTGTCCGCAATCGGCTCATAGGGTTGGCCGTTCAGCTTCACGTACAGCCGCCCGAAGGTCTTCCAGTAGGTCACGCCTTTGAATGGCGTCAGCGCGTTCTTCACCTGCCGCTGCATCCGTTTTTCGAATTGGTTGCGGTTTCTGCCTTTCATGATCAAATCGCCATAGCGAAGCACTATCTGGTCGTATATCAATGTTGGTTACCCCTCTCAAGCGGCTTTAATTGTTCCATCACGTCCGTGAGAGCTGCGATCAGCCGCTCCACATGCTCTTCCTGGTGTTCGTCCCCGAAGCTGATGCGCACGCCGCCCGAAGCTTGCGCCGGGCTCGCCCCGATCGCCAGCAGCACACGGCTCGGCTTGTTGTCCTTCGAGGAGCAAGCGGATTTCGTCGAAGCTATTATATCATGCTGCTCCAGCATATGAACGATGACTTCCGGCTTCATGCCGGGATAGGAGAAGTGAACGATATGGGGTGCAAGCGGCTCCGCACCGTTCAGCTTCAGCCCCGGCCTGGTCGCGATGAATGCGCGAAGGCGGTGGGCAAGCGCGTACATTCGCTCTGCGCGCTCCTCCATGCTCTCCATCGACATGCGCAGCGCCTTCGACGAAGCGACGATGGCCGGAACGTTCTCCGTACCCGCTCGGAAGCCTCCTTCATGCGAACCGCCTGACGAGAGCGCATGCAGCTTTACCCCATCTCTCACGTACAGCCAGCCTATCCCTTTGGGACCGCGCAGCTTATGGGCTGACGCACTGACCAGATCAATACCCCATGCTTCCGGCTCCATCGGAACCTTGCCTAGGCTTTGTACCGCATCGACATGGAACAGGATCTGCGGATAATCGCGCAGCAGCTCGCCAATCTCACGAATGGGCTGAATCGTTCCGATCTCGTTGTTCACATGCATGACCGTGACCAGAATCGTCTCGTCTGTCAGCGCGTCCCGCACGGACTCTGCCGACACATGACCCGACTCGCTGACAGGCAGGAACGTTACCCGGTAACCCTCCGCTTCCAGCTGCTTGAGCGCTTCATTCGCGGAAGCATGCTCGATGCCCGATGCAATAATATGATTGCCGCGCGAACGATAGTGTCTGGCAGCGCCCTTAAGCGCCAGATTGTTCGACTCCGTGCCGCCGGAGGTAAACAGCCAGCTTCCTCTAGTCGTGCCGAGCTGAGCGGCGACCAGCGCGCGGGATCGCTCAATCAGCTTCGCCGCTGCCACTCCGCCGGCATGCAAGGACGAAGGATTGGCATAATGCTTCCTCATCACATCCATCATCGCGGTGATGACCTCTTCATATGGCGGTGTTGATGCACAATGGTCGAAATATAACATCCTGATCATCCTTTCCTTGAAAAAAAGAAGAGATCGCGATTCCGTCGCAAATCTTGCGAACCATGAATCGTGATCTCGATACGTTAAAGCTTAGCCTGCTGCACTTTGCCGATATAACGCTGTGTCTCTCCAGGCAGCTCGTTCCACTTCGCCAGCAGCTCCTCTTGCGAAGAAATGCCCAGACGGTCGATTCTGCCAGGTCCAGCGTTGTATGCCGCAAGCGCTACCGCTTCGTCTCCTCCGTACTTCCGCAGCAGCATCGCCAGATATCTCGTGCCGCCTTCGATGTTCTGTACAGGATCGAAGGAGTCAGTCACGCCAAGTCCTCTCGCCGTGCCGTCCATCAGCTGCATGAGCCCCTTGGCCCCTGCATGGGACTGGGCAATCGGGTTGAAGCCCGATTCCGTAGCGATCACGGCTTGAATCAGAGAAGGATCTACGCCATACTTGGCCGATGCATGTTGGATCAGCCCTGCGAACGGCGACGACGAGTCGAAGCTGTCTGATGACTCCGTCAGCGCAGACACCTGACTTACCGGGGCGAACGAATAAGTAGACAGCTGCTCCCATAGTGTGTCCGACCAGACCGGCGTCTTGCCGGATTCAGCAGATTCGCCTTGCGTGCCGGCAAGCCGGGACGTTAAGATCGTATCGAATGGCGAGACCAGCTCATCGGATGAGCTGCTCGCCGATTTTTTGGAATTAGCTCCAAAGTCTAACTTCGGCGCTAATTGCGCCTGCAACAGCGCCTTCATGGAGCGCGGGTCGATACTCATGAATGATGCCCCCTAACTTAGTCAGAAAAATCGCACATGAGTTTTATATCGGTATTCATTGTACATGTTTTTAGCCCCCGCGGCTAGTCTTTCCCAATTAGTGTACGTCAAGAAGCCTTCCGCCCCGCTGCTTGCGGTACGAAAGGCCTCCATCTGCAATTATAAGCTGCCGTTATTCCCCTCTGCGGCAGCCTGCTCCGACGGTTGCTCCGGCGCTTGCCACTTGTTGTTAATCCAAGTCATCACGAAGGACAAGCCACCAAGAACGAGCAGAACGAGCACTTTGAACAGAGCGTCCTTTCCGCTCAGATCCATAAAGATTGCTTTGATCGCCACGATGACAAGCACGACCGTACCGAACCACCTGAATGTTCTTTCCTTATAATACGCGCCCCACAGCATGAGCATAAGCGCGTATACAGCCCATACGACCGACAAGGTCAAATTCATGTAGACGGCAGGCGCGTCAGCAAAATATTCCGTAAAAATATTTTGGATTTGTCTTGCCATCAATCCGCCGACAATCAGGTGGGAGGCAAGAGCGAAGATTCGGGATAATACGCGGTTGGTTGTATCCGAGAATCCTTCAAAGGCAAGCTTTCTTGCATAGAAGAAACCAAGCGCAGCCAACAGCATCCAAGCAATCGCTCCCCAGTTCAGGAATGGAATGTAGACGCCAAACCATTCCCCGCGCGGAGTCCACCAGGTGACGGCATACCAGAAGACGCCGACATAAAGCCAGATCACGATGCCCAGAATGGTCGGAATAATCCACCGTTTCACATAACCTAATGCGGTCAGCATGCAGGCGTATGAAGTCCACATCAGCACATTGAACAGGACGCCTTCGCCGAAGCTGTTGATCGACATAAGCAGAAGCAGTACGCCGCCTAGGCCGAACGTAACGGAAGATGCCGACATCTTCCCATTTAGCTTATAGATCGTCACACCTGCAATAAGGTACACAAGTGCAATGAACGCCAGCACGAAGCCGTAATCCAGATCACCATGCCAGATGATCAGCGCCCAGATGCCGAAGATAATACCGTTCGCCGCGCTCAAATACAGATCCAATCCGTCAAAGCTCAGCTTGTTCTTCCACGACGATGCCATAAAGGCAAGCGTATAGAACAGGAACGCAGCCAGCGCGTACCGGATCGGCATGCTCCATAAGCCATCCATGGACGGCAAGAAGTGAACAAAGTAGACCGTATACATGATCCAGGTTCCCGCGAAGCTGACGATACGCAGCTCCATCCAGCTTTTGACGATGCTAAGATAGAAGAACGCCGCATTCAGCACGAACAAGTATAGGAACAGCGTAAATACTTGATCCGTCTCCGGCCGCATCAGCAGCGGCGCAAGCAAGGCGCCAACAATGGCAACATTCATGAGCATGCGGGAATCATACCGGTAGGCGTAGACGGAAATGCCGATCGTCACAGCCGTCATGCCCAGCAGGACGAGCGTCGGCTCCCACAAGTTATAGTAGATGCCTGCGAAGGAAAAGGTAGCATACAGGAGACAAGCGCCGATGCCCAGTACTATTTCCCCCGTAATGGCAAGCTTCGGGCGCTGAGCCAGCTTGCCTCCCGCTACGCCAAGACCCGCCCCCGCCAGCAAGCCGAAGCCGATCTTCATGGCATCCGATATCCAGCCGCGATCTACCGAATATTGAAATAGCGTGACAAATGCAGCGATGATGAAAATAGCGCCAAGGAGTGAGGTCCAATGTTTTTTTAACATATCCATCATGTTGATTTCCTCCCATTCATCCAATAAGCAAACTGTGATACACCATATAAAATCAGGCATAGCAGAACAGCAACCAATTCCAGCTGGAGCAAATACCACGGCCATGGAGCTAGCAGATCAAGCATGGAGGCCGTAGCAGGCTTATGGGCCAAAAACATAAAGTTCGTCGTCCCGGTCGCCATGTTGACGATGGCAGCGGGAACAGCCAGCACATGAAGCCACAGCCAGGCTCCGAAGACGGATCGCAGTGTCGGCTTATATCGCTCTACCGTCATGAGATACACCGCCGAGGCGATGATGCCGATATGCGCGATAAAGAAATGAAAATATCTGAAATGCGGAAATGCTTCATCCAGATTAGGGGTCACGAGCGCCTGCAGAGCACCAAGCGTACCGAGGAAGTAAATGATGCTGTACAGCTGCCTAATCCGAAAGGCCAGCGCAGCCGCAGCCAGCAGCAGCGTCAAGCTGCACAGCTGGAATGGCAGCGATCCAGCTCCCCAGCTCCCCTCCAAGACATAGGAGGTTTGAAGCGCAATCTCGCATGCAACCAGCAAGCCCGCCATGCCGAGGCGGAAGATCCGGTTGCTTCGCTCTCCTCTAAGCCGCTTGCGTCCGAAGGCAATTGCCGCGAATACGATAAGCGCAATGGCTATTGCAACCATATGCTGGACCGAAAACATCTCGAACATCATCCGCCACCCCGATCATTGTTTTTCCAAACTTTAGTACCTGGCCTCAAATACAGCTTACAATATTTTCATAAAAAAAGTAGTACCAATTGTATATGGTACTACTTTCGTTCATTCTTATGATCCAGGAGCCCCATATCCTTCACCTTGGCGGCTGCTTCCTTCGAGCCTTCCACCCCAAGCTTCTTTAGAATATGGTTGACATGGTTTTTGACCGTACGCAGCGTAATGAACAGCTTATCCGCGATTTGGGGCTGGGAGTACCCTTCTTGGATAAGCCCCAGCAGCTGCAGCTCAGAAGGTGTAATGAGATCGCTCATCTTCTTGGCTTCGAACTCCCGCTCCAGCGCCTTCAGCCGCTTGAATTCCTCACGCAGCTGCTCCGCCGCCTCCGGGCTGATCGGCGATTGCTTGCGATACGCTTGGCGGATCGCATCCGGCAGCTTCTCGAAGCTGCTTTTGATCTGATAATCGATCGCCCCTGCATGGAAGGACTGCAGAATCAGCTCCTTCTCCTCCATGGAGGTCAGCATAATAATGCGCGCCCCTGTCGCGAGAGAGGCTTCCTCTGCCAGCAAGATGCCTTCGGGACGACCATCCAGCATAATATCCATCAGGATGACATCCGGCGATCCCTCATCACCCAGCAGCGCCTCTCTCAGCTCGCTGCCGCTGGACGCTGTCCAAATAAGCTGGAAGCCGGGTTCACCCGCCAAATAATCGGCAAGCCCCCTGCGCCAGTCCGGATCGTCCTCCACGATTCCGATACGAATCGCTTCACTCATCGCATTCGCTCCTCTGTCCGTATTGGATGATACTCCGCCTGCAGCGCTTGCTTAGGAAAGGACAGGTAGAAGGACGTGCCTTCACCTTTTTTGCTTCGCACTTGAAGCGTGCCCTTATGCTTCCTCATGACATGCAGCGCATACGGCAGGCCAAGCCCAAAGTTATGCCCCGTTCTTTTCGTGGTATAAAAAGGATCAAACACATTCATCCGCAGCGTGCGATCCATGCCGGGGCCGGTATCCGCCAGCTCCAGAATGAGCTCGCGCTTCGTCTCCGTCAGTATAACGGTCAGCTTGCCTTGTCCGTTCATCGCCTCGATCGCATTCATCGCAATATTCGTCACCGCTTCGGCAGTCTGAGCGCGGTCGATGCTGCAGATCCAGCCTCTCGCCATCGAGACCTGCAGCTGAATAGCACCAAGCGAGGGCTCCAGCGCGCGAAGCGCTTCTTCCACCACTACCGCCAAATCCACCCGCTCGGGGCGAAGCGTCAAATCCTCTGTTCTCCGGTGAACGCGGGCCACCATCTCCTCCATATGGCGGGAAGCCGATAGCACCGCCTCCACATCCGCCAGCAGCTCCTCTTGCGAGGTCTGAATCGCATAGCGCTTCATCTTCTCGCCGAACAGCCGCAGCTTGCCGGCATCGTTCTTGATCGCATGATTGAGCATCGCGGTGCCGGAAGTCACGGCTCGAAGGGTAGAATCGTATCTTTTGCGGTCAATGAGAATGCGAATGCCCATAAATCCGTATGTAAATAATCCGAGCACAAATACGAGCGTGCCGAGTCCGACAATCCACGTATTATATACCCACATCCGCAGCATGCCGAGACTTGGCAGAATGTAGTTCATCGCCATGGCGAACAATACCGGCGGCAATACGGCGAAGCAGACCAGCCAGTGCGTCCGGGCCATCGCCGCAGGCGGAACCCGCTTGCTTAAGACCAGATAAGCACCCGCAATGATGTATGGCACCGCCCACCATACGACAATCGTAAAGGTGATGGGATGCAGCGTATTATACGCCGGTGTGAACAGTGTGCAAAGCACAATCGGGATGAGCAGCAGCCAAGGCAGCGATAACGCATAGGCGCGTTTTAGCCGGATGCCTCGATAAGCTATAGCGAACAACAGGAAGAAGTACGGCACAAAGTAGTAGGAGAACACAGATGAGAACGCTTGCAGCCGGTACAAGAGAAGTTGAACGCTTGGCTTTGCGCCTTGCTCGATCGCATAAGGCAGCCAGCTCAGATCCAGCAGCGCCGCAAGCGCACCGGCGCCCCCGCTGAATGCGAGCGCGCCAAGCCGCCTGTTCACGGCAGAACCCGGATCGGATAACCACACGATGCTGGCTACGGTCCATAAAGCAATGAACACAAATAACATGCTTCGGCTCCTTCAGTAATAACTCTTATTCCTTTACTTCTATTGTAATAGGTGACCATTCCGCAATGACGGTCTGCCCATGCGCGGATACACTGCCCTCCGGCGTCAGGTCCTTCTCGGTCATAATGCCGAGCGCTACCGTAAATTCATTGAATTTCACCGGCGTGTTCCGCTCTCTGCGTATTTCTGTCCCATTGACATAGAAGATAACCTCGTCATTCGGACGATTGTACGTAATTTTATAGGTATTGAACTCGCGCGGCTCGAATCCTTCTTTCTCTTCCTTAAATACACAGAAGTATTTGGTGCGGTCGCTATCCGGCACTTGCACGCCCGGGAATGGCAGCACCGCATACACGCTGGCGTACTGATCGTTGCTGACGAAGAAGTCCAGCGCGCCTCCCGTAGTGAAGTCCAGCAGATTAAGCGATACATATCCATCATACAGATCGCCTGGAGCGGTATTGGCCGTTCTGGCGCGAATCTTCAGTTCGAAGCTGATTTCGCCTGATTCCGGCACTTTCACCGGCTCATTGGAATAATACATATGCTTCGCATTGTCCAGAATCTGTACCTTGTCGTTACCCCGGCTGATGGTTGCGCGCACATACAGGATGCCGTTACGTACAATAACGACCGCCTCCGGCTCCCGATATTGCCAGAGCGTTCCGTCAGGCAGTTGGAATCCGCCGATCTTCCAGGTGGCCCCTTCATCCAGTATCGTATGGAAATCTCCCAGCGTCCATGTCGTGCTCATTGATAGCCCTTCTTTCTAAGTTGTTGGTTGGAATAAATTATTGCAGCGCTCCTTGGACAATCAACGCCACGATCAGAATCGCGCCGCAGCTCATTGTTGCTTTCAAGGAAGCGCCCATTAGCGGCAGATAGGCGACGGATTGATTATGCGAACCCAATCGTCCATATACCAAATATATCGGAATCGCCGTAAGCAGGGCAAGCAAGGCATATACAGGCAAAGCGACTGCAGCCACGCACAGGATCAGCGCCGCATAAGCCAGGAACATCAAAATTCGGGAGAAACGAAGCGCCCGCTGCTCGCCCCATACGACCACAAGCGTTTTCTTGCCGGCCTGCCGGTCCGCTTCCCAGTGCAGGAAGTGGTGGTTGAACAGGATCAGCGTCGTCAGCAGACCGATCGGCAGCGACAGCAACAGCGCCCGATAGTCCAACTGGGAGACCTGAACATAATACGCTCCTGCGACTGGCAGTACGCCGAAGGAAAGCAGAATCGCAACCTCGCTGTATCCCTTCCCTCTGTAGCCGAATCGAATCGGCGGCGCGACATAGAAATACGCGATAAACGCACCCACCAGGCCGAACACCAGCACAGGCCAGCCGCTGATCAGACTCAGCGCAACGCCCGACAGTGCCGCAATGGCGAACATCAGCCAGGTTACCGCCTTGAATTTGCCGAGGCTCCATGTTCCGTTCGTCAGAAAACCGGAATTCGTCGATATAGCGCCTTCCGTTCCTTTGGCCGCTATATCCGTCCCGCTCTTGAAATCCCACAGATCATTGACCATATTGGAGAACAGATGGGCAGCGCCAGCACCAATCAAGGTCAGGATGAACAGCCAGGGCTGGAATTCACCTTTCCAGACATAAGCGCCAAGCGCACCGAGCGCCACCGGAATAAGCATAACGGGAATAACCCTGAACCGTGAGGCTTTTAGAAATGACTTCAGCATAGTTGTACGACCTCTCTTCTAGTTTTGGAAAAACAGGACTGATCTATAAGGGCTACCTCATATAGAGCGCAGCTTGGCAATAACGTCTGGCCATAGCCTGCAGGCGGGCAGCCTGTATCGAAATCACCGCGACGAACAGCACCGTATGAAGCGCTGCCCTCTGATCGACAGATAAGGAAGACACCGCTTCGGCGAGCTTGGCCGCTTCCTCCCAGACAACCTGCTCCAGCTGCTCTTCATTCATCGAATCCCACAGCTTGCGTCTGTCCAAGGCTTGGTACAAGCTCGTATAACGCTCAAAAAGCGAAAGTGGCGTAAGCCCGTCCAGCCCCGGCTTTCCGGCAGCAATACAATCGCTGAACAGCATGGCGAACAGCCGCCTGATCGACTCAAAATCCAGATTGGCCTTCAGATCATCAATCATGAGCAGAAGTGCCGTTTGATCAAGCGAATATTTTTTGCCCGCTTGCGGGGGGTGAAAATAAATCTTGAAATCTCTTTTCACCCAGTTTTGCATGGACGTGACCGATAGGGTAGAAAATTCCAGCAGATGGCCGAGTTCGGCTATCTCGTGCAGGGAAAAGCCCCGTCTCTCCTTGCATCTCATCAGCTTCTCCGCAATAGGCGGAAGCGGGCTTCCGGGAAGCATGCCGCGCATTTCATTTCCCCCGACTCCCTGTCCATTCCTCGTCCATGCATGGCGCAATATATCGGAAGGCTTCTTGCCGCCGTGCTCTTCAAGCGATCGCAGCACGTCCGCGAGCTCCTGGCGAGTTAGCCAATAACGGTCCATCCGCCCACCTCCTGCCGTGCTTCAAGTTCATATGAACTCATCTTACGGCTGCGAATTGTCGTTGTAAAGACTCGAAAAACGATGAGAACGATGATTCCTCCATATCTAAATGAGCCTAACGACATTTAAACGCCTCAAAACGTTCCTTTTGGCAGTTGTCATAACCTGTAATCTTTCGCTATAGTAAAGCATAAGTAAATAAAAAACTATAAATATAAAGGGTAGTGAGAATCGAAAATGGGTAGTGGTATAGAACTTAATTTAATCTTGATTGCTCTTCTTATCTTTTTGACTGCTTTTTTCGTCGCGACGGAGTTTGCCATTGTCAAGCTGCGCCCTAGCCGGATTGAACAGTTGGTGCTGGAGGGCCGGAAGAACGCGGTTGCCGTTCAGAAGGTTACAAGCAATCTGGATGCCTACTTGTCGGCATGCCAACTTGGTATTACGATTACCGCTCTCGGACTCGGATTTCTGGGAGAGCCGACTGTAGAGAAAATACTTTTACCCGTATTTCATGGCATGGAAATGAACGAGACGCTTAGCCACGCTTTGTCCATTGGTATCGCGTTTATCTTCATTACCTTTATCCATGTCGTCGTTGGCGAATTGGCTCCGAAATCCTGGGCAATTCAAAAAGCGGAGTTTCTTACGTTTTTGACGGCAAAACCGATTATTTTTTTCCATACCTTGATGTACCCGTTCATCTGGCTGCTTAACGGCTCCGCCAATGCGCTTGTGCGCTTGTTCGGCCTGAAGCCGATGAAGGAGCATGAAGATGCTCACTCCGAGGAAGAGATTCAATTAATTTTGAACGAGAGCTTCCAAAGCGGCAAAATCAACAATACAGAGTACGGCTATGTAAGTCGTATCTTCGCTTTCGACGAATTGCTTGCCAAAGAAATTATGGTGCCGCGTACAGATATGATCTGTCTGCATACCAACTATTCGCTTATGGAAAACCTGGACATTATCCGCAAGGAACAATATACACGCTTTCCGGTCGCACTGGAGAGCAAGGACAATATCGTTGGCATGATCAATACGAAGCAATTGTTTCTGGAGTACGATGCCAACAAAGCGTTTGATCTGAAAAAGCTCATTCATCCCGTACTTAGTGTATCCGAAGTAACGCCGGTCAAGATGCTCCTTAAGCGCATGCAGCAGGAACGCGTTCACATCGCTATCCTGGTTGACGAATATGGCGGAACTTCCGGTCTAATTACGATTGAAGATATATTGGAAGAAATCGTTGGCGAGATTCGCGATGAGTTTGATGCTGACGAGCGCAAGGAAATCGAACAGCTAGCCGACAATTGCTATCTTCTGGACGGCAAGGTACTGCTCGATGAACTGGCTCAGCTTACCGGCATGAGCTTCGAGGAAGAAGACGTCGATACGGTCGGCGGCTGGCTATACAGCAAGCTGGTAGATCCGAAGCCGGGCAAAGAGCATTATATCGGAAATTTGAAATTCATCATCCGTGAAACGAGCAAAAACCGTATCCGCAAGATCGAACTGCAGATTGAAGAGCCTGAAGTGGAAGTCGAAACGGCCTAATTGGATATCTTAAATATATTGTAATAAAAAAGACGCACCGGCTAACATCAGCTGGCGCGTCTTTTATTTTGTTATACCGCATTTATTCCAATGCTCGGTTCACCGATTCAACCGCATGTATGAGCGCAGTATCGAATAGTGGCGCATCTGAATCCTCTTGCTTGATCAATAAGCCGATTTCCGTACAACCGAGGACAATCCCTTCTGCTCCGCGAGCAACCAAATTTCGAATCACTTGCCTATAATAGTCTCTGGATGATGGTTGAATGTTCCCTACACATAACTCTTCAAAGATTACTTTATTGACGATTTCTCGTTCTGCTTGATCTGGAACCAATACCGTGATGCCGTGTGACACTAGACGCGACTTATAAAAGTCTTGCTCCATTGTATAGCTTGTTCCCAACAACCCTACCGTTCGAATGTTTGTTTTTTGGACTTGAGTTGCCGTAGCGTCGGCGATATGCAAGATGGGAATGGTTATTTTATCCTCCAAATATTCAATGACCTTGTGCATCGTATTCGTGCATATGACGATAAAGTCTGCTCCCGCCGTTTCCAGGGAATGGGCGACTTCCCCTAAATACAGGCCAGCCTTGTCCCACCGGCCATCTGCTTGATAACGTTCAATTTCCGCGAAATCAACACTGTACAGCAGACATTTTGCGGAATGCAGGCCTCCGAGCCGATGTTTAACCTCTTCATTGATTATTTCATAATAGGCAGCCGTTGACTCCCAGCTCATGCCACCTATAAGTCCAATCGTTTTCACCCGCTCCACTCCTTCCTATTAGCAAACCAACATTTCATTTTTACGAACTGCATTTGCTCAAATTATAAAAGGTTTGGTTGGATGCATCAAATACCATGCCTCTTGCTAAGCATTCTCCTTCGCTGTGCGCTCGCGTACGACAAGCTTGAAGACGAACGTACGGCTTCCCATAGAGGAGCGATAGCGTTCCACATGCGAGGCAGCAAGAGGCGACTCATAGTAGCCCGGCACATACTTGTCGAGCAGCGCCTGCATCGCTTCTGTCGCCTCGGTCAGATCGGGAACGGGCTGCATCTCTCCGAAGGCCATGACGCTCATATACGCCGTATCCGTCTTCGCCGGAATCGGGTTTGGAATCGTCCCGAATGACTCGCTTAACGTCAGACACGCCTCCTTATTCCGATCCATCAGCTCCATCTTGCGTCCCTCTTCCGCACCGTGAAAGTAAAAGGCGCCTCGCTCCCTCAGCCATACGAAGTTAAGCGGCACCACATATGGAGCAAGTCCATCCGTCAGTCCCAGAAATCCGGTCTGTGCCTCCTGCAAAAATTGCTCAATCTTCTCGTCATCCTTGCATTCCCTTTTGCTAAGCCGAACGGTAAACATCTGCAACATCCCCTTCACATTCCAAACTTGATTATGATACAGTCACTTTAAAGGGAAACTGTCACTTTCAAAAGAGACAGTTTCTATAAAATTAAAGGGGACAGACAATCCATGTTATCCATTACTCCATTGCTGGAGAGAAGCAGGATCACACCGCTGTACAGCCAGCTATATAGCTATATTCGAAGCAGCATTGAAGGGGGCAGTCTGCCCGCGGGAGAAGCTCTGCCATCCATTCGCCAGCTCGCCCAGCATCTCGGCATTAGCAAAAATACAGTAGAGTCCGCTTATGGGCAGCTGGTGGCGGAAGGCTACCTGGAGAACCGGGAACGAGCGGGATATCTAATTCTTCCGCTGGAGCAATTCCCTTTTGCTGCTGTCCAAGCATCCAAAAACGATGTGCAGCAGACGAGCCACAGCCAGCAGCCCCGTGCTGCCATTCAATACGACTTTCATTATGGCGACATTGCATTCGACCGCTTCCCCCACAGCCTATGGAAATCATGTGTGACCGAAGCGCTGTCAGCCGACCATGTCCAGGTGCTTGGCTACGGTAATCGCATGGGACATGCCGGCTTGCGCAAGGAGATCGCGGATTATGTCTACCAGTCCAGAGGCGTCATATGCGAGGCTGATCAGATTATTATTAGCGCAGGCACGCAACATTTGATGAGCGTGCTGGTCCAGTTGCTTCAACTAAACAGGAAACCGATTGCGATGGAAGAGCCCGGTTATTACGGGGTAAAATCCGTACTGCGCAATTTGGGCTGTACCTTAATCCCCATTGAGGTGGAGAGCGACGGGATTCAGCTCTCGCGGCTAAGCGAGACGGAGAACGCCAAGCTCGTCTATGTAACGCCGTCCCATCAATTCCCGCTCGGCATGGTAATGCCGATTCAGAAGCGCTATCGCCTTCTCCAATGGGCGACGGAGAACGCCAGCTACATCCTGGAGGATGATTATGACAGCGAATATCGTTACAGCAGCGCCCCGATTCCGGCGTTAAAAGCGCTGGACAGCCAAGACCGCGTTATCTATATGGGGACTTTTTCCAAGTCGTTTTTGCCGTCTGCCAGACTAAGCTACGCGATATTGCCATATAGACTGCTGGAGACATGCAGCGAGAAGCTGAATTCGATCAGTCCTTCGGTATCCCCGCTCATTCAGGAGGCCATTTGGCTCTTTATGAAACAAGGCCACTTCGCTCGTCATTTGAGGCGGATGAGGCGCGTATATCAAGCGCGCCATAAAGCCCTGACGGATGCCATTCGAGAGGTCTTCGGGGACAAGTGCGGCATCATCGGCGACAGCTCGGGCATGCATCTCCTGCTGGATGTGAAGGGGCGGCAAGCGTCAGAGCTGATCCCGCTGGCGGAGCGATTCGGCTGCAGGGTCTACCCCCCCGATAAGCATTGGAACAATCCCTCGGACTGCCCGGCATCATACATCATGTTGGGATTCGGCGGACTGGATGAGCGCCAGCTGCAGGACGGCGTCCGAAGGCTTAGTCAGGCTTGGTTACCCCCATTAATTATTTGAAAATTTAAACTTCAAAAAAGGTATTGCATATCCCAACCTTTCTATGTAATAATACATCTTGTGTTCGAGAATAATACGTGCCGCTGTAGCTCAACTGGTAGAGCAACTGACTTGTAATCAGTAGGTTGGGGGTTCAAGTCCTCTCGGCGGCACCATCTCTTCTCGGGACGTAGCTCAGCTTGGTAGAGCACCTGGTTTGGGACCAGGGGGTCGCATGTTCAAATCGTGTCGTCCCGACCATCATGAACTTATTGCCATACATATGACAAACGCCTTCGCAGCTTATAAGCAGCGAGGGCGTTTTTTTCGAATTTTCGGATAGACTAATAAAAACGACGGCCCAGCTATATAGTAGCTGATACCGCCGCTTATCAGGCGAGGTCTCCCTGCGCACACCTATTTATTCGTCCGCTTCGTCCCACTTTCTGGAGTACGCTTTTTTCGTCACCCAGAGCGTGACCCAGGAAACAAGGACGATAATAATTGCCGAGAATATCCATACCGATGCCGGAACATTGCCCATCGCAGTACCTCCTCTCTTGTCCCCCTTATTGTACATGAAATCAAGAGGAACATTCATCAATTAAGTTAACAAATTTGGAACAATTTTTATCTCGCATTAGGTATAATAGAAAGGCTATGAACATAGGCAGCCGCTTTTTAGGAGGATACACCCATGGAATTCAGAATTGATCTGATCGATACAAAGGTAGAATGCTATGAAGCGTACAATATGAAATCGCTGGAAGCCCAGCTTGAGAAGGCCATCGAGATCAATAAGGCGCTCATGCTCGATGTGCATGCGGTCTCGCATCAGACGACCTTCGATCCGCGCAGCGAGAAGATGCTGTATAGCGCGATGATTCATTTTCGCATCAAGAAATAAGCTCCTCGCGCAAAAAAAAGAACTGTCTTTCGGACCTTTGGAAGTCCGTAGACAGTTCTTTTCCTATTCAGTCGATTATTGCAGTCTCCACAGGGCTGGAACGTTGGATGGCTCCCAGCCTGTCAGTGAAGTGTGAGGCTGCAAGCAGAGATAGGTTTTGCCGGCATAAGTGACGATATCGCCTGCCACGTAGCTCTTCTGGGCCACCCAAGTCGTCGGGCCGGTTGTGCCCTCCGAAGTTGAAGCCTGCAGGGCATTGCTCGCGGACGACAAATTGCCCGCCGCATCCTTGGCTTTGACAGTGAAGGTATACGACGTATTAGGCGACAAGCCGCTGATCGTAGCAGTCGTGCCCGTTACGTTCACGCTGGAAGTGCCGTAATAGACGGTGTAGCCGGTCACGCCGACATTATCAGTGGAAGCATTCCAGCTGAGGCTAATGGAGCTGGAGGTTGCGCCTGTGCTTGCCAGTCCGCTTGGTGCGGATGGCGCAATTGTATCGCCGCCTGTGCCTGGACCGTCGCCGCATGGTCCAATCACCTTCCATGCTCCCCATGCGCCGCTTAGGTCTGGCCGGTCGCCACGCGTCCACCACTTCGCTTCGTAGATCGTTCCGCCATAAGAAGCTCTTTGGGCACCGTTATAGGCAGTGCTCGCATTCCACTCCTGGACCGTACAAACGCTCGCCGGATCGGTCGTAACCGTAACCGGTGCGCTCGCAGCGGAAATATTAAGCGCTGCATCATAGGCCTTGACCGTAAAGGTATAAGCTGTGCCAGGCGTAAGCCCGCTAATGGTCGCGCTCGTCGATGGCACATTAACGGTAATGGAGCCATATTTCACTTCATAACCGATGACACCAACGTTATCCGTGGATGCATTCCAAGACAGCGATACGCTGGTAGACGTCTTCCCTGTCGATTGGACATTGCCCGGTACGGTCGGCGGAGCAACATCCAGAATCGGCGCATCCGTTGTGACGGTTAGCGGCGCGCTGGCCGCAGACAGATTGCCAGCAGCATCCCTGGCTTTGGCCGTAAAGGTATAGGCCGTATTCGAAAACAATTCGTTAATAGTGGCTGAGGTGCCCGTTACGGTCGTCTGTTTGTTGCCGTAATAGATGATGTAGCCGGTGACTCCCCGGTCATCCGTGGACGGGCTCCAGGACAAGCTGACCGAATTTTGCGTTTTGCCTGTGGAGATCAGGTTGGCTGGCGCAGTCGGCGGTGTAACGTCATTTCCTCCCCCGCCTCCGAGTTGATCCAGATAAGCCCTGTGATTGGTGGAGAACTGGAAGTTGTTATATTTATCCCAGTTGATCGACCACGTCATTAGCCCTCTCATGCCGGGATGAGACCCGCCCCGAAGCTGGTAGGCCCCGCCGTAGGACTGGCCTTTCATCAAATAATTAAGCGCCTTCTGTACCTCTGCTACTGAGGTAAAACCTCCGCCCGCATTCTGATTCGCAGGCAAGCCGATGACGACTTGATCCGGACGCAGCGGCGGGAAGAAGTAGTTGGCATTGCGCGCAATCGGAAAGCCGGTCAGTACCATATCCGCCATCGCGACATGGAAGTCGGCGTTGCCCATCGCATAATACTGATTATCCAGCGCGGTGATGGAGCCGGAATTGTAATGCTGCACCTGCAGCCAATCAAGAATATCCCGCAGTGCATGGATGACTGGCAAGTAAGCGCCTGCACGGTTATCGCATGAGATACAGCTTCCTCCGTAGAACGTATAGCCTACCTGTACGAAAAAGGTTTCCGGAGCCATCGTCAGCATAAAGGCGTCGCCGTAGAAATCATGAAGCTCTCTTACAGCCGAGATCAGATTCGTAATGACAGGCGTCGTCGGATTGCGGAAGTCGCTGTCCCCGCTATTCAGATAGAGCGAATGTCCTTCGAAATCAATGTCCAGTCCGTTAAACCCGTATTTCGTAATGATTGCTTTCATCGAGGAGACGAAGGCGTTTCTCGCTGCCGTGGAAGCCAGCTGCACCTGTCCGTTCGCTCCCCCGATGGAAATAATGACTTTCTTCCCTTGGCTCTGCAAATATTGAATGTCGGAGATGAACTCCGCATCGGTCGCATTATACGGTGCAAATCCGATTGTGCCGCCTTGCGGGCCGTTCGTCGGCTCCGCAAAGGACACGTTGATCACATCAAAGTCGGGTGAAATATCGCGAAGCCTAATATTGCCGGAGCCGTTATCGAAGTTATGCCAGTACCCGACGATTATTTTCTTATCGGCCGGGATGGAGGCGCTGGCTTTCTCAGCGCCCCAAGGCATACCCGTTAATATGAGCGACACCATTAGCGCCAGCAGAAGCGCGCGAACAACTGGGCTGTTCATCCGAATCGGAGTTGTCATAGCCGCTCCCCTCCCCTACACCAAAGTCCACAACGCGGGAACGTTGGTCGGTTCCCAGCCCGGAAGCGATGTATGCGGCTGGCGGCAGCTGTACGTACGGCCTCCGTATGTCACCTGATCGCCGATCTTATAGCTTACGTTCGGTGTCCATGCCGCCGGTCCTGATGAAACATCGGTTGTCGCTTGTACGGAAGCGTTCGCCGATTGATTGCCCGCCGCATCATAGGCTTTCACATTAAATGTGTACGTCGTGCCAGATGCAAGACCGCTAATGACGGCTGTTGTACCCGTCACGTTGACGCTAGTGGATCCATAGCTGACGGTATAGCCGGCGACGCCGACATTATCGCTGGACGCGCTCCACGAAAGCGATACGCTGGAACCTGTTACAGCCGATACTTGCAAATTGGATGGCGTCGTAGGCGCCACTGTATCATCCTGTGATGGCGTCGTACGGGTCAGTGCATTGCTTGCTGGCGACAGATTGCCCGCCGCATCTCTTGCCTTGACTGTGAAGGTATAGGCTGAATTCGGCAGCAGGCCGGAAATCGTCGCGCTTGTGCCTGTCACATTCACGCTTGATGTACCATAGTAGACCGTATAACCGGTCACGCCTACATTGTCCGTCGATGCTCCCCAGGACAAGCTGATGCTGGTCGCCGTTGAGGCTGTCGAGATCAAGTTGGTGGGTGCAGTAGGCGCTGTTGTGTCAGCTCCGCCGCCGCATGAACCAATCAGCTTCCATACGCCCCATGCCCCGCTCAGGTCTGGACGGTCGCCTCTCGTCCACCATTTCGCTTCATATTCGCTTCCACCGTAGGAGACACGTTGGCCTCCCGAATAAGCTGTGTCTGCGCTCCAGGCTTGAACGGAGCAGACATTCGCTGCATCCGTCGTTACGGATAGCGCCGCGCTCGCTGAAGACACATTACCCGCTGCATCATAAGCCTTGACCGTAAAGGAATAGGCCGTGCTCGGCGTAAGACCGCTAATCGTTGTGCTGGTTGCGCTTGTATTCACATTCGTCGTGCCATAGCTGACGGTATAACCGGTCACGCCTACATTGTCCGTCGATGCGTTCCAGGACAAGCTGACGCTCGTGGACGTCTTCGCTGTCACCTGCAGGTTCGCAGGCTGGGACGGCGGCGTCACATCCACGACCGGCGCATCCGTCGTTGCGGTCACTGGCGCGCTGGCTGCAGACTGATTGCCCGCCGCGTCTCTGGCCTTGACGGTAAAGGTGTACGCCGTGTTCGGCGTCAACCCGCTAATCGTTGCGCTTGTACCAGTTACGGTCGTCTGATTGGAACCATAAGCAACGATATAACCGGTCACACCGCGATCATCGGTGGAAGCGTTCCAGGACAAGCTGACGCTGGTCGAGGTTTTGCCCGTAACTTGCAGATTGGCAGGTTGCGTTGGCGGCGATGTATCGCTTCCGCCTCCACTGCCATATTGATCGAGATAAGCCCGGTGGCTGCTGGAGAATTGGTAGTTAACATATTTGTCCCAGTTGATCGACCAGGTCATCAGACCCTTCAGCTCTGGATAGCCCGCCGGATTGCGCAGCACATAGGAGCCGCCGAACGACTGTCCTTTGATCAAATAATCAAGCGCCTTCTGCACATTCGCCGGGGTGGTGTAACCTCCACCCGCAGCTTGAGGAGAAGCCGGCAGTCCAATCAGAATCTGATCGGGACGGAGCGGCGGGAAGATGTTGTTCGCATTGCCGGCAATCGGGAAGCCGATCAGCATCATCTCTGCCATCGCTACATGGAAGTCCGGCGTACCCTGCGCATAAGCTCTTCCATCAGGCCCAAGCATTGTGCCGGAATTGTAATGCTGCACATGCAAGTAATCAAGATCATCGCGCAGTGCGTGGATGACAGGCAGATATGCCCCCCAAGGACCGCCGTATGTGCTGGCCCCGCCTTGCACGTAAGCCGTTTCCGGCGCCATCGTCAGCAGGAAATTCGGTCCGTAGCTTGCAATAATTTCTTTGGAAGCCGCGATCAAATTCGTGATTTTCGGCGTAGTCGGATTTCTGAAGTCGGTATCGCCAGCGCCTAGTGCGAGCGAGCTTCCCTCCAGATCGATATCAAATCCGTCGAAGCCGTACAGATTAATAATATTTTTCATCGTTGTGACGAAGGTTTGCTTCGCCTGCGTTGTGTCCAGCTCGAGCGTGCCGTTTGCTCCGCCGATGGAGATAAGCACCTTTTGCCCGCGAGCCTGAAGGAAGTCAACATCCGCCTGGAACTCGCTAACTGTCGCATTGTATGGCGTAAATGCCATATTGCCTGTATGCGAGCCGCCCACCGGCTCGGTGAACGCAACCTGCACCACATCGTAGTCTGGCGATATATCCCGAAGCTTAATGTTAGTGGAACCATTATCAAAGTTATGCCAATAACCTACTATAATTTTGCCGCCCGGCGCGGCCGCTTTCACTGTCGAAGCCCCCCATTGAAACCCCGACCATACGACAAGCAACGCAAGCGTAATGAGACAAACCCGCTCAATCGGCGACATTGTTCGTGAATAACGATTCATAAATCCTAATCTCCCTTCGATTTTTGACTACAAGAATGAAAACTTAGATGTAAGCGATTACATTACGTGGACTGACGAAATAGTGCCCCCTTTCGATAAGACGGAACTAGAGTGATAGCCTTGCTTTTCTTGCAGTGGACTTGCGGCTTGCGACTCGCTGGAATGGCAGAAAGCATGAAAGAGAAGAAGATAATGACGCGGAAAACATGAAGAATATTGGAATGGATAGAGAAGATACCTATATTTTGCAGCGGAGCAGGCCTTGTTGGAAAGGAGATAATCCTATAGTGGTAGGGGAAATATCTATGGTTCATAGTAGTTTGAAGTTGATAGACAGCTAGACCTGCATGTTCTGATTCAAAAGCTCTAAATAAATGGAAAAATATGTCCAAGTATGAAGAATGTCGACAAGAACATTGTCGTTTCGTTGGATTGCCAACGCAAGCAATTTTGTGAACAAGCAATATTTTTTTGAGCATATCGGGCTAAAAATGTAACTTTTTTACTTTTCATTCGTTTATAATCTTAACTACTCCCAGCTTTAGGAGGCGATATATTTTGAAGAAAAGGGTAGTCCTTGCGGTACTCATTGTTATTGCGATCGGTATTTCTGTTTTTGCATTCGTCAATCCCTCCCTTCAATCCGAGCCGGTATTGGCAAAGGGAGCCGGAGTCGAGGTGACGGTGAAGCGATTTAAGGATGCGAAGCAAAACCTGGAACTGGCCCAAAGGATGTTGGCTGTCGAACCGGAGGCCCGAACCGACGAGGAGCTGCTGGATCAGATTCTGACTGACGAGCTTCTCTATTCATACGCAAAGAAAAAAGGGGTGTCCATCCCCGAAGAGGAATTGAGACAGTTTATTGATGAGCAAAAAGCTATGCTGGAGGACACGGATCAAGTGGAAATGGCAGCGTTGATGCAAGAACGTATCCGCCTGACAGGAATGGATGAAGAATCGTTCTGGCAAGACAAGGCAACGGTAGACGGCTACAGGTATTTCATTACCATTGGCAAACTCACGGAGCTGTTAGTGAAAGAAGACATCATTCAAGGGGGTAAATTCGCGGAATTCCAAAAGAAATTGCTACAAGATAATAAAAGTTCAATAAAGGTAAACTGGGATGCTCTGGAGAAGTCTTAGCCAAAAATCATACAAACGGATGGATGAGTGGATCTTATGAAAATGGTATGGGTTATGATGCTTTCCTTATTTTTATCAGGTTGTACGATTTGGGGCGGAGTTCAGGAAGCCGAACAGTCATCATCCCCTGCTGCTTCCGGTTCGGACGCAACTTCGACGACTATACCAACAACGGTCACCGCTGAACCCGCACCATTCCATATCGAGCAAGCGATCTATATTGGCAAGAGCGACCAAGGGGATGTGTATGAAGCGTTCGGCCATCTATATCTCGTCGGAGCCGATCAGCATACCGTTGAGATCGGCGATAGCGCTGTGACGAAGCGAGGAGCCAAGCTATCGATGGACGGCTCTGTTATTGTCTACCAATTCATGGATACGGCCAATATGAGCAGCCCGCTGGCTATAGCCCTTCATGCAATCGATACAGACAAGATCACTGTGCTGGATACGTACTCCCATTTGCCTGTGCTTGGCGATTACCTCTGGGCAGGCGATCAAGTTCTCGTCATGGACGCCAGGCAGTCGCATGCTCCGATGTTCGCCATGTACAGCGGCAGCACTGGAGAGCGGACAAGAACGGGTCAAGTGTTCCAGCGGCTTCAGGAGACAGATATCCGAAGCAGCTATCTGCTTCGATTTGACCCGCCTGAGGAGCTTGAATCGATCGTGAGTAAAGATTATCCGATTACGATCTCTGTGCTGACATCCGACGGCGCGCTGCATGATTTGTTCGAAGAATCGTTGTATGAGACGCAATTTCTGGATGTTCGCTTGTCGGACGATCGCTCCGCTATCGCCGTATGGACGCATCTCGTACCGGACAACTCCTCTCAGCTCATGCTGGCTGCTATGGACCCGGCAACTTGGAAAACTGGCCAATGGCAGACGTACAAGACCGCACCCAAGAAGGAAGGTTTCATCCGGTTTCATACCGACCGCCAAATCGTGTTGCTTAGCAACGAGCAGAGCTTCCGGCTGCCCTCTACAATTAACCCGTCTTAAGTGTTTTACTCATCTGCTGACGATGCAGCTAGTTCATCTCGCAACTATCGACGCATATGCGCCAACATGCGAAAGCTCCGTAAGGCTTCTGCCTCACGGAGCTTCTTTGGCTGTACGTCCCCATGGAAGGGCGGTTTATAGTTTGGTCAGGATAACCGGACCGTCCTCTGTTATCGCGATAGTATGCTCATATTGGGCCGACAGGGAGCCGTCGACCGTACGCGCCGTCCAACCATCCGAATCGATCTTCATACGATGCGAACCTGTCGTCAGTATCGGCTCGATCGTAAAGACGAAGCCTTCCTTGAGCCGGACCCCTTTGCCCGCAGGACCGTAGTGGAGCACTTGAGGCTCCTCATGCATCTTCTGGCCGATGCCATGGCCCGTGAAATCTCGCACGACAGCATAACCTTTTGATTCGGCATACTTCTGAATGACATTCGACACGTCGCCTAGACGGTTGCCGATGACGGCTTTTTCGATCCCGAGATACAGCGATTCCTCTGTTGTTCTCAGCAGAGCGTCCGCTTCCTCGGACACATTGCCCACACGGTAGGACCAGGCAGAATCGGCTAGCCAGCCGTTTAAATTGACGACCATATCGATCGTTACAATATCCCCATCCTTAAGCGGATTTTTGGCAGGGAAGCCGTGGCACATCACTTCATTAACTGACGCGCATGTTGCATATTGAAAGCCGTGATACCCCTTCTGCTCCGGTGTCGCACCGTTCTCGGCGAGGTAACGCTCTACGAATTGATCGATCTCCCAGGTTGTAACGCCAGGCTTGAGCATGGCTTCTATTTCCTTGTGGCATTGCGCCAGAAGCACGCCAGCCTCTCGCATTTTCGCAATTTCTTCTTTTGTTTTCAACACAATCATTTCATTCACCCTCAAATCTTATTGCTGCTTCTCCCCTATTATATCGCGTTTCCCCGCTTCGGTTCTACCCACAAGGAGTATGACCTGGCTATGACGAATATATGACGAATAAAGGAAGATATTCGCCTCGGTCACGTGCAAGAGAAAAAGAAATGAGGTTACAACTTGAAATATATCGAAGCAGGAATCGGCAATCGATGGTTCATTCGAACAGAGACTGAGCTCGATGATGGAACGGAGATTGAACAGCGGGGGATTGTGAAGCCAATCCTGTTTCACTCCGCATACTTGAGAATTTGGATCGGCAAAACGGTGTACATTTGGGATACCAAAGAAAGGTTCAAGAAAACGAAAAAGCCTCGTCGTGCCTTTAAGTTTATTTTAGGAGTCGCAAGCTATTCGTACGAAGTAGAGTTAAAGACAAGGCGTACAGAATTTAGGAGCAGAAGTTAGAGCCTTCAACCTACTTGTCTAAAAGAATAGAGCCTCCACCCGCCACAGCGTAGGTTGAAGCTCCCCGTACATTCGATATCGTTAAATGTCATCAAACCGGCTGCATCGCCTGCATAAATTTCCCCATCCGCTCCAGCGCCTTCTCCAGATCTACGATGGAAGTGGCATAGGAGCAGCGCACATGCCCTTCGCCACCCCGTCCAAATACATGTCCCGGAACGACCGCCACCTTCGCCTCCTGAAGTAAACGAAGCGCAAACTGCTCGGAAGACATGCCCGTTGATACGATAGACGGAAACGCATAGAAAGCTCCCTCCGGCTCGTGACACGTCAGCCCAATCGCATTTAAGCCGGCTACAAACAGCTTGCGGCGTTCATTATAGCTTGCCATCATCTCATCCTTAGCAGTCAAGCCATGACGCAATGATTCCAGTGCGGCGATCTGTGCAATGGCTGGCGCGCACACAGCCGTATACTGATGAATTTTCAGCATGCCGGCTATAAATTCTTGCGGCCCGCATGCATAGCCTATCCGCCAGCCTGTCATCGCGAACGCTTTGGAAAAGCCGCTGATCACGATTGTACGCTCCTTCATGCCTGGCAAGGAAGCGATGCTGACATGCCCTCTTCCATAAGTTAGCTCGGCATACACCTCATCCGAAATGACGACCAGATCGTATTTAATAATGAGATCGACGATCGGCTGCCAGTCCCGCTCCGTCATTACTGATCCGGTAGGATTACTCGGATAATTGAGCATTAAAACCTTGGAATTGGGCGTAATAGCGGCCAGGAGTGCTTCTGGCGTCAGCTTGAATTGCTGCTCTGCCGAGGTTGCTACCTCTACGATTCTCCCTCCATGCAGATGAGTGATCGGCTCATATGCAACATAACTTGGTGCCGGAATCAGTACCTCATCCCCGGGATTAATGACGGTCCGCAGCGCCAGATCGACTGCTTCACTGCTCCCCACCGTTATGATGATTTCCTGCTCGGGATTATAGGTTAGATCGAAGCTGTTCGAAAAATACGCCGATATCTCCTCCCGCAGCTCCAACAGCCCGGCATTGGCAGTATATTTCGTATGTCCGATGCGCAATGCCTGAATACATGCCTCGCGTACCTTCTCTGGCGTGACAAAATCCGGTTCGCCAATGCCAAGAGCGATTGTATCGCCGCCAGATGCCACATTCAGATCAAAAAACTTACGAATGCCTGACGGCCGAATGAGCTGCACACGGGAGGATAAAAATCGTTCCGAACCTTCTTTCTTACACATGAGCCATCCCCCGTTTCGGACTCCGCTCTTGCAAAGAGATTTCAATAATCCGGTCCAGCAGTCCGGCAAAAGTAAATCCTGCGGCAGCTGCGCTTTTGGGAAGCAGGCTGTTGGCGGTCATGCCCGGCAAAGTGTTCACTTCCAGCACGTACGGCGTATCGCCGCACAATATCATATCAACTCTTGCATAGACCGAGCATTGCAGCAGCCTGTAGCTGGCAAGCGCCGCCTCGCGGACACGCTGTTCCACTGCGGCAGGCAGCTCGATCACCTTCTCTTCCGCGCCGCCGTCCTCATATTTCGCTTTATAATCGAACCACTCCGAGTGCGCGGAACGGATGCCGATAATCGGCAGCGCCTCGCCGTCCACAATGGAGCAAGTAATTTCCGTTCCTTTGATGTAACGCTCAATCAGGATCGTTCCATCCAGATCGCTGGCTTCTTGGACAGCCGACTGCAGCTCCCGCTCATTATGCACAAGCTGAATGCCGATGCTGGAGCCGCCTGTATTCGGCTTCACAATAACAGGGTAGCCAAGTCTCTCCACCGCCTGCGGGTCATACTCATGCATCCCCTTCCAGCTCAGCCCCTCAGGCGTTGGCACACCGCCTGAGGCTAGCAGCGTCTTGGACAGCTCCTTGTTCATGCACAAACTGCTTGCCAGCACACCGCTGCCCGTATAAGGAATGCCAAGCGTCTCCAGCGCCCCCTGCACCGTTCCGTCTTCACCGAACTGTCCGTGCAAAGCCAGCAATGCCAGATCAATGTCAGATTGCTGAACCTTCGTAATCAAATCCTCCCGCTGATCAATTACGATGGGAACCACTTCATAGCGGCTGCGATCGAGATGTCCCACCATCTCTTGCCCCGTCTTTAACGAAACCTCTCGCTCAGTCGAAATGCCGCCCATTATAACTCCGATTTTCATCCTGACACCCCATTTATCATTTTGCGCGCATCAGCTTGCTTGCCTGTTCGCCAATCATCCGTATTCCTTGCTCAATATGTTCATCCGCCACTCTTGAGAATCCAAGCCGCAGCGTATTCGTCCCTTCGCCTTCCCTAATGAAAAAGCGGTCTCCCGGCGTGAATATAACGCCTTGCTCCTTGCAGGCTGCCAGCAGCTCGCGTGTATTCACGCCCTTGGGAAGAGTGAGGAACAGATGCAATCCTCCGTCGCCTGTCAGCTTCGCATCAGGCAGATAGACTTCGCAGCATGCTTTGGTCAGCTCATATTTGCGCTTATATTCCGTTCGCGCTTTTTTCACATACTTATCGAAATTGCCGTTGAGCAAATATTGATACAAAATCGATTGATCGATAGTAGACGTATGGATTGATCTTGCGCGCTTGATGCTTTCCAGATGGTCGATCAGCGCACGGTCTCCCAGCACCCAGCCTACCCGCAGACCGGGGAACAGCACTTTGGAGAAGCTGCCGATATAGATAACCCCGTTCCCTTGCCCTGCTGTCGCAATGAGTGGTGCAATATGCGCTCCCGAGTATCGCAGCTCCTCGTTAAATCCATCCTCAATCACGGGTACACCGTATCGTGTCATCAGCTTCATAACGGCGCTGCGCTTCTCCGGCGCCATGACAATACCAGTCGGATTGTGATAGGAAGGCGTCAGATAAGCCAGGTCGAATGTGCGCCCTTGCTTCAACACCTGCTCGAGCTTCTCAGTAGAAATACCGTCGCGCTCCATCGGTATCCCGGTAATTTGGAAGCCTTGCAGCTTCAAATTTTTGAGTGCCGTATGATGCGTCGGATTTTCACAAATAGCCGCTCCGCTTCGTGATTCAGGACGTAGTGCAGACAAGGCAATGTCGAAGCCTTCCGTAAAGCCGCTTGTAATGAGCATATCTTTGCCGCTGAGATCGACGCCCTTATTCTCCATATAGCGCATTAAGTAGTCAATCAGCGGCTTATAGCCCTTGGCGTATCCGTAATTGAGCAGTACCTGCCCTTCAATCGCCATCCGATCCATGAAGGCTCGCCTGACATCTCCCAGATCGAACAAATGCTCATCCGGAGCAATGCTGGTGAACGATATCATGTCCTTCGAGCCGCGAATGCCTGGCTTCATAATATCCAGCTCAACTGCCGATAGGGCATATCGGTTCATTCTGGCCATCCAATCGATCTGCAAGCTTGCAGAACCGTCTGAAGTGCTGCCGCCTGCTGCTGAGTGGCCCGACATCGCGGCAACATAGCTGCCTTTGCCGGGGATGGCATACGCAAAACCGTCATCCTCCAGGCTTTCATAGGCGGCAATAACGGTATTGCGGCTTACCTTCAGCAGACTGCTCATCTCGCGTGTGGAGGGCAGCTTCTGGTCCCCTTGAAGCGCCCCTTTTATAATTAAACGTTGAATGTATTCTTTCACTTGTATGACGACCGGCCGATCGCTAACGAGCTTGAAATCCTGGAACATCCTTCATCGCCCCCACTTACATGATGGCATAGTCGCGTCGCGAAAAAAAGAACCACCCCCTTGAATTTTTCATCCTGGGGTGGTTCCTATGTATCATGTATCGTAAATAATTACCGCATGTTGAAGCTATCTCTCCATTTCCGAATCGAGCGCGCTAGTGCCCACCTCCGCCTCCTCTTACTCTTCGACTTCCTTAGTTTTTGCCGCAATAACGGCATCATTCACAGCACTTTCCATTTCATCCATTACGTCGTCCACTGATTTTGTGCCCATAATGAGCTCAGCCAATAAGGGGCCTGCCCCTTGATATGCTATCCATTCGTACTTGCTTGGTCTATCTAATTCAGGAAGTTCCAACTCAAACAGTGCTTTTACATTTTTGTTGTGGAGTTCCGGAATATTTTTTCCAAAATCATCATTATGAATTAATTCGCTCAGTACAGTTCCTCCTCCATTTTCCACCAAGAACTTTTGCACTTCATCCGATACCAGATATTGTATGATTTCAAACGCGCTTTCTTTATTTTCACTTTCACTGTTGATGTGAACAGAAATTGCCCTCGTTCCAGATCCTATATTGGAACTGGCATCAACTCGGGGGAAGGTCACCAAATCGATATCTTGATTGTTGGCGGCTCCATCTACGATTGGATATACCGGAACACCAAGAAACATTGCCGTTGTCCCGTGTTTCAAAAAGCCATCTGGGAAACTCAAAAAGCTCCTCGTCGGTCTATTCCCGTTCTTTTCATAAACGTTATCAATCTTTTGTATCACTTCCAATAATTCGGAAGATAATTTGAATTGATCGGTTTGCGGATCCAAATACGTGACGTTGTATTGATCTAATAGCATTTGTACTCCGTTGCCACTTATAAGGTCTAGACCTACATATTTCGATCCGTTAGGAAAATCAGAGAACCGACTTGCAAGCAGGATCACATCGTCCCAAGTCATTCCATCGGTTGGATAGGGAATATCGAAAGCATCGAAAGGGGCTTTATTATAAAATAACGCGGTTAAAATCCTTTGGATAGGCACCCCATATAACTCGCCGTTCTCACGGGAGTTTCTTTGCAACAGAGCCGGAGCAAATCGGGATAAATCCACATTCTCCTTGCTTATAAAAGGACTTAAGTCCGTATATAATTTATCCCGCAAATGGGGCGGGACGGACGCGGAATCTGTATCAAAAATAATATCGGGTAAATTCTTTTCTTCGTACAATGATTCGATTTCATGGTATAAAAGGATCTCATAGGTTATTTCATAATTTGGAAATGCGTTGTTAATTTTCGTTTGTAATTCTTCTAGAATCTCCCCAGAAGCACCAATCGACAATTTTATATTTTCTTTCTGTACGGGACCCACTTTGGAGCAGCCTGCTATAATCAATACAATTAATGTGCACATTACGAAAATTTTTTTCAATAGATTACCTCCTGTATACATTTTTAGTTTTAAAAAGGGGTTAGATATCAGAAATTCAGGGCTAGATGTCCAAGTAAAATTATACATTAATATATATATTTTTGGTAGAATTACTTAAAAATATGTAGGTATGATGGCATAGTCGCGTCATGAAAAGAAGAACCACCCCGCTGGATTTTTCATCCCTGGTGGTTCCTATGTGTCTATGATATACTTCTTCAACGCTATGCTCTTTTTCGAATAACGAAGCGTATAATCCCAGCAACGCAAGACTCCATATGAATGTCTCTATCATTTTGTTTGAAACCATATCAGGATGATGTCCACACATGTCAAATATTTGTAATATCTTGTTTATAATCTTACCGTTATACATTAAATAACAATACTGAGATAGATTTAAAAGCTAATTTGTAATTTTTTGAGACCTACGTCGAACCTTATTTTCAAGAAAAAGGACCTCGAATACCACTCTATAGTGGTATTCGAGGTCCTTTCGCGTATAAATTAGGACGTTCCCCTATCATGTGAGCACTATTGGGACAACCCCTATCACGCAATGCATGGTTAGAACTTGCTTTTCTTGATCATTTTACGACTTCATAACGAAGTCTCAGGGAACCGCTTTTTTCATGATTAATAAAAACAATCCAGAACGTTTATATCTCTTTTCATTCAATTAAAATAGGGCAGGCAATTGTCGTCATTGCCTACCCCATTGGACTTTTATTCATTGTTACACATCAAGTATAAATTCGAACATACCCTTTTTTAATTACACTTGCTAAACCCGCAGCTAGCACACTGCTTGCAGCCTTCCAAATTGATCAAAGTAGCGGAACCGCAGGACGGACAAAGGTCTATTTCTTGATAATAGGCAACCTCCTCAGAGGGTTCCACAGTCTGCAACTCGATAGAGTCATCCGTCACGCTAATAGACAAATGCTCATCCTCCACATTCGCTGGAGCCTCCGTCTCAACCCCAGCCGCTACGCTGTCCCCGTGCATCTCCAGCGCCTTCGCCACCGCATCTGCGATGGACTCCACCCGATTGACGCCGAAGCCGATGGCGCCCGAACCGCCGATGCCCTTCAGATGTTTGATCAACAGACGGATTTTCTGGCCATGGTCTCCATAACGAAGGAATAACGAGCAGACACGTCCAAGCGCCTCCGCCATAGCGAATACATCGGAGCCTGCCTTGCCTACGTTCAGGAAAATCTCAGCAGGCGTACCGTCCAGATCATTGATCGTAATATAGGCCATGCCGAACGGCGTGTTAATCTTGTACGTCGCTCCGCGCAGCACCGACGGCCGCTTCTTATATTGTCTATCCACTCCTGGAGCAGCGAACACTGGAGATGCTTCAGCTGTCACCGTCGATTCCTGCGCAGCCCAGTCAGCTTCACTGTACACTGTTGCCACAGCTTCCGCTGCTCCGTCAGGCTCTACGGCTTCCACCCTTCCCATAACTGCAGCTTCCACAGACGGAGCATCAACTTTCTCCTTGCCTGCATCGCCATTATCATCTCCGCTCTTATCGGCCGTAGACAGCACCTGCACGTCACGGCTGCCGTCGCGATAGATCGTAACGCCCTTGCAGCCAAGCTCGTATGCCAGCTCATACAACCGCTCTGTCTCTTCCACTGTGAAGTCAGCCGGGCAATTGGCCGTCTTGGAGATCGAGCTGTCTACCCAGCGCTGGATAGCAGCCTGGGCGCGAATATGATTTTCGGCGGATAATTGCATCGCTGTTACGAAGTAGTCCGGCAGTTCCTCGCCGGGATGCGCATCCTTCCACTCCTGCGCAATCGGAACAAGCTGCTTGTCGAAGCCAAGTCGACTCTGGCGGAAATATTCGAAGGCAAAATACGGCTCGATTCCCGTCGACGTGCCGACCATCGTCCCCGTGCTGCCCGTCGGAGCTTGCGTAATGATCGTCACGTTGCGGATGCCGCTTTTCCCAATCGCCTCTCCTACTTCGGGATACGCCTTGATCATTTCTTTCATAAAGCCGCTCTGAACGTATTTCTCCCGATCGAAGGCAGGGAACGAACCTTTCTCCGATGCAATGCGGGACGATGCCACATAAGCTTCCTTCGCCATAAAGCCGTACAGCTTATCCAGGAACGCCAGCGATTCCTCGCTGCCGTATCGGATCTTGAGCTTAATCATCAGCTCCGCAAGTCCCATCGTACCGAGCCCGATCCGTCTTTCGTTTTTCTGATTCCGCTCGTTCTCCTCGAAGTGGTAAGGCGTCTTGTCGATGACATTGTCGAGGAACCGGACGGACCACTGCGTCACTTTCCCTAGCTCTGCCCAATCGACATCCCTTTTCCCTGCATCGTAGAACTTGGACAGGTTAATCGCGGACAAGTTGCATACGCCCCAACCAGGCAAGCCTTGCTCGCCGCACGGATTTGTCGAGACGATGGGGTTGAAGTACCAGCTGTTCGACATCTTGTTGTAACGTTCCATAAAGACAACACCCGGCTCTGCCGACTTCCACGCCGAGCCGATAATCCGATGCCAGATTTCCTTTGCCCGGAGCTTGTTATAGGTCACCACATTTTTGCCAAGGCTGCGCCACGCCTCCAGATCGCCCGTCCACACCTCGTCATAATCCGGGTCCTTCGTATCCGGGAAGACGAGCTCCCATTCCAGATCGCGCTTGACCGCGTCCATAAAGGCGTCGCTCACACAGACGGACAGGTTCGCATTGGTCACCTGGCCCATTGTTTCCTTCACCGTAATAAATTCAAGCAGGTCGGGATGCCAATCATTCAGCATCAGCATTAACGCGCCCCGGCGGCTGCCGCCTTGCTCAATCAAGCCCGTCGTATAGCTGAACAGCCCGCCCCAGGAGACTGAACCGCTGGAGCTGCCATTGACCCCTGCGACAATGGCTCTGCGAGGCCGGAGCGAAGAGAGATTCATGCCTACACCGCCGCCGCGCGCCATGATCTCGGTCATATCCGTGAGCGTCTTCATAATGCCGCCCCGGCTATCATGCGGAGATGGAACAACATAACAATTGAATAAGGTAAGCTCATCGCTCGCCCCGGCTCCCGCTGCAATGCGTCCCCCAGGCACCAGCTTCCAATCATCCAGGATCTCCCGGAACTTCCGCTCCCACTCTACACTCTTGGCAGGCGTACGCTCCACCGATGACATCGCTTCGGCAAGCCGGTCCCACATCTGCTCCGGCGACAGCTCGATGGGGTGGGTCAGCCGCATGGTCGTCGTCTGCAGCAGTTCGCCTTCGCCAGTCTTCACGGTCACCTGCTCCCCGTCCCGGCTGACAACTTCAACAACCTCCTTCACAGGAAATTTAGCATCATCCTTCAGCAGGGCAAGTACCGTATCCCCAGCTTTCACCCGACGCGCGTCCTCATGCTTGCGCGCATACCGGTCCAGAAAGATTTTTTCGCTCAAACCTGTTAATCTCCGCATTTCGATTCTCTCCCTTCACACCTATGAATCACACTATAATCAACATATTGTATGTAAATAAGATTATAACACACTATATATAGATATTCTTATGACAGAACCGTGAATCTTATTAATATGTCTCCGGAAGGCTATACTAATGACAACTAATCGCTGTAAGTAGTGAAAGGAGCACTAAGATGACCTTCGACTCTAAGACGCAGAGCACAGCGGACAACGATTCGACATTCGCAAGACGCAAGCTGCATCCGCATGTCGACCTGCAGATTGACCGCTCCTGGTTTGATGAGCTTCAGCACCGGATGAGCCGCAACGGCCCTTGGGATGATTGGACACTCTACCAGCTGGCTATGGAAGCAGAGCAAGCGAAGCGGGTTGAGAGCTTCGAGCAGCTACAATGCCTTCGAACCCTGCCATCCTTCGAACCTATGCCCCATCAAATCGATACAGCCAGCAAAGTGCTGCACGAAATGGGAGGCCGGGCCATTCTGGCCGACGAGGTAGGCCTCGGCAAGACGATAGAAGCCGGGCTGGTGCTGAAGGAATATATGGTGCGCGGACTCGTGAAACGCGTGCTTATTCTTGTACCCGCCTCCCTGGTGCTCCAATGGGTGAGAGAGCTGAACCAGAAGTTCGGCATTTCCGCCGTTGCCCAGAAAAAAGAACATACATGGGGCTATGACATTGTCGTCGCCTCGATGGATACAGCCAAGCGTGATCCGCACCGCGAGCGCGTGCTTGGCACCGATTATGACCTCATTATCATCGACGAGGCTCACAAGCTGAAAAATAAAAAAACGACCAATTACCAATTCGCGACGCAGCTTCGCAAAAAATATTGCCTGCTGCTGACAGCTACTCCGATCCAGAACGATCTGGACGAGTTGTACAACCTGATTACGCTGCTGAAGCCCGGCCAATTGGGCGGGCAAAGTGATTTTGCCGCGAACTTCGTAGTCGACAAACGGCTCCCGAAAAACGAAGACCAGCTGCAGGAAGCGTTGTCCTCTGTCATGATTCGCAACCGGAGAGGCGATGGCGGCATTCATTTCACCAAGCGCTTCGTCAAAAATATCCCGCTCTCCCTCTCTCCAGAGGAGAAAGCGCTCTACGATGCCGTAACCGGCTTCGTGAAGGAACGGTACGATGAAAGCGGCGGCGATCTGACCAGCATGCTGTCGCTTGTGACGCTGCAGCGTGAAGTATGCAGCAGCAGGGACGCTGTCTTCCTTACCTTAGTCAATCTATTCAAGAAAACAACGGAAGACTCCCCTCTTCGTCCGAAGATTTGGGAGCTGGTAGAGAAAATTAAAGGCATCACGGCCAATACGAAAGCTGAAAAAGCGATGGAACTCATCAAGGAAATGAATGAGAAGGTCATCATCTTTACGGAATACCGGGCGACGCAGGAATATTTGCTGCAGTTTTTCCGCTCCCACAATTTGATGGCCGTTCCCTATCGCGGCGGCATGAACCGGGGCAAAAAGGACTGGATGATGGATCTCTTCCGCGGACGCGCTCAAATTCTGATTGCAACCGAAGCCGGCGGTGAAGGAATCAACCTGCAATTTTGCCACCATATGATCAACTTTGACCTGCCTTGGAATCCGATGCGGGTGGAGCAGCGGATCGGCCGCGTCCATCGGCTTGGACAGACTGAGGACGTCAAGATTTATAACCTGTGCACGCTAGGTACAATTGAAGAACATATCGTTAATCTGCTGCATGAGAAAATCAACCTATTCGAGCTGGTCATCGGGGAGTTGGATCATATTCTGGAGAAGCTGGAGGGCGGCGAATCGCTGGAGCAGCGGCTTGCCAAAGTATTGCTGGAATCCGGCAACGACCAGGATTTGAAGCGGCAATTAAACTCTTTGGGCAGCTCAATCAGCCAAATTCGCAACGAAGTGAAGTCATCCGGCAACAACCCTTATTCCGCCGGCCCTGATCTTCTGGTGAAGATGGATAAGCTCGGTCAGTCCGTGGAGGTGAAGCCGTGAACACGAAACAGATTCATAAGTATGTGAACCGTTATTTGGAGGCGACGGACTGCTCTATTATTGAGAAATCGCCAGCCCACTTTACCGTTAAGCTATCTCCGGATGCTGATCGCGAGCTCACCAATCGGCCCTATTATTGGAGCTTTGTGGACCGGGTAGGCGCGGAACCGGAGACGATGACCTTCCTGTTCGTCACAGATAAGGAGAAGTATGAGGCAGGACTGGTAAGCGAAGCTCCGCCAGAGAAAACGGAAGCGCCGGACAGCCAAGCCGCTGCTGCCGATGCGGCTCTTGTCCGCTCCTTCGGCTTCATCAACAGCTCGGTCAATGCGCCGCGCATTCCCAGGCAAGACGTCTACTTCGGCTCGCAAAAGCTGGAGCAGCTGTTCGGCGCCGCGAAGTCCCGCGGAAGCTTCGTTTATTTGTTCCAGGAGCCGGACAAGCGGGGAGCAAGCCCGTTCAGCTCGACACCCTATACCGCATGGCTTGGCGTCAACATACGGGTGGAATTCGCTTGCGACCGTAAACGCGAGGAAATTCACAGCCTCGGTGTATCGCTTGTAACGGGCTATTGCGCCGATCACTTCCATGACCGGCTGCTGGAGCTGCGGCTTACTCCCCGCCTGCCCGCCAATATTCATGTGACGAAAAACGGGATTTCGTTCGCCAAAGCGCAAGCGATTGTAGAGCAAGCGCTGGAACGCAAGCTGAAAAACTATGATTATACGTGGGCGGGAGACGCCTCCGCCAGGCTGCAAGAAGAGCTGGATCGAATCGACGCTTATTACAAGACCCTTCTGCAGCATGCGACAGACGAGAACAAGCTTGCCATTCAAGAGCAATACGAGCAGCGCCAAGCCGAGACAAGGTGGCAATTCGAGCCGAGAGTGACGGCTTCCGTCATTAACTGCGGCGTTTTTCATCTGGAGGGGATCAATTGAAAAGAAATAGACGGGAATCGCATCTTTGCGGCAAAAAAACCTTCAATATTCATCGTGCTGTGCGACAGGTTGCAACAACCTTTTTCGAGCCCGTCCGCTACACTAAGTATTGAGGTGATGACGAAATGTCAAAAATCGTATCCAAATCATGGATCGCAGCTCTACTAATCCTCTGGTATCTTGCCGCAGGAATCGGCAGCTTTCAGGCTGACGCGTCGACGACCGGACAAGCATCCGATTCGGCAAGCTCTGATGTGCAGAAACAAGCAAAGTTCTGGGTGGACGAGCTTTCAGCCAAACCCGGATACAAAAGCTGGCAGGGGACAACGATCTCCGTATCTCCCCTTGGTCCAGGTACACATAGCTGGCTTGCCGTTATTCAAAATACCACCCAAGCTTCCGTCGGATATTTGGTCATACATGCGACGGAGGAAGGCAGCTTCCAACTGGGCGAATACGGTACCGGGTCTTACCCTTTATTCAATGAACAATCGCTGCAGCTCTCGCTGCTGCAGCTTGAACTTATATATAAGCAGATCAAAGCGGAGCGCGTATACACTCATCCCCTTCATGCAGCCTGGCGGATCACATCCAAATCGAGGGTCCATTACGCCGATGCCGTATCGGGAGAGCAGCTTCCTGTCAGCAAGGATGACGAATGGAATCAGACTGGCGAGGATAACCATTCTCCGCCTGCAGGTTTGACTGAAGCCCAAGCAAAAGTGAAAAAGTCTACCGTGATCCCCTCTTTTAATCCATATGGCCGGCTGCCGTGGCTCACGAAGGCACCTATATCGTTCACTGATCAGAAATATTCCGCATTGTTGAAGTGGATTGGAGAAAAGAAAGAAATTCGTTATACAGTGGAATCCTATGAGGGCAAGCTGCTTCAAGTGTGGTCGATTGTGGGCTATGATACGTGGGAAGGCGGCCAGCTTTATCTTGCCTTAACCAAGGAAGAGTCAGATGACCGCCGTTATATGCCAATTGATCTTCTAACGAAGCAAGGGAAGTTTTATCGTTAAGAATTACGCTCCGTACGGTTTTTGCTGCGCCACCAGATAAGCAAGCTTGCAGGTCCCCATCCGAACCAGCGCGTCAGCCAAGGCTCTCTTAACGCTTTGGCTGTTGTTCGTGCTTGCTTCCGTTCTTCAGCAGGCGTCTCTATATATTGCACCAATTGTTCGGTCATATACTTAACCAGATCATTGCCTCCCGCCATATCCGTCACCTCCCGTAATGTCTTGCTATCTAAAGCTTTCCCCATTCTTTTTGCGCCTAACCATGCATGAGTTTACCTCTGAATAGCCACGATAATGTAAAGGCAGGCTAGTTCGTCATGGTGGACTGATTGGTGAATATAAACAGAATGCGGGAGGCTGCAATCATGTATCGGTTGCTTGTCATAGGTTTTATTGCGCTAACATACGCGATATGGGGATATGCCCCTGCGGCTAGTGCTTCACAAGAAGATCGTTCCGAACGTTATGACGAGGAGCAGAACTGGACGCTCCCTCATACTACCGTCATTATTGATGTGGGCCATGGCGGCATTGACGGCGGCGCATCGCATGGCTCCACCCTGGAGAAGGATATTAATCTTGCTGTCGCAAGCAAGCTTTATCTCATGCTGAGAAGCCAAGGCATTCCCGCCATCATGAATCGGACGGGCGACTATGCGCTCAGCGAAGAGAACAGATGGCATAATACCCGCTCGCGCCATCGCAAGGATTTGTCCCAGCGCAGACAATTAACCGAAGAGATTGGAAGCGAGCTGCTGGTCAGCCTTCACGTGAACGCCGCGCGAAACAGCACGAAGCGCGGGCCGCTTGTGCTGCATCAGAATGCTGGGGAAAGCGCCTTGCTGGCCTTCTGCCTGCAAGACGCGCTGAACAGACAGCAAGCAACCCTCGGCCTACCACGGCTTGGTGAGCCGTTCTATTTGCTCCGTCGCGTCGACCAGCCCTCCGTCATTATCGAGATGGGGTTCATCAGCAATGCGGAGGACAGAGCCATGCTGACCAACCCGGCTAAGCAGAATGAAATCGCACATGCCATTGCTTCAGGGATTCGGCAATATAAATGGGTCGCTCATTGATTCGTTCACCATATCGGATAGCTTAACGAAGGTAGCAATATCCTGCATTCGAGGAATAGACTGCTTCAGCACGGAAGCGGTCTTCTTGCCCGGGGGGCCGACATGGCCGATCGTCACGGCGCTATCATGGGTTTCCAGATGCTTGCGCAATACGGATACTTGCTTCGAGATATGCTGCTCGGTGTACACATCATCGAGAAACACATCGTTCGAGAGCAGCGTAATGCCGACCTCCTCGGCAATCTTCGGCACAACCGTCTTGAATGTCGTGCGACTGTCCAGGAAGAACAAGCCGCGCTCCTTGCATACCGTCAGTACGACGCGCATAATGCGCTCGTCCGCTGTTATTTTGGAGCCCATATGGTTGTTCATCCCGATAGCGTGAGGCACATTGTCGATCGCTTCCTCAACCCGTTTTCGCACCTCTTCATCGCTGAGATCTGCTGTGATCGCACCTGGTCCAAGCCACTTCTTCAGCCCTTTGTTCGGCTCCATCGGCATATGTACAATTACATCATGTCCAAGCTGGTGGGCAGCCTCCGCATCCTCTTTGGTCGTTGGCATGAACGGCATAACGGCAACGGTGATATGCACCGGAAGCTTTAGCATCTCCTCTGTGCCGGGCATTCCGTTGCCGAAATCATCAATAACGATAGCCAAACTCCGGCTGTCTGCAGCTTTGCTCCCCGTCTCCGCCAACTCTTGAATAACGGAAGCGTCAGCTCTTGCAGGTGCCGTCAACGATGCCGCAAGCATCAGAAAGCCGATGAACCACTTCACCAATAAGCGTGCTTGAATTAGCTGCTTTCGTTGTCCGTTGTTCCGGTTCATTTTCATGAGCAAGACTCCTGTTCTCTCAGTATAGGTTCTGCAATGTCTCGCTTATTATTTCCTTTACAGGAATGAATTATGAAAAGCTGGCTTGTTTGAACTAAGGGACTAGACTGAAAATTTAAACTTCAGGCAAATGGTTGACTTGTCCTCCAATAACATGCGACAATAAGGTTCGTCAGTAACATATGCGGTCGTGGCGGAATTGGCAGACGCGCTAGATTCAGGTTCTAGTGGTGTAACAGCCGTGGAGGTTCGAGTCCTCTCGACCGCACCAACCATGCATGATAAGCTCATCCATTGCGGAGACGCAACCGGTGAGTTTTTTTGTGCTTTTATTAGATCAGACTCAGCCACTCATATGGCATGTTTTTTTATTTCGGTCCCAAAAGAGCAGTTTGAAATTATTTATATTCATTGACTAATTTTACATTATTTGCTAGATTTAATTTGAAGGTGAACGCCTCTTCATCCCCTTGCTGGCCAGCATCTGTCTAGACATCCCCTTCAGATATCGGATTGGAAAGGACGATGATCGATGAGAACCAAAAGAGCTATGCTGACCATGCTGGCAGTTATAATGGCGTTTATATTAGCAATGCCCGCTTCCGCTTCGACACCTGCGCTGCAATACCCTTATGGCTATACCCTTGTAGGAGGAGGAGATCTTACGATTACCGGCTACTCGACACGAGGCGCTTATCCGGGTGATAATGACGTTAAGCTTTACAAAGGCAGCTCTTTGTACAATCAAACAAGTATGTTTGGAATCGGTCATTTCAGCTATACCTATTCATAATTTGCCGCAAGGCACGTATTACTTCTTCTTCCCCGGCCAGCCATGGTCCATTTCCGATGTTACCTTTACGTTTAACTAATGCTTGAACCTTGCCCGGGAACTTTGCTCCCGGGCTTTTTTGATTCCCGACTATTTTTAGTATCAGGAAATAAATGCTTGACCTGCATTCAAGCTTTATGGTAAGATCATTTTCGTTGACGTCAAATGACATGCGGTCGTGGCGGAATTGGCAGACGCGCTAGATTCAGGTTCTAGTGGTGTAACAGCCGTGGAGGTTCGAGTCCTCTCGACCGCACCATAACGTAATTAACAGGTTTCCAATCTGGCTTCACCAGATCGGGAACCTTTTTTGTTACTCTGAGAAACTCTCCTGTCAACGCCATCTGACCTCTATTTTGATAAATATAAAAAGGCGCTAATCATTTAGCGCCTTCTGTTCGATAATCCAATTGGACTAACTTCCGGGGTAATAGTATACGTTTGTTCCACCTTCTCCTCCATAACTGTAGTAACGCATAGGATCGTCATCCTCCAGAGAAGCATCACGTATCTTGCCCCACTTCATATTCGATACCAAAAAGGGAATTCCATCTCTCTGCTCATCATTTTCCACAGGACCATACTTGTTATAAGAAAAGTTCTCAGCTAATAATAGCCCCTCATTAAGTCCAATTGTGTATAAGTCAGCGCTCTCGCCCCCATATTCAGTAAGCTCACGATACGATACGGCCGGGAAATCCCGTATTGCACGGAATAGGTCGATCAGAGCATAACCGGTAGTCGGATGAGGAATTTCATTGAATAGCCCATCAAATTTAATTTCATTTCGGTATAAAATATGAAGTTCCCCGCTTGGAAGAATTTGCAGTTGATAGGATAAGCCAAGATTTTTTTCGGGTATACGAATCGTGAAATTGGACGTTAAGCTATGCCATTTCATATCAAGCTCTTGTTGATGGGGATGATTATATAATACAACTCTGAACGTATCTGCTTTTGTGACAATCGGAACGGCATTCGGATATCCAATTGCGTGCAGGATCTCGTTGGTTAGCGTTTCGGGATCTATATGGTCTGTATGCGTATAAGGAAATGGAACCGTTGTTGAATGTGCGTTACTGTTAACCTTCACTGCCCAAACAGATAGACAAACTGCAAACAAAATGAAAACAATCCAACCGCTTATATGGAATATTTTCTTTACATGCACAGGAATCCCCCTTTGCCAACATGCAGCGGACCTTTTTCCATTCAACCCTATTTTGAAGCAATTACCAATGACTGTAAAGTTAAAGACGTTCATGTGAAGCAGAAAGTTGATAAAAGTTAAATAAATAGCGCAAGCTTCGAGGCTGATATCGCCTGAAAGCTTGCGCTATTTCCATTCCTAGCATGGGGGCTTTGCTCATGTGCGCCGCTATTCTCCGTAACGCTCCAGCACCCGATAGATCGCATCTGTGCCGAAGTCGATTGCGTCCACCGGAACACGTTCATCCGCTGCATGAATCAGCTTGGTGAACTGCAGCTCCTTGGGCAGCGGCATGGGGAGAAACCCGTAGGTTTGAATGCCGAGCCTCGCAAATAATCTTCCGTCCGTTCCCCCAGGCAGCAGCATCGGCACGGGTACAGCCTCCTTGTCCGCTTCCTTCAGCACATCGGACAAGAGTCCGAACATCCCCATATCGGGAGCGGCAGCACAGGGATCATGGCGAAGCACTTCAAGCTGGATAGACGTATCTAACACATGCTCATACAGCTCCTCAATGAACTGCTCTGGCGTTACGCCGGGCAGCGTTCTGCCGTCCAGCTCGACCGAAATTTCGCTGGGATGAACGTTAATCTTCTCACCGCCGCGAACAACGGTAGCGTTCACGGTATTGCGCAAAAGCGGGGCAAACGTGCTCTCTTTCTCTCCCAGCAGCTTCAAGATCACATTGCCCAGCCGCGGCCGCAGCAACCCCTTCAGGAGCAAGGCTGGCAGAATCGGCAGCGCAGCAGCCATGCCTTCAATCATATATCGGGCTGCCGGATGGGGGCGAATCGGCAGCTTGTTCTGGCTCAGCGACTGAAGCATCCGGCCAAGCTGCGCCATGCAATCGGCGCCTGATTTGCCCATAGAGCCATGCCCGCCGTCTCCCCTGATCGTCGCTTTCAGCCAGCAAAGCTGCTTCTCCGCCACCATAACGGGATAAAAGGTTTTTCCGAGCGCATGGAATGAGAACCCGCCGAACTCGCCAATTGCGTAACGGACATCCTTAAAATAGTCGGCATGTTGGTTGACCAGAAAGGAGGCGCCGTATTCGCCGCCTGCTTCCTCATCGCTCACAATCGCCAGAATAAGGTCGCCGCGCAGCGGCAGCTTGCGGGCATGTGCCCGAAGAAAGGCGGACACCAGCATCGCCACGCCACCTTTCATATCGAGCGCGCCCCGTCCCCAGACGAAGCCGTCATGGATCTCTCCGCCGAAGGGGTCCCGGCTCCACACTTGCTTGTCGACGCCGACGACATCCACATGACCGTACAGCAGCAGCGGAGGAGCAGCTCCGCTGCCCTTCAGCCTTGCCAGCAGATTGGGCCTGCCGGGATCCAGTGCTTCAATCCGCGTCTCGATGCCCACATCCTCCAGCAATTGCCGGATATACATGATGCATGCGGCTTCCTCTCCCGGCGGATTGGTCGTATTGAAGCGGATCAGCTCCTGCAGAATTTCGACGGGAGCAGGCAGTGATGCGGAGCTGTCGCTTATATCTCGTTCATCCCAATCTAGAGCTTGCCGGATCACTATACCCCAGCTCCTTCCTATTGAAGACTGCTTGCATATTGTGGTGCGTAAGATGATAAGTCTGGCAGCTCATGCAATCCGAACTCATCCCGCAGGCTTGCGAGCCGCCGCTCCCTCTCTTCGGCAGGTGCGCCTTTGGTGCGGAACACCGATTCCAGCATCAAGAGCGACTCTGCCACATGCTCTTCCAGAACTCGCTCGTCCGTCTCGCGCAGCCGCTCGATAAGCTGCTGCACCTTGCGGTAAGGTGCAGCAACGCCTTGCTCGTACTCATCAGTATTCCAGTTCCGGTTGCGGATGCAGGTAGCAATCGCGAGACAGCGATTCAGCAGCTCAATCGAAAAAGCGCTCGTTTGCCGGCTCGCCGCCACCAGATGCGCTTCATCCTCCCTGTCATCGAATGCAAATACGCTTAGACGATCCGATTGCGACAATCGCTTTAACACCGTGCCCGGCCCAAGCTCGACAGCGGCAGTAATATGATGGCTCTGCAGAAACTGGACAACCGCTATCCAATTAACGGGGTCAGTCAGCCCTCTCGCCAGCAGCTCTGGAATTTCACCCGCATTCCCGTAAGGCAAGCCTGTCAAGGAAGATACAACGGGAAAGCCTAGCTCACCGAAGGAAATACGGCTCAGCTCCTCCGCGAATTGCGCAGCGGCAGGTGCCATCAACGGACTATGGAACGGCGCGCTTACCTGCAAAGGAATGACGGCCGCGCCATATTGAATCAGCCTCTCGGATGCCTCCCTGACGGCCTCCTGATGACCGGATATGACCGTTTGCTGGGCTGAATTCAGATTGGATACCACCACGACGCCATTGCCGCCCGCAGCATCTGAGCTGATGACCGAGCAAGCAACCCCAACCGTTTCAGGGCTAAGACCGTTTACAGCTGCCATCGCGCCGATGCCCGAAGCCGCAGCCCCCTGCATCAGCTCTCCGCGTCTGCGCACAAGCCTGAGCGCATCCGGGAACGCAATGGCTCCCGCACAAGTTAATGCCGTGATCTCGCCCAGGCTATGTCCGGCTGCCAGCACGGGCGCATATCCCCACTCCCTGCTGTACACGCGGTACATCGCTACCCCAAGCGCAAGAATAGCCGGCTGGGCATTCTCCGTTTTGGTCAACTCGGCCGTCGGCCCCTCAACCATCAAGCGATCCAGCCGCAGCCCAAGCGCTTCATTCGCTTCATCCATCGTTTCTTTGACGATCCCGTAGCGCTCGCTCAGCGATTTCCCCATTCCGACGCGCTGTGAGCCTTGCCCCGGAAACCATATCGCATGTTTGTCCAGCATCATCCGTCACGCTCCTTCCGGGATCATAGTAAGGCAGGAACCTGCGTTAGCGTCTTGTTCAGCAGCGCCACAACATCCTTTTCCTGCTCATGCACAAAAAAATGTCCGCCTTCGAACAGAAACCGATCACAGCCTCCTGCCGCATAAGGCTCCCAATCGCTCAATGAACCTTTCACCGTGCTGTCTGTCTTGCCGCTAAGTATCGTCAGCCGGAGCGGCAGCGGCTTCCGCGGCTGAGCCTCGTATTCGCCAACCAGCTTGAAATCAGCTCTTAGGATGGGCATGAACAGCTCCAGCAGCTCACGATGCTGGAACAGCTCGGCGGGCATCCCGCCAAGCCCCTTCACCTCTTCCAGAAACGCATCATCCGGCAGCTCGTGTATGCGGCGCCTCTGTTCATGCTCGCAATGAGGCGCGCCTCTGCCCGAGAGAAAGGCCGCGACTGGCAGCGGCCTATTCTCCTCTCTCAGCGCATGGAGCAGCTCGTAAGCCAGCAAGCTTCCCATGCTGTGTCCGAATAAAGCATACGATCCGCCGCCAAGCGCCGCTTCCCGCACCAGGGGCAATACATCCTGTACAGCCTCCGCTACATTCCTGTAGAACGGCTGCCCCATCCGGCTTCCCCTGCCCGACAGCTCGACAGGGACTAAACGCACGGAGGGATGAAGCTTTCCCGTCCAGCGTTTGTAGACTTGAGCGGAGCCTCCTGCATAAGGCAAACAAATTAAAGTGACCATCATAACGCCCGCCTCTCGGGTAGCATGATTGAACGATTGATCTTAAGCGCCTGCAGCAAGCGTTGTCCAGAACGCTTTTTCTTTTGCGAACAAATCGTTTGCCAATTCCAGTTCTCTTCCGCGCTCGAAATCGCCGGTCACAAACCGGTCCTTCACCAGATCCCATCCGTCGCGAACTACACCGAGCTGTTCGGACAGCGACTGGCAGAGCGGCTCGCTTATCAGCTTCTTCTCCTGCATGGAACGGAGCAGCGAGGTGTTGGCGACATGCCGGTTGCATATAATGTTAACGCCGACTAGGCCGTACGTCAGATGGGCTTGCTTCTTCTCCGGGTCCGGATCTACATTCCACATGCCCTCAATCGAAAATGCGCCAAGCTCCTTCACAAGCCGCTCCGCATTTTCTACCACCTCGGCCAGCTTCAGCTCGTAGGGTTGAATATTGTCCTGTAAATTGTATACGTAGTAGGCAGGTCCCATGTAGTTCGGATTCACATTGTACTCAGCATTGCCATACGCCTTAAGCAGCCTTTCCGACGGCACTTCATGCTCCTCGTATCCCGCTAGCGTATCGTCAATGACATAGAAGGTGCCGCGTTCCTCGTCATATCCGTTAAACAGCGAATAATGATACCAATGAAACTTCTTCCATGCCATGCTGCCCGGCAGCCAATCATATAAATCGACGTTTACGCTCAGATTTCGTCCACCCCGCAGCATGTCCCTAATTTCCTCCAACACCGTGTCCTTGCTGCGGAAATGCCCGGGCTCAATAAAGCGGATCGCTTGCGACAAAGGAAACTTCGCCGGATTATCCAGGTAATACAGCGTGTCGATCGTCGGATAGCGGAAGTCCTTGTCCGTTGCGGCCTCCCACGGATAATAACGGTAAATATTCAGATAAGCCGCATCCCTGTAGCTGGGCTCCTCCGACACCGCAATAGAAAACGCCTGATTTAGCATACAGTTCATCCAAAACTCGTTAAATGGTTTTCTCTCCATCGACTGCTTCATGTCTTGCCGCCTCCTTCAATTCAATGGATAGGTTTAGCCCCCGTTAGGGCCTGCTAGAATTGCGCTGATTTTACGGCTTCCGCCGCCTTCGACCATGGCATGTACGATTGCTAGATAATCATCTATCATCGCTTGTGCCGTCTCTCTCCGGAAGAGGCTGGTTGCATACTCCAATACGAATCCGATGGCGCCATCGCGATCTCCCGCTTCAAGCGTCAAATCAAATTTACTGACCGCCGGGTCAAATTCCTTCGGCTCAAATTCGATTCCGCCCGAGCGGTATGCGACACGGTCCATATTTTGCAGAATAAACATTGTGTCGAACAACGGATTACGGCTCCGGTCTTGTTCAAGCTCCAGCTTTTGCACCAAATCCTCAAACGGGTAATCCTGATGCTCCAATGCCCGCAGTACATCCTCATGCAGCTCGGATAGATAATCGCCAATCGTTCTGTACGCCTCCGGGAAGCTGCGAATAGCTACCGTGTTGACGAACATCCCGATCAGCTCTTCCAGCTGCGCATGATTGCGTCCCGCTACCGGCGTACCCACAATAATATCCTCTTGCCCGCTCCATTTGCTCAGCATGAGCGAATAGGCTCCCAGCAATACCGTATACAACGTCGTGCCGCGCTCGCGCGCATACGTCCGCAGCTTGTCGGACATCTCCGCATCTAACGTGAACAAAATCAGATTGCCTTCGAACCGTTGCAATTCCGGCCTTGGCGTGTCCGTCTTGAGCTCCAGCGTAGGCAATTCGCCGTCGAACGCCTCCAGCCAATAACGTTCATGTCCCTTGTAAACCTCGCTGCCGATTCTGCTATCTTGCCATACCGTATAATCACGATACTGAACGCTGAGCTCCGGCAATTCGTTGCCGCCGTACAGGCTCGTCAGCTCCTTCAGCAGCACGCTGACCGATACGCCATCGGTGATGATGTGATGCATATCCAACAGCAGCAGATGACGCTCTTCGCTAAGCTGGATCAACCCAGCCCTGAACAACGGAAGGCTTCCCAGATCAAATGGACGGATAAAGCGCTCCATCAGCATGCTGATTCCGTTATCAAACCCTTCGTCTCCGCCTTCCGCAAGCAGCTTGACTGCCGCCATTCTCAGCCTCGCGTTGCGCTCCAGTGTAAAGACCGGCTCCGCATGCACACGCTGGCGGAACTCGTCCTCCTCATGATGGAACGTTGTCCTCAGCGATTCATGACGCTTCATGATGGCGAGGAAAGCCGCCTCCAGCCGGTCCACATCAAGCTTTCCTTGCATATGGACGGCGAACGGAACATGATACATCGTCGCCTCGCCCGATATGAGCCCCATCATATATTGGCGGCGCTGCGCCCGGGACATGGGGTAGTGCTCTTGTTCGGGCTGCTTCGGAATTCGTTCGCCCGCTTCCGTTCCGCTGTTGTCCAGCAAAGCGGCCAAACCTTCCAGCGACGGATTCATGAATATATCGCGCAAAGTCACTTGCAGGCCGAATCTTTCCGCAATGCGGCCCACCATGCTAGCCGCCTTCAAGGAATGTCCGCCAAGCTCGAAGAAGCTGTCTTTGGCCCCGATTGCATCGGTCCCCAGCAGTTCCCGCCAGATCACCGCCAGCTTGCGCTCCGTATCCGTCGTCAGCGGAACAAGCTCACGCTTGCCTGCATCAGCCTCTCCTGGCTTTGGCAGTGCCCTTCTGTCGATCTTGCCCGTTGGCGTGAGTGGAATGGCATCCAGAAACATCATAAAAGCAGGTACCATATACCCTGGAAGCTTGTCCCCCAAATAATCGCGCAGCGTTCCGACCATCCTGCGGGTGTGATCGTCCCCTTCCGACTCCGCAGCCTGAGGATCATTCAGGACGATATAGGCGCATAGCGCATAATCTCCGTCCTCCTCCTGGAAAGCCGTAACAACCGTTTCTATCACTTGCTCGTGGCGCAGCAGCAGCTGTTCAATCTCCCCGATTTCAATCCGATGACCTCTGATCTTGACTTGAAAGTCACGGCGGCCCGCGTAGACGAATTCGCCGTTTTCAAGCCTGCGGCCGAGGTCGCCCGTACGGTACATCCTCTCGCCCTGCGCATAAGGGTTCGTCACAAAGGCTACATCCCACTCGGGATGGCTAAGATACCCTCGTCCGACGCCAGCGCCGCCAATACATATCTCGCCGACAACGCCTGTCGGCTGCAGCTTCAATCCCTCGTCAAGCACCATCATGACAGAGCCTTCAATCGGGGTTCCGATCGTAATATCCTCGCCTTCGGTCACTTCGCGGATCGAGGTCCAGACCGTCGTCTCCGTCGGTCCGTACAGATTAAACAATCGGGCTCCCGTTGCAGCGCGCAGCCTGGCCAGCAAATCCGCTGTCAGCGGCTCCGCGCCAATCATGAGCACGCTTAGTCCCTGCAAGCCGTCGGTTTCACCCGTTTGGTTCCTCCACCACTTAAAGCGGGATGGCGTTATTTGCACCACATCCACCCCATGAGCAGCGATTAATCCTTGCAGCAGGATGGCATCATTGCGCTCTTCCTCACTTGCCAGTACGATCCGCATTCCCAGCGTCAGCGGAAGCAGATTTTCCACGACAAAGATATCGAAGGAGACCGATGCCATCGCCAGAATGCCCTGTCCCCGCTCAAGCGGAATTCTGTCCTTGAAGCCGCTGATGAAATGGGACAAGCCGCGATGCTCGATCATCACGCCTTTGGGACGTCCGGTCGAGCCTGACGTGTACAGCACATAGGCCAAATCCCCAGGTTTATTAAGCGGCTCCGGGTTGCCTCTGTCCATAGCGTAAAGCTCAGGGTCGTCCAAGTACCACTCGACAATCGCCCCGGATACCTGCCCGGCATACGCTTTTTCGGTCAGCAGCAGCGCTTCTCCGCAATCCTCCAGCATCCAGTCGATTCTCTCCTTCGGATACGCCGGATCAATAGCTACGTATGCGCCGCCCGCTTTCAGCACGCCGAATATGCCGATGAGCATAAGCGGACTGCGATCGACCATTAGCGCTACAACACGTTCCGGCCCCACTCCCTGTGCTCTAAGGGAATGAGCCAGCCGATTCGCACGCTCGTTCAGCTCGGCATACGTCACCGTTACTGCGCCGAATTGAATCGCTGGAGCATCCGGCGTACGCGCAGCTTGACGCTCCACTTCCTGCACAATTCCGATCCATTCTGCCGTAGCTTGCGGTACCACCCGGGCGCTGTCTCCTTGCAGCTCCGATATCCCCTCTTGCGCTTGTTGTTCCATCCAGTCATTGCTCCTCTCTCTGTCCGCGCCCAGTACCGGCACGCTCCTTCCAGCTAATACCGCCAACAGCTGCTCGCGCTCGTCCGCACTAATCAGCTCCAGCTCACCGATCGTCCCGTCCCGATTGCTGCACATCTCCCGCAGGAGCACAGCATAGCTTCCCGCCATACGGCGGGCCGTGTCCTCATGGAACAAATCCACGGCGTACTCCAGCTGCAGCTCAATCTCATGCTCCTGCTCCACCGCTTCCAAAGTCAGGTCAAACTTGCTGGTTCCGGCATCGAACGGCATCTCGCCAAATACGACGCCATCCCCCTCCATGACAGCACGATCCATATTCTGCAATACAAACATGACATCAAACAAAGGATTGCGGCTGTTATCCTGATCCAGCTTCAGCTTCTCCACCAGCTCCTCGAACGGATACGCCTGACGCTGAAGCGCCTGCAGGACATGATCATGCAGCTCTGCCACATAATTGCGCACCGTTTTGCCGTTTTCCGGCCGTGTTCGCAGCGCAAGCGTATTGACGAACATCCCGATCATGCCATGCGTATCGGCATGCTCCCTGCCTGCTGCGGGCGTGCCGACAATCACCTCGGACTGGCCGCTGTATCTCGCCAGCATCGCGGCAAACGCGCCCAGCAGCACCGTATATAACGTCGCCCCGGATTCCCGCGCCAGCTTTCGCGCCATCGCTGTTGTCCCGGCATCCAAGGTGAACGCAAGCCTGTGGCCTCTATAACTCTGCATAGGCGGCCTTGGACGATCCGTCTGCAGCTCCAGCACTGGCAGCTTGCCCTCGAAGGTGTCCAGCCAGTAGCGTTCATCCTCCTCATAGACAGAATCCGTAAATCTGGCTTCCTGCCATACCGCATAATCGCTGTACTGCACACGAAGCTCCGGAAGAGCGCGACCGGAATAAAGCTCCGTCAATTCCTTCACCAATAAGCCGGAGGACACGCCATCCGTCACAATATGGTGAATGTCCAGCAGCAGCAGATACTCTTCTTCATGATTCAGCCTCATCAATCCTGCCCGCAGCAGCGGCAGCTGATTCAGACGGTACGGCCGCTTGAACGTCTCCATCAGATCCGTCACCGGCATCTCGCTTGGCCGGTCTTCACTAGCCGCCCCATCCACGGACCATGCTGATTGATGCAGCCTTTCCAGATGGAACGAATAAGGCTCATGCACCACTTGCATGAACTGCTCATCGGTCAGATGAAATGTCGTCCGCAAGCTCTCATGCCGGCTAATGAGCGACGTGAATGCCGCTTCCAGCCGGTCTGCATCGAGTCTGCCCTGCAGCCGGATAACAAACGGTACATGATACATCGTGGCTTCACCGGCCAGCAGCTGCATCATATATTGCCGGCGCTGGGAGCGCGACATCGGATACCACTCGCGGCGCTCCACCTTTGGAATCGGCTGATTCGCTGCTGCGGAGATGTCCTGCTCCTGCAGCCACGCAGCTATGTCCGCAATCGTCGTGCGATCGAACATGACGCTGAGCGGCACTTCAATGCCTGTAGCCTGCTGTAATTTCCCTGCGACAACAGCGGCTTTCAGGGAATGGCCCCCTAGCTCAAAGAAGTCGTCGTAAATGCCGAACGGCCCTATTGTATCGCCAAGCACTTCACTCCATATCGCGGCAACCCGCTCCTCCGCCTCGTCGCGCGGCAGCTCCAGCTCCGAACGCTCCCGCGTCTGGGCTTCCGGCTCCGGCAAAGCGCGCCGGTCTACTTTTCCATTCGGGGTAAGCGGGATTGCATCAATCGCCACGACATAAGCAGGAATCATCGCTTCCGGGAGCTTATCCTTCAGTTTCCTTCTCCACTCTCGCGATGGTAGCTTATCGGAAGCTACCACATACGCGCATAGCTCCTTCTCGCCATGCTCGTGCATGCGGACCACTACGGCCGCATCTTCCACTTCGGGAAGGGTGAGAAGCTGGGAGCGAATTTCGCCCATCTCGATTCTGACGCCCCTGATTTTGATTTGCTGGTCGGCACGGTCCACATACATGGCGTTGCCGTCCGGCAACCACTTCGCAATATCTCCGGTGCGGTACATCGCGCGTCCCTGCTGCTCCGGATGAGGCAGAAATCGGCTGGCTGTCATTTCCGGATTATTCATATAACCGTGGGCAAGGCCGTCCCCGCCAATATACAGCTCTCCGGCTACGCCGAAGGGAGCGAGCTGACCGCCATATCCATAAATGAAAATCTGAACGTTATGCATCGGCCCGCCAATCGGCACATAACCGCCGCGGTAAGCGCCCGGCTTATAGACATACATATTGGAGCAGACCGTCGCCTCCGTCGGACCGTATCCGTTAATAATGCGAATAGCGGGATTCAGCCCCGTATACAGCGCAAGCGTCTCGTCCTTGATCGGCTCTACGCCAACGAGCATCTTGTCCAGCTTAATGCCGCCGTCCTCTTGCTCTAGCAGACGGGCTACCTCTTTCAATAGAGAAGGAGGGATGTAGGCAAAAGTAATTTGTTCCTCCGCTATAATCGCAGCTATCCTGCGCGGATCAAGATGCTTCGGCTCAGGATAAAGCACCGTGCAGGCGCCGAACATAAGCGGCATAAACAACTCCGCTACGCTGACATCAAATGAAATGTTAGTCAGGCTTAATGCTCTGTCCCCCGCTCCATATTGCCCGTCAAAAAACGTCCTCAGCGAATGTCCGAAGTTGAAGAAGCTGCGATGCGGCACAATAACCCCTTTCGGCTGACCAGTCGAGCCGGATGTATAGATCACATACATGGGATCATCTGCGCTTGCCGCATTTTGCGCCAAAGAGATCAAGGCATGTTCTTCGTTCGAATACAGGGCTTCATCCGCCAAATCCAGCATGTGAAGCGCTGCAGGCACGCAAGCTGCCGCATCGGGACGAGAGCCATCTGTGAATGCCAGCTCCGCGCCGCTGTCCGACAGCATATAACGGATGCGCTCCTCTGGGTAATGAGGATCCACGGGCAGATAAGCGCCTCCCGCCTTCATGACGGCAAGCATCGCAGTGAACATCGGTATGGACCGCTCCGCCATAATCCCGACCACGCTGCCGCGTCCAACACCTTTGGCACGCAGCGTTCGGGCAAGCGCATCCGTACGGGCATCCAGCTCCCGATACGTCAAGGCATCTCCGCCGAATGATACGGCCGGCAAGTCGGGTACAGCTGCCGCTTGCTCCTTGAAGACTTCATGCAGGCATCGCGGAGGCGGGAATTCCGCTTCGCGCCTTCCAACCGCAAGCAATTGCTTGCGCTCTTCTTCCGTCAGCATGACCGCTTCGCCTAGCGCAGCGCCTGGCTGGAGCGTCAAGCTGCGCAGAAGCTGCACATAATGCTTCATGAACCGCTCCGCTGTCGCGCGGAGGAATAAATCTGTATTAAACTCCACGACAAGGCGCAATCGATCGCCATTTTCCACTGCTTGAATCATCAAATCATATTTGGCCGTGCCATGCTCGAATCGCTTATGGCGGTACGACAAACCTTCCGTCGAAGAAGCCGGAATGCCTAAGTTTTGCATGATAAACATCGTGTCGAACAACGGGCTTCTGCTGGCATCCCTTCTATCCATCCAATGCGTCATTTCCTCAAACGGATAATCCGCATGCGCATATGCTCCGGTGGCTATCTCTTTCACTTCATTCAAAAAAGCCTTGAACGGCTTATTCGCCTCAGGATAAGCGCGCAGGACCAGTGTGCCGGTGAACATGCCCGCCACCGCTTCCAGCTCGCGCCTCGACCGTCCCGCAATCGGCGTTCCTACGGCGATATCCTCGGCGCCCGTGTAGTGGGCGAGGAACGTGTAGTACGCCGCCAGCAGCACCATAAACGGCGTTGCGCCTGACCGCGTGGCGAGGCCTCGGACTTCCGCCATGAGATCGGCATCGACGTAGAGCTCGAACGTTTCGCCTCGATTGCCTTTGACAGGCGGTCGAGGAAAGTCGGTCGGCAGCTCCAGCACCGGCCAGTCTCCCTGGCATTGCTCTCGCCAATACCGCTCCGCTGCTTCGGCAGGAAGCCTTGTCTCCTGCCACACTGCATAATCCTTATATTGCAGCTCAAGCGGCGGCAACATTTGGCCCTGGTATAAGGCCATCAGTTCCGACAGCAGAATGCCCGCAGACATGCCGTCAGAAGCAATATGATGCATATCCAGGAATAGCATATGCCGCTCCGGCTCAAGCCTCAGCAATGCCGCGCGCAATAACGGCGCCGAATCGAGCTTGAACGGCTGATACAGGCTTTGCAGCATCCTGCCGGCTTCCTGCTCCTCCGCTTCCAACCGTACTAATTGAAAGGGGATGCTGGCGTGAACGCGCTGCCTGATCTGTCCGTCTATCACATGGAACGTAGTCCGAAGCGTTTCATGCCGCTCCACAATGATTTGCAGGACAGTCTCCAGCCGGTCCGCGTCCAATTCCCCGTCAAGCTCCAGCAATTCGGGCAAATTATAGCTTCGGTCATCCGGCATTGCCTGCTGCTGCAAGTACATGCGCTTCTGCGGCGAAGAAACCGGATAATGCTCTTGCCAGTCGGCCATCGGTATGGCTTCGTTCTCAAGCTCTGCGACAGATGAAATGGAACCCTCCGATCCAAGGCGGGAAGACTCCCCGCCCGCAGAAGCAGCCGCATCCTTTTCCCGCAGCCGCTGTTCAATAACTGCTGTAAACGCCGGCAAATCCGAATGGGCCAGCAAATCCACGACCTGAATTCGGACACTCGCAAGCTCGCTAATCCGGTTTACTATTTTGAGCGCGATGATGGAATCACCGCCAAGATCGTAAAAGCCGGCATCCGCAGGCATTTCGGCGTAGCCGAGCAAGTCTCCCCATACATCTGCGACACGCTGCTCCCACGCCAGGCCGGAACGCATCCCGGTTAACAACACGCGCTTGCCGCTCTGCTCAGACCGTCCCTGCACCGCTTCCAGTGCTGCTTGCCATCTGGTGAAGGACTCTTCTATCTCCTGACGAAGCGGCTGGGGCATATCCTCGTTCAGCCACCTATCGCTCCACATGGCCGACGGCGTTCGAAGCGCTGCTGCGTGCGGATCCACCTCCACCCAGCAACGATGAAGATCGAACGCATAAGCCGGGAGCGACAGCCTCTGTCTGCGTTTCCCCTCATAAACCTTCTTCCAATCGATGGTATGACCGGCGGCAAAGCGACGGCCGAGCTCCGCGGCTTCCAGCTCCCGTTCGTGCTCATCCTGCTGCCTGCGCAAATCCCCGGCCGTCTGTGAATCCGCTACGCCGTAATAAACGCGAGGCAGCGCAAGCTCGGACAGTTCGCCTTGTGCTGCGGCATGCAGCGCTTGCGCAAGCTCTTCCCGGCCGCTCACCGCAATGGCAAGCCGGTATCGGTGCGCGCCTCTGCCTACCGCCAAGGTGTAGCAGACATTGGCAAGGTTCCAGCTCTCGTCGTCGCTATGCTGTACAACCCAGTCCCGGTACAGCTGTACAAGCCGCTCCAGTGCCGTCTTGCTGTGAGCAGACAAACAGAACAGCTCTGTCCCGGCGGAATCCGGTTGCAATGCGGCGGCTGTAACAGCTTGCCTTGTCCCGATTCCTCCCATGCCTCCTCGTCCCGCTTGCCGCTTAGCCGGAGCTTCCTCCAGAATGACATGGCAGTTAGTTCCGCTCATGCCAAACGCGCTGACTCCGCATCTTCTGGCTCCGCCGTCCTCCGTCTCCCACGGGCTTAATTCGTCATTCACATAAACCGGGGAATCAACAAACGGAATTTTGCGGTTGGGCGAACGGTAATGCAGCGTAGGGGGAATCTGCTTGTGCACCAGCGACAATATCGCCTTTAGCAGACCTGCAATGCCTGCCGCATGGTCCAGATGGCCGATATTGGTCTTCAGCGAGCCGATCGCGCAAAATTGCTTCTTGTCCGTATATCTTCGAAAAGCGCGCGTAAGGCCGTCGATTTCGATCGGATCGCCCAGCGAAGTTCCTGTGCCGTGGGCTTCCATATACGTCACCGTCTCGGGATCAATGCCCGCATCCTGCCATGCGCGTACAATGACGTCCTCCTGCGCCAGCGCATTCGGCGCGGTGATGCCGACCGAGCTGCCATCCTGATTCATCGCGCTGCCTTTGATGACGGCATAGACGTGATCCCCGTCCTCCAGGGCGCGGGCTAGCGGCTTCAGCAGCAACGCCACAACGCCGTCGCCGATTCCGGTGCCGTCCGACGACTCATCGAACGTTTTGGCCCGGTTGTCGCTCGATTCAATGCCAAGGCGAATGCCTGTATCCATCGGCAGCACATTCAGCTTCACGCTGCCGGCTATTGCCGCCTCGCATTCGCCGCTGCGAATAGATTGGCAAGCGAGATGCAGGGCCACCAGCGAGGAAGAGCAAGCCGTATCCACGCTGATCGCCGGCCCCCGCAAATTAAGCAGATACGAGATTCGGCTTGGAATCATAGAGCTTAAATTGCCGGGAGCCGCCATGGATAAAGCGTCCGGGTTCAGCACTTCAATCAGCCGCTTATAATCATGAAGCGCATCTGCGTTATGCCCGATGAAGACTCCGGTACGCGAGCCATGCAGCGAATCTCCGCCATACCCCGCATCCTCAAGCGCCTGCCAGGCCGTCTGCAGAAACAACCGCTGAGCAGGGCTCATTAACGACGCTTCTTTGGGTGAAAGCCGGAAAAAGGAATAATCAAAACCAGATATATCGTCCAAATACGCTCCGTCAAAAAAGGAGATGGAGCCGTATTGCGCCTCCATGAGGCGCAAATACGGCTTCAGTTCCTCCTTGCGTGATTCAGGGAATCCGCCTACAAGATCTCGCCCGCTGCGCAGAAGCTCCCAGAAAGCTTCATGCGATTCTGCGCGAGGCAGCTTGGCGGATATCCCGACAATTGCAATATCCTTAAGGGAAATTTCGGAGATGGAACCTCCACTCCGCCCTTTCCGCCCGGATGTGTCATGATCTTTTTTGGCATCCAGCAGATCCAGTTGAAACATGGCGCCAATCCCTCCTAGCTAGTAGTAGTACCGCTGATGGCTTTTCCCTTGTCCACGCTTCTATTAGACCGGCGCAGCAGCAAGCCTGCATGCGCGACAATGCCGAGCCCGCTAATCAGGGCCAGCAAGCCGAGCGTGCCGGATGGCCAATCGCCCGACCATTTCAGTAAGATGTACAGGCTGCCCGTACTGAGGATATGAGCCGCAAGCGACGCCCAGAGCGAATGCGATCCGGCGCGGACAATGCCATATACGACAGCGCCTAACGCCGCGAACGCCCCCACCGTCACATTCATAAATACGGCGCCGAACAATACGGCCTGAATCAAAATCGTCCACGTCACGGACAAGCGCTGCCTTAAAGTATGGAAGATCATCCCCCGGAACAGCCATTCCTCCAGCAAGGAACCGAGCAGCAAGCTGCCCAGCAGGAAGATGATGAACCGGCCTCCGGCTACGAATGCGACCAAATCCGCAATCGCCGGGAAGTTAACCTTGATCCAAGGCAACCGGGTAAACGTGGCGATAAACAGACCCAGCCATATCCCCGTCCCGGCGGCTAGCCAGAACGAACCGCTGCGCGGCGGGACAAAGCCCAAATCCTTCAGCGTCATTTTTTGCCATCGCAATATCGGGATATATACCGCCAGCACGATGATATTAGAGACAATCAGCACGATGCCAGAGTTGTTCACAATCCAGTCGTGAAGCTTGGGATCGCTGATCCAGTTGTACATCGCTTGATTGACCAGCATCACGATCGCTGCATAGATGACCAAATACAGCACGGCTTTTGCCGCTATCAGGAAACCCTTCAAGCCGATGTCACCGCCTCGTCAGGCAACGACGCGGCAATCCGTCCGCGATGCTTCACGGCGAAGAATATACCGACTGCAATCATGGCAGCCGCAATGGCCATGACGACAGACAGGACGGCTACATTGTCCGATTCGGGTCCGTAATGCCAGAGCAGATATTGGCTGCCCTGACAGGCGATTTGCGCAGCAATCGGCGCCCATATGGATTTGAACCATACGTACAGCAGCGCGAAAATAACCGCTCCGAGGAACCCGTACAGCGACAGCGGGATATCCCCGAAGAAAAACAGGGCTCCATACAGCACGCCTTGAATGCCGATCGCCAGCCAGACCGGAAATACGCGGCTGAACTCATTCATCAGAACGCCTCTGAACAACGTTTCCTTGTAGATGTTGCCGAGAATTAAAAAGGTAAAGAACACATACCATTCCGCACGATTCAGATAATCAAACAGTTCACGGAATTGATATTTATCCGACGCGATAGCGGGAAGCTGGGAGAAGGCGACGGTAAACAACCCCGCTCCAAGCCCGATCCACAAGGCGATCCCGACCGATCTGCGATCCATAACGCGGAACTTGGCGGCCTTGAACAAATTCCCTTTGAACAAAAAGCGCCAAGCCAGAACCATTAACGGCAGACCCACAATATCATTCAAAATAATGACCGTAACCGTGTTTCGCTCAAACCATGGGCTTAACGGATAAATATAATCAAAAAACAGCGTCGTAACGGTGAAGAACCAAGCAAAATACAGGCCGATAATGACCACAACGCGAGACAGCATAATAGCCCAAGGCTTCATATCGTTAGATCCCCTTCCTTACCGGCGGCGCATCTGCCGTCAGCGTGTGAACTGCGTGCCCATCCTTGCCGCTGCCCGAGGTCCGCCATACATAGAGGGAGCCTCCCAGCAGTGCAGCCAAGAACAATGCTGTAAGGATATACAGCGCAACATCGCCCAGCTTGTCGTACCATTCGTAGAATCCAACGTATTTGAATAGGAAAATCGTGCCCATAGCTGTGTTCTGCACCAGAATCGGCGCCCATAAGGACCCCGTACGCAAATACAGCACGCCATATATCAGTCCCGATCCGATACTAATGACCGAAAGCACAGCGCTAGGCTGGAAATAAGCGTAGGCCGCGGCTTGCAGCACCAAGGCAACATACAAAGGCATGACTTTGCGAAGCTCGCCAAAGATAAGACCCCTGAACAAAACTTCTTCGAATGCCGGCGCAATCAAGCCCGCTCCCAGAATGACATAAAGAATCGAATCGCCTCTGATCAAATCGTCGACCAGAAAAGGGATGGACGGGAATAGATTCGCAATGTCGTCAATGACGATAAGTCCGATGCTGAACAAGCTTCCCGCCAGTCCTAACCCAATCATCAGCAGAACGCGCGATGCGCTTAGCTTCTTGAAGCCTGCGGCACGGAACAAATTCCTCTCCGCATTCGGCCATATCCAGCCCTTGATTCGAAAGATGAGCATGTACACTAGAGTGATGAGCGTAAAGAGCACGGCCATAAACATAGCCGGGTTGCGGTCCAGAAACTTGGCGAAGGACAGTGTCACTTCGTAATTGTAAGTGGAGCGAAGCAGATAGAGCAGCGCATAAAAGACCCCGAGATACAGCGCAATATTCCCTATCATCGTTAAGACTTTTTTCACAAGAAAGCTCCTTTCTTCCTTCTGTATTGAAATTCTCTGGGGTCCGGTGCAACCCGGCTATGCCGCTTTATCCCCCTGTAGCTGCGCTATTCGCTGCGGCCCGATATTGCTCGACAACCTTGGAGAGCAGCTCCAAATAGTCAGAGGCAAAGTCCATTACCGTTGCCCTTTCCAAACGCCGGGCATTGTACGACCATACTCCGCCGATTGGCGGCTCACCCGAATCGCTTGAAGAGGTATCCTCCCCGATATACAGCACCAGATCAAATATGTCGAAGAGCTCCTCCTGCTCCTTGAAGTCATGCCGCGTTCCCCCTGCAAATAACGGGAACAGGGCAAACTCATACTCGTCATGAAGCTGTTTCTTAATTTGCCGTACGGCATAGGAATCACTTGCAGAAGCTGGCTTGGCGGCTAGACGCAGCAGCAGATCGAAGTCGCGAACCTCCCCAAAGTCGATAGCCTTTGGTGCGATCAGCCCTTTGTCGGTCATCCAAGGAAGAACAAGCTCCGTTAGTCCGGATTGCCCTCGCCAGAAATACAGGTAAACGGCGAATGCGGCGGCTTCCACCGACAATGATTGAGCCTTCGCAAGCTCAGCTAACCCTTCCGCCACAGCTTCGTCCAGCACAAACCGGATGCTGCCGGAGCGCTCTGCGGCATAGCCGTCATTCGCGAAATCGCGGGACATCGGCAGTCCGCTCCATTCCCAGCTCGCCAGCTCGCGGCTCTTGGAATCCAAGTAGGCCGCAAGGGAGGCGATCGTCGGATACGTGAACAAATCCGTTACGCTTAGTGCGCCGGGATATCGCTCCTCCAGCTGTTGATGCGCACGCACCAGCAGCAGTGACTCTCCCCCGACATCGAAGAAACGATGATGAATGCCGAAGTCGTCTCGCTGCAAGAGCTCGCGCCATATCGCGGCAATGGCCTGCTCGGTATCGCTTGCCGCTTCCGCAAATTCCACTCCGCGGTCTGCCGCAATCTCCGGCTCGGGCAGCGCCTTCCGATCCACTTTGCCGCTGTGGGACAGCGGCATGGCCGAAAGCTCTACCACGACCGACGGAACCATGTAATCCGGCAGGTGAACCGCCGTAAAGTCTCGCAATGCCTGATGCTCCGTTTGTTCGTCGCAAACGACATAGGCGCATAAATATTCGCTGCCGCTAGCCGCCGTCCGCTTCATAACGACCGCTTCCGAAACTGCTGGATGGCGAAGCAGCACATGCTCGATTTCTCCGCATTCAATGCGCAGGCCTCTCAATTTCACCTGATGGTCGATCCGTCCCAAATACTGAATCGTCCCATCCGGCAGCCATCTGGCAAGGTCGCCGGTCCGGTACATCAGGCTGCCCTTCCGGAACGGATTGCGGACGAACCTCTCTTCCGTCAGATCCGGCCGCCCCATGTAACCTCTCGCCAGGCCAACGCCGGATATGCATAGCTCCCCGGCTATGCCTACGGGCTGAAGCGCCATCGCTCCGCTCACGATGTAGAGCGCGATGTTGTCAATCGGCTTGCCGATCGGCACTTGAATCGGAACAGGTCCGGTGGAGCAGTCATAATACGAGACGTCAACCGTCGCTTCCGTCGGACCGTACAAATTAATTAGCTTGGCTCCGAACGGAACGCCGATTCGCTCGCGGAACCGCTCCGCCTGATCGGTGGTCAGCGCTTCGCCGCTGGCGAATACATGCGTCAGGCTCTCCAGCTTGGCCTCGCCGCGCAGCAGATCGGGATGCTCCAGGAACAGATGGAGCATGGACGGCACAAAGTGCATCGTTGTCACGCTGTGGCGATTAATGGTGTCCAGCATAAGCGCCGGGTCCTTCTCGCCGCCCGGAGGCAGCAGCACCAGCCTGGCTCCAGCGAAGCTCCACCAGAACAGCTCCCACACCGAAACGTCGAACGTAATTGGTGTTTTCTGCAAGATCACACTGCTTGCGTCCAGCCCGTACTCCTTCTGCATCCAGCCGATTCGGTTCACGACGGAATGATGCTCAATCATGACGCCTTTGGGCTGTCCGGTCGATCCCGACGTATACAGAACATACGCAAGCGAGCTGGGATCATGCAGCTTCTCCACCGGGGATGCGTCCCGCTCCAGCGCAATCGCCTCATTCACTTGCAGCACAGGGATAGAAGTGCCCAGTCCCTCTGGCGTTTCACCTTGAACCAAGGCAAGCTTGGCGCCGGAATTGTCCAGCATGTACTGGATTCGCTCCTGCGGCAAGCCTGGAGCGACCGGCACATAAGCGCCGCCTGCTTTCAGCACGCCAAAGATCGCTATCATCATCGTCAGGCTGCGGTCCATAACGACCGCCACACGCTCCTCGCGCATGATGCCTTGCTTCCTGAGCGCTCTGGCCAGACGATTCGCTTGCTCGTCCAATTCCGCGTAGGTCAATTGTCCGTCTTCCGCTTGAATCGCAACCGCCTGCGGCGTCTCTGCCGCCTGCTCCTCCATATAAGCTTCAACCGTCAAATGGCTTGCATAGGGAACTGTCGTCCCATTGAACGCTTCCGCTTGCTCCTTCGCCTCCATAGGATCGAGCAATCCGATTGTTCCCAGCGGACGCTCCGGCTCAGCAAGTGCAACTGTCAATAGACGCAAGTACCAATCAGCCATTCTTTGTATGCTGTCTGCGTTAAACAGCGAATCTGCATATTCAATCGTCAATGCGATTCCTTTGGCGCCTTGGTCCGCGATCTCAAACGTTAAATCCAGCTTCGATACGCGATTGTCCGGTACTTCAGCCTCGAATTGCAGGGAGTTGGCAGCCTTCTGACCGGACTCCGAATGCTGCATGACAAACATCGTGTCGAACAACGGATTACGGCTTATATCACGCGGCACATCCAACATGGTCACCATATGCTCAAACGGGAGCATGCCGTTGTCCAGTGCGGCAAGAGCCGCTTCCTTCAGCTGTTCGGCAAATGCTCTGAACGGAAGCTCGCCAGTCGGCCTGCTGCGAATCGGCAGCGTATTGACGAACATGCCGACCAAAGCTTCGGTGCCGGGATGGAAGCGTCCGGCAACCGGCGTTCCGACGATCAGATCGTCTTCTCCTGTCATCAGATGCAGCAGCGTGTGATAGCCTGCAAGCCAAATATGAAACGGCGTCATTCCCCATTGCTCCGCTTCGGACTTCACCAGCCCGGCAAGCGCTCCAGGAATCGGAAGCGCAAGCTTGGCTCCGGTGAAGCTTTGCTCAGCCGGCCTTGGATGATCGGTTGGCAGATGAAGCACGGGAAGCGTACTCGACAGCAGGGAGACCCAATAGTGCTCCTGTTGCTTCCTCTCGTCTGAAGCCATCCACTCCTGCTGCCAGACGGCAGCATCCTTGTACTGAATGGATAGCGGGGTCAGAGCTTGACCGCCGTACAATTGCTCGAAATCACGTGCCATGACGTTCATGGACACACCGTCAGCTACAATATGATGAATATCCAGCAGCAGCGTATGGCAGCCAGCGCCATCCGTGGCCAGGAACGCCCGGATCAGCGGAGCCTCGCGCAGATCAAACGGCCGAATAAGCTCACGGGCCCAGGCATCCACATCCATATCAGCGGACAGACGTTGCAAATCCAGTTCAATCGAAATCGAATCATGAATACGCTGCATCGGCTTGCCGTCCACCCAATCAAAGCTGGTGCGCAGCGGCTCATGACGATCGATCAGCCCTTGGATGGCTTCCCGAAGCCGATCCGCGTCCAGCAACCCGTTGATCCTTAACATGAGCGGCAAATTGTACGCCGTGCTCGCAGGATACAGCTGCTGCAGGACAAACAGTCTGTTTTGCGCCAGCGATAACGGATAGTGCGTCCGGCTTGCCGCCCGTACAATTACGGCAGCTGCCTTCTTCTCCGCAGCGTCGATACGGCTAGCCATATCGCGCAGCACCGGTGCCTCGAATACATCCTTCATCGCATACGCTACGCTGTAGCGCTGCTCGATTAGCCCCGCCAGCTGTGCGGCGCGCAAGGAGTGGCCGCCCAACTGGAAGAAATGATCGTCTCTGCCGATTGTGCTGGCAGATGCGGCAGCTTCATCTCCGTCCGTGATACCAAGGACGTTGGTCCATAGCTCGGCTAGACTGACTTCCGTTGCGGTAGCCGGAGCTTCGCCAGAGGATGCTACCGTCTCGGCAAACAACGGCTGTGGAAGCCGGCCCCGGTCCGCTTTGCCGCTCGGGCTAAGCGGGAAAGCTTCCAGAGCTGCAAAATACGAAGGCACCATATAGTCGGGCAAAAGTCCCTTAAGCGAGGCCCGCAGCGCCGACTCATCCGGCATGATGCCACCCGCAGTGACAAGATAAGCGCAGAGCGCCGCCTCGCCAGCCCGGTCTGCAACAGCCATCACCACGGCGTCGCGAATGCCTTCTTGCATGAGCAGCGCATGCTCGATCTCGCCGCATTCGATGCGCAATCCGCGCAGCTTGACCTGATGGTCAAAGCGTCCCAAATATTCAATGGTGCCGTCCGGCAGCCATCTTGCCCGGTCGCCTGTTCGGTAGAGTCTCTCGCCATCGGCAAACGGATTCGGAACGAAGCTTTGCTCCGTCAACTCCGGCCTGTTGCGGTAGCCGCGAGCAAGACCAACGCCCGCAATACAGAGCTCGCCGGATACGCCGAGCGGCTGCGGCCTCATTCTCTCGTCCACGATATGGAGCGAGATGTTATGGATCGGCTGGCCAATCGGAACCGGTCCCGATGCGTGGCCGGTACAATCGTAATAGCTGACGTCAACTGTCGCTTCCGTCGGACCGTACAGATTAATAAGTCGGGAGCTATGACCTTCCAGCTCCATCATGCTGTAGAAGGCTGAGACATGCGCCGGCTTAAGCGCCTCTCCGCTTGCGAAGACAAACCTCAGCGTTCGTAGCTCGCTGCCTCGTCCGGTATCCCTCACATAAGGCAAGAAGACGCCTAGCATAGACGGAACAAAATGCATAACCGTAACCGCTTGCTCCTCGATCACGCGCAGCATGACGGACGGCTCCTTCTCCCCGTGAGGCTCCAGCAAATAGAGCGAAGCGCCGGCAAAGCTCCACCAGAACAGCTCCCATACCGATACGTCGAATGTAATTGGCGTTTTTTGCAAAATCACATCATGCTCGTCCAGCGGATATGCCGCCTGCATCCAGTGGAGGCGGTTAATAACCGACCGATGCTCCACCATCACGCCCTTGGGCTTGCCGGTAGAACCCGATGTATAGATCACATACGCCAAGTTGTCCGGCCCAGCCGCCTGTGACAACGGCAAGACAAGCTCTTCTCGCTCTAATGCTGCCTCATCCGCAAGCGCATCGAGGTCCAGCACCTCTCCATGGAATGCTGGAAGGGTGTGCGTCCATCTGGCTCCTGCAAGAACCAAATGAGCTCCGCTATCCTCCAATATGCCGCGAATCCGCTCCGCCGGATGCTCCGGGTCGATCGGCAAATAAGCCCCTCCCGCCTTCAGCACCGCCATAATCGCAACCATCATCGACTGCGAACGGTAGGCAGCAATCGGTACCACCGTTTCGACCGTCACACCTTTGCTTTTGAGTAGAACAGCCAGGCGCTCCGCCCGAGCATTCAGTTCTCTGTACGTCAGAGAGCCTTCACTTGACTTTACTGCAATCCGGTCCGGCCACCGCTCCGCCGACTGGGCGAACCAGCCATGAATCGTCCCGTCCTGCGGATAGGGATGCGCGGTATCATTCCATTCAGCAAAGCTGGCCTTATCCGCAGGCGTCGCCATCGACACATCGCCGCAGGTTATTTCCGGATTATCAGCCGTTTGCTCCAATAGGTGCAGCAGCCGATGCGCCAATCGCTCCATCGTACTTCGGTGGAACAGCCCCGTATTGTATTCCAGCTCTGCCCTTAAAGCCCCATCGCCGTCATTGTAGATATCCAGCTTCAAGTCCAGCTTGGACGTTCCGTGGCTGACAGGGAGGGGTTCCATGCTCCAGCCGTTGCCGCGAACTATCAGCTGATCGTCCTCAAATTGGTTGTGGACGATCAGCATCGTATCGAATAACGGGTTGCGCGACGGGTCATGCGGAAGCTTGACCGACTCCATCACCCGCTCAAATCCGATATCGCCGTGCTCGTACGCGGCAAGCAGCCTCTCATGCGTCTCGCTTACAAAATCCTGAAAAGCAAGCTCATCGGCAACCGTCATCCGAATCGGCAGGAACTGATTGAACATGCCAATCATCCGGGCCGTATCGGGATGCGTTCTTCCCGCAGCCAATGAACCAATAACGAATTCATGCTGATGCGAGGTCCCCTTGAGCAGCAGCGCATAGGCCGCAAACAGCAGGCTGTTCAAGCTGGCGCCGGCTCTCGACGACATCTCCTTCAGCCGTTTCGCCAGCTTGGACGAAATGCTGAACGTATACGTATCTCCGGCAAAGGTCTGACGCTCGCCGCGCGGATGATCAAGCGGCATATCCAGCAGCGGCAATGGACCGGCAAGCTGCGCCGTCCAATAGGCGAGACCTGAGTTCTCCCGCTCCGAGCCGTATTGCCGTTCAAGCCATGCGGCATAATCCCTGTAATGCAGCGTAATGGGAGCAAGCTCTGCTCCATCGATCAATGCTGCCAGTTCCTCCAGCAGCAGCTTGACAGCAATACCATCCGCCACAATGTGATGAAGATTCAGCAGCAAATAGGCATCCTCCCCATCTGCTGCAGAACGGCAATAACATGCAGCAAGTACTGGAGCGGCAGCCAGATCCAGCGGGCGGTAAAACCCGCCGAAGCAGTCCTCCAAGGACTGATAAGAGAGATCGGCCCTTTGCAGCGCGAATGGAGCATCGGCTTGAACAATTCCACTTGGAACCCCGTCTATGAACCGGTATGAGGTGCGCAGCGGTTCGTGACGGGCAATCAATGCACGTATCGCCTCTTCAATCCTGGCCGCTTCCACGGTGCCAGACAATCTGAGAGCGAGCGGTATATGATAGGCCATTCCGATATTCGCCATGCCCTCCGCCAAAAACATGCGCTGCTGCGGCGGACTAAGCGGATAAGAAGCCGCTTCGGGAATAGCGGTAATGGGCTCATAGACTTCCGTTGCCGCTTCGTCAATCCAGGCCGCCTGCTCTCGAACCGTCGGCAGGGCGAATACTTCCCGAATAGGCATGCGCACCCGGCAATGCTTGTAGATTCCCGCCGCCAGTGCGGCAGCCTTCAAGGAATGCCCCCCATGCTCGAAGAAATCATCCAGCGCACCGACCTGATCGGCATGAAGCACCTCTTGCCATAGGCTCGCAACGATTCTCTCCGTCTCCGTAGCCGGCGCTTCATAAGGAACGGACCGCGTTGCCCCGGCAATGATATCCTCCGGTGCAGGCAGCTGCTTCTTGTCCACCTTGCCATTGGCATTAAGCGGAAGCTTCTCCAGCGGGACAAATGCGGACGGAATCATAAAGGAAGGGAGCTTACCCGCCAATTGACTCCGAATGTCCGGCTGCGCCTCAGCTTGCTCTGCAACGACATACGCGCATAGAAACGGCGCGCCTTCGCCCTCCACAAGCACCACAACCGCTTCCTTGATACCTGGACAGTCTACTAATCGGCTTTCGATTTCACCCAGCTCGATCCGGTAGCCTCTCAGCTTGACCTGACTGTCGATCCGGTCCAGAAATTCCAGATTGCCATCAGGCAGCCTGCGCACCAGATCGCCGGTTCGGTACACAAACGACCCTTCTCGAAGAGGATGCGGCTGGAATTTCAAAGCGGTCTGCTCCGGCAAATTCACATAACCGGCCGCCACTCCGTCTCCCGCTATCCATAACTCGCCTGGCACAAGCGACGGCAGCAGTCTGCCGCTCTCATCCAGCACAAGCGTCTCTGAACGGGCAATCGGTGCGCCGATCGGCACCGTAGCCGCCGACTCACCGTCCCAGTTCTCCGCAATCGGATAACAAGTGGCGAAAACTGTCGTTTCCGTAGGTCCGTACACATGAAGCAGCACACCTGGCCCCAGAGCCTGGAGAGCCTTGCGGATATGCCGTACAGAAGCCCGTTCCCCGCCAAACAAGATGTGGCGCAGGCTGCGCAGCGACTCCAGTCCATGATCAACTAAAGTATTAAATAATGCCGTCGTTACAAAAAAGACCGTGATGCCCCGAGCTTCGATCAGCTCGGTCAGACGCAAAATATCGGCTACTTCCTCTTCGCCGACCAGCGTTAGCTTTGCTCCGTTCAGGAGCGCTCCGTATATATCAAACGTTGATCCGTCAAACGCATAATTCGAAAGCTGCAATAGCGCATCGCTTTCGGTGATGCGCACATAATCGGTATGGATAGCAATTCTGGACACATTTCGATGCGAGGTCATAATCCCCTTCGGCCTGCCCGTCGAGCCGGAGGTGTACATCATATAAGCCAAGTCGTCCGCAGCTCCGTCAATGGCCAGGTTATGGCTGGACTCGCCGGTCCAGCTCGCACCCGCCTCCTCCAAGTCGATGACACTGATGCTGTCATCGGCTAACCGGGCGCATAGCTCCCTTGTCGATGCCGCAGCCACGATAGCCCGAGCTTCTGTATCCTGCAGCATAAACCGCATCCGATCCTCGGGATATTGCGGATCAATCGGCACATAGACGGCCCCAGCTTTCAACACAGCAAATATCGCCGCAATCATATCGCGCGAGCGCTTCATCAGAAGCGCGACCTTGAAGCCCGGCTGAACGCCGCTTCGCACAAGTACATGCGCGATTCGGTTGGCACGGCTGTTCAGCTCGCTGTAGGTATACGATTGCTCTCCCATCTCTACGGCAATACGATCCGGCATGAGAGCCGCTTGCCGCTCGAACAGTCTGTGCAGCGACAGCTCCTGCGGAGAAGCTGCGCCTGAGCGGCTAAGCTCCAGAATATGCTCTCTCTCTTGACTGCCGAGAGGATCGAGCTCGGCTAATGTCATTTGCGGCTTGGCAGCAACCGCCGCTGCAAGCGCAACATAATGCCGCGCCAGTTGCTTGGCAGCCACCTCGTCGTACAAATCAAGCGCATATTCCAGCGTGAAGGCGATGCCAGCTCCGGTATCGATGCATTCCCAAGTCAGATCGAATTTGGCCGACCCGGTATCCATCGCTCTTGGCGCATAAGCCACATCCCCGCTCCGCCATTCGGGCAGCTCCATATTCTGCAGCGTAAAGACCGTATCGAATAGCGGATTCCGCCCGAGCTCCCGTCTGGCATGCGCCAGCTCTGCAATGTCCTCGTACGGCACATCTCCATTACCGATAGCCGCAAGCACCTCACCATTAGCGAGCTTCAGCCATTGATCAAATCCTGTATCGCTTTCCGCGCGCAGACGGATCGGCACCATATTGACGAACATCCCGACCATGTGCTGCTGCTCCGGTCGCATCCGCCTTGCAGCTGCCGTGCCGACCACAAGATCGGATTCGCCTGTATACTTCGAAAGCAAAGAATAATAAAGCGAAAGCAGCACCGTGTACAAGGTAACGCCTTCGCGTTCAGCCAACGCCCGAAGACTTACCGCTAGCGCAGGCTCAAGCTCGAATCGCTCAATAGCCCCCCGATAGCTCGGAGACTGCGGTCTTGGGCGGGTAGTCGGGATGACCAGAGACGGCACTCCGTCTTGATAGGCTTCGCGCCAATAACGCTGCTGGCGCTCCAGCATGCCGCTGTCCCTGCCCGCTTCCTCCCATAACGCGATATCCCCGCTATGGATCGTTAAGGGCTCAAGAACCGTCCCGTCATAGAGCGCCGCAAGATCGCGCATCAGGATGCCCATCGACGTGCCGTCGGTAATGATGTGATGCATGTCCAGCAACAGCAGGCTGGATTCCCCTTCCCGCTGCAACAGCTCCATACGGAATAACGGGGCTTGCTCCAAATGGTATGGCTTCAGGAAATCGCGCCGCCGCGCTGCCAGCTCCGATTCAGACCAGCCGCGACCGTCAACCATCGTAAGCGGCAGGCAGACTTCTTCTTCGATGCGCTGCATGACAGTGTCTTCCTCCATGAAGAAGGAGGTTCTAAGCGCCGGATGCCGGCGGATAAGCGCTCTCCACGCATCGCCGAATCGATCTATATCCATCGGGCCGCTCACCTCAATTGCAAACGGCAGGTGGTAATTAAGCAGCCCCGGATTCAGTTCTTCCAAAATATACAGCCGTTTTTGCGCGGAGGTCGCCGGATAGTATGCACGCTCCGCCGCTTTGGTAAGCGGCAGCGTCACGGCCTTGCCAGCAGCCCCGCGCTCCTTCGTCCTTTGGTCCAGCAAAGCAGCCAGCGCCTCCACCGAATCATGCAAAAACAATTCGGTGAGCGTAAGCTCGACTCCGAATTGCTCTTGAAGATTGGCAGCAGCATAAGCCGCCTTCAGCGAATTTCCTCCTTGCTCAAGGAAGCTGTCTGTCCGGCTTATATAATCCTTCCCCAGCACTTCGCGCCATATGGACATGACCTGCTGCTCGGTTTCCGTCACGGGTTCCAAGCGGGAATCCAGGCTTGTTCCCTCCCCGGAGGCTTGCGTCATCTCAAGTGCGGCTGCCGCTTCGAACTCCGCAATTTCTGAGAGCACCTCTGCGAATGCTCCTTCCTGGAGCGCTTCAGCGAGTACGTAACGCTGAATTTTGCCAGAGGTTGTTTTCGGTATGCGCCGGATCGGCACAACAAAGGCTACCTCCAGCCCGGCAGCTCTGTTCAGCAGCTTTCTCACATCGGCTAGAAGCGGCAAAAATCCGCTTGTCTTCCCGCGGTATTGAACAAATACCGCGATTGCGTCCCGTTTAGTCGTTTCATCCTGAACGGCGGTGATCGCCGTTTTCCCTATTTCGGCTCCTTTTAGAACACTAATCAACGCCTCCAGGTCATGCGGATAAACATTTTGCCCGTTGACGAAAATGACGTCCTTCATACGGCCGGTCACATATAAACGTCCATTCAGCATGAAACCCAAATCACCGGTATTCAGCCAGCCCTCTGGCGAGATGATTTGTTCGTTTACATCAGGACGCTTATAGTAACCAGCGGTTACGTTGCGCCCTCTAATATGAATTAAGCCTACGCTTCCAGCTTCCGAGAGCTCTCCAGTCTCCGTGCAAATTCGCACTTCGCACTCCTGAACAGGAGAGCCCAGCTCGACGATCTCAATAGCGGCGTGATCATCCGGCCCGGACAACTGCACGGGCTCGCCGATAGCAAGTGAATTACGTTCCAGCGTAACAGTATTCAATGGTTCTTCGGTGCCCGGAAAGGTAACGGCGAGACTCGCTTCCGCCAGCCCATACACCGGGAAGATACAATTGTGCTTTAAGCCGTACGGCTGCATCGCCTCCAGAAAATCGCGGCAATGAGCGGCCGAGATCGGCTCCGCGCCGTTGAAGATCAGCCTGACGCAAGACAAATCCCACTCCGCGGCGCCTTCCGGCTTCCAATGCTGGAGAAAGTGCACATACCCAAAGTTCGGCGAAGACAGGCAGGTCACCCGATGCCGGTTCACCAGCTCCAGCCACTTCATCGGATGAAGTACAAAAGTCGAGGTTGGCAGATGCAACTGGTTCATCTCGCAGAGCAGCGGAGACAGATGGAATCCGATCAGCCCCATATCATGCGTCAGAGGCAGCCAGCTAAGCGATGAATCCTGTTGCGTCGATTGAGCGCCATTCTGAATGGCACGCATATTGGCTAGAAGGTTGCCGTGCGTTAGCACAACTCCCTTCGGATCTCCGGTAGAGCCCGAAGTGAATTGAATAAAGGCGATGTCTGTCTCGGCAGCATCATGGTGCTCCGCCTGCCGCCCGTTTATGTCCGAGGCTGTCTCCAGCAATGCCGCAATCGACAGGCTGCCGGCTTCCAGCTGCGCTGCCAATTCTTCCTCTCCCTGCTTCAAAGCGTAGCTTTGAATACCGGGCCAAAGCGCTTCATCGCAAAGCAATCTCGGCGATTCCAGCTGCTTCCATACCTGAATCAGCTTATGACGGCCTTCGTCCGTCCGCGCCGCTGTCACTGGAACAGGGATAATGCCTCCTAACACGCAAGCCCAGAACAGAACGATAAACGGCTCGTTTTCTTCCGTCTGCATAACCGCAAAGTCTCCTGCCCGAAGACCTTGTTCATGAAGCGCATGCAGCACCCTGCTAGCCGATGCCAGCAAGCTGCCATAGGATAAAAAGCGTTCTTGGCCGCTTTCGCAAAACCGAATTCCCGCTTCGCTTTGTTTGCGCTCCTGCAAAACGGCGGTCAGATTACGGATGGTTTTCATATTTGGCATCCCCCGATTCGACTTTTTGTCACACCGTTGTGGAATGCAGTTCCTGATACTCCTCCGTTACGATCCGATTCTGGTCGTCCATAATGACGACATGCGGACGGTATGTGCGCGCGACCGATTCCTCCATCATCGCGTACGAGATAATAATGACGCGGTCCCCTGGCTGTACGAGCCTGGCAGCTGCGCCGTTCAAGCAAATCATACCCGAGCCTCTTGGCCCTGTTATCACATAGGTTTCGAGTCTGGCTCCGTTATTTATATTGACCACTTGCACTTTTTCGTTCTCCAAGATGTTCGATGCATCCAAAATATCTTGATCAATCGTAATGCTTCCTACGTAATTCAAATTCGCCTCCGTAACAACTGCACGGTGGATTTTGGACTTATGCATCTCTCTGAACATGAATACACTCTCCTTGTGGGGTGGTCTTTAAAAAGAATCCTAGCCTAAATAAACCTCTTATAACGAACGTTGGTATCCAAGTATTCTTTGAAAAGAACAATCAGTATACAACTATCCATTACTTCTCTCTGTAAAAAAATGAAAGCAAAAACATAGCGGGTGACTGCATAAGGATGGGTTAATCATACTGAGCCGGTGAGTTCATGCTGGTGAGAGGGTCGTGCTGAGTCAGTGGGGTCATGTTGAGTGAAAATGCTGAAAGTGTCAACGTGGAGTAAGTTCTAAGCCTTCCAAAAGTCTTAAGATAGCAGGTTCCTGTAGGGAGAGCATAACAGTGTAATTGTGTGTAGCGGTAATGAGTTAAAGCGTAGTTGCAAAATAAAAAACAATTCCCATGAAGTTGTCAATGTGCGGGTAGCAGATGCAAAAAATGATACATATATCAGAAAAATGATATATACCCACGAAAATTCTTGCATCCTTACCCCTATAGTAGAGCTAATTGTCCACTTGCGTAAGGGTGATAATTGTATCAAAAGAGGGGGAAATTCTATTATTTTCAAGTTCAGCCTACCAAAGGTTTAGAGCCTTGCGCAAAAAAACGTTCCCTCTTCTGTTGGAAATCAGCAGCTTGCCATACAACAACAAATTAAAGATCGTGACTTTGCTGCGAATGGACTGGCGGCAATATTGCAGCGCCTTTTTGCGCTCGTGGCGGTTCAAATAACTAAGCGTGTAATATTTGCTGGCGATGCCGATATCAATATACATGAGCTGCTTCGATTTGTGGCTGATCGAATCGGATTGCACAACAAGCTCGCGAATATGCTCGCGCACCTTGATTGATTTGAAGCTAAGGCCTTCGATTTTGGCATAGATTTCCTCGTGCAGATGAATCGTATCCGGGTCCAGCAGCCAGCGATCGCAAAAAAAGTAAAGACTGTCAGGCGACTCCTGATAGACGGAATGAGGCTTCGTCTGAAGCGCAATTCGGTAGTTGTCAAAAAAACGGAGCAGATAGGTTGTATCCTCTCCCAAATAAAACTGCTCGTTGATCAACCCGATTTCGTCCAACAGCTCCCGGCGGAACACCATCGTATTCAGCTGAAAAAAATTGCGGGTATGTGACAGAAACGCTTCGAACAGCCCTCTCTCGCATATAATGATGTTGCCGTCATTCTGCGTTTCAAACGATGTCCTCATCTTATTCAATAAATTTCGTTCCACCGCATTCTCGAAATTGTAGGACTCAACCTCTCCATGGCGCTCCACCCAAAGCGCAAAGGTAACATCGGCTTTCGTAAGGGCGTGTACATTCATGCTGTCGCCCAGATGGCAAGGAAACCATGCGTCATCGGAATCCAGAAAGGCCAAGTAATCCCCCTTCGCCTCCAGCATGCCCGTGTTCCGCGCACCTCCCGGTCCTTTGGCCCGCTCATTGCATACATACCGAATTCTGGGGTCCTTTAACATCCATTCCCGGATAACCTTTTCGGTATCATCCGTGCTGCGATCATCCACAACGATGAGCTCCCAGTTCGAATAAGGCTGACGCAAGATGGACTCAATGGCGCCTGATATGACCTTTGCCCGGTTATAGGTGGGCATCACGATGCTTACTAATTGCTCCACTAATTCAACTCCCTTCTTTCATTATTGGCGCTCCTAAATCATCGTCAGTGTATATGCGAGAACAACTAGACGTCAAGTCCAGTTCTTATAATTTTTAGTTAAATTGCACAAAAAAGGAGCGGACGGATGAATGATCCGCCTGCTCCTTTTATCATGTTTCACTCATTTGTGGTGGAAAGATACGCTGCTATACATCATACTCCAGCTGCTTTTTCGCTTGCGCGATGAAGTCGAGCGGAGTCGGAATCGACTCGCGTTCATATTGAATCGCGCCAATCTTTAAATTAAGCGAAACTTTATATTTCTCCGATTCCATTTCATTCAACTCATCCACTCGACGCTTCAACCGATCGATGACCATCTGCGCGCCAGGACGATCCGTGAACAGCAGCATGCCCCACGTCGGATGCTCCCGATTCAGCATATACAAAGCATCATTGGTCCGAATGCTGGTCTGGCTAAGCTTCGACATGTCCTGAATCGCCTCGGTCAGCTGATCCTCGCTAATCATCCGCTTAATCTCGTCCCAATACTTCACCTGAATGACCAGAAGCGTAAGCGGAATTTCATAACGCAAGGACAGCGCCATAAAGATCGTCGCATCGTTTTGGAAGGACAGTGTGTTCTTGAGACTCGTATTTGCATCGACTGTTGCAAGGGATGAATTGTTTTTAAGCAGCTCCTCATTCTCGGCCTGCAGTCTCTTGCTCGACATCGTGATCATCCAAGTAGCCAGTGTAAACACCGGCGTCATAATCAGCCAAAAGTAATTTTGCGAACCAATCAGCCCGCCGACTATAACGGTTTGATACAGTGTAAAGGTGCCGTAACCGAATATAAACAAGATGTTAAGAATCAAGCCGGTCGTCACCGTTGTAAAGTACGTAATAATCGCAATCAGAAACGCTACGTTCAAGAATATGATGTTTTGCAAATACAAATCGGGGTCACGGGCCGTAAAGACAACCGAAACAAAGCAAGCTGCGAACAGCAGCATAAACGCCGCGTCCGAAACCATGCTGCTCTGGAATCGCCTCATTCTACATTCCCCCGTTTCTTTCTATATTTCCGAATCATCAGAATCAAGGAGACGAGAACGAACAGCAGCACGAGTACCAGGATGACCATAAAGCTCAGCACATCGGACCGGTCCATGATATCGCTAATGACAGACGGCGACTCAGGCGCTGCCGCTTCCTTGAAGCGGAACGGCCGCACGGCTCCATCCTTATCCGTTATTACGCCATCGCCGTATACCTTCCACAGCAGCCCTTCCGTTGAGACCAGCTGCGAAGCCAATTCATAATACTCCGGGCTGTAGCCTGTCACGGCGAGCATCCCGTTCCGGTCATCATAAGGGGAGTTGATCAACTGTAATGAACCAACCCGCTTGCCATAATCGATGTCAATGCTCATTTTCTCATTGGAATGAAATCCCTTGCTGTTCGAATCAAACCGAAAATACAAGGATTCATTATTCGACTGGATGACACGATTGTTCTCATAGCTGCCGATGGCAATAATCTGCTTCCCGGATAGCTCCTTCTCTCCCGCTTCATCGCTGTAGAATTGAATGTCCCCTGTATTGGTTTGGGCGAATTGGCCCAGCAGATTGAATACATTCGCAAGCGATTGGTAGAGATAAGCGTCCTTGTCCTTCGGCAGTACGACTGCTACCTGATTATAGCTGCCGTCTCTAACGAACGGATACGGATAATTATCGAGCAGCAAGTCGGCCCGGTCTTTTGTATGAAGCTGGAGCATGGATTCCTTGTCTACAAAAGCCCACGGCATCTGATCCTGCTCTTCAATACAGCCCGGGTTCGTCATCTCCAGATCAAACGCGACTTTGACGGAGAAATTTCCAGAAATGTTCAGGTTTTTCGGCACTTGCAGCGCCATGTGATCGCGATCAGCCATCTCCATGGACAGCTTCTTGCTGCCGATTGGCGTATCGTTGATATAGACCGTTACCATGGAACGGTCAAAGTCGAGATTTTTGGCATAACGGAAATCCAGGCTTAGCTTGCTGGCATCCGCAATAGAACGGTTGCCGGGCATGGAGACAAAATAGACCTGCTCCCGATGGCGCGCGCCTGTCAGCTGATCCCCTGTTTCGGTCAGCTTCACATTTTTGCTAATCTCAACAGCCGGCGTTTCTACCTCTGTGGAGGCATCAACCAGCTTGGAAGCGCGGTCCAGCTGCTGCAGCAGGGATTGATTGGCCGCCAGTCTTCCTGCGCGAACCAGCAATTCCGCATCATCGGACGTAATGACCAGCGCCGATGTATTCCCTAGCTGCACGACTTGAATAAGGGCTTTCCCCTGCATGCTCTCCCGCGTAATGAGCTTCTTGATGTCATCGGGCAGATGATCATAGAGTGCAACAACGACGATAGCGCTCTTGCTCTTCACGCTGTCTGCGCCAAGCTCAAGCAATGGAACGACATTTTGCTTAAGCGGATTCGCTTTGGCCAGTCCGGATAAAGCGTAGGCTGCCGCTTCCAGCTCTGCCGGAACGCTGTCTGTTGGCACGACAATGGCATTTTTGCCATCGTTCACGGTATCCAGTCCTTTGAAATGGACATTGAAATCACGAATCGTGCCTTCCATTGGCTTTGTCTTGTATTGCAACGCTATTCTGGAACTATCGAACAGCTGCAGCCAGCTGTTTTTCGTATCGGTGGCCCAACAGACAAGCTCCGAGCCTGGCTTGACGGTCTGAATATTGCCTTGTACCGTCAGCAAATTGGACCCTTCCAGCAGAAACTCTAATGGAACGTTGACCGTCAAATGCTGCTTCTCCTGATCATTCACTTCCGGACGAAACGAATGAAACGGCTTTCCGTTCATCAGCAGAGTCACGCTGGACGACTCGTCCTGTGTCAATGGCGTTGCCTTATAATCCAAATAAAGATCAACCATCTCTACATTCCAGTACGACTCCAGCTGGAAGTATTGCTGGCTAGTGGCGAAGCCGCCCATCATGGACGCATTCGCAAGATTGCTTCCATAGGTCTTCGTTGCATTCGCATTTGCAATTGCATTCTCATTCTCGCTTGTGACTGTCGTTACGGACTGCTCGGCTGAGGCCGGCGCAATCATGGCAACAAACAACTGCAAAGCTATAAGTGCTGTGAGCAATAAACGTTTATTCACCTTTTTCCCTCCGCATTAGAAACGTTCCGTCTTATACCATTTGGCCTCGCGTTTGAAGATGAGGTCCTTTATGTATTGGTACAGACCATAAGCCGCCACGACCATCCACATCTGGCAATACGATATGTACATAAGCATGATGATCCACAGATTGGACAGCCTCATCTCCCCCTTCTCCGTGACGAGGGTGATATATGTGCCGATAATAAATAGAATGATCGCCAGCAGCCACAGGAAGGAGCTAAAGCTCGCAATCGTGGTTGTCACATACCCAAGCGCATGCAGAATGAGCAGCGTATCGGACATAATGAGCGATGTGAGAAGCAAGAAGTAAATCGAAAGAAAATATAAGATATCAAAATGAATGTTGCGGGCGGACTTATCGAACAACAGCGGGATGTTTTTCACAATGACGTATATATTGCCCTTCGCCCACCGAGTTCGCTGCTTGAACCATACTTTGACCGTCTGCGGCTCTTGTTCCCATGTGACGGACTTGGGCTGGAATTTGATCTTGTAGCCCATCATGTAAATGCGGAAGCTGATCTCGGTGTCCTCGGCAATCGCCTTTACATCCCAGCCGCCTATTCGTTCGACAATCTCGCGGCGCATAATAAAGTTTGTGCCGGGAATGGTACACAGCTTGAACAGCTTCCACCGGCCCGCCTGCGCCATCCATTGGAATGACAGCGTCTCTACGTTAATAAACCGCGTGAGCAAGCTGGCGTTGCGGTTGCGCGTTCTGAACTTCCCGATTACCGCTCCCAGCGACTGATCGTTCATAATTTCCGAGACGAGGTACAATAACGCCTTCCGCTCCGGCGTATTGTCAGCGTCATAGATCGCGATCAGCTCGCCTTTACTTTGCGCAAAACCAATATTGAGCGCATTGGATTTGCCCTTCCCGCCTGTCACCGCATCCGTATTAATGACCTTCAGATTGCGTCCCGGGTGCATCGCTTGCAGCTCGGCCAGCAGCTCCCGGCTGTTATCTGACGAGTTATCATTTATAACGATAATCTCATACCGGTCATGCGGATAATCAAGGCTCAGCAAGGATTCTACGGTCTTGACGATAACCTTGCCCTCGTTATGAGCGGGAACCATGATAGAGACGAATGGCGCTTCGCCCTTAAGCTCGGGGACCGGCTTGTCTTCCAGCTCGATATAATACAGATAGCCGGCGATGATCAGCACAACATTGACCAGCAAGAGCGACCAAATGCAAATGACCGAAATGAGCATCAGAATGTCGGCAAGTGTCATAGGCGCCTCCTTATTACGTACTTCCGCTTGTACATCCGGTAGCCGATGATCAGGAAGCAGCCGAAGATGAATAGAGAGAGCAGAATGAGTACGATTAAGATTTTGTTTTGCATAGTAAACAGTTTCTCGAAGCTCTTCTCGCCCTTGGCGATGTACTCGTATTCCGAGCTGATCAGCCTGTCTGCCGCGTTAAGCGTTACGGCTTGTCCATTAAAGTACAAGATTCCGCCGCGTGAAGAAATATCATGCTTCTCTGTATGGACCGCATGGCTGATATTCTTATAATCCCCAAAAGATGTCCATTCCTCCATCAGCTGATCGATGGTCGCTTCCAGCTCCTCTTCATCGGACGGGAAATCCAGCACAAGCGCCGTATCCATCGGCAGCGGGTCCAGATACAGATCCTTCCGCTGCAACTGCTCGATTCGATTCATGTCGATCGTATACAGCGACGAGGAGAACGCCTTCGACGTATCCACTCTCGCCATATGCTTGATCTCCTCGTTAGGAAACAACACGCTGGAATCGAATGCGCCCATCCCTTTTGTGTTGTAGTGCTGATCATACACCCAGTACATCTCCGACCCGACGCCTAATGGCGCAATACCGTAGTCCGCCAGCACATTGATGAATTCCGCCATCTTCAAATCCAGTGTCGTCATATCCTGGCTGATCGTTGCGGATACATTCGGAGCCTGGACCACAACGCTGCCATTGCGCGACTGGACATGCTTCAAGGCTTCCAGATACCGCTTCATGGCAGGATAATCCGTGTTGCTGAACACAGGCCGCACGCTTACGATAAAAGGAATGCCCGCATCATAGAGCGAATCTGCCAATCGAACAAGCGCCTTCAGATCCGAGAATGGATAGATTTCAGTGAACAGCACATACAATTGCGTCTGCTTCTCCGACTTCAGCCAATCCTTCAGCAGGTAGCCAAGCGCCAGCTCGCTTAGATTGCCTTTCTCGTAATGCGGAATATATGCGGTTGATCCATTCCGAACGCCGTACGGATGCGTCCCTTGCTGACCGTCCATCGTAATCGTGCCGTAGCCTACCCCGTCATAAGAAGCAATAAAACGGCCGTCGCCCACCTTGATGGAAGACTCTGTAAGCTGTCCGATGGACAGCGACACCGTCTCCTTGGCCCGCGACTCCTCCTTAAGCTGAAGCGTGGCGCGCTTGGAGTCCGGCAGATTAGCTCCGATATGCAGGTAGGCCCCTTGGTAAGCGGACAAATCTTGCAAGAAGCCAGTACTGCCAGCAGACAGATCATTCCGATTCCGCACGCCAATCACATACTCGTATGAAGAGATAGAACCCTGGACATATTGATCAAAGGACTGCACCGTGGCGCTAGCTCCGAACGCGGCTACCATGCGTTTCAGCGCCTCAATGTTGCCTTCTTTCGCGCTGCCCAGCGCCAGGCTGTCATATACAATCAGCACATGCGCCGGCTGCTTCTCATCAGACGCGGCAGCCACCACTCCGGGGACTGCCAGCGAGAGGCATAGGATGAGCATGATAAACTTAACAACGATTGAACTACTCAGCCCTGACTGTAAAAACGGAATGTCCAGCTCTCGCAGTCTACGCCATTCTTGCATGCCGAAACCTCCTTTCCTTATCCATCCGTTACGCCACCGCCTCGTCCTGCTTGCCCCACAGCCGCTTACCGATCAAATCGGCTATCAGCAAGAAGGTAACCAGGTCGAACGTAGCGGTAAAGTGGAAGAGATGCTTCGCAAGATCGGCATCGCCTGCCCCGATAATCGACACGAGCACGCCGGACAAGCCCATCAGCATTAACATCAGCACAAGCCCCAGCCGCAGCTGCTGCCGGGCATTTCGCGTCCTCACAGCATGTACGAACGTAGGCATATAGAAGCCGATGACAACAGCCATCCAGATGACGACAAAGCCGAAGGTCTTCGGCGCCAGCGCATCCTTCATCAGACTGTAGCCTGAGAAGAAGGTGGTGTGCTCGCCAAATTCACGTCCCTCTGACTTCTCGAAGTTTCCCATTGCCGGAGGGCGTATCGTAAACCCGTTGCGAGCTGCCAAATTTAACATTTTGACCGCTTGGTCGGGGTGGGAAATATAATGCGTCAGAATGGAACCGAAGCCATATTTGCTGTAAAAGTTGTCTTCCAACAGTTGTGAATCCACATCGACCGTTGTATACGGAAGATAATGTATCGTCCCGTTTAACACGGCATACTGCCGGTCGATACCGAATCCCTTCAGCGTAGCTTCCGGGTCTTCGGAGTAAAGCAGCACGCCTCTGGTCATGGCATGGTATTTGTTGATATTGACGAATTCCTTCGGAATAAGCACATACGTGCCGACCCCGACTACGAACAAGCTGATCAGCGCCGTCCAGGTAATAAGGCGATATTTCTTCTCCTTGCGGATAAAGACCAGCACAATGCCCAGTACGGCCACAATCAAGCCAACGGGCGCGTTCTGCTGTTTACTAGTCGTCAGAATAAGCGCACTGATAACGAAGATGGCCAGCAGTACATAATCATTGTATCGTTTGCGCCAGAGCAGAAGTCCTGAGGCTAATACGAGCAGCGTCATGATCCACACAATGCTTTCGCCAAAGAAAGAGTTGAAGTACGCCGTATAGCCTGTATCCGCGAACAAGAAGACCGCTAGCGCCGCAATCAGATAGCCTCGCTTGGCCGGCAGCTTCCAGGTCAACGCTTCAACCAGCAAATAGACGGCTGCCACATATAGAAGCAAGTAGATCGCTGCCTGAAACCGGATATCAAACAACAGACTGCTATTGAACCATTGATTGACGATAATCGCCATGCGTATAAATAGGGATTGCGATGAAAACAGAGATGCGCTGTTCTCATTAAAATATTGGAAAATACCGTATTCCTTAACGAAATAACCCAAATACTGCTGATCGTAATCCGGCGCACTAAAGTACAGACCATTGCTGTATATAATACGGAAGTAGTCTCCATTGTCTGCCATGCCAATGAATGGCGGGACGAACAACGCGAGAATCGTGATGATCAATACTCCCAATGCCGCCACAACAGATGGTGTTCCGAACCGTACCAGATTACGGCTGACTGAACGGACGAACATCGCTTCACAGCCTTCTTTCTATTAATAAGTGTACGCCAGCAGAGCCATTAGATTATCGAACGAATAGGCTTGCCCGGATACGGTATCGCCGAAAGCGCCGTATAACGGATGGCTGGTGTCCTGTACCTTGAACTCATGCATTCTCCGAATACTGACATCATAAAGCTCCTGATCGTCTATCTCGGCCCCGATCATAGCCGTAATGGCGTAAATCGCGGTAGATCGCACATCATTCGTCGGCACACCATCCCTTGTATACTGACCATACAGATTCCCTTCAGCAACACGTTCCTTAATGAATTCGATGCTTGCCGCCTGATGACGCCCTGTCTCTGCCAGATGCAGAATCGTAAGCAGCGATTCCACCGTATTGATCCCCTCTGATGAATAGCTTCCGGCGCTATAATCATAACGGGTTTCATAGAATGGAAACGTGTCGGATAAATAGCCATTCTGAATAATGTCGTTCATTCCGGAGATTAGCCGCGCCTTCTGCTCATCCGGAATTTCCAGCAGCCGCAGCGTCTCCAGATCGAGATAACATAACGTAACAAAATCATTGGTCACGCGATACGCTTCATCGTAAAAGTCATACATTCGGCTGCTTTGCACATTATAAGTTATAAACCGTTCACCGTAAGACTTCGCTTCCTCCCGGTATTGGTCCGTGCCAAACACCGTCTCCGCTTCGTACAGCGCGCGAATAAGACGCAGATCGTCAACGGCTGCATTAAGTGTATATACCTTTTGATGTACGGGACTGTATCGGTAGCTGAAGCCGGTATCGAGATCAAACGTTGCCTTTGCTTGCTCCCATGTCCGATCGAAGGCTTCCTTCTGCCCTGTCCGGGCATAATAACGCAGCAGCATTCCGGCCGACTCGCTCAGTGCCTCATGTCCGGTTGCGGCAACCTCCGACTGGCCGGTGTCCTTCCAATTCGTATATACGCCATATTCGCCCGTCATCTGTTCGGCAATGAAAGTGTGCAGTGCTTGCGCTTCCTCCTTCCATTCAGCGGGCTGATGATCTACTTGAATCTCCTTCGATGGGGTGTCAGCCGCATCGCGTTCTGCAGCACACGCGGTTAACCCTGCAAGAAGAATGGAGATCATAAGTAGCAATACATTCCGTCTGTGCATGTGAAGCCATTCTCCTTACTTCATACACTCGCTATTATTTAACTCAAACAATTATTGAATACTGAAATTTATCTATCACAATCTGATAGCCAATCTATCAATATCGCCTAGTTAAATAGAACTAGATTCCATCATACTATAGCTCTACAGAAATGTCGAATAATTGACAGTTATTATATAACCTATCCAATTTTGTCGATGGAATTATAGGGATTTACAAGTTTTGCTGCTACCTAATCCTTAATGGAGCGAAGGACTTTCTCTTTTGATCATCCTCGCCATGTGATACGATAAAATGGCTTTCATCCGTCTATCTATCCTTCCAAAGTTATATATAAAGTAGGTGTACAGCATGTGGAAGCCCGATCGTGATAGCGCAATTCCTCTTTATCGCCAAATTGCCGATCATCTGCAGGAGATGATCGTACACGGAGAATATCCGCCAGGAAGCCCGCTTCCTTCCGAGCGAAAGCTCGCAGAACAGTTCGGCGTCAATCGAAGCACCGTCGTGCTTGCCTATGCCGAGCTTCGCTCCCTCGGTCTCGTTGAGAGCCGCCCCGGCAGCAAGACTCTGGTCAGCCCCGGCTGGAACCAATCCGCAAGCCGTACACCGGAGTGGCACCGCTATGCCGAGAGTGGAGGCTTCCTTCCCAACCTGCCTTTTTTGCGGCGAATTCGGGATGCACTGGCACAAGACGAGTCCATTATCGATTTGGCCAGCGGCAAGCTCTCCACCGATCTGTCGCCCATTCGGGAAATCAATGAGATCATGCATACCTGCACGTATCATCCTGACAATGGATCTGACGTGAGCCAAGGGTTCCCTCCACTTCGCGAGGCGCTTGCAGCCTTTCTGGAGCGTAACCGCGGCATTCGGACCTCTGCATCATCCATTCTCATTACGAGCGGCTCCCAGCAATCGCTATACTTGATCTCGCAATGCCTGCTGTCTCACGGAGACGCCATCGCGGTCGAGACGCCGTCGTTCACCCGTTCGCTGTCTATGTTCCAATCAGCCGGGCTGAGAATCTATCCGCTCCCGATGGACGAGCATGGCGTCCGTCCTGAGAGCATCCGCGAGCTGTACAGCCGTCATCGCATCAAGATGCTGTTCGTCAATCCCAACTTTCAGAATCCGACAGGCACGGTGCTTCAAGCGGAGCGGAAGAAACAGCTTCTGGATACGGCAAGCGAGCTGGGACTTCCGATTGTGGAGGATGACCCTCTCAGCTTGACGGCCTATAGCAACAACTATCCTTTGCCGATTAGGGCTGAGGATGCTTCATCCAACACACTGTACATCGGCTCTTTCTCCAAGATCGCTGCCGCTGGCTTGCGCATCGGCTGGATTGTAGCTCCCAAGTCCGTTATTGCGCGCTTGGCCGACGCCAGAAGGCAAATGGATATGGGATTCAGCGTCATTCCTCAGCAGATCGCCGCCTCCTTCATCGAGTCGCAGCTGTTTCAACCGCATATGGAACGGCTTCGCAGGCAATTGCAGCTTAAGCTGGATACATTGGTTGCCTCGCTGCATCGGCATATGGATGGACTCGTTCATTTTTCGGTGCCGCAAGGAGGCATGCATCTCTGGTGCAGGGTCGTCCCCCAGGTCCATGACGGTCGATTTCTGGATGAAGCGTTGAGGAGCGGTGTCGCTTTTGTTCCGGGAAGCGTGTACGGAGCCGAACCCGGCTACATTCGGCTTACCTATGCGAGACCGCAGGTTGAAGAGATAGAGGCAGGGGTCGTAAAGCTGGCGGAGTCCCTTCGGGCAGTGATGGAATGACTGCTGAAACGATTAATCCCGCAAGAAAAGGGCAATGCCAGATCATTATTGACCTGGCATTGCCCTTTGTTATGGCCTGCTATTGAATCTATCCGGCAAGCTGCATGTCATCCTATTGTTGTCGGCTATTTGCCCTTGCGAACGAGCAGGATATACAAGAAGTAAGGCGCTCCGATCAGAGCGGTTATAATACCCGCCGGTATTTCGAGCGGCGGATGCACGATGCGCCCCAGCATATCTGCCGTTGCGACGAGCACCGCCCCGATCATGGCAGCGACCGGCACGGCATACCTGCTGTCAGACCCGACGAGCAGCCTCGCCAGCGGCGGAACAACAAGACCAACAAATCCGATTGTTCCTGCAATGGCAACCGAGCTTGCAGCCAGACCAACCGCAATGGCCAGCAGGGCAATACGCGCAAGCTGAATACGCATGCCCAGACCCTTCACTGTATCCTCATCCAGCTGCAGCGTATTTAAGAGCCGATAACACATGAGCGTTAATAAAACTCCGACCACTGTCCATGGCCAGAGGAGCTCCACATGCTGCCAAGAGCGCGCATACAGGCTTCCCTTCAGCCATACGAGTGCCTGAGAGGAGGTAAGCGCGAACTTGACGATCATAAAAGTGATGAGCGCCTGCAAGCCCGTCGATATCGCCACGCCCGTCAGAGCCAGTCTCATAGGCCGGATGCCTCCGCGCTGATACGAAACCAGATAGACCAGCGTCGCGGCCAGAAGTGCCCCGGCAAACGCAGCAAGGGGCAGGACATGCGCACCCAAATGCGGGAATACCAGCAATACGATTACAGCAAACAATCCGCCGCCGGCAGAGATGCCGACTATATCGGGCGCGGCAAGCGGATTCCGGGTAATGCCCTGCAGAATAGAGCCCGAAACCGCCATATTAACGCCGACAAGTATGGCGATGAGAAGCCTTGGCAGACGGTACTTCAACACGAGCCATTCGCCAGAACGCAGCTCCTCCATTATATCGGCTACCGGTGTGCTTACTGCTCCAAGACGGAGGCTGAGTACAGCCACAACGAGAAGAAGCACCGAAAGCCCTGCCATTATAATCAGAAATTTGCTCCTTCTCATGATCGTCCCCCTTGTCTGCGGCGGCGAAGCAAATAGAGAAAGAAGGGTACGCCGAGAATAGCGGTTATGATGCCTACAGGGATATCCGCTGGATAGAACAGCCACTGCGCCGCAAAATCCGCGGATGCCAGAAGCAGCGCGCCCAGCAAGGCGGATAATGGGAGCATGATGCGATAGCTGATCCCGCCCAGCCGCCTCGCCATATGGGGCACGATTAACCCGATAAATCCGATTGGACCGGCAACAGCAACCGCGCTGCCGGTTAAGATAATAATAATGAAGCCTAATATCCCCCGGATGCGTCGTACATTAACACCCAATCCGCTGGCAATCTCTTCTCCTTGCGTAAGCACATTCAGTGTATTGGACAACAGGAATGCGACAATGAGGACAGGAACACCAAGCAGCCACACCAGATAATTATCTCTCCACTCCGCCCCGGACAGCTTGCCCGCCATCCAATATAATATTTCGGTAAGCTGGGTTTCGAACAATAAAATAATACCGGTCGTCAGCGCGCCCATGAAAGCACTAATCGCTACCCCCGCCAATATAAGCCGGGAAGGATCGCTTCCGCTGAACCGAGAAAAGAAGTAGATTAAGGTGCCGCTTGCTGCTGCTCCGCACAGTGCCGCCATTAGAATGACGTCCGCGCTATTGGCGCCCCCGATGACCATCAGCGCAATGACAGCAAAGCATGATGCCCCCTGGTTCAGCCCCATAATTTCGGGATCGGCAAGAAAATTGCGGGTCACTGCCTGCAACAGACAGCCCGCAATCGCCAGAGCTCCCCCGAGCGACAACGCCAGCAGCAGCCGGGGCATCCGAATATGCCAAACGGTATAAGTAAGCAGCACGTCCTGCGAATCGGCGGCAGGAAAGAAAAGCGGCTTCCAGGCAAAGCCGTTCACCTTGAACGTAACTGTCAGACAGGCCACTCCAACCAGCAGCAAGGCCAGAATGGCAAAAAGCAGCCGCAGGGAACCTGCTGACTGCAGTCCCCGCCGCTCTTTGTTCATGATGCTCATCTATTCAATCTCCTTACTTGCATACCTATTCTGCTTTCAGATGGAGAAGAAGCTCGTCCAAGATATTGTTCGCTGCGATGGGCCCGCGGCCGCGCGCCCACAAATTACGGTCAACCTCGATAAAGTGTCCGTCCTTGACCGATTTCAGGTCTTGATACAGCGGATTGGCTTTCAGCTTTTCTGTGCTGTCTCCGTAGACCATAATATAGTCCGGATTGATCTCATGCAGACGCTCCAGCGTCATCTTGCTGCCTTCGCCCTTCCCTTCCAGCTTGGAAATTTCTCCATTGAAGGCATAATCGGCTCCGGTGCTGCTCAGCAGCGAACCGACAAAGGAGTCTTTGATCCATACCGTGAACTCATCGTCAAAAAATCCGGCAACGACAATGGAAGGCTGGCCTTCGATTTGTCCTTTCACATCAGCAATTTTGACTGTCAGATCGGTGATGACTTTCTCCGCTTCAGCTTGCTTGCCCAGCAGTTCGCCGATGCTCTTGACGTTGTCCAACACCTGCGTGTAGCTCGCGTCGTCGAATGCAACCGTTGAAGCGATGCCTTCAAGCTCGGCGCGAATCATGCTATGGCGATCCACGCTCGCGATGATCAGATCCGGCTTCAAAGATTGAATGACTTCCAGGTTAGGCGCCTTGCGCTCGCCGACATCGGTTACGTCCGCTTGGATCGAGCCCTGCAGGTATTCCGGGATCTTCGTTGTGCCTACACCGGCATTGCCGGCAGGCACGACGCCGAGGCTTGTTAATGTGTCAATAAAGGAGAAGTCCAGCGTTACGACCTTTTGCGGCACTTGGTCCCCTTCCCATGTTCCCCATTCATGCTTGATGCTGCTTCCCTTTGCAGCTCCGCTATCCACCGTCTTGCCTTGATTTGAGCCATTGCTTGCCGCTCCCGTGTTTTTGTCCGACCCACAAGCCGATAGCACTATACTGAACGCTAGCATAATGATCGCGAACATTTGAAACTTGCGCATACATTGCTCCCCCTTAGCTTCACCGTTAATGATTATTATTCTCAGTTACCGATTGTAATAGAAGGATCTCGCTTTGACATCATCCAGTTTTCATCAATCGATACCATCCAGTTGGCTTATGAGGCTGAATGTACCGGCTTGCCTGCTTGTTTTAGCTGTTGCTCACTACATAAACTGGCCTTTATGAGTTGGATTCATGCTCCTCTTTTTTATATAAAAATAATGCTTGACCCGAATTTCTCATTGTGATATATTATTTCATGTTGACACAACAACATGCGGTCGTGGCGGAATTGGCAGACGCGCTAGATTCAGGTTCTAGTGGTGTAACAGCCGTGGAGGTTCGAGTCCTCTCGACCGCACCATCTTAACAACGGACAGCTCTTAAGTTTCCTACCAAGGAAATTTAAGAGCTTTTTTGCATTTGGAATTCAACATCGTAGTTGATGATTTCCCTACTTCATGAGAATGGTTCGGCTTCCTCGTTGGCCTAATGTAACCGCTACTTCCCCACTTTCAAAATCGGCTGTTGATGGCCAAAAGTTTCCTTCGTGATAAGCGATCCCGTTCAGCATTAGAAAACCGCGATGACCGCCCCTCGGATCAGATCCGGCAGCGGTCATCGCGTTTTCATTTTAAAGCTGTTGGTTCATGGGTTATAACATCGGCTTGTTCCATCCCATTCCATAAAGCCTGGTAGGCTTGCTCCTCCACCTGGAAGAAAACCGGCGCGCCAACATACATCACATAGTTGCCCGGGAACAGCCACAGCTGCACTTCTGTTCCGTCTTCCAGCATCAGATACAGCATCTTCTGCAGCAGCTTATCCCGCTCATAAATTCCCTCCGCATTCAACCGATCCCGGTCAAACGATTTGGCTTCGTACAACGCCGCTACAAATTGATCAATCGTCTCATCTGCTGCAAGCTCCCCGTACTCCGGCTTACTGTAGTACCAGGCATCATAGGGCTGCCAGGTTACGGATTGCACACGATCCTTCAGCCTTAGCTTTCCAATCAGGTCTTCCCCTGTCCGAATCGTAATCCCATTCAAACACTCGTAGAGTTCGGCATAGATCTCACCGTTCTCTTCGTGATAGGACATAATACGAAAGCTCTGGTCATATCCGTTCACCGCAAATATATCCGTTACTCCAATCGTGGAAGCCAGCTCTTCATAATCGGTTTTTTTGCTCCACTCGTCGATACCGCCCTTTGTCCGTCCGAGCCGCTCGCCGCGCAGCAGCTTGGCGTCGGCAGGCGTCATTCGGGTGCTCGTCTGCGTGTAGATATTGCCTTCATAGACGATCAGCCCGATCATATCTGCCAATGCGTTGCTTTTCTTCGGCAGCTTTATCTTGGGGATGACGACTGCATCCGATACGGGTTGTACAATCATATCCAGTGTATTCAAGCGTTCCGGTCCATACTGAGCTACCGCCCAGACGACCAGGCATACCGCTGCCAAGGAAGCGGCACCATAGGTGATAAAGCGGCGTTTGCGCTTCTTCGGTGCGCCGACTGCCCCTTTAAGCCGCTCTTCCATCCCTTGGTCCGGCACTATGGATTCCATCGCATCTTGATAGTCTTGCCGATTCATCATTACACCTCTCCTTCCCAATCCAGCTTAAGCCGCTGCCTGCCGCGGTTCAGTCTCATCTTCGCCGCCGACTCGCTAATATGCAGGATGCCGGCGATTTCCTTGACGCTATATTCTTCATAATAATAAAGATGAATAACGGTTCTGTAGCGGAAAGGCAGCGCAAGCACCAGCTCCACTAACGGATGCGCCGGGCTATTGCCGCTGACATCCGGCAACTCCGCTTTTTTGACCACGCGTCTGAACCAGGCGCTGCGACGGATATTCCGGCAATGATTCGTCATAACCCGAATTAGCCATGCCTTCTCATGCTCGTCATCCCGAAATACCGGAGCGTGGTACAGCAGCTTCATGAACGCCTCCTGCATCGCTTCCTCTGCATCATGCGGATGGCCCAGATGAACCATCGCCAGCTTATACAGCATAATGCCGTGTTTCTTATAGCTCTCTGTAAAATCCGCGCCCGGCCGGAGCGAGTTGCTATGCATAGTGGAGCCCCCTTTCCCTAAACACAACTATAGACGCCGTATGGTCACATTTCGATACAAAATAATCCCGTCTATACAAAAAAAAGCTTTCCCTGCGACATACATCGCAGCAGAAAGCTTGGGTTGAACATTACTTTTTAGTCAAACAGATCGCCGAATACGTCCAGCACCGTCTTTTTCTTCTTATACGGCCTGCCGTATTTGTCATAGCCGTATTGGCCTTGGTTTTTGCCGTAGCCTGCTTGCGGGTAGCCCTGGTTGTACGGCTGCTGGCCGGAGCCGTAACCGCCCTGTGGCTGTCCGTAGCCTGGAGCGCCCTGCGGTGGTGCGCCATACCCGCCTTGTTGCGGCGGCTGCCCGTAGCCAGGCGCCGGTTGGGACGGCTGCCCTCCGTAAGCGCCGGGCTGTTGCTGCGCAGGATTGCCCGCTGCTGGATCCACATGCAGATGTTGCTCCATCCGCTCATAGTCCTGGCGAACCTCGCGAACGCCTTGCATCAGCTTCTCCAATTCGCCCCGGTCAAGCCATACGCCCTTGCAATCCGGGCAGACGTCGATCAGAACATCATCCTTGACGACTTCTCTCATGCGTACATCTTCGCATACTGGACACTTCATACGATCACTCCTGTTTTTGATCTACAAAGCTTTATACGGACGGCGGAGACATGCGTTCCTCCGAGATCGGAATATACCGGTAGGACCTGCTCAGCTTGACGACACGGCGGCTGCGTTTGCGTACCAGAACAGTAGTCTCGTCCCATGCAACGACGATCCCCAGCACGTCATTAGCCTCTATCTCGTCCCGCACAACTCTGACGGTCTCGCCGGATTGCCGGAATGCGTCCAATTGCTCCTCTGACACCATAGACGAACTTGTCCTCCTTCTCATGCTGTGTTACCAAACATGCTTACAAATTCCATTATACTAAAAAAACCTCGACATTCACATTATGCGAATCATCGAGGTTTCAATATGCTTTCTTGCCCTATCCTTATCCGACATGTTCCCGGTTCGTCTCGTACCATTCGTCCAGCACGCGCGAAGACATCACACGTTTACCGATATATTCGGCTTGCTTCTCGGTGAACTGCTCCTGCCAACCGACAGACAGCTCTTCACAAAGCTTCACGATTGTAAGCAATTCTGACCAGGCAACATAACGTTTGTACCAGAAAAACTGCGGATGCTCAATCATATAAGGGTACAGATCATCGAATTCCGTATGCTTGCAATCCAATGCTCTCTCAAAATGTGTCTTGGCATCGGTCAGTTTCGACTGTAAAAACTCAGCAGACATATTCCCCATCACTTGTGCCTCCCCTCGATCACTTACCTTTTATTATAAGCGAAATTATCGCCCGGGAAAAGAGTTTTACTACTGGTACATCTTACTCAAATTTGATTTCCCCGTTGTCGAGCGAAGCGATTTTCACCAGCGACTCCACCCGAATGCCTTGCTCCCGCAGCGTTCTGGCTCCTGCCTGGAACGACTTCTCCACCACGATGCCCATGCCGACCAGCGTCGCGCCGGAACGCTCGATAATTTTGATCAGTCCGCGCGCAGCGTCTCCGTTGGCGATAATATCGTCAATAAACAGCAATTGGTCGTCACTCGACAGAAATTGCTTGGATACCATAATGTCCGTGACTATGCCCTTCGTGAAAGAAGGCACACGCTCCATATAAACATCGGGATCCGCGATAAGGGTCTTCTTCCTTCTTGCGAATACAAGCGGCACGCCCAGCACGTAAGCTGCAGCGAATGCGGCCGGAATACCCGATGATTCCACTGTAATCACTTTTGTAATTTTCTGTTCCGCGAATCTTTTGGCGAATTCCTGTCCCATCTCCATCGTAAGCGCCGGGTCAACCTGATGATTGATGATGGCATCCATCCGCAGCACATCGCTCGACAATACCGACGACTCTTCCAATATACGTTGCTTTAACTTTTCCATTCGAAATAACCTCCGCCAAAAATTCCTTTTCGATAACGTACCACACGCAAGGCAAAAAGCGCAACCTGATATGTCCAGATTGCCGGCTATACGAATTTGACGCTCACTGACTCCCCGAAAGATGAGAACCATTTAATAGAGAAAAAAAGCAACTTTACCCCAGGTTGCAACGTTTATATATACATAGAAACAAGATTCGGAGGAGCGCATATGAACCTATTTCGGAACGCTCATCACTACCATAGATTACTGCTCGTGCCAGCCCTTGCGCTGACCGTCAGCCTCACGGCCTGCCAAAGCCCTGACAAGCTGGGCGAGAGCAAGCCGCAGCAGAACGAGAGCATCGTCATCGACAGTCCTCAGAAGTCTTATGACGAGAAGAACGGAGCAACAGCTCCGCCTGCTACGCATCATCCGGACCGCGAAGCTTCGACGGAGACCTCATCACTGAACAAGACTGGACCCGGAAATTCCGGCAAGCCCGATGAGTGGAGCCTGGACGAGCCGCGGTTGAAAGGCGTTGCGATTGGCGACAGCAATGAGGTGATTCACCGCTACTTCGGCCAAGCGGAGGACAGCTACCATCTCGAAGAAGAAGCGGAATCCATACGCGTACTGGAGTATGACGGGTTCTCCATTGGCCTTGATCAAAGCGGCTTTGTGCATTTTGTCGAGGTTTTCGGAGCCGATACGCTGGCCGGACTCAGCGGACTTAGAATCGGCGATGATCCAGATAAGGCGCTGAAGGAACTGGGCAAGCCCGATTCCAGATCCGATTATCTCTTTATCTATGACGCCGCCGGCGCCACGCTCAAGCTGGACGTCAATCCCGATCGGGACGAAATTGTCGCAATGAAGCTGATCGCACAGGGTTAAGCCCGGAAGTATCGGAAGTTGCCTATGGAATTTTCCAATAATTATGTCATGCCTGTCCCCCCTTGGACATACCTTCTTAATAGAGAAGGCAGTCGATCGGAGGAAGGGTACGATGCAGAAGCGGACAGGCAAAGTATTGCAGATAGCTTCAACCTATATGGGAACCATTGTTGGTGCAGGTTTTGCCACCGGACAAGAAATTTTGCAGTTTTTTACAAGATTCGGCTACTGGGGATCGTTAACAATCGCTTTGGCAACCGTCCTGTTTATTTGGCTAGGTACCAAGATGATGCTAATTGCCAGCGAGATTCGCGCGCGCTCGTACGAGGATTTGAACAAAGTGCTGTTCGGTGATCGATATGGGCGCCTGATCAGCCATTTCATGCTCGTGATTCTGCTTGGCGTCACCGCTGTGATGCTGGCAGGCGCAGGCACAATCTTTTACGAACATTGGAACATTTCCTATCAGGCTGGTCTCCTCATTACGATTGTGGCCAGCTTCTTTCTTCTGCGCAAAGGCATGAAGGCGATTCTGACCGTCAATGCGATCGTCGTGCCCGTTATGCTCCTATTTACCGTGCTGGTTATGATCGACACCTTCCGGACACCTGGCTCGGACAAGTTCATTACCCTTGTCACCGATTATTCGCCTTGGGCGGCATGGGCCTCCCCTTTCCTCTATACCGCCTTCAACCTCTCGCTGGCACAAGCTGTGCTCGTCCCGCTAGGCGCAGAAATTCGCGATCGAAAAACGATCGTTATCGGCTCTTGGGTCGGAGGGATCGGCATCGGCTTTATGCTGCTTGCCGGCCATATCGCCTTGTCCGTTCATATGCCCGGCATTCAGCAATTCGCAATCCCCATGGGCGGAATCGCCAGACAGCTGGGCCATTATGTGCAATTCATCTATATTTTCCTCATCTTCGCCGAAATTTTCACTACCTTGATTGCCGATATCTACGGCTTGACGCTGCAGTTGCAGGAGCGGATGAAATGGTCGCGCGAGCTGCTGACGCTTGGCGTGCTGATCATCTGTTATTTGGCCAGCCAGATCGGCTTTGGCCCTCTGCTCTCGACGCTGTATCCGCTATTCGGTCTCATCAGCCTTGGCTGGCTGGTGCTTATTATACGCAAAAGAGTCGCCTACCGACGAACGTAGGCGACCCTCTATGGAGCTATCCGCTAACTGCGGCAGCTGTATCGAGACCAACAAGCTTGGCTCCCGGACAAGCGGCCAGCAAGGCATCTCGGGTATGCTCCTGGCAGGTAAAAAATACAATCTGTCGCTCTTCGGACAGCTCCGCCACTAATGCGGCGGCAGCCTTTAACCGGTTGCCGTCGAAGTTGACAAAGAGATCGTCCAGCATGAGAGGGAGCTTGGCAGCTTGCGAGGACTCCTTCGCGAGTGCGAGCCGCATGGACAGATAAAGCTGCTCAGCCGTCCCGCGACTTAAGAAACCGCTGTCCAGCACCGTGTTCTCCCTGTCCTCGACCCGAATGCCTGAGCGGCTTGGATCGGCGCTGACTCTCACATAACGGCCCTCCGTCAGCTTGTTCATATAAGAAGAAGCATGGCGCAGGACGATCGGCTGTTTCTCCTGCTCGTAGATGCGCTTCGTACGCTCAATCAGCGATTTGCTTACCGATAAGACCGCATAACGCTCCATATCAGCGTCAAGCCCCGCCAAAATCATCTCGCGTTCTGCAACCAAACGCTGGCGCTCTCCTTCCTGCAACAGCTGCTCCATTGCCGCGCCTAAAGCGCCCTTTCGTTCCAGCAGCTCCTGGTGATCCTGGGTCAATCCGGCCTCTTCCTGCCGCAGCCCCTCCAGACGGCTCAATAACCTCTCCTCATCAGCATGGGTTAAAAGCCGTTCCACCTCTTCCCATTCCTCGCCTGCAAGACCCGCCGTAAGCTCCAATTGGAGCCTTCGTCCCTCATCTGCAAGCCCCGTCCATAGACGAAAATGCTCAAGAACGGCCGCATATTCCGCTTCCAGCGCAAGCCCCGCTTCTCCGATCGCCGCGCTAATCGCTTGCCCAATTGCGTCAAGCTTGCTCTCTTCATCAGCCAGCTCCAGATTCAGCTCGCGCACCCGCGCCTCCAAGACTCCGGCTTCCCTACGAATATCAGCATGCCTCCTGCACTCGGTCAGCAGCGCTTGCAAGCCAAGCGCCGGATCTTGCCGAAGCAGCCGATCGGCAGATTCGACACCTTCGCATAGATGCACTGCTTTTTGCTCATACCGGGACAGCTCCTTGCACGACTCTTCTCGGCGTATCGTCATTCGGTCGTAACGCTTCAGTTGCTCAATCGCCGACTCAGCGAGCTCGAAGACTTCCAGCGCCGCCGACGGTGACAAGGTGCCCGGCAGCGACCGTACGGCCAGCCACTCTCGCCATTGCGCGGAGAAGTCCTCCGAACGCCGCTTCAACTCGCCCGCCGCAGCCGCGCGCTCGCTGGCCGATTCCCGGTGGCGCGCCAAACGGCTCTCCGCCTCGTCATGCTTCATGCGCCAGATCTCATATTCACCTAAAGCTTCAATACGATCCTGCACGTCTTGCCGGATCATCGCGCGGAACATGCTGCCGGAATGGCTTAATAGGCTTTGGCGAAACTGCTCCAGAAACGCCTCCGTCCGGCTGTTCGCCTCCTTCGTCATACCGGCAAACGCCTCGCGCACTCGCTGCTCGCCTTGTCCGAACGGACGGCGGCGACCTCTCCCGCTAGCTGAACGAGACTTGGAATCCGCAGCCGAGCTTCTAGACCGCAGACTAATCATTAAGCCAACGAAAATCCCGCCCGCTCCGACAGCGGCTACCCCGCCAAGCAACGTCGCTTCGCCCAGCCATCCGAGCGCGGATGCGCCGCCAAGCACAACAGCGGATATTGCCGCAATAACGGCCCCAGCCACCCCTTTGACCGAAGAAGCCTTGTGAGCTCCGTAAGTTCCAGACTGATCGCCAGTATCCGGTCCAAGCTGAAACTCCCACTCTCTCAGTGCATCATCCAATTCATTCCAGGCTGCCATCAAGCCGTTCTTGGAGGTCGAATTGAGTGCGAATCGCCCTTTCTCACTAGGATGAAGAGCTCCTTTCGCCTGTTGCATCCGAGTTTTTGCTTCATCTTGCTGTGTAACCATTTCTTTCCTCTGCAGGCGAAGCGCATCCAGCTCGGAGGCCAGACGCTCCTCTTGCCGAAGCAGCGAATGTGCACGCTCCTGCATCGTGCGCGCGAAGTCGCGGTCCGCAATGGTTACGTTCAGTTCACGCAGTTGACGCTCGGTCCACTCTGGCGAAATGCTCATGACCAAACCGCCGATTGTCTCATCCAGCATCCCCAGTTCGTTATCCCACTCCGACACTTGTTCCTTTAATGCATGCATTCGCTCCGCGGACTGCAGCGCAGCTTCCGTGTCTACCGTCCTGGCAATCAAGCCATCGTCATAACTTAAATCAGCTAGCTGGCGCTCCAGTCTTCCGGCCTCCTGCTTCAGCGCATCCCTTTTCTGTTCAGCCTCCTGACGCTTGCTCAGCCATTCATGCCAAGCCTGCTCAGCTCCGAGGGGAAGCGATTCCGTATAACGGTACTTCTCCGCCTCTCCCACCGCCTGACACATGCGCAGCCAAGCCGGCCTGGATGCCAGCGCCTTCTGCGTATATCTAAGCTGCAGCTGCACCTTTGGCAGTCGATCAGCTATAGCCTCCAGCTTCTGCACAGCTGCTGCTTCATGTTGCTTGCACTGATTATAGCTCTCTATGCCGTCTTCAAGCCGCCTCCATTCCGCCTCAAGCTGCTCCAGCTTCCGCAGGCCGGCATTCATCCGCTGGTTGGTCCCCTTGGGCTTGAACAGTTGCTCCAGCTCCTGAGTGATTTCTTTCTCAGCAGCCGCGACCGCCCCGCCGCTCTCCCAACCAGCCTCATAGAGATGACGGCCAAGCTCTGCACCTGACAAAATGCCCACTTCCTGAAGCTCCGTCAACGTTACCGCAAACAATCCCCGGAACAACCGCTCCTGGATGCCGCCCAAATATTGTCCTTCCCATTCCCGCTGCTCCATCATCCGTTCCTCAAGACTTGCGGGCTCATAGGCCGTTCCCCAAGAATCGGACACTTCTCGCAATCTCGGCTTGCCGCCTGCTTCATCCGCATGCCGGAGCACATAATAGGATTTCCCCATGCCATCGCGGAACAACAGCCGCCCGCCATGCCGTCCCCCATACAGCGGTTCAGCTCGAAGAGCGGGATAGGAGCGGCGGGCAAAGCCGTACAGCATCGTTCTCAAAAAACCGAATAACGTGCTTTTGCCCGCTTCGTTCGGTCCATATACGACGATAACCGGCGCATCCAAATCCAGGCGCCGGTTATGAAACCTTCCGTATCCATCTATGAAAGCTTCTTGCAGTCTCATTCCGCTGCCTCCTACCTGGCTGGATTAAGGACATCTCGCTTGCCGTTAAGTACGGCGATTATGTTCATCATGTCCGGCAATGAGTCCCAAAGTCAGTTCCTTCGCCTGCTGAAGCCATTCCTTCTGCGGCGTATTCCACTTCTCCCGGCTAATCCGATTCAGCCTGGGATGATCGGTCATATCCGCAACCGCTTGTCCAGCCAGCTCCCGCCATTGCTCCTCGTTCTGGCGGAGTCTTGTGCTCAGCCGGAGCAGCTCCCCGGCAAAGCTGTCTTCGTGCTGCAAGACCTGCCAATCGATCGGGGTACTCGTAGACGACGACAACCCGTAGACATAAATCCAGCGCCCGTCTGACAGCTTAGGCCAGCTCTCTTGCAGTTGTTCAAGCCATGCTGCCAGCGATGCAGGCTGGCTAACCGTCCGGTGAAGCTCCCCGCTGCCTGTCAGTCGCAGCCGCAGCATCAAGGAACCCCCTTCTTCCTTCTCTTCGTACTGTGCCACTCTCCGTTCCAATACTCGCAGCAGCTCTTGCTCCGTCACGATGTCTTCGATCGATACCTCTTCCTCTAGCCATCGTACCTGGTCCAGCGGCATAAAACGCATATCCACTTTTCTTGCTTCCGACACATCCACCACATAACAGCCTTTGGCCCCGGTTTCCTTCGGGTTCCGGCCTTGAAGATTGCCGGCATAAGCAATATGCGGGTATTCGTGCAGCAGCTCACGCTTATGGATATGTCCGAGAGCCCAATAATCAAAGCCGCTGCCAATCAACCCCTCAAGCGTACAAGGCGCATAGGGGTCATGCGAAGCATTACTCCCGACGTTGCCGTGCAGCAGAGCAATATGATAAGGCGCCTCCGGCGCTGTCCGATAAGCAGCAGCCAAATTGCGCGTCTCGGCACGCTCCCCGTAGGACATACCGTACACATACGCAGCCAGCTCACCTGTCCTCCGGTAAGCCGGTATCTCAGACGGCCTGGCCGCGCCAAATATATGCACATTCGGCGGAAGCTCCATCTGAGCCCGCTTGCCGCCCAGATGATCATGATTGCCGTGAATGGCATAGACCGCTATCCCCTCCGCTGCAAGGCGCTTCCATTCCTGAAGCAAAGACAGCTGCGCGCGCAGGGAGCGATCGGCCTCGTCGAAGAGATCTCCGGCAATGACGATAAAATCCACTTCCTCCGCTATCGCAAGATCCGTCAGCTTCCTCAGGGCGGCGAAAGTCGATTCCGCCAGCCCTTTCCTGACCGCTTCCGGCGCCTTCGACAGCCCCTTGAACGGGCTATCCAGATGCAGATCGGCTGCGTGAATGAACCGAAATGACACACTCATACCGTCACCAGCCTTTTACTATGCAAAAATAATGAAATAGATTTTGATTAATCAGAAGCTGCTCCAGCAGCAACTAACAGGCAGCTACTCGGGTTTGACTCCCGCATTCACTTCGTTGTATACCTTCTTCAGTTGGGAGATAACGCGCTGCAGCGAATATGCCTTCTTTGCCTTGTCCCAGCCGGATCGGGCTAAGTTATAGCGATACGTTGGATCAACTACCACCTTCTCCAGCGCATCAGCAAGCGCACCCGGGTCTTCAGGCGGTACAAGCAGACCGTTCACACCATCCTCAATCTGCTCTGCGATGCCCCCGACATTCGTGCCCACAAGCGCCAGCCAGCATAATGCAGCCTCGGCAAATACCGAGCCGAATGCCTCAGCGCGTGAAGGCAATACGAACACGTCAAAAAACGGCATGAACTCTTCGGGATGAAGCATGTAACCGTAGAAGATAATGTCGTCATACAGATCGAGCTTCAGAGCCAGCTCCTCCAGCTCTTCGCGAATGGGTCCGTCGCCAATAATATGAAGCACGAACGGATGACCTCTGCGCTTCAGCTCCGCACAAGCATGAAGCAGCACATCGATCCCTTTGGCAGGGACAAGACGGCATACCGTAATTAATTGCGTCACTTCATTTTCATGGGCGATCGGCTTGAATCTTTTCTCGTCAAAGCCGTTCGGAATCACTTTAATGCGCTCGGCATGATCGATGTACGGAGAAATGTAATTGCGGAACGATTCCGATACGGTCATCAGCTTGTCGGCCTTCAATTCCAACTCACGGTATATGGAAGTCAGGAAGCGGTGCTCTACGCTGCCCTCTTTAATCTTGCCATTCAGCATAAGCTCTCGCTCATAGCTGGAGTGAAGCGTCATGACTAGCGGAGTGTCGGGAAACAGGTCTTTCATGACCATTGCGGCGATGGGATGATGCGCATGAATAATATCGTAGGGCTTCTGGATGCGCATACGCGTCCACCATACGTAATCTTTATAAGTCTGGATATATTTATCGACGAGCGGATTGCCGATATAAGGGGTATGATCGAAAGTTCGGAACGAGACCTCTTCCTGGCCTTTGTTCCGGACGCGCTTCGGGAGGGAGAACAAGTCCATCCCCCATCCCAGCTTGTGGAAGCGTTCCTGAATGTAAGGGATCATGGACGATACGCCGCCGGGCTGTTCCGGAGGAAAAAACAATGCTTGCAATATATTCATTTGTTCCAGCTCCTGATAGGTTCTGAAGCGGTGATCGCTTCGAATGCTCGTTAACTTCTAGCTTCAACATCTACTGAAATATGATATAATAGAACGTATGTTTCTGTAAAGTTTGCTACTTATCCTACAATATTGGTGGTCGGACGATGACAATCATGCAATGGCTGACAGGCCCGAACGGACAATTGTTTTCCTCTTCATCAGTAATCGTCATTCTGATTCTGATGCTCTTCATGTCTATAAAGCTATACGTAAGCTATCGCAACAAGCATACCTACAGGCTGCTTATCACAGCCATAATGCTCAGCATTGTGCGGCAAGGCGCATTAGTTGCTCTGGCGTTCCCGGGATGGAATCTCTCGCCGTGGCTCTACTTGCTGTCGGATGTGCTGCATATTGTTTCATTTATTATTATAAACTTTGTGTTCATGAAATTATATACTTACCGTTCCGCGCAGCTTCGGATTGTTCCGTTCGCCCTCATGTCGCTCGCCACCGTAGGTTTGGCGGCCATTCAAGTCGCCATCCAGCCGTTCGAGGGCATGGACCGGACAGCGGGGGATTTCGCCTTCCCGATGCTTGATGTGTACAGCATCGTCGTTACCCTCATTATATTGCTTGCAACGCGAAGCGCCGACATGAACAGCAAATATTATACGGGTCTTGTCGTCTTTTTCATCTACGAGCTGGCACGCATCGCCGAAGGCTACGTATTCCACGGGTCCCAGCCATGGCTGATTCTGCTTTCGATGCTAATGCCGATTCTATACTTCTCGCTGCTGTTCATGCTGTTGTTTGAATGGGTCATTGAACGGCTGATGTCGACCTATCAATCTTCGATCGTCGACGGCTTGACAGGGCTATACAATCGTCGTCACTTTCATTCCAAAGCGGAGGGCTTGCTTGCAAGCAGCAAATCAGTGGCTGTCATCTTCTGCGATATCGATAACTTCAAGAAGCTGAACGATACGCAGGGCCATCACAAAGCAGACGGAGTGTTGAAGCGCGTAGCCGAAATCATTAAAGAGGAATCCAGCGGCATCGGCGCTGCCGGGCGGTACGGCGGTGAAGAGTTGCTGGCCTGCATTGGCACGGACCGCGTCAAGCCGGAGATCGTCGCAGAATCGATACGCAGACGCGTAGAAACGGAGACGATCGTCACGATCAGCGTCGGGTTCAGCACGACCAAAGACACCTCCTCCGTCCAGGAGATGGTCAAGCTTGCGGACGAGGCCATGTACTACTCCAAGACCAACGGCAAAAACCGCGTCACCGCCTATAAAGCGATTCCCGCTTCCAGAAAGGGAATGAGTGTATAACGAAGACAGGGAAGTATCCGCATGGTTGATCCATGCGCGATGCTTCCCTTTTTTGATATATGCTCAGTTATCTTACGATGGTCTGTTTGTATGAGCGAGAATGAATAGGGATGAGGCATCCCTATTATTTCGTGCCATTGCGTCGTTACAAATTCACTCACTATGTCCTCAATATGTTAATTTTTACATAATTGCGCAACAAAATAAGAGCTCGTACCGTTCCTATACATAGTTAATTCTATATACTAGTGCTTCCATATCATGAATGGATGCTCAAGGAGGACATGGCATTGAACAGATTTGGTAAGATAGGGATCGCTTGTTTGCTTCTGCTCGTATTTCTTGCCCAGGGCTGCTCTGCGATAGGAATCGGCAAGAAAAAGCCGCCGAACATAACCGTCAAAGTAATCGCGGAGCCATTGGAGCGATTCACCAGCTTCGAGCCTTTGCTGCGAGAGAAATTCCCACATATGACATTTGAAGCGATAGACCCTATTAAAGAGGTAGGAGAAAATGTAAATATTTCACCTCAGGATCAACTGGAAGCAGTCATTGCACTCGTAGAGGATACGGATGCAGATCTTTTTCTCAACCTTTCTCCGGATGCTTACATAGAGGAATATCCACTGCTTGATCTGGCTCCATTGCTTAATGTTTACGGGATTGAACTAAACAATCATCAAAAAATACTGGCCGACCAAGCAACAAGACCCGATGGCACCTTGACTGAATTGTCTCCTACGTTTAATAAACGTGTATTGTTTATAAATGGGAAGCTATTGCGCGAACTCAATGTGGATGAGCCGGAAAGTCCGATGACTTGGGAAGCATTCAGACAAGCAGTCTCATCGGTCAAAGAGCAGTATCCCGAAGTGAAAAGTTATATGGCAAACTTGCCGCAATTCTCAGGTTTAGTATGGGTCGGACGCACGATTATGGGCTGGAACGTCGTCGAAGATAACCAGTTGACGCTGGATCGTCCGGAATGGCGACAATTGTACGAACAGCTGTATGAGGATGGAATGAAGGAAAGTTTTTTAGAAAACAAAATATATTCTCCGCGCACCTTTGACAATACAGGACTCTTCATCTCCGGAGCCGATTATATCCGATCACTAATAAATGGCGGTCTATCGCCGGAAGACTGGTCGATCGTTGAGCTGCCGCGCGACCCTATGAACCAATACCGTATGCCGATCTGGGCAACGAATCCGTTTGCCGTCCATGCGGAGAGCGAATATATCGACGAACTGATGCAGGTCATGGCCTATCTCATGAGCGAAGAAGCGGCCGCGCGGATTGATGCTGAAGTGATTGGCGGGATTGGGGCCAAAGGCTTTGGGGCGACGCAGAATCCATATGGTTTTGTCACCTATCCGGATGCGGTATCATTTAGCCCCTTCTCGGCTGACGTGATCTTCGAGACGAACGGCGCTGCCCCGCCTCTATCGACTGTTACCTTTACCGGTGAAGCGTATTGGCAACTCAGCAATGTGTTCGCGGAGCAATTCGAAGCTGTTGCCAAAGGCACCATAACGTTCGACCAAGGCTGGGAGCGCGTCGAAACAGCTATTCAAGAGATCAACAGCGATCCGAACAACTTTACCGCTGCTGATTAGCCAGCGTTACACGCCTGGCAAGCTCGCTCCGGCTCTCCAAGCCGAGAAACTCGGCTTGCAGTTGCTTTGCGAGCTCGGTTCGGCTCTCCAAGCCGAGAAATTCGGCTTGCAGCTGCTTTGCGAGCTCGATCCGGCTCTCTAAGCCGAGAAATTCGGCTTGCAGCTAATTCGCGAGCTCGATTCGGCTCTCTAAGCCGAGAAACTCGGCTTGCAGCTGCTTTGCGAGCTCGGATCGACTCTCCAAGCCGAGAAATTCGGCTTGCAGCTGCTTTGCGAGCTCAGACCGGCTCTCCAAGCCGAGAAATTCGGCTTGCAAATCCCTTCCCAAGCTTACTCTGCAAGCTCACCTCGAAGCACCGTGACGGCTTGTCCGGACAGAAGGACGCGCTCGTCCTTCACCTGTACGCGAACGTAGCCGCCACGTTCGGAAGCCTGGTAGCCGGTCAGGTCATTCCGGCGGAGCCTCCTGCCCCAATACGGTGCCAGCGCGCAATGCGCCGAACCCGTCACCGGGTCCTCGTTCACGCCGATTCCGGGGAAGAAAGCGCGTGAGACGAAGTCGTAACTTGCGCTCTCTCCTCTCTGAGCTGCCGCGCTTGTCACAATGACCCCTCTGGTCTGCAATATCTTCAGCAGTTGAAAATCCGGCTGTAAGGATCTTACCGTTGCTTCACTATCCACCTCGACCAAGTAGTCCATCCGATTACGGCCGACATAACGCGGGATAAGTCCGAGCGCTTCAATCAATTCCTTCGGCGCCGTTACCGGCTCTACCGGTTCAGCAGGAAAGTCCATATTCGCCCACTCCCCGTCCCGTTCCACCGACAGGATGCCGCTTTTTGTATGAAAAACAGCCTTTTCACTCTCTGAGAGCACGCCAATATCCCATAATGCATGAGCGGCCGCAAGCGTCGCATGTCCGCACAAGTCGACCTCCGCCTTCGGCGTAAACCAGCGCAGCCTGTACCCCTCATCTCCTGCCCATACAAAAGCCGTCTCCGACAAGTTCATCTCCGATGCAATCTCCTGCATTCGCAAGTCCGGCATCGGCCCCTCCATTACACAGACAGCCGCCGGATTTCCTTTAAAACGCTCATTAGAAAACGCATCTATAATATGCAAAGCCGTTCCCATGCCACGACCTCCTTTTCTTATGTTATCAGCATCAATGTCTCTATAAAAAAAGAAAAAGAACCTGCTTGTCGCAAGCTCTTCGTAGCTTTAGTCTTTCAGCGGAATCAGAAGCTCGACCGGCTCTTCCTCCCAATGCTGCTCATCGATATAGAACAGCTCCAAGGAGACGGCTTGCTCGTTCTTCTTAAGTCCCTGTTCGTTCATCCAGGCATGCAATTGCTCATACCCTTCGCCAATCCGCTTATTGGAGCTTGCAACCATCGCATAGCGGTGGCCAGGAATGGTGAGCTGCACCATGCCTTCCGGTACTTCATCCAGATGTTGAACCTCATAGCAAGCCCAATACGTAGCAAATGCTTCATTCCCAAAGTTAGGGCTGTACAGCACAGTCGACTTCACATTATCGTTCAATTCATGCTTTCTGGCGAGAAACTCGGTCTGCAGCCGAATCGCTTCATCCGGGAAGGATGAATACGGGCCGCAATAACTGATTCCAACGAGTTGCAAAGCAGGCTTGATGACGATCGAGCAGTTTTCCACGCTTTGTTCCTCCTTAACGTTTTGTCGAACAAAACCGGTGTCGAAGGGCATTGGCTGGTATCGGACAGTTCTCTTGCTTGGCTTCATCACCGGAACGATACCGTAGGATGAGCTTTCACAACGCTAGTGTAGCATGTTTTCCCAATTAAAGGATAGTTATTTCGAAAATAATCATTTGAAACCTTCGTGAACGAACTTGTATTCGGCTAAAATCAAAATCTAATCACATTCCAGCCGCTTCATGAAATCTTCAACCGCGCTATAACCTTGCTGCTTTAAATACCAGTTATTCGCCGCCGCTTCGATCAAGCCCGCCACATCGCGGCCCGGCTGCAGCTGAATTTCAAAGTGAGGAATTTGGACACCCATATAGTCCACATATTGCGGCTCCAGCTCCAGGTCGTTGTTCAAATCGTTTTCGCGCCACCTGGTCAGCTCGATATCAAGCGTTATACGCGTCTCGTCCTGGAATGCCTTGCGGCCGTACAAACGGACCACATTCACGAGCCCCACGCTTCGCAGCGCAAGAAATTCCTTCGACTTCTCGTTGTGGCTGCCCAGCAGCGTCTGCGAGCTCAGCTTCTTCAGTACCACGATATCATCGGCGACAAGCCGGTGCCCGCGACGGATAAGCGTATGAGCGGTCTCGCTTTTGCCAACGCCGGACTTGCCCCGCAGCAGGATGCCGATGCCCGATACGTTCAGACAGACGCCGTGTACGGCGATCTCGGGCGCAAGCTCCTTCAGCAGATAGGCATCCAGCATCCCCACAAAAGCGGCGGTAGGCTCTTGCGTCCGAAGCAGCGGAATACCTTCCTCCACGCAATGCTTCGTCAGGTATTTCAGCCCCTCCTGACCGGAGGTCACAATAAAGCATGGTGGATGATACTTGACGATATTGCCGATATGGAAGTTGCGTTCGTCCTCCGTCAGACGGTGAAGATACGTAATTTCTTTTTTGCCCAAAATTTGTACATGCTCCTGCGGGAAGAAATCAAAGTATCCCATAAACTCCAGACCCGGCCGGTAAGCGCGCGCCTTCATGATATTCCGATCCAAATGCTCGGTGCCTACAAGCACCTCAAGGTTAAAGCGCCTGGCCAGCTCCTTTACGGCAATAGACTTCATGTTCCCGTCTCCCCTCTACGATTACAACGATTCTCCCCGCTCATCTGTAGACAGCAGCGTGAGCGCATCGCTCCCCTGAATGAATAATTGCTGCTATCACCAGCTTACTAGAGAACCTTCCGCCTTGCAAAAATCGCCCCCGCCTTGCCAAAAGGCATAGTCAGGAGCGATCCTATTTGATCCTATGAGTCAAGCTTTCGAATTAGAAGTTAAAGACGAAGTCATCGTCGTTCAATGGCTCGACGTGAATCGTACGTACGTAGCCGTTGCCCTTCTTGGAGAAGAAGTCATGCTGCTTCGTATGCGTGCTTATGCCATTGAATACGATCGGGTTGACCGGTTCCTCCGGGAAATGCGGCTCCATGCCAAGGTTCATGAGCGCTTTGTTCGCATTGTAGCGGACATAAGCCTTCACTTCCTCTTCCAGGCCAAGCGCGCCGTACAGGTCGTCCGTATAGACTACTTCATTCTCGTACAGCTCGTTCAGAAGCGCATAGACTTCAACTTGCAACGAGGCCTGCTCCTCCGGAGTGAACGTCGCGAATAGCTCTTGAGCAAGCACGCCGACATACAGGCCGTGGATGCTCTCGTCGCGCAAGATCAAGTCGATGATCTCGCCGCTGCTTGTCATCTTGCCTTGGCCCGCCAGGTACAGCGGGTAGAAGAAGCCGCTGTAGAACAGGTAGCTCTCCAGGAATACGGAGGCCGCCATCGCCTTGTACAGCTCTTTCGGGCCCGTAATGTTCGTATACCAGGAGGCGATCAGGTTCGCTTTCTTCTGCAGCTGAGGATTCTCCTCCACCCACTTGAAGATCGCGTCGATCTCTTCGCCGGAAGCTAGCGTCGTGAAGATGCTGCTGTAGGACTTGGCGTGGATTTGCTCCATCATGGACATGAAGGAAAGTACAGCCTTGCGCTGCAAGCCGTCCACATGCTCCAAAATTTTCGGCATGCCGACGCCGCCTTGTATCGTATCAAGCAAGGTCAGGCCGCCGAGCACGTTTTTGTACAGCGTGCGCTCGTCGTCCGTCATTTGCATCCAGTCCATTTTATCATCGGATAACGGAATTTCTTCGTCCGTCCAAAATTGCATCACGTTCTGCTGCCAGAACGTCAGCGTGAAATCATCGTCCGGGCGATTCCAGTTAACTGCTTTCATAGTAGGCATACTCCTTCTTTGCTACGTAATCTTAATACCTTGATAAGCCGGTTTAAACGGCGCAGCTTGTGCATTCTTCGACAGACAGGCGCTTCGTCCGTGTGTAGTACAGGGATTTCAGGCCTTTCTGAGCGGCATAGACGTAGAAACGCGCCAGTTCACGAGTCGTGACGTTGCTGTTCACGTGCAGGACGCTAGAGATGCCTTGGTCAATATGCTGCCCGATCTCGGCGATCAGGTCGATCAGCTTGAACTGATTGATGTTGTACGCCGATTTGTAGTAGAAGAAATTATCCTGCGACAGGTACGGCATCGGATAATAGGTCGTCGAGTTTGCGTAGGTGCGCGTCTCGATATGCTCGACGATTGGCATTACGCTGGATGTCGCGTTCTGGATATAGGAAATGCTTTGCGTTGGCGCAATCGCCAGACGGTAAGCATGGTACAGGCCATGCTGCTGCACCTTTTCCTTCAGCTCTGCCCAGTCCTGCGGGGACGGAACATAGATACCCTCGAACAATTCCTTCACACGATCCGTTTTCGGACGGTAATCCGTCTCCATATAGCGCGTGAAGTACGTACCCTTCGCATATTCGGAACGCTCGAAATTTTTGAATGTAGCGCCGCGTTCCTTCGCGATCTCCATGCTCTTCTCCAAGGAGTAGAAGTTCATCATCATGAAGAACGAATTTGCGAAGTCTTTTGCCTCATCGCTCTCGTAAGCGATTTTGTTCTTCGCCAGATAGCCGTTCAGGTTCATCGCGCCGAGACCCACGGAGTGAAGCTCCTCGTTGGCTTTGCGTACGCCTGGTGCGTTGTCGATCTTCGACAGGTCGCTGACTGTGGTCAGCGCTTCGATGCCGACATGGACGGATTCTTTAACTTTTCCGCGTTCCATTACATTTACTATATTGAGAGACGCCAGGTTGCAGCTGATATCGCGGCGAATGACGTCGTCGAAGCCGTAGTCGTTAATTTCCGATGTTTCTTGCAATTGGAAGATCTCTGTGCACAGGTTGGACATTTTGATCGAACCGATATCCTTCAGTGCATGCACGCTGTTGGCATTGGATTTGTTCATAATGTATGGATAACCGGATTCCAATTGAATGGAAGCGATCTTCGTCAGCATATCGCGCGCGTTCATGACCGTTTTTCTCGTCACTTGGTCGTTCGCAAGCAACTCTTCGTACATCTCGTCCATATCCATGTCGTCCAGATGCTGGCCGTATGCCTTCTGTACCGAATATGGCCCGAAGACGACAAGCGGACGGTTCTGTGCAGCCAGCTCATAGAATTTGTTCGGAATGATCAGGCCGATGGACAGGGTCTTAATGCGGGATTTCTCGTCCGCGTTAATTTTTTTGCAATCCAGGAACTCAATAATATCCCAGCCGAAAATGTTGTAGTAGCCCGCTCCGGAGCCTTTGCGCTGACCCATTTGGTCCGCGTAGGAGAATGCGTCCTCCATCAGCTTCAGCACCGGCATAATGCCTTTCGCCGCGCCTTCTACGCCTTTGATCGGCTCGCCGCGTCCGCGCAGCTTGGACAGGTTGACGGCTACGCCGCCGCCGATTTTGGACAGCTGCATGCATGTCCCAAGCACATAGTTAATAGAGTTGAGGGAATCGTCCATCTCCAGCAGGAAGCACGAGACCATCTCACCGCGGCGGCTCTTGCCCGCGTTCAGGAACGTCGGTGTCGCTGGCTGCAGGCGCTGCTCAATCATCGCCTCTGCAATGCGAAGCGCGCGATCGGCATCCCCTTCGCCCAGGTTCAACGCTACGATCGCTACGCGATCAGCATATTGCTCCAGATATTGAGCTTTGTTGTTCGTCTTCATCGCATAGTCCTTGTAGAACTTGGACGCCGCCATATACGATTGGAACTCGAAGCCGCTGTTTGCCGTCAGATTGAATACAGCTTCTACTTGCTCGTATGTATATTTTTCAAAAACGTTATCATAGTAATCGTTCTCGATCAGGTAGTCCAGCTTTTCGCGCAGGGAAGCGAATTTCACGCTTTTCTCTTCCACTTCCGCCATGAACGCCCGTACCGCCTCTTTGTCTTTCTCCAGTTGGTAGAATCCGTCCGCTCCGCGCTGCATTAACTCGTTATTTAATTCAATATGCTTCAATTGCCTGCACCCTTTCGACAAAATGTAACGTATCTTGACTCGTTCCCGATAATTCAAACTTCGATATGACAGGCACATGATACTTCTGTGAGATCGTATCCGCACTCTTCGCGAAACCCGGTCCCCAATTGCGATTGCCGCTCGCGGATACCCCGCGCAGCATATTATGGTTCATCTCGAGGAAGGAATTGACCTTCTCCGGCACTTGTCCGAACCCCGTTGTATAAGTGACCAGCACGAACGGCTCGTCTACTTGATTCTGCTCGTCAATCGGTACTGCACGCATATTCAGTTTTTTGATGAAACGTTTGACATTGCCCGTTTTGGAATCATAGACAACTAGCACCGCACACCCGCTCCCTTACTGAATTTCAGCAATCAAAAAGCGCTTCTGACCGCCGCTAGCAGGCAGACGCGCTTCGATACAACATACTAGTGCTAGATGTTGAAAATCATGACATGCATCAACATCTAGTTGCTGTTTTTGATTTTACATCAAGATATAGGTCTCGTCAATGAAAATTATGGAGAAACTATGAATCGATTTTTGAGAGCTTTTTAGGCGCACTCGACTATTTTAACAGATACGGCTATGATGGGATAGTGACATTTTATAGCTTATCTTGGAGGTACCCATGGAGAACAAATTAACAACGGAAGAGGCCCGCTTGGAGCTGCTCCAATTGCTTCGTGAAGCCGGCCGCGAACAATCGGGACTGCTGCCCTATCTCTCCGATCTGGAGGCGAAATGCAAGCGTCTGGAGGACGAGAACCGGAAGTTCAGGGAGGCTGCCGCGCGAAGAGCGTCGTCTGCCGCGTCGATGAACAGCCGCCTCAAAGATGCGCTGAGAGAGTAGCTCTAGCGACATGTGATATTGGCCAACCGTTCATGAGCTTTTTTAGCTGTCGAATAATGGCGAATTTTCTTTAAAGTTTATTATAGAAGAAACGTGACGCGATTCGGCTTGGATTTTCCTTGTTCGACAGTCTCCGGCATGAGACGGCCCCGAGGTCATGGGACCATTCGCATGACGCGCTAAGTGGCTGCAGACGACCTTCAGAATGATCCCCCTATTTACGAGTGGCAGTGACCGCTGCAAGCATCTACAGAGGTACTGGGGCGTCTTTCGAGGGATACGCCGGTCATGTTCAGCACTTCCCTTTATTCATCGAAAAAGCCTCCCTGCGTCATGACCCAGGGAGGCTTATTTATGATTTATTTGATTGCCGCAAAAAACAATCGTTCCGAATTCGCGTCGGCAGGCTTCAGTTCGAAGTCCGCATAACGATCTACCGTATCGAAGCCTGCTCGCTTTAAGGCCCCTTCCACCCAATCAGGATCATAGGCGCGCTGCCTGTGCGTCTCCTCGAAGCGATAGAAGGAGGCATTCCGGTCACGGGCGAAGATCGTCAGATTATGCTCGATCTGGCAGCGGGATTGCTCAAAATCGCATGTCCAGATATACGCAATATCCCGCTCGTCCAGGACGAACGGCTGCTCCTCCGCATAACGGACGAATTGCTTCGGCGGATGCATGTCGAACAAGAACGATCCGCCAGGCTTCAGCGCGGCGAAGGTAGCCCGGAAAGCCGCCTCCACATCCGCTTCCTCCGTCAAATAATTCAGACAATCGCAAAACGAAATTACGGAATCTACGGGCTCCGCCATCTCCCAGCGGCGCATATCCTGCTGCAGCCAACGGATCGTGCCCGTACGGGGCCGTATCGCTTGCTGAGGAGTCTCCTCCCACTTGCTGCGGGCGACAGACAGCATATCAGCCGACAGATCGATGCCGTACACATGAAAGCCGGAGCGAGCCAGCGGAATCGACAAGCTTCCCGTGCCGCAGCCCAGATCCACGACGGTTCCCGGCATGCCGTAGCGCGACCAGCCTGCCCGGGCAAAGCCCAGCCATTCAGCATAGGGCATATCCTCCATCAGCTGGTCGTACACGAGCGCGAATTGCCCGTACGATTGGCTCACTTCTCCACTCCTTCTGCGTCCGCAGCCGGTTCGCTAGGAGAAGCCAGATAGGTCCAGCTGCCCTTCTGCGTGACAAGCCCATCCTTCATCAGCTTGCCGAGCGCCCGCTTGAACGCTGACTTGCTTATGCCGAATCGTTGCTTGATCGTCTCCGCCTCTGTCTGATCGGAGTATGGCATGCCGCCGCCCGGCCGCTCCTTCAGGAAGGCAAGCAAGCGGTCAGCATCCTCCACCCGTCCTACTTCCTTGCGTTCGGTCATGGACAGATTGACACGGCCGTCCTCGCGGATGAACGTGACGCGAGCGCGTACGCGTTCGCCGAGCCGCAAGGCTCTTGTGCGGTCGGGGCTTGGAATAAGTCCATACACGCCGAAGCCGATAACGCCTCCGTCCACCATGACGAACGATCCCATCTGAAGCGACTTGGTCACCCAACCCTCTACCCACGTATTGCGCCATGCTTCAGGCGCATGGAACACTAGCGGGGACAGCTCTTCCTCAAAGGCAATCTTGGCGACCAGTCTTCCGATCTTGTCGTGCTTCATGACGACGAATACCTCGTCTCCAGGCAGCGGACGGTAATTGATGCCCTCAGGCAGCTCCGACAACGGCAGCAACAGATGTCTGCCTAGTCCCATCTCCAGAAAACAGCCTAGCTTCGGATGTACGTCCACGACACGCAGACGCGCCAGCTCGTCTAATTGAAGGAGCGGTTTCTTCATCGTAGCAGCAATCCGGTCTTCAGAATCGTAATAGATGAACACCTCAACCGAATTGCCAACCTGAGGCTTCGAGCCGACCAGCTCCGTATAGTGGAGCAGTACCTCCGATTCGCCGTCGCTCAGGAAGTACCCGTACGGAGACACCTCTCGCGATATTTTGAGTGTATATGTCTGACCGGCAACAAAACTCATGCGAATTCCACGACCTTAGCGTCGGACCACAATCTCTCGATATTGTAATATTCGCGCTCTTCGCGATGGAAGATATGGACGACAACATCGCCCAAATCGATAAGTACCCATCTTGCCGAGTCCATGCCCTCCACGCCGCGAATGCGCACGCCGGCGAGATCCGCCTGCTTGCGCACCTCAGTCGCAATAGCTTGCACCTGAGTGTCCGAGTTGCCGCTGCAGATGATGAAATAATCTGCAACGAGAGAAATATTTTTCAGATCCAGCGCAATAACGTCCATCGCTTTTTTATCTTCAGCGGCTGTCACCGCTATTTTCATTAATTGATTGGATTGTACAGCCATCATATACCTCCTTTGTCATTTACGCGTGCAATTCTTCAATTAACCCATTGCGGGCCTCAATCGTCAGCGGGTAGATCCGTTTGCCCTTGGCAATCAGAAATCCGATCGTCCCGTCTAGTCCAGCCAGCACCGCTCTCTCCAGATGCTCCTCGCCAAGCGCCCGGATGGCATCGACTCCGGGGAAGTCGCGTCCCGGCTCGATATAATCCGCCAGCCATACGATCTTCTCCAGCTTGCTCATGCCTCTACGCCCGGAGGTATGGTAGCGGATCGCATCCAGCACGCCGCCGTCTGTCACGCCAAAATCGCGTTCAGCGACCCACGCCCCGACTACCGCATGCCATAGTTCTTTATCGTAGCCAAGAACCTCTTGATTCAATCCATTATCCCGAATGGCATTGCCCTGGCGCTCAATTGGCCAAAACTTCGCAACATCATGAATGATGGCGGCAAGCTCCGCGCGCTGCGGATCTTCTCCGTACCGGAGAGCAAGCGCTATGGCTGTCTCCATCACGCCTTCTGTATGGCGCCAGCGGCGCTCAGGCATCTCAGCGCGGACCCGCTCCATGATGAGTTGTCGATCCATACAGACCATGCCTCCTTATATAGTCGCGTACAGGCTCCGGCACGAGATAGCGGATCGACTTCCCCGCCATCAGCCGTTCGCGGATCGCAGTCGACGAGATACCGATCTGCGGCATTCGGGCCAGCTGAACCGACTGTTGCAAGTAAGGCGGAAGCGAATCCGTCATTGGCTTCTCGTCCGGACGCTCCAGACCGATAAAACCGGCCATGGACGCAAGCTCCCCAATACGATGCCACTTCGGCAGATCGTTAATACGGTCGGAGCCGATAATATACGTAAAGGAACAACCCGGATGCTGCTCCAGCAGCTGCTTCACCGTATCGTAGGAGTAGCTGGTGCCGCCGCGCCTGATCTCCATATCGAGCGCCCGGAAGCGCCCTTCTCCCTCTACGGCCAACCGCGTCATCTCGAAGCGGTCTCCAGCCGATGAGGAAGGAGCCGCTTCCTTCAGGGGCGGATCTGCGGTCGGAATGAACCATACTTCATCCAGATTCCCCTGCTCTCTCGCCGTCTCCGCGGCAAGCAGATGGCCGATATGGATCGGATCGAACGTTCCGCCCATGATGCCAATTTTCCTCATGGCCGCTCCCTCCTCCAATATATAGCCCTATAAGTTCTATATGAACCTTGCCGGTTCGCAGCCGACTCTTTAGGCTCTTGGAAGCTCTATCTTTTTGTGATCCTTGGATTCCTTGTACAGCACGATCGTCTTGCCGATCACTTGGACAAGCTCAGCGCCTGCCGCTTTAGCAACTTCTGTTCCGATTTCCTTCGGATCATCGAGGCAGTTGTTGAGTACCGACACTTTAATGAGCTCTCTCGTCTCGATCGCTTCTTCGATATGGCGGACCAAATGATCGTTGGTGCCGCCTTTGCCGACCTGAAAGATCGGTTGTAGATGATGCGCTTGCGAGCGCAAATAACGTTTTTGTTTGCCAGTTAGCATAATGGTATCCTTCTTTCGTCTGCATCAGTCTTGCTATCATTTGAATTTTATTGTGCGATAAGCCCGCTTGTTGTATCACTGAAGCGCAGCCAGTACCTCTTCCCTCATCGCCGCAACCGGCGCAGGCTGGCCCGTCCAATATTCGAACGCATAGGCTCCTTGATAAATAAACATGCCAAGTCCGCCATGTGCGATGCAGCCTTGCTGCTCCGCTTCAAGCAGAAACCTGGTTTTCAGCGGATTGTAGATCAGATCGCTCGCCACAGAGCCCGGCTTCAGCCAGTGACCAGGCACGGGAGACTGATCCACCTGCGGGAACATGCCGACCGATGTCGTATTAATGACAATGTCCGCCTCTCCGCAAAGCTCCTCCAGCTGATCATTGGAAGAAGCGTCAAGCTGCACGCCGCCGGCTTCCAGCGAAGCCGCCAATTCTTCCGCCCGCTGAACGGTGCGGTTCGTAATCGTAATCCGTGCAGGCTTCTCTTGCAGTAAGGCATACACGATGCCTCGCGATGCCCCTCCCGCACCGATCACGACGACCCGCTTACCTTCTATAGAAGGGGCCGCTTCTTCCTTCAAGGAGCGGACATAGCCAATACCGTCGGTATTGTATCCGGTAAGACGGCCATTGTCATTCACAATCGTATTCACAGCACCGATCGCTCTGGCGCCTTCATGGATCTCATCCAGCAGCTCCATCACCCGCAGCTTATGCGGAATCGTCACATTGACACCCCGGATGCCCATCGCTCTTACGCCGCGAATGAAATCCTCCAGCTTATCATCGGTAATGTGAAAGGCCGCATACGCGCCGTTGATGCCCGTCTCGCGGAACGCCCGGTTCATCATAATCGGCGATTTCGAATGGCGAATGGGATCGCCAATTACGCCATACAGCACGGTATGGCTGTCGATGCCTGGTCTTGCGATATGTCCTGTCATGGCCGTTCCCCTCCTAAGCGCATGCCTTAAATCATGGAATCGCGAAGCAATACCTTGACGCCTTTCGGGGCGTAAATGTCAACGAGCGCACCTCGGGAACCATTGGCTTGAATCCAGCCGAGTCCGGAGATGAAGATATCCTGCCGTTCCCCCTGCCGTACCCTGAGCGAATGCCTTGTCCACTCCGGAATTGTCTCCAGTTCAGCCGTTGTCGGCGTGCCCAGCAGCTCCCCTTTATGGTTGTCGTACAGATCGTCGGCACGCTCCAGCTTCGTACGATGCACATTCAGCGCATTCGACAGATAAAGCGTAAACGACTGGCGCTCGCCCTCGACAAAGTCGAAGCGGACCAGGCTTCCGATGAACAGCGTCTGCTGTTCATTCAATTGATAGACAAGCGGCTTGATCGGCTTGTCCGGCATAAGCGTGCCCAGGAAGCTGCGCGGTACGACCTCTGTCATACGGCTTGTATAGACAATCCCTGGCGTATCGATAATCGCTTTGCCATCCTCCAGTGGAATATGGACTGCATCCAGCGTAGTACCCGGATAACGGGATGTCGTAAGCTCGCGCTCCATATCGCTGTAATCGCGGATCAAGCGGTTGATCAGCGTCGACTTGCCGACATTGGTTGCACCGACCACGTAGACGTCACGTCCCTGACGATGACGGTCAAGCGACTCGATGATATGGTCGAATCCCATATTACGCTTGGCGCTGCACAGTACGACATCGACCGTTCGGAGCCCTTGCGCCTTCGCCTGCTTCTGAACCCAGTTGCGGAGCCGGTTCAAGTTCATGCCCTTTGGCAGCAGGTCGATTTTGTTCACGACGAGCAGCACCGGATTGTTGCCTACAAACCTCTGCAAGCCCGATATCAAGCTGCCTTCAAAATCGTACAGGTCGACAATATGCACCACCAGGCTGTCGGTCGAGCCGATTCCCCCCAGCAGCCTCAGGAAGTCATCCTGATCAATGGCGACCGATGAAGCTTCATTATAATGCCGGATACGGAAGCATCGCTGACAGATGATCGGCTCCTTCGCGATTGCCGTTTCCGGGATATAACCGGCCTCTTCCGGATTGCCGGATTGCAGGCGCACGCCGCAGCCTGCGCATGATTGCTCCGTATGTTCTCTAAGCTGCCCTTCCATTACTTCGTTCCCTCCTCATACCACAAGCCGCGCTTTCGTAACCGTGCCAGCGCAAATCTCTCCAGTCCTCTGTTCACCTTCGTCATGACGCCTTCGTCGGCTGGTGAGATAGGCGCCACCAAAATCGTATACAGACCCATTCGATTGCCGCCGAGCACGTCAGTCATCATCTGGTCGCCGATCATGACCGTCTGCTCCGCTTTAAGACCCAGCATAGCGAGTGCCTTGCGGAATGCGGCTTGCGTCGGCTTTCTGGCTGCGTGCACGAACGGAATAGCCAGCGGGGCAGCGAACTGCCCGACTCTCGTCTCATTATTATTGGACACGATGACGACCTTGAAGCCGGCCTCCCGCACCTTGTCCAGCCATATGACAAGCTCCGGCGTGGCAAGAGGCTCCTTGGCGCCGACGAGCGTATTATCCAAATCTGTAATAATGCCGCGCACACCTTGGGCATGCAACACATTCAAATCAATATCATACACCGAATGAACGCGCATATTCGGCAATAATCTCTCGAACATAACCGATATCCCTCTGCTTTCTGCCTGCTATCTTACGAAACTATACCATATAAACGGAATTTGTTGCAAAGAAATACCGCCTGTCAGCATTGCTGTCAGGCGGTAGTCCATGCAATCGTGAACCTGGATCAAATTACTTCAATTCGCCAATCAAGTATCGGACTTTATTCGTATAACGCTCCACGTCTTCCTTCGTTGCGCCTGCAGCTCCGTACTTCGCTTTCTCAAAGCCGTCCAGCACGGTGCGGAAGTCTCCCTGCAGCCGCTTCTGGCTTTGCGACCAGCGGGCTACTGCTTCACGCAATGTTTCATGCTCTTCCCGCTTCATGCCCCGCTTCGTGCAGAAGCGAATCAAACGGTTCGCCTCCAACACAATCTGTTCGTTTGTGCTCAGATTACCGTGCCTGATTTTGAACCAGGCCATTGCCATCTGACGACGTTTTACAATCAGCCAAGCCGCAGCAGCAAGAACCAGCACCGCCAGGCTCACCAATCCCCATAATCGGCTTGGTCCGCCGGATGTTTTCACAGCGGCATTAGGCGTTTCCGACAGCTCTTCCTCAGGCATGGAAAGCTCAAGCTCTTCGCCTTCCGGCGACACATAAGGGAAACGGAAGCCGGACGTCGGCTCGAACGGAATCCAGCCGAAGCCCTCGAAATAAATTTCGACCCAGGAATGCGCATCCGAATTGCGAACCGTATATGTGCCTGCGCCTGTCGGATTGTATCGCTCGCCGTCCAGCATATTTTCTCCCGGCGGCCCGTAGCGGTCCACCGGGAGGATGCCAGGCGTAAAGCCCTTTACCCATCGGCTGGGCAAGCCGACGCTTCGGGCCATGACAGCCATCGCGGTCGAGAAATAATCGCAGTACCCTTCCTGGAGCTCGAACAGAAACCCGTCAACGAAGTCTACACTGTTGCCTGAAAGCTTGGATAAGTCCGGCTTATTATTGTAGATATAATTTTGCCGCAAGTATGTTTCGATCAGCTTGGCTCGGTCATAATCGGTTGTGCCATCTGCCGTTATATCCTCAGCGAGCTCCCGTACCCGATCAGGCAGGCTGGTCGGCAAGCTAAGATAATATTGGTCAAGACCGCTCGGCAGACTGGCTTCCGCAGTACGGAGCCCCTCTTCATCCAGCGAGACGACGGATGAGGTAACCGAATAAGACTTCGGATACGGCAGGGACTCATTCCATCTCAGCTCCCAATGCTCCGGCGACCAACGCATTGCATTCGACATGACGGCTTGCGTCTCATCGTTGATCCAATTGACTTTCGAGACGGGAGCCGCGCCGAACAGAATCGGATAAGCATCCTCACGCTCCAATGTTACAACCTGATGCACTTCCGTAAGCTGCGCCCGCTCCCTGCCAGCTCCGTCGGAGAGCTGCGCTTCCGGAATGACCCGGTCGCCGTCGAGGATCAGAGCATTCCTCCAGCCTTGGCCGGTATACTCTCCCAGCGTCTCTCCGCGCCAATAGCTTCGCTGCGAAGTCGACACCGTCATCATCGGGGAGAAGTCATAGTCGAAGCCTCCGCCCAGGATGTCGTCGTTCCGGCTGTATCCGGAACTGGAATTGCCTACCTCAGCGGTATAATCGTCTCTTTGCAAAGCCTTGTCTCCCAGGAAGACTTGAACCTCTTCCCCGCGCGCTTTTTTCCAGATCGTATAAGGGTCCTGCAGCAAAGGAGAGATGGAAGGCACATTCAGCGCAATCACCAGCAGCACCGACAACACAATAACGGCGGGTGTGAACACCCGAATCGGATACTCCAGCAGTTCCTTCAAGCTCTCGGGATGCGTCCGCTGAAGCCTGTCCAGATGATTCAAGACGAGCCAGGCCAGGCCTATAAATACGACGACGGCGACATTATCCCAAAGCCATATCGGCGTAAAGGAATCCGCGACCGTCAAGACCATAATGCTCGCTCCGATAAAACCGAACATCCTTGGCCGGGTTACGGTCCAAGCCGTGAATAACGAATGGATCACGAGCAACGACAAGCCGATCCATAGAAACGGATGAAGCCCAGCCAGCATCTCTCTGAACCACCAGCCCCATTCTCCGGAACTCTCCGCAGGTGAAGCCGACCATTCCATTCTCGCGAATCGAAAGGTGATGAACACCGTAGCCGCGAATTGAAGCAGCAATCGAATGATCCGTCCTTTTAAAGGAAGAACGATATCGATTAAGGTCGCGACCGCGAGCGTATAATAGGCAATCTTGAATGATTCCGGCCACCAGTAATTTTCGAAAATGGACAGCGAGCTTATAAGAATAACCGCTACGAATAGAGAAACGAAACGATCATACCAACGGAGCTTTAAATAAGAAGCGATCCAGAACGTCAGCTTTTTCATGCGATCCCGCTCCCTTCAAGCGCTGCGGGAAGGTCTTGCAGTCGCTTGATATCGTAGACCATCCAGCCCCGGCTCTCCAAAATGCGCTTCCAGGCGACATTCCCGCTAATTCGATTCGCGGATGATCCAATATGAATGAGGCACGGAGTCACCCCTTTGCGAGAGAGCCATTCCATACTTTGAATGACTTGCTCGCCGGTCTCCGAGGAGATTACAATCGCGAAGCAGCCCGGCTCTACAGCGGACTGCGCTTGCTGCAAGGAGGCATACAACGGATGGGGGGCGTCCGCATCGACGCTGGTCAGATGCTTCAATACCAAGTTCCGTTGATCTGCACCCGACTTCGGCGGCAGAATGGTCATCTCTTCCCCTACCGACAGCAGTCCCATCGCCGTGTCATCCCTGAAGCCGTGCTCTATAAAGGAGGCCGTTACGGAGACGGCAAGCTCGAAGCGTTCCGCCACTGCTCCTTCTTGCGCAGTCAGATGACGATCCAAGATGAGCAGCGTCCGCGGCAGCGACTCCCGCTCGAATGCTTTCGACTTCCATTGGCCGGTCTTGGCCGTCGCGTTCCAATGGACGCGCGACAGCCTGTCGCCGTGATGATATTCGCGCACGCCGTTAATTTGCGTCGTCTCCTTCGCGGATCTGGACGCCGTTGCATGCGAGTAAGGCCCGCGTATGCCTTGCCGGAATCCGTTCCATTGGCGAAGCGGAACCGTCTGGGGCAATACGCTGAATGCCGCATCCGAGCGAAATTGGCCCGTATGCTCGAACAAACCGAATACATCATAGGACAGACATTCCGTGTCTCTGAATTGATAGTTGCCGCGCGCAAGCGGTGGCGTACGATATATCACTTCCCCGCTGCGCTTCCAGTTCGGCACGAAGGAAGTCTCGAAGCTGAGCGTCTGGCCGTTATGACGAATGAGGCCGTCTCTTACGATCACGTAAGGAAGAGGGAATAAACCCGGAATCCTCACATTCAAACTTACATCGAGCGCTTCGCCTGACGTGATCGCACTATGGCCGGACGCGCTATGTCCGGAATACGATCTAATTCCTGCCACTTTATTAATGCCGCTCCATCGGCCAAGTATCAAATAAGCCAGAAGCATGTTCAAAATGATAAACAGCATAAATGCCGTCTTGCCGCCCTGGAACAGAAAATAAAACAAGCTGCAGCCATAGACGAAGGCGACAAATTGCCAGCGGTATTGTTTAGCTTTCGTCGCATGAATCCTCATCGTATTAACGCTCTAGCCGGACTGGCACTTTCGTCGATTGGACGAGCTGGCTGACGATATCCTCCCCGCGCAGCCCGTTCATGCGCGCTTCAGTCCGCAGCAATAATCGGTGGGAGAGTACATAGGATGCGAGCGCCTTCACGTCATCTGGCGTCACATACTCGCGCTGGCGAAGGAAAGCATGCGCTTTCGCCGCTTTGGTCAAGGCAATCGCTGCCCTTGGACTCGCGCCCAGCAAGATGCTGGAGTGCTCGCGGGTCCCCCTTACAAGCTCAATAATATAGTTGCCGACTGCATCATCAACATGAACCCCGGTTACTTGCCGCTGAATGCTGATCATATCGGCAATATCCAGCACAGGCTGCACCCGGTCGGACGGATGGTCCCCGGAGCCTGATGTAATCATGCGACGCTCGTCTTCGGCGCTTGGATAACCAAGCGACAGCTTCATCATGAACCGGTCAAGCTGAGCCTCCGGCAGCGTGTAAGTGCCTTCAAATTCAATCGGATTTTGCGTTGCCAGCAGAATGAAAGGCCGGGGCAGCTCATACGTATCGCCGTCCACGGTAACATGGCCCTCCTCCATCGCTTCAAGCAGCGCGGATTGTGTCTTGGTCGTCGCTCTATTAATCTCGTCCGCAAGCAAAATGTTCGTCATGACAGGGCCGGGACGGAACAGAAAGCTCTCTTGCTTCGGATGATAGATCGAGACGCCCGTTATATCGGTAGGAAGCAAATCGGGATTGCACTGTATCCGTCTGAATTGGCCTCCTATTGACTTTGCTAGTGCTTTGACAAGCTGTGTTTTGCCGGTACCCGGCACGTCCTCAAGCAGCACATGACCGCCGGCCATGACCGCGATTAGCAATCTTTCAATTTCTTCATGTTTTCCCAGGATACAAGTATCTAAGTTTCGGAGAATCGAGGTGCATAATTCCATGTCAGCCGTGCGGATATCCATGTCATAACCTCCCGGAAATATAGTTCTGAGATAATAGTACCATTTTACAGTAACGCATTGATGGAGCACAAATTGCGGCGCTACAAAAAATATTGGAGAATCCCACAGGATCATCCAATTGAAGAGCCCGTTCCATTTGCCTAATGCCTAGCAAACCTCGAACACAAGCTCCATTGAGAGTGGATTGACGATTACTCATCTTTCGCTTGGCGGTACTGAATCGATTGAGTATGCATTTCATACACATATTGACTCTTGGCAGGAAGAATGGGTTTTAGCGGGCTTTCGCTCGAAGAAGCCGACTTCTTGCCCGTCTTCACTTCATACGAGTAATAGAGGACATTCGTCTCTCTTATCTCTTCGCCCCCTTGAAACTCATATTCCCTGATCACTGCTGTACGATCGTTTTGCCATCCTATTACTTCGATGCTCCTGCCCCTGGGCGCTTGCAGCTTGCTTATCGGCTTGGCGTTCTTGTCCAAAAAATCAATCTGCTGTGCGGCAATACTTAAGAAATCGATATCAATATCCTTCACCCATCTGTCAGCCGCATCAGCCGACTCGACCCAGGCTATCGTACCCTCTTCATTCCACTTCGCCTTTTCGCTTGGCACATATCGGTCATCCGGCAGTTGATAAGCTCCCTGCGCCTTTCCGCTCATATCATAGAAAGTTAAAGCTCCGCTTTCGTCATCAAAGGCAAATCGATCCATGGCCGGCGATACAAAAAGTGACGGATACCCGGTCGTGGAATGAGGGATCACTCTAAACGGCTCATTCAATCGCTTGTACGTTTCATTCTGCAGATCAAACAGCCAGATTGTTCCTTGGAAGCTTTGGAGAAACAGCATACTCTCCTCTTCTTCCCATCGCTTTTGATAGATCGTGTCATAAGGCTCCATCTCCGGCCAAATATCGGATTGTAACCGCTCCATCTGACCAGTATCCGAGTGCAGAGCTGAAAGATGGACCTTCACACCTTCATCCGTAACCTCGGGTTCAAGAAGAAGCACGCGATCCTCGCTGAGCTTGCCGATGATACCGGAATTGTTATTAAAAAAAATATGGCCCGGATGATTCGATCCCGAGACGGTCTGGACGAACTGAATGTCTGCCGTCCCTGCTGCCGGATCAATGGCAATAAGTGCGTCAGTCAAGTTGTGATCGCCATAAAAGATATTCAAGTATTGGAAGATGCGGCCTTGCAGCTCGACAGAAGCCTTTTCATAAAAGTAATAGCTTTCGCCCATTCCATTCAGCTTCACAAGCAGGCTGCCATCCTGCTGCTTAGTTGGCGACAGTACCAGATTTATTTCGCTAAGGGATACCGTCGGTTCTACTTCAGGTGCAGGCTGCGCCCGCTCCTCAACCGGCACCAGACTGCTCGTAGGCTGAACTGCCTGCTCTTCACCGCCGGTGCAAGCACCAAGGACAAGAGTCCCAAGAATCGCGAGCAGGATCAGCTTGCCTTTGAATACGACATGCATGACAACACCTCCAAACAATAGACGAAAACTTCCTGAAAAGGTTGCCAAATTTTCCAATTCACCGCAAATCCCGCTAGGACTATGGAACGACAACAACCTGTTGAGCAAGCTCAACAGGTTGTGAATGTTTTTGGGAGTAAGCAAGCCCCTCATCAGCCCTTGGGCCGAATAATTAGAGCTGCAAGAAACGAGAATATAATCGCTGCCGATATGCCCGCACTCGTCACTTTGAATATGCCGGAGATGACACCGATCCACCCGGACTTGTGAAGCTCCGTAAGCGCGCCATGCACAAGCGCGTTACCGAAGCTTGTAATGGGAACGGTAGCGCCGGCACCTGCAAATTTGATGAGCGGCTCGTAGAGATCCAGTCCATCAACGATTGCCCCGATGACGACAAGGGTAGCCATAGTATGCGCCGGCGTCAGCTTCACCACATCGAACATCAGCTGTCCGAGCACGCAGATCGCGCCGCCGACAAGGAAAGCCCATAGAAAGATCATCGTTATAGCTCCTCTCCTGCAGCAATGGCTACCGCATGGGCAATGCCGGGAATGCTCTCGCCTTGCTGGAACGATAAGGGAGACAGCAGCGCGCCTGTCGCGACGACAAGGATTCGCTTCAGCTCTCCCTTCCGAATACGCTTCAGCAGATGGCCGTAAGTGACGACGGCGGAACAGCCGCAGCCGCTGCCTCCCGCTTGCACCTTCTGCTTCTGGACATCGTAGACCATCAGCCCGCAATCCTGGAAGAGCGTATTGTCCATCGGAACGCCATTCTGCTTCAGCAAGTCCTTGGCAATGGGATGTCCCACTCCAGCCAAGTCACCTGTGACGATTAGATCGTAATCGCCGGGCGAGCGGCCTGTATCATTGAAGTGCGCCTGGATCGTATCAACCGCCGCAGGCGCCATCGCCGCCCCCATATTGAACGGGTCCGTAATGCCCAAATCCACAACTTTGCCAATGGTGGCGCATTCGATAACAGGACCATCGCCCGACGCGGCTACAACGGCAGCACCTGCGCCCGTTACCGTATATTGCGCGGTCGGAGGCTTCTGAGAGCCGTATTCGGTCGGATACCGGAATTGCTTCTCCGCTGTACAATTGTGACTGCAGGTGCCTGCCATAACATGTGTTGCGGCTCCGCTATCCACCAGCTGCGAGGCAAGCGCAAGCGACTCCATAGACGTAGAGCAAGCCCCGAATACACCAAGATAAGGAGCGCCAAGCGACCTTGCAGCAAAGCTGTTGCTAATGATCTGATTCATCAGATCGCCGCCAATGTAGAAGTCGAGCTGGCTTCGCTCCAGCTTGGCATTCTGCAGCGCGAACTCGGAAGCCTGTTCAAGCAGCAATCGCTCCGCCTTCTCCCAGCTCTTCTGCTGCATATCCAGCTCCGGATGCACCAGATCGAAGTCCGCAGCCAGCGGGCCGTCTCCCTCATCCGGGCCTACGACCGTCGCGGTACCGATAATAACCGGCTTATTGTCAAACCACCAGGTTTGTTTGCCACGAAGCATGTTATTGCCCCCCGGTGCCCAGTATCAAATGAACAATGCCGACGAAAAACGCGGCCACGGTGCCGAATACGATAACCGAACCGGCAAGCTTGAACATATTGCCGCCTACACCCAGCACAAGTCCTTCGCTGCGGTGCTCCAGAGCGGCCGAGCACATGGAATTGGCGAAGCCTGTAACCGGCACAGCCGATCCTGCTCCTGCGAATTGGGCCAGCTTGTCGTAGACCCCGAGGCTTGTCAGGACAACCGAGATAAAGATCAAAACGGCAACAGTGGGATTGCTGGCATCCTCCCGCGACATGTCCATCAAATGAACGAACAATTCTGTAATCACTTGGCCGATTACGCATATGAACCCGCCGATCAGAAAAGCCTTCAGGCAATTGCCCGGTATTGATCTGGGCGGCTCCTTATCCTTCGCATACGCTTGGTATTCCTTTGGCGACATCGCCATTTTCTTGTATCGTTCTGCGTTTGGTTTCTTCGGCGCCAAATGAGCTTCCTCCTTTACCGCCCGCGGGTTCCCGGACTCCCAATCTGACAATGGGACAGCTGTCTGCTTACGCCAGCTATCGGACCGCTAAGCTTCCTTCCGTTTCATTATTTGTTATTTGCGGGTCTGTTATGCCAACTGTTATGCTCGAAATGCAAATGCCCCAAGATGTGGGCCATCTTGGGGCATTTCATGTTCATTATTTGTTTATAAATGCGAATCCATTGCTTATCATTTCAAATCAGCTATGAAGACCGGCAGCCGCGAACACTTTATCAAAGCCTTCCTTCGACCGCTTCGCCAGTTCCTCTGGCGTGCCAGCTGGCGGTACCGAGGAAAGAATCTCCTGCGCAACATGCCCGTCGTAGCCGATATGCTCCAGCGCTCTCAGGAAGGATGGCAGATCGATCACGCCTTCGCCCGGATAGAGGCGGCCGTTGTCCAGCGCTTCCTCGACCGGCACGTCTGGCGCATCATTCAAATGAACATGAACGATCTGAGCACGGAGCAGCGCCTCAATATCCGCTGCGCCAAGCCCGGTAGTATACCAATGATAGGAATCAAGCAGCAGTCCGACATTCGGCTCTCCGATCGCGTCAATCCAGTCCAGCGTCTCATCCATCGTCCAGATGAACGGATTGGCCCATCTCGTGCGAAGATGATGCGGCCCTACGAATTCCAAGCCGAGCGAGATGCCGTAATCAGCCAGCAGCACGGCGCATTCGCGCAAGCGGCGAGTCGCGACCGCCATGAAGTGAGCGGCCTTCTCATCAGTCGATGGAAGAATATAGGTACAGCAGCTTGCGCAGCCAAGCTTCTTAGCCGCTGCGGCATACGCGGCCAGCTTCTCCAGATCCTCCAGAAACTTCTCTTCCGCGGCACGCCATTCCACCGGCAACCCGAAGGAAGCCACCACGACGCCATTGTCACGCAAAAGCTGCTGCGCCGCTTCCTCTCCGCATTCCTCCACCAGCGCAAGCGGGTCAAGTTCCACTGAATGGAATCCATGACTCCCTGCGAGCTCAATCAGCTCGCGCTGGCTCCCAAGTGTCCCTAATCCTGCTTTCGACAGTCCTCTAAGCATGATGCTGTCCTCCCTTGTATCCTGCTCTCTATTTGTCTAGATCCCAGTTCAGAATAACCTCATGACCCGTACGGGACGATTCGTAGATGGCATCCAGAATCAGATTGTTCGTAAATCCGGTCAGCGCCGATGTAATCGGCTGCTTGCCCTCGCGAATGCATGCCAGGAAGTGCTTGCTCAGGCGCGCTCTCTCGCCTTCATCATTTTCCGGCTTGGACAGAAGCGTCTCCAGCGGACGGTCGAATTTCTCCGTCAGCAGCTTGCCTGTTCCGCCTTTGTAGCTAGCGCCGCCTTCGGAGCCCATCAGGTGGATGAACGGCGTGTTGTCCGTATCCATATGGACCGCCCAGCTCACTTCCAGGGACAGCGTGCTGCCGTCTTCCATCTTGATCAGGGCAGTCGCCAGATCCTCTACGTCATAGACGCCATTCCAGTCCGGTGTTCCCCAGTTGCCGATGCCTTTGCGGCTCGGACCGAATTCCGCATAGGTTGCGCCGTATACCGATACCGGCTTCGGATTGCCCATCAAATACAGAGCCAGGTCGAGCATATGAACGCCGATATCGATCAGCGGGCCGCCGCCGGATTGATCCATGCGTGTAAACCATGTGCCCCAACCCGGAATGCCCTTCCGGCGGAACCAGCCTGTTTTGGCCGTATAAATTTTGCCAAGCTCGCCGCGATCGACCTGCTCCTTGATCGCCATGGGTACTGCTTCCCATCTCATCTGATGGCCGACCATCACGATCCGATCCGACTCTCTGCTCGCTTTCAGAATTTGACGAGCCGCTTCGCTATTTATACCCATCGGCTTCTCCAGCAGCACATGCTTGCCCGCTTTCAGCGCGGCAATAGCCAGTGGAGCATGATGCTGGTTCGGCACTCCGATAATAACGGCATCTACATCGTCACGAGCAATCAATTCCTCAGGCGTGGCAACCACTGCGCCAATACCGTACTGGGCTGCTTTCGCTTCCGCAAGCGGCAAGTACGCATCCGTAATAGCCGTAATTTCGCATTGATCCGCCAGCTTGGAGAACTCCTGGGCGTGAACGCCGCCGATATTCCCTGCTCCGATAATGCCGATTCTGATTGTATGGATTCCCATTCTAAGTAGCCTCCCGAATGAATGTGGTATGAACTATTTTTATAATCGCTTACGATCTTTATGTTAAAATAAATAGAGCATAAAAGCGTGCTTGTTTTTTCGAAATATATCTCATTTTTTCGGAGGCTCGACGATTCTATGACGTACTTTCCCGATTATTTCAAAACTTATCCCAACATGAATACGTCAAGCCCCCTCCATATTAGCTTGAACACGCTGCCCAGAGGCTTCCGGCCTCATCGTCACGACTTTCTGGAATTCTCTTATGTCATGGACGGCACGGGCTCAGAAGCGATTAACGAGAAGAAGCATCCGATGTCTCCCGGCACCTTCACCTTTGTGCTTCCTTATCAGGTCCATGAAATCTTTACGACGGAGGGCAGCCAGCTGCAGCTGTACAATTGCAACTTCAGCATGGAGCTTCTGATGGAACCTGGAACAGGCGAGGGCCTGCACACGCTGATCGATCTGGGAGGCGATATTCCCTACGTTCAGCTTAGCGGCGCGGAGAACGAGCGCATGAAGGGCCTTATTGAAGATATGTACCGCGAATATCAAGGCCATCAGCCCTGGAGGCAAACCATGATTCAGTTGCGTCTGAAGGAAATACTCGTGCTGTTCGACCGGGCGCGCACCCGTTCCCAGCCTGACATAACAGAGACCTCCTCTTCCAGAAAGGGAGCCTCCCTATGGCCGATCATCCATTATATTCACAAACATTACCAAGACGACCTTGCCTTGTCCGACCTGGCAAAGCAATTCTCCATGAGCATGTCCCGCATCAGCGAGCTGATCAAGGAGACAACGGGGCAAACGTTCGTCCATTTTCTGCGCGATCTTCGCATCCGGCATGCGTGCGGCTTGCTCGCATCGACGGACATGAGCGTAACCGAGATTGCGATGGAAGTCGGCTACGGGTCTTACAAAACGTTCTCGCGTGTATTCCGCGAGAGCCGCGGCCTCGCGCCCAAGGATTATCGCAAGCTGAAGGGCACTCAACTGCCACAGCCGCATTAAAATAAGCCGCATCCATCCGGCCTCACGGTCGAATGAAATGCGGCTTATTAGCGCTAACGATCAACTTTCCCAATTCACAATGATGCTTACTGTCATTACCAAGACGAATATCACATACAAGACGAGTGAAATAATCCGGATCGTCCGTCTGTTCATACCCCCGCTCCTCCCAGGTTCGCATCGGTCCTTATCTTTATCCTATGCGGGCCATGACAGTTGCGGAGCTTGTTTTTTACAAATCGCCCAATCTCTCGGAGACCAGCTCGGCCTTCCAATCCAACTGCGTGCACATTTGGAGCAATCTGCGGATATCATGGCGAACCTCGATTCGCTTCAGCCCCGCTGCCTGGGCTTGTTCTATGGCCCATCTCATCATATAGACAAGCGTATCCGCTTGCGCTTCCTTGGCGCCATGCTCGTGAATAATGAGCGTATCTCCGCTTTCATACGCACGGGCATAACCCCAGTAAGACCCTTCAAATTCACGAGCGCCAAACCATTCCCGCGCTCCGCGTGACGGAAGCGGCTGCTCCAGCTGCTCTTGCCACTCTTCGATCGTAGATGCGCTGTTCACATGGCGCTCCACGCCCCATGATGCCACCTGCGCGGTCAGCTCTGGCAGCACAACGTCAACCGAATACCAGTCTTGCGGCGGATATTCGAGCGTCTCAGGCACGTCCACCATGATCTTCCAGCTTCTATAAGAAGGCTTGACGCCCAGCGATTCCATCATGGTCGGCATGCTAACAGCCCTCAGCTCTTGCTGCTTCGCGACATCGCTGATCAGCTTAAGTGAACCCGGCGATCCAATCGCGATATCGTTGCTGTGCATAACAACAATCGTGCCGTTCTTCAATTCGGGAATGATCACCTTCGCGATCGCTTCGGCAGAAATCCCCGACCAGTCAAACGATTCTACGCCTTCGATATCGACATATCCCGCTTCGTCCAGCCATTGCAGACGTTCATCGTCATAACTTGCATAAGGGAACCGCATGTAAGCGGGACAAGGCAAGCCTGTCGCTTCCTGATAAGCCAGTTCAACCGCTTTCAATTCCTCCATGAAAACATGCTTAGGGATTTGCGCCATACGGCGATGATGATAGGAGTGCGGTGCCAGCGCATGCCCGCGCCGGATGATTTCTTTTGCCCTCTCGGGGTAACGATCCATCCACTCGCCTGTAAAGAAAAACGTCCCGACTGCTCCCTCTGCCTCTAGGGCATCCAGCCATATGCTGATCGGAAGACGGCCAGGTCCGTCATCAAAGGTAAACGCGTAATAACGGTCATGTTCCGTTCCGCTCATTATGATTGTTTCGTTCAAGCTGTCCCTCTCCCTTGCGATGAAATCAATTATTTTCAGCTTGATTATAGCCCAAGGGAGTGGACAATGCTATGCTGTTGCAAGACTATAGTTTGATCCTACGCTCAATCAGGTAGATAGTACCATAAACCAGGCAAAACAATACGCCAGCCTCAAATGCAAGCGTCAACCACTCAATGGAGTTAAAGGAACCGAAGGTCAACGTCATGCTCCCGTTGCCGGACTCAATTGGACTGAGACGGATAAAGCCGTATACTTCGCTCGTCGAGAATAGAATATCCTCCACCCATGGGATGATCGTAAAGATAAGAATACATACAATGATCCCGAGGAATGTCCCGCCCTTGCCCTCCACAATTCGCGAGAAGGCCATGCAGAAGAAGATGACCATCGTCGTAAAAACAGAACCCCATATAGCTAATACGATGGAGATTGCGATTTCACCAGCTGTCAGTTGTTCAATGAGCAGCCGCAAAAACGATGTCTTGTCGTACAGCGAGGAAAAAACGGCATCAAATGCTGCAAGCAGCAAGAACAATACAATGGTTAATCCAAACATCAACACAAGAGGCGATGCGATCGTATAAATCGTCGGAAGCGGCAGCAACCGTCTGCTGTAAGCTTTGATATTGGCCATGAACGTCTGGCAAGCCATCAAAAAAACGAGTAACGCGCTAAAGAAAAAGAGCATGCACGCGATGACAATAACGAATTGCTCATTCCATCCGTTCCTCCAGCCTACAACTATATTGACGATTTGCGCGACGAGAAGAATAACAAGTCCCGCCAGCGTCATCGTCGCATTCCGCTTCCAATCGTATTTCAGCAGCTTAAGCATTAAGCATACACCTCTTTGAATAAGTCAACGACGCTCTTGCCATGCGTCATCCGTATTTGATCCACTTCTTCATGCAAGGCAAGCTGTCCGTTCTTAATGAATATCACCTCATCAAAAATTCTCTCTATATCCGTTACTAGATGAGTCGAGATAATCAGGCAGCTGTTCTCGCTATAGTATTGGACTATCGCGTCCAATATCTTCTCCCGGGCGACGGGATCTACGCCTCCGATCGGCTCGTCTAGCAGATACAGCTTGGCGTTGCGGGAGAGCGCCAGCGTAAGCTGAAGGCGCTCGTTCATCCCTTTCGACAGCGACGTGATCTTCTCGCGATCCGCAAGTCCCATGAACGATATCATTTCCTTCGCCTTGGCCATATCAAAGTCGGCGTAAAAATCACGATAGAAAGAGATGGCGTCGCGGACGCGCATCCACGGCTCAGTCAGCGGCTTATCCGGCATGAACGATGTCATCGCTTTGGACTGCAGCCCAATGGGTTCCCCGCATATCCGCGCCTCGCCGGAAGTGGGATGAATGATGCCGGAAGCGATTTTCATAATCGTTGTTTTGCCGCTGCCGTTGCTGCCAAGCAGGCCAATAATGCGGCCGGCTTCGGCTTTGAACGAGATCCCTTCAAGCGCCGACTTGGAGCCGAATCGTTTGCCAATGGATTTCATCTCCAATATGGGCTCCATTCTACGCTTCCTCCTTGTCTTTATCCGGCTGTACGGCGCCCTCGACGAGTGCTACGATATCGTTCTCCGCGAAGCCCAGTTCTTTCATTCCGCTGACGAAACGGCCCAGCAGCTCTGATGCCATCTCTTTTTTCATTTGCATGATTGTCGACTCCTCATCCGTTACGTAGCGGCCCAGGCCGCGCTTCGTTTCTACGATACCTTCCCGCTCAAGCTCCTGAAAGGTGCGCTGGATCGTATTAGGGTTGATCTGCAATTCGGCGGCCAAGTCCCGCACAGATTCAATCTTGTCGCCGGGACCCATCTTGCCGATGACGATCTGCTTCTTGATATAATTCATGATCTGAATGTAGATGGGGGCATTATTATCGAACTCGATAGTCACAATGGGCCATGCTCCTTTTACGATGCCCTGACTCATGGTACTAGGACACATCGCGTTTTCTGAAGATGAAGAAACTTGCAACCAAGAATACAATGAGATAGACGGCGATAACCGACGCCGAGAACGTAAGCGTCATTCCTTGAGGCATAGTACCGCCATTCTGATAAACGGACAGATCCACGTTCGGGAACAGCGTATACTTGATAAAGGCGTAGCGGTTAAGCAACATCGACAATATTCCGCCCGCCATAACGCAGAACATGGAGATACCAACTGTAGCGCCGCTCGATTTGGTCAAGACGCCCACCATGAAGGTCAGTGTAACAAAGGCAATGGTATATACCGCCAAGTATAGCGTATTTTCTCCAATAAGGGACCAGGTCTTGGCATCTCCTCCGCCAAAGCCAAACACAATAAAGCCCGTAATAAACGCCATCACCAGCGTAGCGGCGATTAGCACGATGGAGAACAACAGCGTGACGGCATACTTGGATGCCAATATCTTCGAACGGCTCTGCGCACGGATGAGCAGCAGCTTGATCGTACCCATCCGGAACTCCGAAGGTACAACGTTGGCAATTGCAATGATAGCAATCAGCGGCAAGATTTGTCCAGCACCCATCATCGAACCGAACAAGGCTGCAAAGTCAAATGCACTATCGATTCCGCCCATCGGGTAGCGGTGAATGAAATACCCGCTTATCCCCATAAAGAGCGCCATAATGCCAAAGTACACATAAAACGATTTCTTCTTATATAATTTGATCCATTCGTTCGTAAGCAAAGCTCCAAAGTTACGCAATGCGGTTCCCCTCCGTCCATTTCATAAATTCATCTTCAAGCGTTGATTTCATCTCTTCAATCCGGTAGAGCCCGACGCCGCCGCCAGCCAGCGCGGCAACAATCCCAGGAATATCCTCATGACGAATCGAAAGTGTGATGCGGTCCACTCCCGCCTCTTCAATCGCTTGCAGACTATCGATTTTAATTCCGTTCAGGATACCTCTCGCCTGCTCCGTATTGGACACCTGCAGCGCAAGTCTGACGGAATTGCTGTCTTGTTCCTGCTCTCCACCAATTGATCTGACCGTGATCAGCTTGCCCTCTTGGATGACAACGACCCTGCTGCACATCAGCTCCATCTCGGAGAGCAAATGGCTGGATACCAGTATCGCAATTCCTTCCTTCTCCGCAATGCTCTTCATATATTCGCGCATCTCGCGAATACCCGCCGGATCAAGTCCGTTTGTCGGCTCATCGAGGATAAGCACGGACGGACGATGCAAAAGCGCCTGCGCAATGCCGAGCCGCTGTCTCATGCCTAGCGAATAGGCTTTAACCTTTTTGTCCAAAGCATTTTGCAAGCCGACCAGCTTCGTAACCTCCTGAATGCGGGCTTCCGTCACGCCTTCCGACATTCTGGCGTACTGCTTCAAGTTATCCATGCCGGTCATGTACGGATAAAACTCCGGATTTTCTATAATGCCGCCAACATGCCGGATGGCCCGTTCAAAGTCGGTGCGGACGCTATGTCCTCCGATATGCACATCGCCTTCCGTCATGCCGATCAATCCTACAATCATGCGGATCGTGGTTGTCTTGCCTGCTCCGTTAGGCCCAAGCAGCCCGACAATCTCGCCCTTGGCAATCTGGAACGACAAGCCGCTAACCAATGTTTTGCTGCCGATCCGCTTCGTCACACCGTTCAACTGAAGAACGGAAGTTTGCTGTCCTTGCCCGTTTTTCCCCGTGTTCATGTGTTTTCTCCACTCCTATTTTTGTTCTCTTTGTATTAGCGTATTAGTGTTATATCTGAATAGTACACTAAGACATTAGTATTGTAAAGAGGATTTTTTTCGCCAGCTCATCGATAGCACATTTGCGATTAACGTTTCCTCTCAACACTATCCCATCGTTTCTAACTAGTTCGTTCGATTAGCGCTTCCTCGCAACACTCATCATTTCTGCCCTCTCTACTCAATCAAGCTTTCCTTTTGCTTGTCGATCTGTAGGGATCGATATATACTCGATTAGAAATTACATGAAGAATATGGGGGTTATTGCCCATGAATACGAACCGATCCATTCTTATTATCGAAGATGAACAAGATATCTCACGTGTGCTGAGAGATTATCTGGTGAAACAAGGCTTTGCCGCTGATACCGCAGACAACGGCGTAGAAGGCATGCGCATGCTGGCCGCCTCCGCTTACGATTACGTCATTCTCGACATCATGCTGCCTGATATCGACGGCATTGAGCTGTGCCGCCGCATTCGCGAGAGCAGCCAGGTACCCATCCTGATCTTAAGCGCGCGCGACAGCAACACGGACAAGGTGCTTGGACTCGGCTTCGGCGCGGATGACTATATGACGAAGCCCTTCTCGCTAAGCGAGCTGGTTGCACGGATTCAGGCGCACTTCCGGAGATACGACAGCGTAGTAATGCCAAAACAGCCGGCCGGAAGCGCCCTTCAAGCAGGTCCGATTACGATTGACCGCAAGTCTTACCGTGTGACGCTGCATGAGCAGGAAGTATCCCTTTCTGCCAAGGAATTTGAGCTGCTCTACCACCTCATCAAACATCGCAATCAGGTTTTTTCCAAAAACCAGCTGCTGGATGCCGTGTGGGGGTACGGTGTCTACGGTGACGAAAACACGGTTACGGTGTACATACGCAGATTAAGAGAAAAGCTCGAAAAGGACCCGTCTTCACCTAAAATGCTGAAGACCGTATGGGGCGTAGGGTATAAATTCAGCGAGGATTTCGATTCGGAATAGAGGAGCTGCTTGAGAATGAATCCGTGGATTGCAAGATGGCTGGCCGCTACACTCTTGTGCTTAGCAGCCCTGGCAGGCAGCGCTATTTATTTGCTACAGACCGGGCAGCCAGCCTCCCAAAGAGAACAGGATGCGCTTGCTCAAACCGCCAGAGTGAAAGTTAATGAATTGCTGCTATATCTGGAGCGGAATATGTATGAAATCCGGACAGGAACTCATGACAAAGAGCTTGCGATGCTTAGCCGCAACGGTGAAATCGACGTGCTTGTGCTCGCATTGGACGGAAGCGTCTTATTCGACTCCACAGGTGCGGCAAATACGGCTTACAACCCGCGACTGCTGCTAACGTATGATCGACTCGCAAACGATGATGATTTCGGGCGCTACAACATCGCGTATCCCATTATAGATGAACGGGAGGATACCCAAATCGGGAACGCGATCTTCTCCATGTCCCGGCTCTCCTTATCCTCCGGCCTTCCATCTCCAGTCTGGTTCGCCAGCACCCCCTATCTCCTCCCTGCTGTCCTGGCTATCTTATTGGCAGGGCTGCTCCTTCTTATGGCCTGGAAAATGCGCAATCGCATGATGCATCCGCTTCTGAAGCTTAAAGATCATTCGGAGCAAATTCTTAAAGGCGATTACGGTGAGATAGCGAAGCATGATAAACAGGACGAGATCGGAGAGCTTTACGCTGTTTTTGACCAAATGAGAGCGGAAATCAAACATTTGGACACTAGAAGAATGGAGCAGGATCAGGCGCGCAAAGAGCTGATTACGAATATTTCGCATGATCTGAAAACGCCTCTGACCACCGTAAAAGCTTATATCGAAGCCATTCGCGAAGGCGTATGCCCCGACATGGAATCAGTCATGGCCTATGTCGACGTGATGAAGACAAACACGGACAAGATGTCTCGGCTAACGGAAGATCTGCTCCTGCATGCGCTCCAGGATCTGGGTCAGATATCCGTCCACCTGCGGGAGCAATACAGCCTGGCATTATTTGAAGATATGATAAAACCGATTGCGCATTTCGCCCGGTCAACCGGCGTAATCATCCATGAACCCCGATCGATCCCGGATGTGCTGATCTCCGCGGACGCGCAGCGGCTGGAGCAGGTCATCGGCAATCTGGTCATGAATGCTCTGAAGCATACGAAACCCGAAGATACCATTCGAATCGAAATTGAGCGAACTGCGGATGACCTCGCCGTTACAATCGCGGATACAGGCGCGGGCATCTCACCGGAGGATATGCCATTCGTCTTTGAACGTTACTATCAAGGCCGCTCGAACGGAGCGGAATCCGCTCTTCCAACCGATGGTTCGGGACTGGGGCTATCCATCTGCAAGCACATTGTGGAAGCTCATCACGGCATGATTTCCTTCCGCAGCGTTCGGGGAGAAGGCACCCGATTCACCTTCACCATACCGGTTCTGTAAGGATTTATTCATAATTTGATAAGGGGATATTCACGTTTGCTCTCTATACTGACTTTATCACCAACTAGGAGGGTTAACCGTTGACCAAGCAAGCCATCATACAAGCTTCCCATCTGTGCAAGACATATACGACCGGCAAAGAAAATTATCATGCCATCCGTAATTTGGATATCGACATCTACGAGGGAGACTTCACCGTCATTATGGGCAACTCCGGATCAGGCAAGTCTACGCTGCTTTATCTGCTCAGCGGCCTCGACCGGCTAACGACGGGAGAAGTCACGTTCAAGGGCAAGCGCATTGACCAATATAACGAAAAGGAGCTTGCCAAATTCAGAGCGGAGCATATCGGCTATATCTATCAGAGCATCAATCTGGTGCCGGATCTATCGTTCATCGATAATGTGGCGCTGCCCGGTTATGTGGCAGGGAAATCGAAATCCGCCGTCAAAAGCCGGGCGCTGTCTTTATTGAAAGCCATGGGCATCGAAGAGCAGCAGCACCGGCTTCCATCCCATACATCCGGCGGCCAGCAGCAGCGGGCGGCTATCGCTCGCGCGCTCATTAATGAACCGGATCTTCTATTCGCCGATGAGCCGACAGGCAGCCTGAATTATGCGCAAGGCGTCGCAGTGCTCGATATGCTGACGGAGCTTAACCGCCAAGGCCAGTCCATCGTGATGGTCACCCACGACATCAAGGCGGCATGCCGTGCCGATCGCTTCATCTATATCCGGGACGGCAAAGTAGGCGGCATGCTGGAGTTCGGCAAATATGAGCCTGCAGATACAGCCCACCGCGAACATCTTATTTTTTCGTATGTATCGGGGGATTAATGCGATGATGGCCATTTATACGCTTTGCCTAGCCCAGCTGAAACGAAAAAAACTGCAAAACATCCTGACAGTCTTGCTTATTATGCTCTCTACCCTGCTGATGTCGACTTCGATGATCCTGCTTGCGAATACGGATAATGTCTTCCTAGATATGCACGACAGAACCAATGGCTCGCATGAGCTGCTCCTGCTCGACCAAGGCATTCATCCTCCAGCAGACGTGCAGCAGTGGTGGTCGGAGCAAGCGGGCGTCTCCACTACGCCTCTGCTGCCCTATCAAACCATAAGCAAGGTGTCTATGAACGGCAACGTCATCTCCAACGTTTTCATCTATCTAATGGATACGCCTAACGCGCCTATGACAGTCGACCAATTATTGGTGGCACACGGCGAAGAGAGCACCCAGCCAGCGCCAGGCACCATCTGGCTGCCGTCCTCGCTGGCAAACAAACAAGGCATTGAGGTCGGCGACCGGCTGGCGTTCGAAAGCGGCAGCCGCACGTTCGAGCTTTCCGTCAGTGCAATTGTCATTGATCTGCCGTACGGAGCGCCATTCTCCACTTCATCCCGAGTCTGGATGAATCCGGCGGATTTCAAGAGCCAACTCACAAGCGTTGCAGGCGACAGCTATATGCTGGGATTGCGATACGATGCTGCGGCAGACCGATCCGCGTTATGGGAGCAATTCGAAACATCGCTGAACAGCCCATATATCGAAACCAAGCTGACTTATGAAGAGATGTCTTCCTTCTATTTCATCTTGAACAAGCTCATCGGCTATCTGATGATTGCGCTTGGTGCGACGATGCTAGTTATCGCTCTTCTTACAATCGGCTTTACGGTATCCGACGCCATCCTTATCCAATACCGCTCAATCGGCATTATCAAATCGTTAGGCATGACGTCGAACCGGACGCTAGCCGTATTCATGATGCAATATATCCTTCTTACGGTAGTTGCTGTCATCCCTGGACTTGCTCTAAGCGGCCTCATATCAGGTTTTATTATGGACGGGACCTTGTCCAATCTGAGACTGGATCAAGAAGGCCCTGTCTTCCAAGGAGGCGCCATGCTGTCCATCGGACTGCTTGTGCTGCTTCTCGTCAGCGCTTGTACCTTTGCCGTCGTCAACAAATCCCGCCGCATCATGCCTGCACAGGCGATTCGTTACGGCATGTCAGAGGAAGACAACGCCCGCTTCAGCAAAAGACAGGCCGGATGGTTCCGGCTCGACCGCTTCTCACCTTCTATTGTGCTGGCGTGGAAAAATATACGGAGTCATCAAAAGGGCTCTTGGCTCATCTTCATCATCACATGCGTAACGGCCGCTGCGCTATCCTTCGGCTATACGCTAGTCAATAGTGTCGCTTCGATTGATCAGCGCGCAGGCGAATGGGGATATGATTCCTCGCATATAGCCGCCATCGCCATCAATCCTGCCTCCTTCTCCAGGGAGGCGCTTAACGAAGCTCTGGTACAGGATAATCGAATCCGGTCATTCGCCTGGCTTTCGACGGTGAACGGTGTAGTCGTAACAGACAGTCCGATCAATATGAATATCAGTGTGCTGGATGGAAGCTTTGAGGAGACAGGACTGACTACTATCCAAGGTACTAATCCGCAGCTGCGCAATGAAATCGCGCTTGGCGTTAATGTAGCCCGGCAGCTGAATGTGGGTATCGGTCAGCATGCCGAGGTCTACATCCAGGGAGTGAAGCGAACCTTTGTCGTATCCGGCATCTATCAAGCGATCGCCAATAAGTCCTATTCGGCGCGCATCTCGTCAGAAGCCATTCTTGATGGCAAAGGCGCCTCCAGCTTTAAACCGGACACGGCATTTATTAACGTATTCGATTTGGAGCAGGCGGACAGCGTTGCCTTTGAATACAATGAGCGATTCCAATCCTCGATGACGATTGTCACGCAGAAGCAGCTGCTGGATTCTGTCTACAAGGAAGCGACAGGATTGCTGCTTCTGCCGTTAGGCTTTATCGCGCTGCTGTTCATCGCGGTATCGGCCATTATCATCTACAGCACATGCAAAATTCAAATACGCAAAGAAAGCAAGACGTACGGCATCTACAAAACGATTGGCTTGACCTCGTCCCGTATACGGTTATCCATCCTGAGCGGAATTGCTGGCTTAGCCTTCGCGGGCGCTATCGTCGGTGTTCTTACCGGAATTTTCGTACTGCCCAGTTCCATTGAGTCGCTGTTGCACGGTTATGGCATCCTATATTTGCCCATCGTGCTGGATTGGACCGGTATCGCCATTGCCGCATGCTTAAGCCTCATCCCCGCAGCACTAGGCTCATGGCTGTCATCATCGCAAATCGCCTCTACCTCGCCTCGCAACTTAATCTTAGACTAAGCAAATTGCGAGCAAGCCCTACAACCTATTAACAAAAGGAACCATCTGTTGCCGATAAGCGGCCAGATGGTTCCTTTTGTTCAGTCGTGGAGTTAAGACTCTTTACGGTTCCTTCGTCTGAGCCCGGTCAACCCGAGCAAACCCAGCAAGCCTAGCCAGTTCCAATTGGGTCCCTTATCTGCCGCCGGCACGGATGTCATAGAGTACGAATTCAAGTCTGAGCGTTGCTGGTAACCGGGACTCCGCAGTGCCTTTGCCCGCTCCGCTTGCAGCTGCATCTGCCTCACTTCCCTGGTTGTAGCGCCCGTGTCCTCCTCTGAACTTGCCGCATAGACAGGCGCTGCGACTGCAAGCATAAGTGATAAGCCGATCATATACAGCTTTAGCCTTTTCATTGGCAACCTCCACCTTCATATGGATATGCTCCTTAGCTTTCCTCTAATGGCAGACGCTATACACTATCTAGCATGATGCAACTGGAAGTTGACTGCATCAAAAACCAACTTTAGTATATAGTTATACATAAATTTCTACATAAGGAAGAAAATCAATGTAGTTAAGGGGGATCTACATCTTGCAATCATTACGTTTTATCGCACTTATGCTCATTGTCTCCATCATGGCCTCAGGATGCTCGCAAATCTCATTCAAGAAAGAGAAAGAAGTAGAATTGAAGATTTTCACGAGGTATGCCAGCGGCTACGGCTACAATGAGCTGATACAATTGGTCGAAGCCCGTTTTCCGAACATCAAGCTGAACACCCTTGTTCCCAAAGAGCCTAACGCCAGCGATGAAGATATCGTGGACTTGATTCTCGCGGAGAAGCCAGATCTCTATTACAGCTATGATCCTGCTAATTATACGGATGAGATTGATTTAATCGACCTCTCGCCCATTATGATCAAAGACCAAAACCAGCTAAGCGATATTCAACAGACGCTGTACAACCAAGCACTCGTTGATAACGGCAAGATCACGCAGCTGTCGCCTACCTTTAGCATGCCCGTCGTCTATATTAACCGCAGTATGCTCCAAGACAAAAATGTAGCCGAGCCCGGTCCGACCTGGACATGGGATGAATTTAGAGAAATAGCTCTGCAAGCGACTGACGCTTCGCTTCGTCGATATGGCTACGAGCTGAAATATTACAACTGGTTTACCATTCTGGAATGGGCGGGAAAAGTGAACGGTCTATCTGTAGCAGATGACAATGGCCGGCTTATTCTGGATCAGCCGGAATGGGAAGCTGTGGCGATGCAAATTGCAGAGGATAACGTAAACAGCGTTATCCGCCAAACGCATATGAGCGAGGATAACGGAGAAACCGTTGCGCTCAAAGTTTCCATGTTGAACGACATCTTCCAAGAAATCGGCGATGCGCAATACGCGGATAAATGGCTGATCGCGCCTATGCCATATTTGCCAAGCAATGGCATGACCACCCCTTATTTCTTGCTTGATCCATTCGCCATCGACAGCCGAAGCGAACATGTGAACGAAGCGTCCCAAGTGATCGAATATTTGATGAGCAAGGATGCAGCGCCTGATCTGGCAGCCAAGCTTCCGCAGAGCTTCCTTATGTTCCCCGAATACAACAATACGGGCGAAATCTCAATTGATCATTTGCTGACCAGCCAAGGCACCTGGGTTAGGGACGACTACAGTAGATATTGGGAATCAGTAGGACAAATCAGCAGATTGATCGATGATGAATTTAAAAGCTTAACCTCCGGTAACGTCAGCATCAATAATTTCTGGGCTAACATTGTTAGAGCTGCCGAACAAATCAATGCAGAGCTATAAGCGTGGCCGTCTTGTCATGAGGAGATATATTTCACTGCTATTGCTCGGTGTTCTGCTTACCGCTGTGGCGTCGGCTTGCTCGAATGAACCAAAAGGAAAAAAAAACGAACCCGTTACCCTTAAAGCGGCAGTGGCATCCGAAGGCCAATTCGCTAAATTCAAAGGTTATTTGGAGGAGAAATTTCCGCATGTGACATTTGACGTCATCGGTGTATTGGATAGAGCTCAAGGAGAGATGATCGATCTGACGCTCAAGCAGCCGGAGGATTGGACTAAATTCCAGGAGCTGAATCGTTCCATTATCGAAGACGATCAACCGGACTTTTATTTCGGATACATCCCTGCCCCATATTCTGATCAGGCAGAGCTGGTCGACCTTAATCCGCTGCTTCAATTCAACCAGATCACGCTGAATCCTGTTCAGCGCAGCCTCTTCGGATTGGATCAGTCGTTCGACAAAAAACTGGAAGTCGTATCGCCCACCTACATCAGGGATTTGCTCTTTATAAATCGAAAGATGTTCCAAAGCCATCATATAACAGAGCCCTCGTCGCATCTGTCCTGGGATCAATTCCGGCAGCTGGCGGAACCGTTCGCGAGCCCCCCTGTAAAGTCGGGGTATATGCTGCCTTCCGTTGACTTGATCTCCAATCTGTACAGAATTTCTAATGTAATAGGACTTTCTGCCGTGGATGAGAACGGACAAGTGATGATCCACCAAGAGCCGTGGAGAGAGCTTGCAAGACAACTCGTCGGCGATCTGAAGAACGGAACCGCCAAGCTGGCCAGTGCACCAACTTCCGAAAGGCCATGGTCCCGAACCGCGATGTACATGGGATCGACTGCAGATCTTCACAAATTTGCATTAGGGAATGAAAATCCGGAAGACTGGACCGTCATGGCGTTTCCTTATTCTCCTGAAGCATATGACAGCGAGCTCCATATGAGCGAGATCTTCTCGATCGACAGTTCCAGCCGCTATATTAATGAGGTTTGGGAAATGCTCGAATATCTGCTTGGCGAAGAAGCTGCAATGGACATTACAAGCAGAAATCTATCTACTTACGCAGTAACATATACCGAGCATATCTTATCCAGCGGACTCCAGCTTGATGTGTTGAATCAAATAGGAGACCGGCCGGCCAACGCGAAGCCTTCGTCCCCCAGCCGATTATCCCGTTCCGGCAATACGGCGTTATTTCAAGCGTTGAACCGGCAGTTAAACCTTGTCGTGAACGAAGACATTGGCCTGGACGAGGCTTGGGACCAGCTTGAAGTGATCGTCAATGAAATGAACGCGAATCCGGCTAATTTCGAGAATAATTCGGAATAAACAATTGTTCAATACCCGCTCCGGCGTCACAGATTTGTATCATTGCTTATAGGGGGATAGAGATGAAACAAAGAACCGCTTGTTGGATTTCTGCCGTATTGATTGCCGCGCTTCTGCTGCAAGGCTGCTCGGCCATTGGGATTGGAAAGGAAGAGAAGCAGAACATCACGCTCAAAGTGATGGGGCAAACCGATCTATTTACAAGAATGATGCCCCTATTGGAAGAGAAGTTTCCGCATATCAGCTATGAGATTATCGATCCAATGATTACGTTAAAGGCAGATAAAATACCTGTCGATGGATGGAACAATCGTATTGCCAAGATGATTGAAGAAGAGGATGTCGATCTGTACTTTAATTATCCGCCCGCAAATTATCTCGCAGATTTCCCGCTCGTAGATATGGCTCCGCTGCTGACAAGAGACAATATCCAGCTGAATGACATCCAGCAATTGCTCGCTGACACAGCAGGAGGCAAGGACGGCAGAATCATTGAGCTCTCCAATGCCTTCAACCGGAATGTACTATTCATTAATCGGAACGTTTTCCACGAGCTTGGCGTCCCTGAACCGCAAAGTCCCATGACCTGGGAGCAATTCCGGGAGTCAGCCTTGGCGCTGCAAGAGAAAGACGCAACTGTGCACGGCTATGTCTTGAACGAGACATGGATGCAGCCTTTCTATTGGGTCGCGGATCATATCATGGGCTGGAAACAAATCGAAAACGGACAGCTGCTCATTGCAGGTCCCAAGTGGCGCCAGCTATTCGAACAGCTGTACGAGGACATGATGAAGGAATCGTTCAAAAGCCTTGGGGCCAGTCCGAAACGGGACCCGCAGCTCTCAGGCATGTATCTTACGTCTGCCGCCTTCGTCCACCAATTGTTGTATGAGCAAAAAACGACTGATGACTGGACAATTGTAGAGCTGCCAAGAGATCCGTCACATACTCAAATGACTCCTTTCACAGCGACCAGCAGGTATTCCATCCATGGCGAAAGCACCCATACCGAAGATGCTTGGGCAGTCGTCTCTTATTTGATGGGTGAGGAAGCAGCGGCCCGCCTCGTAGAAGAGCGTCTTGTCTATGGCTTTGTTACTTATCCGAATCTGATGTCGATCGGGGATTACCCTATAGAACCCATCACTGCCATCAACGGAGAGCCTTGGTCCCCTGCTGCTGAGTCATTAACCGAGGACGCCCATCGCATCTTGACCGATAGCTTTAACGGAAATTTTGAAGCGGCGGCCAAGGGCATGCTTACCTTCGATACCGCATGGGCGAGCGTCGAGAAAAAAGTGCAAGAGCTGAATGCCGATCCGAACTCATTTGAACAATAATTTTGCAACTATTCCATTTGATGCTGTGTTCTATAGGTGGAGACCCCATTTGACGGGAGGAATCATTTCATGAAGAAGGTTTGGAAATGCGTGCCGCTTCTGCTGCTCGCTGCACTTCTTATGCAAGGCTGCTCCAGCATAGGTATTGGATCAAAGGATAAATCCAAGATTACGTTAAAAGTACTGGCATCATCCAGTCAATTCAACGCGTACGTGCCATTATTAAAGGAAAAGTTCCCTCATTTGTCGTTTGAAGTAGTGGATGTGAACGGCAAGCTGCGGGAAGAGAATACACCCGCGACTGAGCGGGAAAGTCGTGCGGTCCAAATCATCGAAGAGGAACAGCCCGATCTCTACTATAGCTTTTCGCCGGATTACTATACGGAGGAATCCAGACTTGTCGATTTGTCCCCCCTGCTGGAGCGGGATCACGTTCAATTAAATGAGATTCAGCAGCAAGTTGTCGCCTCTACGATTGATTCGGAGAGAGTGCTGACCCGTTTATCCCCATCTATTGACCGTTACGTGCTCTATATCAACCGCAAGCTGTTCCAGCAACACCATATTGCAGAACCAACCGCGCCTGTGAGCTGGGAGCTCTTCCGCGAGACAGCTCTAGCCTTGAAAGAAAAAAATCAGAGCTTATCCGGTTACGAAATGAGCGGTTCCTGGTGGTCCTACTATCCTATCCTCGTAGGCGAAACGATGATGGGACTCCGCTGGATTGAGAATAGCCAATTAACACTGGATCGGCCGGAATGGCGGGCTATAACCGAGCAGCTTATCGAGGATTACAGCAACCAAGTCAGCAAAAATGACGGCTATAACCCTGACTTTAAAGAGCGCTCGCGTACAGGCATGTTCGTAGAGAGAGCGAGCTACGTCCACAATATGCTCTCCAGCAACGCCACGGCTGAGGGCTGGTCTATGATTGAATTGCCGAAAGGACTAGGATATACAGGACCTGCCCCTTACTTACTGACTGCTGCGTTGTCGCTGGACAAATCGAGCAAGCATATCGATGAGGCATGGGAAGTAATTGTCTATCTGATGAGCGAAGAAGGCGCATCGTTGATCAGCTCCAATTCCCTGTCGAGCGGCTTCGTCACCTACCCGCAATTCGTTAATATCGGCGACTTCCCCACCGATGTGATCTACCAGTCGGAAGGCAGGGCCGCCCCTAAATCGGTCGAAACGCTGAAGCATGCCGCTTACCTGCAATTTGATAGCATTTTGCAAAAGCAATTAGGCGCAGCGGCTTCCGGCTCAATCACCTTCGACCAGGCATGGGCTGAAGTCGAAAACATCGTTAGCGAGTTGAACGCCGACCCTGCGAATTTTATTACGAGAAGCAATGGCTGAACGAACAAGGGCCGCTTAAGGGCAAGCCGTAACGGCTTACCGTTAAGCGGCCCTTTCGATTAGGCTTGCTACGTCGACAGCAACCACCAGTAGACAAGCAGCATCAGCAACGTGGATATGATGCCTGCGGCTGCCATTGCGAAGCCGCTTACACTGCCCTGCAGCTCGGAAGTCTCCATCAGGCGCGCAGTCCCGATCCCGTGGGAGGATGTGCCGATGGCAGCTCCTATGCCGATATCCGACTTCACGCCGCATAGCCGAAGAAATGTCGGTCCCGCCAAACTCCCGAATAGCCCGGTAATGACTGATATGGCCGCTGCCAGCTCCGGAATACCGCCAATCCGTCTCGCAATTTCCATCGAGAATGGTGCGGACGATGACTTGGCAATAGCGGAGAACATCAGCTCCATGGAGGCGCCCGTCAAATAAAAGATGCCAGCCGTCATACCAGCAGATACGATTGCGCCTAGCGTAATACCCGTCATGACTGGAGCAAGCTTGCTTCGGATAAGCGATGCATGCTTGTATAACGGCACGGCAAGCGCAACTGTCGCAGGAACGAGCGCCCAGTTGAGCCACTCGCCGCCTATGCGGTAGTCCTCATAGGGAATATCGCTTAGGAGCAGAATGGCAATAATAGCGGCAGCCGTGAACATTAGCGGGTGTACCCAGCGGTGTCTTGCCTTCAGCTTGATTGCACCCCAATATAAACTGATGGTCAGCGCGATTCCAAAAACCGGACTATGCAGAATGGGATTCATTAGCGTCATGCTGTTCCCTCCTGTCAGGCCAAAGCTTAATCGCAAGCCCAGTTGCCAGCATCGTCACCAGCGTGCCGATGACAATGCTGGAGCCGATCGCCAGCCACTCCGACTGGATCTGCTTGGTAATGACCATCGTGCCTACAATCGCCGGGGCAAACAGCAGTCCCATATGCCGTATCGCGATCTTGGAGCTTGCCTCGACCCACTCCAGCTTGATCCATCCTAGAAACAAAGCGGCCGCAAGCAGCCCCAGCCCGATTACATTCGCAGGCAGCGGAATAGACAATCCCTTCTCCAATGCTATACCCATCAAATGAAATGCGATAAAAATGGCGAAACCCCTCATCCGTAATTCCCCTTCTCGTTGTCTGCCTGATCTATTTATTGTAGCAAGGATAAGCATGCGTCAACACCCCTTCGCTTTACATCTTCATGCCAGTGAATCGACTTGTTCTCCTAGGCATAAAAAAACTTCAGACCCGCGCGGCGGCGAGCCTGAAGCTGTTATCCATTCCATTCCTAAGTCATATTCTGCCCTGCTATCTTCTTAATTGAAACCGCTGAACCAGCTCTTCCGTATCCTCCCACGGAATCGGCCGTATCCATTCGCTTTGCGTAAGCAGGCTGTCGATCTGGTCTGCTCTGACGGTCCATGTTAACGGGATATCCGCCTTTGCCGCATACCCCGCAGCGAAATACACTTCAGGACCGGCTCCCGTCAAGTCGGCCAAAATATAATGGCTTTCAGCGAGTGCTTCAAGCAGCTCGGAATCTTGCTTGCGCAAGCTCGACGGCAATAGCAGGCGGGTATCGTAGCCGCATTGCTCAAGGCCCGGCAGCAATTGAGCTGACCATTCCAAGCCAATCTGCTCGTCCCCGACCATGACGCTGAACAGCTTGCGCTTGCCGCCTCCCGAGAAAGCCGCAGCTTCGCTCCAGCCCTGATCCGTCAGCTTCAAGATGGAGCCTTCTCTGACAAGCAGTTCCGTCTCCCGCAGCTTCTCCATAATATAGACAAACTCCTGCAAGTTCGTGGAATACGTCAAATTGTAACTTTTGGATAACGGATGCAAATTAACAGGCTCCATTGCCGCTTCCGTCCGGCGGTACAAATATTGGAGAAGTCTCTTCTCCTTCTCCTCCGTCGTCATCGGGATATCGGGATCGACCATCATCTCTTCTATCTTGCCCGGTGTAAGCAATAGTCGCTCCCCATTCTCGGCCCGCTCGCGAATATAGGCCGATACGATAGGCAGCACCTGCCGTTTCTTGGCGTAGGAGAACGCCTGGATATGCGAATAAGCATCTTTGCTCAAATGATAATACGTATTGGGCGCGCACATGCACCCCGAATAACGATCGAATTCTTCATCCTGTTTCATATCAATCAGTTCGTTGCAAAACAAACAATGTTTCTTCATTCCTGTTCACCTCTCTTATACCCTTCGGAGAAGATGGACAAATTGAGGGCATCTCTTCAGTTCCAATTCCTGTATGGAGAGCTCATCATCAGAAACAGCCTCAATCTGGGATGTTACCGATCCGTTAAAAAAGCCTTCCTAAGTGGAAGGCTTAAACATGTGTATGATTGACAGCTCATGATAGATAGGCCTTACTTCTTAGTATTCAAAGGTCCGCCCCATGCCATAATGCCGCTCGATAGATGCCCCATATTACGATAGCCCAGCTTGCTCAGAATTCTCGCTGCTTTCCTGCTTCTGAGACCGCTTTGACAATAAAGGAGCACTTTGTGGTCCTTCGGGACTTCCGTCAGCTTGTCCTGCAACTGGGACACCGGAATGTTGACTGCATTCGGAATATGGCTAGCTTGATATTCATGAGGCTCTCGGACATCAATGAGCAGTGCATCTGTATGATCGACCAGCTCTTGCTCGAACCGGATCGGACTCATATTTTTCAGTCCCCTTGCCGTTCCGAATCGGTTCCATAAAAAGAAGCCTATCACCGCTGCAATGAGAAGATTAATGATTGTTGCGCTATCCATACGTTATCCTCCGTCTTGATGTTATAGTTCGTTTTATCACCTTGCTGCACTACGCTCAACATATACCCCTGAGGGTATGAAACAACTATAAACTACCTCTAGTTAGGAGTCAAGGAGGGGCTTTGGGATGACAAGTAATCAATAGCTCGCTGAATCAATTGTTGATTCATTAATCTGATTGTCTCATCCGTATAATACGCCAAATGAGGCGTACAGATCACATTGGGCAACTGGGAAAGCCTCGACTCGGTTACCGGCTCTTCTGGAAATACATCTAATCCCGCCCCATACAGCTTGCCCTGCCGGAGCGCATCTTCCAATGCAGCGTAATCCATTAATCCTCCCCGAGCCGTATTGATGACGATCGCTTGCGGTTTCAGCAGATTAATCATGGTTTTCGTCAGCAGCGGACCTGTTAGCGTTCGAGTAGAAGCATGCAAGGTCACAATATCCGCTTGGGCTAGCACATCTTCCAGGGGGAGTCTGCCTGCTTGCTCTGCATGATCCTTGTTTCCGGACGCAATTACAATATTCATGCCTAATGCATGACCTAGCGTTGCGACTCGTTCTCCGATTTTGCCGTAGCCGATGATGCCAAGCGTTTTACCCTTCAACTCATAGCTGGGCCGCAGCCCCTCTCTCCATCTCCCTGAGGCGACATTCGTATGATAAGGAAGCAGTTGCTTGGCAATAGCCAGCAGCAAAGAAATCGTATGCTCCGCGACCGCTTGCACGCCCATTTGATCAATGCCTTGAACAAGGATGCCTTGCTGCTGTGCTGCAGCTTGGTCAACATAATCCGTATTGTGTGCACGCACGCCGATATAACGACAGGCGTCCATAGTGGATATAGCAGCAGCTGTCAGCTTGGAATGAACCAGCGCCAGCTCATATTTCGCCAGTACATCGCCTTCTAGCTGCTTGAAATCCACTGTCTCTACTCGAAAATATTGCTCTAACCGCTCTCGCTCAGCTTGCTGCAATTCGATTACAGAATCTACCGCGCATAACGATTTGTTCATGCCCATGAACCTCCCTTTTTTCATCATTTCAACTTACACCTCTTCGTTGTATATATCTGTATATTTATATAAATTTATCATTTTGTCGATATCAATGATATACATTAGATTATATTTTGATATAGGGGAAATTTAGGATGGACTACAGGCGATTAACTTTAATTACTTTATTCGCAGGGTTAATAGGATGGCTAGCCATATACATACTTGCCCACTACACATTCATTGGTATTTTTGTAGCTCCTTTGTTTACCATTGCTCCTTATGCCAGTCTCTTATTTGCGATTATTATGTTCTTCATGACGAGAAAGTGGCTTTCGGTCGAACGGCTCCTCGCTGTTCTCTTATTGTTGCCGATTTTACTTTCAATTGTCATTCCTCAAGTAAACCATCAAATCAATTTATATAAAACGCCTACCGATACTTTGATCCGCTCTTATTTTGAGTCGGTTTATTTTTCACAACGCCATGTCATTGACCTTTCTGATCCTCTTGTCGAGTACAACGATCAAAATAAAACGATGCAGCTTAATATAAAATTGGTACCTGAACTCTTTCTTCAATATATGAAAACATGGGAGATGAGAAATATTGAATCCCGCTCCGACGATGCATTTGCACGATACATAATGAACAATTTAGAATTACTATTTATCAGGTGGCCAAAAGAAATAAATCAATATACCCTCAAACCTGAACGTATCATTGTTCACGCTTATTGGGGCAATGAATGGTTGATGGAGGTTCACTGCCAGAAAATAAAAAAAGAATATGTAATTATACCTCCTTACCCTAAACTAAGTTTAATCGAGGAAAATGCTCAAGTTTATTTGTCGGTTCAAAGAGACGATACCTTCCAAAAAATAAAAATGTTTGACAGCCAGGAAGCCAGCTTCGAAATAAAAATTGATTTAAAAGTGAATTGATTGGGGCGTCGAAGGACGCCCAAGCAACGCAAACAATAGAAAAACCGATTGAAGTCATAGGACTCAATCGGTTTTTTATTGCCTTAAATTCGCGTTCTTTCAGCGTTATTTCAATTCATTTCCGCCAAAAAGTCGTACAGTCTGCCTTGTCCACCATATTAAACTCGATCATTTTCTCAAGCAATGAGAAGTCAACAGGATTATTCCACCGAAACCGAACCAGCTCCTTGGTATGATCATGGCCAGCTTGAACAATTTCTTCCGCAAATTGAATCATCCCCGCCCTCTCAGGCGCAACAGCCAAGTGCTGCTTAGATACGCTAAAGCCAATAATAAAGGTATCATGATCGGTGAACATCGGCTGCTTCCACGCGATCTTTGGCTCCAAATTCGGATATCGCTCGGCTACCCATGTCATCACCTCTTCGGTCCTTGCCCGATGCTGTTCGTTCACAATATTCGCTACATATTCAGCAAACACTTCCATGTTGTTCCCCTCCTTGAATCGCCATGAACCAAACATAAATCCAGTATATCAATGAAATTTGCGGCTTTCCAATCCTGATCATCGGCAGTATCGTCTCCATCTTCGTCAGATCTTCCGGCAGCAGATAATAATACGTCATCATTCAATCCTTTCAACCGAAGAAACCATTTCATTCCAGCAACGTATTACCTAAAAACTGGATCGTCGGAGGTTATGATGAAACGTATATCACGAAAAAAGCTGGATACTGGCTCATTCATTTTAGATTTTTTGATAGAGTTATTGCTATACGTGCCGCGTCTGGTGATTCGGGCAGCAAGATGGATTTTCGATTAGCCAGCCCCATTTTTTGCAATTAAGGATTGACAACGATCATAAAGTGTTTTTATACTGAATACCGAAACGAAATAATAAAACCTGTTTGGGATGTATGTGGACTTTTCTGGAGAACACTCTCTATTTTCGCCACACAAAGGCTTATTGGCCTTTGGTGTGGCTTTTTTGCATTCAAAAAGGGGGATTACAATGAAATTATGGCATTATGCGTTGATCGTTTTTTTAGGAGGCTGCTGTTATGGAATCTTGTCCACCTTTGTCAAACTGGCGTATGCGGCAGGCTTTTCGGTGTCGGACGTAACCGGGGGCCAATACTTATTCGGAGCTGTACTTGCTTGGCTGGCTGTTTTATTTACCAAAAAAACGAAGCTGACTCGCATCCAAATCACCAAGCTGCTACTATCGGGCATTCCATTCGGATTGACAGGTGTCTTTTATTACCAGGCTCTGCAAACGCTAAATGCATCACTGGCGATCATTTTTCTGTTCCAATTTGTTTGGATCGGGGCCCTGTTAGAGTGGATGTTCCATAAGAAAAAGCCGACAGGGAGCAAGCTTTTTTCCATTGGTCTGCTTCTGATCGGCTCTGTCTTAGCCGCAAATATACTGTTCCAGGGAGGGATGACATTATCCTTGGCTGGATGCATCTGGGGCTTGCTTGCTGCATTCAGCTTCACTATGTTCATCTTTTTGAGCAGCATCGTTGAGAGAGCGACCCCTCCGATTCTAAAAAGCGCACTGCTAACCACAGGTGGGGTTATCGTCGTGTTTTGCGCATTCCCTCCTACGTTCTTATTTGATCTGGATGTATTAATGGGAGTAGCTCCATATGGATTGGCGCTCGGCATATTCGGTGTCGTGCTTCCTCCCCTATTGTTTTCCATTGGAATGCCGCATGTCGGCTCCGGATTGGGAACCATTCTGACTGCATCCGAATTGCCGGTCGTCATTATCATGTCCTCTGTCGTACTGGGAGAAGTCATTAGTCTGCCTCAGTGGATTGGCGTGATCGTTATTTTAATAGGGATTGTTAGCAGCAATATTCGGTTTAAAAAATCGAACAAGAAACCTGCAGCTATTCAGAATTCTGCCAGCAGCTAGCACAAAAAAGCCGTTCGCTTGAGTTGCACCTGCCCTTGTTAGGGATAACGTGGGTGCAGTTCATTCCGAACGGTTGCCTATTAAATGTCTATCATTCTCGATCTTTGTATTCCCCTGATATCCTCTTGGATTGACAGAATATCGCTTCCCAGTATCCAGCCTCGCAATTCGCTCCATATCCTCCTCACTCCAGATCGGTTGTCCATGCCTTTGAAGTAAGAAAGAAATCTTCTCGCGGAAGACCACTATTCTGTATTCCACGCCCCAATGCTTCTTCATTTTCCGTAAATACATGCTGTATCAAAATGACGATATCCAGCTTTAATGGACAGATTCATACGTTTTCTCCATTATGAAAAACTATTATTTATGTAAAGCATTCCTTTTTGTTTTGCTAAATAAAATATATGGATTGAAATACTATCGTTAATCGTACCATCTTGAATCCCCTTCTCAAAATCTATAATTTTCATTTTCACTAGATTACTCATTTTTATGGTTTTTAGCCTTTCAACTTTTGAACACATCAAATATGTGGTTAATTTTTCGTAACTTTGAGAAATCCCCAAATCAAAAAGATTTTCACATAACAAACCAAATTCTTTGCTTATAACCTTTCCTAAATTTAATTTATCTTTAATATTCTCTATAGCATAATAGGGTAACTTAATACCCCCAACGTCAACGCTAATGTATATTTCATCATCCTCTATTAATAGTATAATTATGCGATTAACATTTAAACCAATATTTATAATTCCATTTTCACCTGATATAACATAATTGTAATGATTAACTTTGAAAGACAGATGGAATACCCTCTTCCTAAATAATGAATAATTAGCATATTTTCAATGTATGTCGGATTCTATAATGGCTGCGATTTCAATTTCTACCTCAAATCCTCAATGCCAAAATATCTGCTCCTATCGAGATCTATCTTGATATCATGTGAGATTGCGACCTGAATGTGACGAAATCAGTGACATGTACCGAAGTCGCTAGGCGATTGAAACGTTCTTCAAATGGACATCAACATCAGTGGGTGTGATTATGTAAAGAGAGAGACGAGTAACTACAGGGATTTAAGAAGCCATAAAGTCGCTTTACCGGCACTACGTTAAGCATTTCCCACTCCGGTAACACTTCCACTCTTAAGTATTCACATGTTTCTTCACAAATAGTTTCCAATTATACTCTTTTCTGTTTCTTTTATTTTGGATTACTCGCACCCATCTATCTGAAGTAAATGCTCCATTTAAGTGATTACAGGGCAAATCGATGGACACGGGGAATATGTATATATTCCAGAATCTGAACCACTTAATCTATCGGGTCACGACTTCTTCTAGAACTTTTATACCGCTTTAGCCCATAGTTGAATAGAATTAAACTTATCGTTGCTTTCCTACTGTACATAAAGACCAATAAACATATCATTCGGATGGTAATAAAAAGCTGCTACTATTTCGCCAGCATATATCGTAATACCGACAATTGTTGTTGAACACGAATTTGTATTGAATCATGCTATCCGATTTTTCTGAAAATGCATGAAGACGAAAAATATACGTCAGACACAGCTTTGCTTCTTTAATAGGAAGTTTAAGATTTTCTCCGTACATTGTTCCAATGATTCTTTCTGCGTATCAACGACTATATCAGCCGTTTCCGGCTCCTCATAAGGTGATGAAATGCCCGTAAATTGAGTAATTTTCCCTTCGATTACTTTAGAGTAAAGACCCTTAGGATCCCTAGACATACATTCATCAATATGACATTTCACGAACACCTCAATAAATGTGCCTTCCTTAAATATTTTTTTGACCATTTCACGGTCATTTCGGTAGGGGGATATGCATGCTACCAATGTAACGATACCCGTGTCAAAAAACAATTTCGAGATATGTCCAATTCTGCGAACGTTCTCGGCTCTATCTTCTCGAGAAAAGCCTAGGTCAGCGTTAATCCCATTCCTTAAATGATCTCCATCTAGCACAACAGACTTTACTTGAATTGCACTAAATTTTCTATCAAGTTCATTAGCAATAGTCGATTTCCCTGCCCCCGATAGACCTGTTAACCACACTACACACATAAAAGATCCTTGTTCATTTTTACGGGAAAAACCGGAGTCATATAAATCAATGTTTGAGCTATTGAATTGTGTAGACATGCTCGTACCCCCAATATCCTAATTTATTGTTCAAATTATTCATCTTTTTTATAATTCCTTGACACTTACTAAAAGCAGTTTTTCCTTAAATCCCCCTTTATCTTCTTTCTTAGCCATTCTTACCTTTTCAAAATCAACAATACTAACACCCTTACTCTCTATAATTGCATAAACAACCTCAATCAAATCAGCTAATTCTTCAATTTGATCATTTTCATTAGCATTAAAGTATTCATCCAGTTCTTCATGAATCTTAACATTGAGCATCTTAACATATTCAATAGTATCCATAACGCGTATATCTGCTATCATACCCCTTGCCTTAATTTTTTGTGGAATTTTGTCGCGTACAAGTTTATTATATTCGATCTCTTCTCCTCCAAAAATACAGAATAATTACAATTTAAACGGAATAAAGTTTTTAAATTCCATTTGCGTAATCCTTTTATTCAAGACATCTGTTTCAAAATGCAGAAAAAACACTGTTGTTGTGGACATTAGATGTATTATCAACAATTGTCCTACATAGTATAAATTATCTTATGCGGTTCGTCCCAAATACTAGAAGATCATATATCCCATTAAATTGTACGCATATTACCGATAAAAACCACTTAACAAACACGAAAAAGCCCAATCGCGTGGATATGGATGATGAAACGGCCACTTAAAGGAGCTTATTGCTTGTGAGCAACCGCCACGACGCCCCGGGAAGTGCTCGACGTCTAAGGAAAGTGCTGGCGGATTGAAGTTTTCTTTCGCACGGCCAAACAGGAACTCGGTTTTGAAGAGTGCCACTCGATTTCGGAAGCGCACCAGTTCGCCCATCTTGAAATGGTTTTTGCTGCCGAAACCTTGCTATCCTATACGCTGTGGCATCTAAACAAAGAAAAAACGAGTGACGAAAGCTGCCCCCACGGCCAAATGGCTATCAGCTTCTTCCACACTCGTTGCCAGGTTCATTGCAGACACCACAAGAAAACTGAGCGAATTTACATAAGTTGATTAAATCCCTAGAACAAAAGGAAGTATAACGTTTACCTTGTTACGGATCGCGGGTTGTCAAATAATTAACTCTATTTGTGCTACATCACCGAATTAAGGATAAGAAAAAATCGGATTTTTCAACCTGGAATTGAGTGAATGAAAGAAATATTCTGTATATTCAACAAAAAAAACCACGGGGAATAACTTTAAACCTTAACTTTTTAACGGTTCTCCCTTAAACCTTGACACTAAAAGATCATAGTCTCCTATTACCTCCGGTTCTTATTATGAACTTGATTTGTTTCTTCATAGTCGCCTAACTCTTCTTTTATAATGCTTGTTGAAATTTCAGGTGTTCTTTCTAAATACACAACCTCGCAATATTTTCTCAAAAAGTCAAATTTACCTTCCCAATCATTTCCTATGACAAGTAAATCTACTTTAAATTCTTTAATATCCTCTACTTTTTGTTCCCAGCTCCTCTCTGAGATGACCAAATCCACATACCGAATGGATTCTAGCAGCATTTTTCTTTCTTCATAACTAAAAAAACTTTTCTTATGTTTCAATTCATTAAACTCATTGGTTGAGAGACCTACAATTAAGTAGTCTCCAGATTCTTTTGCTCGTTTTAATAAGTTGATGTGTCCATAATGTAATAAGTCAAAAGTTCCGTATGTCATTACTTTTCTCACACTACATCCTCCAAAAAATCGATTTCAATGATTTGATGTCGGAAGTGATCCACCCAATCACGATTTATCACTTCCAATCATTTCTTGTTGCAGGATGAATATATCCAACGGTATGAGTTTGGTAAAATCGATCTTAAAAGTTATTATTTAAAATTATTGAAGCATTTATCGTTTTTCACTTCTACTTTCAAAAATCAGGGCCATGCTTCCATTCCCAATGAATGAAGAAGGAGTGCCATTGACCGCAATGATCCTAAAGGGAAGTTATGATTATGCTATAGTTTCCGCCTTTCAGTATTTTATTATTGATTCAAAACTCCTTAAATCCATACGTTTTATAATATTAGTTATAAGTCTTACTGTGTTATTATAATCTTCAATAGAAATAATAGAATTAGGTGTATGAATATATCTTGTTGGGACTAGTATGGAGATAGTTGGGATACCTTCATTTGCAGTATTTATGCTACCCGCGTCGGTCCCTCCCCAAGGCATAATATCAACCTGATAAGGGATATCATTTAATTTTGCAGTTTCAATAACGAAATCAAATAAATTACGGTTCACTATATGAGAAGAATCTAGTAAAAGAATCTGAGGTCCGTTACCTAGTCTCGTCGTAATATTCCTCCCGACTATTCCAGGAGTATCACCAGGAACTCCGGTATCTACGACTATTGCTATATCTGGTTTAACGATTTTTGCAGCAACAATTGCTCCTCTTCGACCAACTTCTTCCTGAACAGTTGCAATACCACAAACTAAGTTTGGGTGTGTAGTAGTATTTAATTCTTTCATTATATCGATTAATACAGCACAACCAACTCTATTATCAAGTGATTTTGCCATGATCATATTTTCATTTCCAATTAATGAGAAATTATTGATAGGCAATATTGCATCTCCTACATTAACACCTAATGCCATTACTTCAAACATACTCGAACAACCCACATCTATAAACATTTGATTTATTGTTACTGGATTATTCCTTTGTTGCTCTGTCATAATATGTGGAGGTATGGATCCTACAACCCCCACTACTTTTTTTCCACTTCTAGTTATAATATTCATTTTTTGAGATATAATAGTTGGTTCCCATATCCGACCAATATTGTGGAAGAATATATAACCTTCTGCATTTATTTCAGTGATTATAAAACCAACTTCGTCCATATGACATGCCAATCCTACCTTGGGGAGTAATTGGTCACCATTTTTTTCACAAATCAAATTACCCATTTTATCTGTATATATTTTATCTGTGAGATTTCTAAGATAGTTTCTCATCACATCTCTTGTTTCCAATTCGTTTCCAGCTATACTACTTGAATTAGTTAACTCCTCCAAAACCTTTAATGAAGCTATATCCAATATTTTCACCCCTTATGTCAATCCTGTTGATTAACCTAAATTAAATGTCTATAAATCAAAAAAAGATCGTCCTTTCAGTAATATCGATTCCACCACAGATCTCGACTCAAAAGGGGCGACCTCATGAAAAAGTCTGCTACGTTCACAAACCTTGTTCAATCTTTATTGAAAAAAGAAGATGTGCAAATTCTTATCAAGTTTGGCTTTTGAAGATACGACACTTAACTACACCAAGTATCAGTTGTTTTATCTAAATGCAGGCTACTTAAGGCATTCAGATGGTTATCGCTCTGGCGTTGGATAAACGGAGTCTTGCGGCTTGGCCCCCGTCTCTTGCAAACCGAGCGAAGTTCCTTACGAGCTATTCAATCGTTTATCTCACTTTCTAATTTGAAGTTAATATCGTGAAACTACGCGTCGATTACATCTGTCTAAGAAGCTTTGGTAAGTGGACTCAACAACTATTACAGTATGTAAAACACGGTTGACTTGGGCACTGTTTCACGGAGAGCGCAGGGATAAAGCTTCTCATTGCGTTAGATGCTGCCACCATCCAAAGTGTCCAAGTTAATAAATTCATCAGGATGGCTCATGGTGAAACATAGATGAGCAACTTGCAAACAAAGCTTATACCCTTGTCGAGAATCACGCCTATGGCAAAAAGAATCGTTTTGATCATTACGTCCAAGATAAGCATTATTTCGTGAATCGTTTTTTTGTAACTAAGGAAAGGAACGGGGAGACCCCATCGCTTCCCTTAGTTAGTTGGTTACTTAGTTTTTACAAATGATTACTTCTTTTTCTTCGAGATTCTTTTAGGCGAACAAGGTGCACATGCCATACGTACTCACCTCCTTTCAAAAAATTAAACTTCTCCGAATTTGTTTTCCGTTAAACTTCAACTCCTTCGGCCGGGCTCTATTTGAAATGCTGCATCAAGAGACAGAAATATCGAATTCAAATTAGAATCCTTTGGACGGAGTTTCCCCGATTGGAGCTTTCGTGTTTATTTGATCGCCAAGGAGCCAACATGCGGACGCATGGTTCTGGGAAGCAAAGAAAGGGTTTCCAATCATCGGCTTTTGGCTAGATGTGTAATAGTACTTTTTAATAAAGCCTATTATCAGGTTCTTTCGGCATGGACCAAGCCTCCATAAATTGCATCCAGCAAGAAAACCCTATGCACATTTCTATATCTTCGCGACTAATGGGTCATATTTAAGAGGGTCAGATTTAAGATGTGTTAAATTATTTTCCAAAAATAGAACTGTATCTTCTATTATTTCATCGGAAAAAAGTAGGTTCTCAGAAGCTATATAAACTCCACTGGTATTTATATGTACAAATCCATTATTTAATTTAACTATTACTGAATTAAGTAATTGGTCGAAGACCGCGGAGCAACCATTTTTCCTTAATGATGTGGCAAATTGTTCATCAATAGTCATATTCATTGGAATTGATACGTCTTCTTCAAACATTTGTGGGCAACACATATAATAGTATGATGCACTTCTAGTTCTGAATTTAGAAATTTTATTCAATATTCCTTCAGTATACTTAGAAAAATCCTGACTCGATAATTTTGGAGATATAACGTTTGCAAAAATATTAGCCCAACTTAATGTTACAATTTCTTTCACTCTCGTATATCCCGTTTCATTACTATAATTCCACCAATGATTAAGTACATTCTTGTAGTTATATTTTACAGGCCACATTTCTTTGTTTCTTGTATTCCTTAAGACTTTAAGATTTAATATTGATAAATCAGATGTATCTGGATAAATAATTTTCATCCAATTAAATAACTCTGTTGCAATCTCTTCTAAAGAGTTTATTTTTATTTGCTCCCAAAACCATAAGAGATCGACCTTTGTTTTAGTCAACAAAATGTAAGCGTCGTTTATGTCTCTAATAGTTATGCGATTGTGACTGTGCGAATGGCCTATCAATAATAAGAGAGAGGCTTCTGGATTTAGTTGTCGTAACGAAGAGTAACCTTCAATACCTACTGCGACTTCTTTTAGACCAGGCATCCGTAATGATTCAAGAAACATTGTAGAATATTTACCACTATGTAAATCAAAATCACACTCACCATTTTCAAATTCCCTCGACCAAAGTCCTGTTAAAAACCATGGCTCATTTGTATCTTCTCTCCTAGAAAGGAACCAAGCTTCCTTCGACTGGCACCCGTTCATCCTCATATGTGAAACAAATTTCCACAAATTTTCTGTATCCTCTATCCAAACATCCATGTCATTACTAGCACGTATAACATCTCCATAAAGAAAATGTATTGCTGCTCCTTTAATTAAGACTGGATTCAAATCGATATCTCTTGAAATACCATCCAGCCATTCAATTGCTTGTTTCAAACACTTACGCCTTCTATCGAATTCAATATATCTCTTTTCCAGAACACCATACCATTCAGGAAGATCCTTAATACCTAATTTTTTAATATTAATATATGCCTGTGGTTCAACCTTTCCTGATTTAAACGATGATAGTATTTTACTTTGGAAAGAATGAGGAAGATTAACTAGGTGATCAAAGGCTTCTTTAAGCAGTTTCTCATTTTCACTCAAAGATCCAAGTAGTCCTAAAGCCTCTGCAGTATTCAACTTGCCACCTCACTTATAAAAAATAGCAATTTTGTATTATTTTAATTATAATATACCATTTATTGATTGTCAATTTTTAATTAAGATTTTATTCTATTAAAGGGTAAAATAGGTATTTTGTATAGAAATAGAGAATGTGCACCTCTACATGCTTTGACTGAGGATATCAAGGAGTTGAAATAACCTTCTTCATAAAGAACTACCGAAAGACATGCGGCATTGCAACACCAGTAGTCTAAGCATTCGCCGTTAATTGCTGGAATAAGGGATTTAACAAGTAAAGCAACGTCGACGCAACAAAGCACAACGTTGTGCATGAACTAACGGATGAGGCCCAAGCCACTTTCGAATTAACAGATCAGCCAAAATTGACATCATCTCGTTAAGTAAAGCTTTCATCGTTAGCAATAATCTAGTACCGATTCTGGTTGAGGGTATGATGGCTTTGCGGATTATTATTGGGGTGTCAATACTAAATAATTTATTTAAGATCGTTTAACCAAAAACCAATCATTCAACAAATCTTCTTTATTGTAATAAACTCTCTCATTATCTTTATACCTAGTTACTTCTCCACCCGCTGCCTCAACAATGGCTTGTCCAGCTCCGGAATCCCACTCCATAGTCGGTGCATGCCTAGGATAATAATCTGCTCTTCCTTCAGCGACTAAGCAAAATTTTAAAGAGCTACCCGATGAGACTAGTTTTACTTTGCCATGCTTCGCTTCCAATTCTCTTATAAAGGCCTCCGTTTCCTCAGAAATATGAGATCGGCTAACTACAGCATATGTCATATGATCTTCCTGTATTTCAGGTAATCGCACACTTTGCCGGATCAATTCTCTTTCATTGTTTACTTTCGAGAAAGAAGCGTTTTCAAGTTTGTAAGCTCCACTTCCGACAATGCCAAAATAAAACACATCTAGTATCGGTGCATAAATAACACCTATTGTAGGATACTTTCCTTCGATGAAGGCGATATTTACAGTAAATTCGCCATTTTTCTTGATGAATTCCTTTGTTCCATCTAGTGGATCTACTAGCCAGAAATGCGTCCATTGACGACGTTCGCTATACGGAATACTTCTTCCTTCTTCACTCAATATGGGAATACTTGGATCTAGTGCTTTCAAGGCTTTCATAATTAAATGATGGGATCGTTTATCAGCCTGTGTTAACGGAGAATCATCACATTTATACTCTATATTAAAATCCTGAGTGTAGACCTCTAGTATTTCCCTTCCTGCCTCTAGTGAGATATTAAAAAGTTCAAATAAATTAATTTTATTCATTTGTTACAAACCACCTTCATAAAATCATATGTAGCTTTTCTGTTAATTCGAATACTCTAATATTCGTTTCAGGTCAGTACAACAAAACCCGCATCATTCAGGAGCTTTGTCATTTATGTTATCCGTGAGATATCCTCCAAATTCCTTTTCATAAAGCCGGATATCATTTTGATTATCACATTCAAGCCATAATTCATCCGTTGAGATAGTGCCTACTTCGTACCCCAAAGTCAGCATATGCTGTAACAGCATTGTCATATCCAAACGCTCCAGAGGTATTGTCATATCATTTTTTATTGCATTTTCAACGTTTTCCCAGCCACTAGGTGTGAAACGCAGCAGTCCCATGTATTGCCCTTGTATATCTTCCTTTGAGTTGGCCCTCCCTCCGATTTCTATTAATTTTCCGTCGACCATCTTAAACGTTTCCAAATCGTCAAATGGGTTTGCGAATCGCTTGCTCCATAGCTCCCAAAAACCTGTGTAATAGGTTATGGCTACGTCACCATCAGTTTCAATTAGCTTTTTTACAGCGGATGGATGAAATAAAATATCCGAATAACATACGACGATAGGTTCACTTCGAAGCCATTCCTCTGCCATAGTAAGTGAGACAAACATGTTGGTACTCTCCCAGTTTGGGTTGTGAAAGTACCGCACACCTTCAATTCGTATTTTTTCTTTTTTATAACCAGTGACAATGCCTATATCCGCACGGGTAAACCCTGCCGATTCCAAGCTCCTAATACAATGTTCTAAAATCGTTATTCCGAATAATTGCATCATGCATTTTGGAATTTCCGCTGTTCCTTCGTTCATACGGTTGCCGCGCCCCGCTGCTAAAATTATCGCTCTCATATTATTTCAGCCTTTCTATTCCAAATATTACGAAACAGTTCAATGTCCTCTTTGTTAAATGCCTCTTCCCTTTCGGGGTGCCACATAATCGTCATGATGGGTAACGTTGAATGTTTGGCAGATTCAACCATACCATCCATTGAGTAGGAAATCACTTCCAAACATGGTGGGACTATGTCTGTAGTTAAGCTATGATAGCTGTTGACTATTCGGTTTATCCGCCCTTTTACCGAATGCCATACGCCTATATGACCTTCCGTTTTTTTTAAACTACCTCCAAAATAGAGTATTATCGACTGCATCCCACGACAAACACCAATTAAGGGAGTTTTATTCGTCACGGCATAATCAAGCAGAAAAGCATCAATTTCGTCACGCTCTGGGGCGTTTCCACCGTACTTGACCGGGTTGTTTCCGCCGGTTAGCAAAATCCCATCAGGCGGAAACATTTTTAATATTTCCGGAAGTGATTGACAATCATTGGGCAAAGGGAAAGGAAGCGCTCCGGTTTCTCTTAAAAATGATGCCCACCGTTGGTCCAACGCATCTCTGCGTTCACCATAATCGTCTATTATATCCACTCTCTGGCTTATTAAAATTCGTTTCAACGGATTATTCCCACCTTTTTATTAGCGCAGTCAATATGTAGGGTTTGAGACTTTCTCCACTGTGTAAAAAGCTTTTCACCAACCCCTATAACTGCAGGGATACCTAGTTCACCCGCTCGTATAGCCATATGCGAATTTGCGCCGCCATATGCGGTGATAAAACCACGTATCGCATGCAAGAAAATCCAGTCGAAACCTGGATCAGCGGCAGGAATCATAATAATTTTATCCGCAATGGATTCATTACGCGAGTAATCTGTGCATACATCACCAACTACATTGCTCATCGTGATGAAATTTGGCTCACCGGATGGCAAGTGAAAAGAGTAGATATCACTTGGGTTAAGGATAACCGGCGGCAAGGTGAATGTCAGAGTCTGAGCATACTGCTTCCGTCCTTCGGCGATTGATTTTTCCAATGAAAATTTAACATCATCAGCACTAGAATACAGACGGTCAATAACTGAAACGTCCATAAAGGCCATTTCCTCACGGGTAAAGCCGTGCTCAGCACCCAATCTCTCTATTATCTCAAGCGCATCGGACAGGTTTTTGGTAAAAATAAACTTTGAGTTCTCCCGACCTTCAATCCCAGATTTTATAAATTTAAAAAGACCCAACACATCGCCTTCCAAACCATGCTCTTCCATTAGTTCTTGGATTGCGGTATATTGTTCCAATGTTAAGGTAAACTTTGCCTTCCCACCTTGTATATCTTCAGATTGACTCTTAGCTTTATTGGAAAAATATAGATTGGAAGCGGCGTCATAACGCTGCGAAGTAATATCGTATGTGCCGGGCCGGAGATGCCCGTACTTTCTCAAAAAAGCTGCTTCTGACAAATCACCCTGATCGGTTGTCATCTCTGAACCAACAGTATTGAGTTGCCCCATATAATTCTCATAATCTTGGTTTGAAAGGATGTCAATAGACACTAAAGATTTCAACAGTTGCACCGCGATAAAACCAGCCCTTGCCAGTCCAGCAAATGGAAGCGTGCCATATCTAATGCAATCTTCAAGCAGCCAATATGTTTTGCTAATTATATCTAAATCACTACTAATAATTATTTGATGACGTTCTTGTAGTTGTTTTATTTGTTCTATATCATCAATCCACAGACCGTTTGATTCGTTTATGATATTATTAGTGAGTTGTTTTAGTGAATTCATCAGCCTGTCTTGTTCATCTTCCTGAAACCCATGCTCGCTAAGAATCTTTATACGCTCAGGCAAATCAAATGTGTAACAGGAAAAAATGATATCAAACTCTACCTTATCGTGCTTGTCAGGTTGGACTGCAAGTTTGTCCAAGTAGTAGTCGACAAGCTTTTCTGTTAATCTTTCATCTATATCCTTGGGAATAAATGAATTAAAACTTACCCGAGTATCAATATAGGGCAGCCCGCAAAAGTCCATCATCAACGGGAAGCTATGCAGATTTTTGTATCCGTAGTTATTCCGCTGATACGCCCATGTCCTGTCGGTAATAATCCTGCGGTATAGTGAAAGTGAAAGCGGTTTTGGCCGCGTACCAATCATCTCCGCCGGGTTCCAGTCTGGCATAACGCCATAGATTGTGCGGTTACCCTTTACAAATGGTTTGGGGCTCATTTCACGTTCTAAAAACATTTGAATCCGGGACAGGGACATTTTTTGCTCGTTATAATCCGCCAAAGGCTTCACCATTACCAAAGGACGCGCTTGCAGCAGATATAATTCATCGGACATAGTAAGCGCGAATTCAATGTCGATTGTATTACTATCAAATAATTCCATCAATTCATAAGTCGCGTCAGCAATTCTGTCTAGGTACACATCACCGCTTTTACATCCATGAAAGAGATAACAGGTTTGCAAATCCTGTCCCGCGCCGGAGGTAACGGAATCGGTGGAACCTGATTTATCGTAGTTTATTACGAAATAATTTCCTCCAGTGTTAGGATCGATCGTAAATAAAACTCCGCTCATGGATATTTCGGTTAGCATAGGTTGTATTAAAATTTCATTATAGGGGTTATTATCCGTAAAGGAGCCCTTAACCATCTCCATTGCGAAAAGTATGTCTTCCGGCAGCACATTTGGAATTGATAAACACTTTCCTGCTTGCGATTCCAGGGAAGTATCTTCTGTTAATGTTGAAGACCGCACGATTAACGGCACGTCGAAGCGTTCTACTACTTTGGTGCGAACAGCATCTGGGGATGCTTGTAAGTCCGCAACCGTGAAACATAGTTGAGGAAACACTCGACTCTTAGTAACACGGTTTTCAAGTAATGAAAGAGTTTTAGCTTTAGTTGAGAAATTCAACATTATAGTCACCTTTTAATTTAATATCAGCACTGCACTATTGCTGGTGGTTAACTTATATCCAGCCTCTTATTGAAGCCCGTGGCACTCCACTTATACATTTTATAGAAATCCAACTTGAATAAAGCACGTGCAAATTAAACGTTTCTTTTTATTCAGTGTTCGCGTCCGGCGGTAATTGTATTTTTGCTGCGGGGTGACAAGCCGTGCGTTTTTCTGGCGGAGGTAATTGCATATAGTCGCCATAATTAAACTTTAAATAACTGTCGTAATCCTTGATTGCGGGAAATAAATAACCTTCAAACTCTATATCTTCCAAATTCTCAAATAATTTTCTCGAATATCCAAAAGTTCGACCTTTGGGCGTAGGGAAGGTGAGTATGCGAACCAATTTGGTTTCCTTTCGCTTCATTGAAAGCTTTTCAATTCTTCGGAGAACCCAAGTGTGAGGGACTATATTCAAAAAAGCATACCATGCCCTAAGAGCAGTTGTCCTGCTTGATTTACGACCAGCTTCTGCGTACAGGAGCTTACGCAGTACAAAACAAGTGAAGCAATGTAAGGCTCGCAAAGGAGCAATATCAGGAGTGCTATCCATGGGCCAGATATCCAGAAATATCCCAGTCCGCATTTTCATATGCTCTTGCCCCAAACGCACAAATTCTGTGTCCTTGCGACGGATTCGGGCATATCCCCAGCGGTAATGGGGGTCTGTTGTATGGTCTTGATAGAAGAATCTGCTTTGATCCAAATCCTTCTTACAAGCTTCCTTGAATTTTTCATATTCAGGCCTCATCATCGCTACATCCAAGTCGTCATCCCAAGGAATAAAACCACCATGACGAGCAGCACCAAGCATAGTGCCAAAAAAAAGACTATAGCTTATACCGTTTTTTTTGCATACCCGCTCAATTTCCAGAAGCATTTCTAGAAGAACCATCTGAAAGCTGCGAAGTTCTTTATCAGAGAGAATATGGACTTTATTTATTTTCATGTGTCCTCCCGTTTATGAGGCGACTAATTCCAAATTTTTATATTTTGACAACATACTCCTCATCGTCAAAAAATCAAAAAATAAGTTTATTTTCTGTTCCTAAAATTAGCCTATGAATATTTTCCTTATGCCTGAAAATAACCATAACCGCCATAAGACACGCAAATATATAAAAATATAAGGTATTTCCAAAAATAGGAACAAAGGAAATGACCGCAAAAAGTAATGTTGCACATATTGTGCCTAAAGAAACATACCGGGTCAACCCTACTATTATTACAAAAAAGCCAAGGCATACAAGGGCCATAATCCAATCGACCATAAATAATACAGCCACTGCTGTAAGTGCTCCCTTACCTCCTTTAAACCGAAAATATACTGGCCAGTTATGTCCTATAACCGCTCCTGCGCCTGCCACTAAAAGGCTTACGCAATCTTTAGCATCTCCTGAAGAAAAATAAACGCCAAGTAATAAACCTATATAACAAGCAAATACCCCTTTTAGTATATCTCCCATTAGAACAAACACTGCAGCAGATTTCCCAAGCACCCTAAGTGTATTGGTAAGTCCGGCGCTTTTGCTCCCATGGCTTCTTATGTCCTTGCCGTATATTCTACCTACAATCATGGCTGTATTAAGACTGCCTAAAAAGTAGCCCACAGCTAACGCCACAAAAAGCTTTAAAATATCAATCATCGTTTTTCACCCTTGGAATATATCTATTTTACTTAATCCTACTAACGGATGTTTTGTCCGAAAATAAACCATAATGACAATCTGCTGACCCGATGGCCGAAATAATAGTCATTGTTCAAACACGTAATCGTCGTCGGGAATGGCTGGCTCTATTGAGTAAGGTTCTAACCGAGGATGCCAATGAAATGATGCAATGAAATCCTTAATTTAAAACGAGATCATCCGATCCTAAAATCTCCGCAACATTATCATTACTTAAGTATTCCTTACCTTTAATCTCCATAAAAATACATCGTTCTAAGGCATGTGACAAGTTAAGAATATGCGGCTTTAACTCTTCCATCTCTACAGGCTCGACCAAACTATGCCAATCGATATACTTATACTTGATACTTGGCTCGATGTGCTCTATTACTCTTATTGAGTCGGTAGCCTCAATTCTTTCGATAGAAAGTAATTCCTTTTCAAGAACATTAGGCAATAAAATAAGATCAAGCGGTAAGGGACCTTTTGCATATTCGTATCCCAACGATGATTTAAGTATATGAGCTGGAAATAGTATTTTAGCCTCAGGCGTGTTTGGGTCAATATCATATCCTAGTTTAATTAAGTTTTCAGATAACTTGGGGTGTTTGAGGATTGTTCCATATCCTATACTTGGATAATCTGGCCAACCATATGCGTAGATAATACTGTCCTTAATTCTTAAAATTAACTTATCTCCAGTTAGAAATTTAAAACCATGCCTCGCAACAAACTCTAATAAAAATGTTGATTTACCTGCCCCTTTTTTACCAACAATTGCGATATTCTTCTTTCCGTTAGTTACTGCAGAAGCATGAAGAACCAAAGAACCTCGGCGTTCTTCCAATCTAATCAACAGGTCTCTGATAAAATCAATCACTTGGTAGGAAGATTTCTCCGATACAAAAAGTTGAGCACTTCTTTTCACCTTATCCAATACCAACGCAGTCCTAGAGTGAGTTGAATCAATAATTTCTGTATTTTGATCTGCTGTATGGCTTTTCTCTCCATAAAGGTTAAAATAATCATAGAGGTTTTTTCGAATAATGATATTCTTAAACATTTGGGTCTTATAGTTTTCTCTACTAAACTCTTCATAAGGCCTGACTGTTATATTAATGTCTACATTTCTTGATTTTTCTTGTAATATAGTAAAATGACTACTGAAAAAGTAGAATACTTCATTCATCAAAGGCAAACATCTACTGTCAATTTCGAACTGAAGCTTGGAATCAATGAAACTTAGTGAGTACACCTCTGTGTCCATAGTCTAATACTCCCCTTGCATTTATAATTTAATCCCATTTATTTAAGACAAAAACCAATTTTGATTTCAAACTTTTTCTCTTAATACAATGTTTGATATATCACAAAACAATTCATTTTTCTTTTTAGCATCTAGAATGCCGTATTTTAATATACATATTCTAGGCATTGAGTGAAATACATTAGCAAAACTAGATATATCAATTAACGGATCATTTAACTCATGGAAAAATGGAGACCAGACATAGCTATGGTATTGATAAAATGTTGATTTTTGTAATAACGACAAATACTCATTATTATCGCTAAATTCTATAGAATAATCAGTTTTAGAAAAATCAATTGATGGAATTATTATCAATTCCATCTTCGAAACAAATGACAAATGGTGCATTGTAAAAATGCTATCTAATAAGCTTGGTAAAAACTCTATTTTGTTATTAATAAAATCATAATGTTCTGCGTTATTAAAATACTCTGACAAAGGTCCGTTATTCTGGACAGTCTCTTTACTTAATCTAATACATTGAGGATAGGCGGTTAAGATAATTGAATCATTTTCATTTTTGCACAATACAGCGTCGTTCCCAATATAACTTGCACCACCTTCTAGTAGGTGGCTCAATAAAGTAGATTTTCCAGCACCTTTAAATCCTGGCATTAGTATGCCTTTACCATCTATTGAACATGCTGAAGCGTGCATAGTTATATATCCTGATTCTTGATACTTCGCTGCTATCGGTTCTCTTACAAGATTTCGTATATAACTATATTCATTTATTTTATGTTCATGATAAAAATGAGTAGTGTTATTCTCTAAATCAATACAGGTTAAACAGGCTACATTCTGTATATTATGGAGGAAATAATGCTTTTCTTTAACTACCATATTCATCACTGATGCATTTTTAAATAATCCAGTTGTAAACGTTAATTTGTTAACATCTATGATATCTTCTATGGTTGAAACCTGATGTGACACAACAGACCATCCTGCGACTGTATTTAAAGAGTCTTTAACAGTCCAAAAGTGACCAAAGCAATTTATAATTGCATTAATTTCTTCGTAATCAGTTGAATAAAATGTAACATCTATCCCATTATGAGAAATGCAAACTGATTTCATATCACTGGTCATCTCTATTCCCCTTTTCGAATCACCAATTGTGCGGTTATCATATTTCTCCATTACATCCACCTGTTAACTCCACTTGGCGTTAGTCTGCTATGTTGTTTTGCCACTTCAATAGAAAAGATTTCTTTTCTTCTTCACTGTAAAAGTGATCCATGTAGCGATTGCCATTATAATATAGCGAAACGACTTCACGAGGGATTTTTACAGACTCCCGTATGCTTTTATACAATTCTTTATAATCTTTTTCACTCGCGATGTTTACATTGAATAACTTAAAATTTGGCGCGTTAGCAAATTCGCCGACAACCTGCTCTAAATCATTCAATTTCTCCAATTTCACTACCAATACTTCGATATTATCCTGTTTTATGATTGAATATCCTTTTTCCTTGTCAAATGGATGGTTATACACATCAACTCCAAATACCTCCTTCAACTCTTTATTAAACCACTCGAATTGATATCCATACTTACATTTCCCATTCTGTATAGCTCGTTTTCTAATACCTTCAGCGCACGCTTCCAATAAAGAATCATCAGACGACAGATATCCATGTTTAACAAGCTCACTCAAATGCAATAAAAATTGCGAATAATCTCTGCTTAAAGGCTCCCTTACCAAGGTAATTATTTTTAAGTGATTTGCTTGTTTTATTTTATCGCTACAATACCGTGAACTTTTGCGAATTGTTTCTAATTCCATAGGTTCCGGTTCCCATACCAGCTCGGGTATTAGATCATATATAAAATAATCCGTAAACATATGAACATGAGTAACATTAACACCTATTGTAGACAGGCTGTTGCAAATAGTTGAAGATCCGACTTTACCGGGTTGGTATACTAAAATATCACTTTCACAATAGTGTTCGGGGCACCACCAATTTAAATATATATTGCGTTTTTCATCATTCGGTAAAGTCCCTTTGTAGCGCTTTATAGTTCGATACCATTCGTCGATCCGGGAATCATTTAAATTTTGCATTATAAGGTTATCAAATTCTGAAAGCGTATATATACGGTCGGCTGCAATATCTAAACATTGCAATTTATCCGCTATTTCTTTATGAATGGTTGATAATGCTGTAACAATTACGATAAGTGATTCACAAGCGGACATTTTTTCTAATTCTTCCGGCGATATGATCGGCAAACCACTCATATGCCCTGTTTTGTAAGTATCACAGAAATAGGTAACATCTACGTTTTTAAAATAATTAGTTAATATTTTATACGTCTCTACCCCCGTCACTCCCGCACCGTAGAGTACAATTTTATTTTCGAATAAACTTTCGAATTTTTTTTGAATTTTTAGGTTATTAGTCATTGTCCATTATTCTCCTTAATAATTTTGCTTCTGCGCTTGCGAAAAGGGGAGCAGAATACCTCGCGCATCGATCTTGTCTAGAAGAAAAGGAATTACAACGTCCACATAATGGTAAAATAGCTGAATCAATTGAAATCTCCGACTTTCGCTTATCTAAAGGGTGACGCTTACATAAACCAGTTCGAACGATACCCCCTAATGCTATCACAGGCGTTTCGCGGCTGTTGTGAGCTAGAGGATCAATATTATTAACGTTGTGTGCATATGATAGAGCTTATATCATTTCTTATTGACTCAGAGCATGCCAAAATAAAATCTTCAATATCTACTTTAGTAAAATATCTTATCGGGTTGTTAAGTTTGCTTTCACCGCCAACAAACCATTTAAGCGTTCGTTCCTTCCACAAATTAATTTCTTGTGCGGTCAATAAATCCAAAAAGTCTGAAGTTTTTGCGGCTTGCAGGTGCTGCCATACACCAACCTTCCAACTACTCTCTTTAAATATCATTTGATCCAGGATTTCAGTATCGTTGTAATACGCCCCATCCATGTCCAGTACAGGTGATGGATCGTTTTTATAATTCTCAGCAAATTTATGATAAATGCGTTTTATCCAGTAAACATCGGTTAAAAGATGAAAACAATATCCCCATAAGAAATCCACATCTGTTTTGCTTTGATTTTCTTTAATGAAACCAGATAGGGATTTGACGTAATCAATCTCATTAACATTTAGCCGTCTTTGATCTATTGGATTTAAGTGGGTTTTTCTTTTCGCAAATTTGTCAGAACTAGACCGCATATGTATAGCATCGGGAGAAATAGAACCAAGGTAGAATTGAGATAAGTCCACCACTTTGAATCCCTTTTCAACTATATTTCTCGCAACACTTAAATGAACCATCGGTAGCGGCATGCTTACACATCCTTGTCTCAAATAACAAACCTAATTGCACCGCTTACGCCTCGGCGACATACTCATTCTCTTACTTCGACCGAGACAGTAACAACATTCGAAAACCTTGCTTTGCTTCAGGCATCTTTTCTGGGCTTATCTGCATATCGCATTCTTATAGAAACTAGAACTTATTTTTTTCTTTCACACTTTCGGCTCTGACTTTGGTTTCGTTATCTCCGTATTCTTTTTTAAAACACAAAAGGTCGCCGAATGTAATATTTCAAACGATTCCGGCTGTTTTTCCATAAACCCCCAATGTTCTCTTTCAAATAATGCTATTTGTTCCTGTGTTAGTGATGATGCGCCAATTGCCCTGGTTGCTTTTATTCGTCCATGCCAAGTTTCCCGTGTGAACAGCAAGGAAACATCGAATGCAAACGATGTAGCCACTTCAAACCCCAATGAAGTATCCACTTTATATGATGTTGGTATTCCGTTGCTGTCAAAAGAGGGACGGGTATATCCAGCTCCATTCCACGATTGATTATATTTTAGTACAAGTTCTTCACTTCCTTTTGCAATAGAACTTTCTCCAGGAAGGTGTATTAGCGACATGATAGCAAGGTGTCCATCGTCCTTAATCATCCGGTAAAGACGAGGAAGCAAAATCGCTTTGTCAAAATAGGTGAAACACATACAAGCCAATACAGTATCAAAGGTACCGTCATGAAAGTCTACTTCTTCAGCGGGCGAAACGATGTACTCTATATTCATTCCTTCAGACAACTTTCGCGCCAGCGCTATTTGATTCTCAGAAATATCTGCGCCAATAAATTTAGCGCCGTACTTAACAAGTTGACGAGGCAATACGCCAGTACCGGTTCCCAAATCAAGTACCTGCTGACCTTTTCTGCACAACCCTAGGTCATGAATTTTTTGATAAAACACATCCGGATAAATGTCGCGGTATTTGGTATAATCCTCAGAAATTCTGCCAAAATCAAAAGCATTCCCATTGTCTATATGGTCAAATGTTATCATATCTCTATCCCCCCCCATTTTTATCTGAAAGAAATTGCAGCAACCTCTATATCAATATTTTCACTGAATTCTATCGCTGTTTATATCGCGTCACCAAAGTACCATAATGATGGAATCCTAGACGTAAGATGATTAGTACGCTTTAGCCCTTCGGCGTATCGGGCAAGTGTGCTCATTTACAGAACCAAACAATGGATATTTTTGTGCGTTACAAGGCTTCAAAGAGCCCTGCCACAACAACCAGAATAAAATAATTATGTGCAGCTCCAGAGAACATCTTTTTTCTCTTTAGCCTATTTTATACAATATAATGTATTCTAAGTATATTTTATTAATTATAATTATATCTATATCATTATACCAAAAATACCATATTTGTCAATGAATGATTACGCTTTCGTGACGCATTCAGTAGAACGTCTCTTCCGTTATAAAGCCTTCCGATTCCGTTTAGTTGTTGCTTTTGTTCCACAAACTGGCGTGGTTTTGATATCAAAATACAAAATACTGGAGATAGCCCATTTCCTTTCTTTCGAACTCCATTAGAATTCGATTCAAACGAAATTGCTTACTTGCAGCTAAAAAAGGATTTAGAAGATCAGCTCATTTCATCCATAACAGTTTAGAAATTATAATATGCTAGAAGTAAGCGATTCATTTCGTTGTGGGTGATACAAATCCATTATAGATGCCGGGCACATCGTATCTGGCTGTGTACGCAGTTCAATATCTGAGCGTATCATGATGTAGTTTTATAATAATAATCAAACTTATAAATTTGATTCCTAATATTAACCTTCATTTGGGAATTTTATTGGATTGGTGTCGGGCTCTAAAGAAACGATAAATTCATAACCTGGTTGTTTTTCGTAGGTTTCGGTATAAGTATTGAATACATGAAGACCGATCTTGTTCACACCTGGTTGAAATTTCAGGATTCGAATGCGGCCTTCCCCTCCTCGTGGGGTACACTGCCAATTCTGAAAAGACTGGAGAATAGTGTTGCCCTTCTCTCCCCTATCCGTTCGGTAACTAACGTCCTCATAGATTTGATGTCCAGAGAAAACACCCATCAAGTTCGCATGCCGTTTGAATGACTTATGCCACATATCTTCCCCGTCATTTGCACCAAAAGCTCCTGCATACATTTTGGGATTATGTAAGCTTCCAGGTTTGTTTCTTTCTCCGTCCATAAACATGTAGCAATGAGTGATGATTATAGTTTTATGATCCGGGTTAGCTTCCAGTATTTTGTCTGCCCATTCAAGGACTTCGTCTCTGGGACCGAATTCCAGACCGATAAATAAATAATTCTGGCCTTCCACGTTAATCTTGACATAACTGTTTTCGGCTTTTCCTGCTTCGTAAGCTTCGTTAAACCACGGTTTGTTGCGATATCGGTGGACCCCAAAATAGCGATTGAACATCGACAAACTTCTGTCATTAAGAACCATATTATCATAATCATGGTTTCCGGGGACTATCAGATAAGGGATGTCCATTTTATCTATCTTTTCCCAAGAGTTACATGCGTTCAGAAATTGTTGCTCTACAGCCCCATGATCCACGACATCACCCAAATGCAGAATCATTTTTAGATTTATTTCCTCAGCATTTTCAACAATCCAATCAGTCATCTTGTTGAATATTGCAGGAAACTTTGCCGATAAGGCTTGCGTGTCGGGAATTACAACAACCGAAAATTCCATCAATTTGCTCCCACCTGTCCATAATCATAATTTATATATAAAGTTATTTTATACCAGTTAATTATCAATGTCTTTAATTTGAGCAGCTCATCCCCCGAAAATTTATTGTAGATGATAATCCATTGATACAAAGGGGTTAGGGTTTCATTTTAGTTGCTTTTTAATCACTAGCGTTGCATAAAACCTCATCACTTATAGTGAACCAGTTTTTTGAAAACAATTTTCAAGGTGCAATAAAAAAGGTCAGACCGCCTTCAAAGTTAGTCCTTTCATTTGGTTGATTTGCGTAAATTTGTTCAGCGATGGTTGCGAATTCGCCGCCTTCCTTTAGAAGAGCGACTGCTTTTTCTTGAGTTGTTTAAACCACTGGCCATGCGGTTGCCATAAAAGCTTTGTTAACCAGCGAGTAGGCTGTGTTGCACCTTCGTTTCCAGCTTCATCAGCATAAGCAAGCAAAATTCAATCAAAGCAATTCAAATCTTGTTGGTTACAGCATGCTCAGTTATGCCATAGAGGTGCTTGATTTGCAGGTGCAGTTTGAAGAAATCTCAATTACTGAAACCGACCCTGGATTTCGTGCCAGCAAATCCCTAGTTGATACTGACATACATAGCCTTCATGTACTAACGCTCTAAAATTGTTAATTTTCCATTAATCATTTTTAACTTTTCGTTGCTCAGCATGATTCGAGATGAACGAATATCTCGATAGACTCTTTCGATGGACGTAACATCATTTTTAAGATATCCCAGCTTTACACCGCCTAATTGAACCAATGCATCCATGACTTCATTCAGCATTTCCGATGAAATAATTTTTAAGTTATTTACTTTTATTTTATAAGTATTCGAAAAGATAGCATTTCCTTCTTTATTCGCAGAGTAATAGGATATAAAGTCATGCAAATACGTTTCGACAATATCGAGTTTCAATCTGATTTTGCCAATCTCATGAGAGAATAAATCAGAGTCAAGATTATAATTATTCCTGTATGTTTTACTTCTTATTATTCTCATAAAAGCACGGAATTCACTTGCAACTGCACCAAGCCAACTAGATGCCCACAATATATGGCCGACTGGGTTCATGACTTCATTGCAGACTTGATCATACATCGCAGATGTAATGACTTGATCTTTCGGGACAGAACCTACCAAGGAAATTTCACAACTCTGGGTCCCTCTCATTCCAAGCGACTTCCATGAAGCAGTATTAAGATCAACAGATATTTGTTCTCGTTCTGCGATTACAAAAGAAAGCTGAGGATTCAATTCCTTTTCCTTCATGCTAATTAAGAATACATCCCCATAACCTGCACCCGTTACTGTCGGCGCATGACGTTCCAATACATAGTTCTTTTTAGTCTCCTCAAGAAAAGATGCGGTTGAACGTCGTCCTTTGGGTTCACGATAATCGGAAGTGACAGAAACGACATAGACTTCGCCACTTGCAATTTTTGGCATCAGTCGTTTTTTTAGATTTTCATGGGCAAACGAAGCAATAATCATCACTTGCTGCAAGTGCATCGAAAAAATCATTCCTGTGGACAAACAAGCCCCGGAAATGATTTTACAAATGTTTGCTATCGAATGGATAGGAATTCCGGGTCCCCCATACTCAGCGGGTACGGCAATTCCCATTAGTCCGGTTGTCCGCAAAAGATTAATCGAGGCTGTCGGGAATACCCCTAATTCATCTACTTCCCTGGAATGAACAGCTATTTCTTTTGCAACTTCAACTGCGGTATTTCTCCATACATCCATTACTTCTTCTTGAATATTAACATTCATAATTCCTTCACCAATCCCCACCTTTTTATGACCTTACTCGAGTTGAGATATTAATTGTTTGATTTTATATATCGTTGATATATTATCAAATGACAGCATATCGTCCGGTATTTCGATATCGAAGTGTTCCTCTATATCTAAAATCAAATTAATGGTTTTGAGTGAATCTAGTCCATAATCGCTTAAATTGGCATGTAACATATCAGTCTCGGATATTGGTGGAAGGATGATATGCTTTTGAAGCACCGCAACGATTTCTATATCCACAACGTTCACCTCCTAGAAATAAATGAACTCCTTTAGCTTTGATCTATCAATCTTTCCGTTTGGTGTTAATGGAAGTTCCATCACTACCCGAATATGTTCCGGGACCATATATGCAGGCAAATAGTTCATTAATTCATGTCGTATGTGCGAAGACGCATCCTTGGTTTTTGAAACTATAAAGGAAACGAGTCTCATATCCCCATTTTTGTTTTCTTCAGTTATCGTTACGGCCTCTTCTACCCCATGACATTTGCCTAAAGCGTGATCAATTTCTAGTAATTCAATTCGATAGCCTTTTATCTTGATTTGATCATCTATTCTGCCGAAATATAAAATTTCTCCACTGTCAGTCCAACAGCCAATATCGCCAGTTCGATAAAATCTTTGCTCTTCTTTCCCGGTGTTTGGGATAGTGAGCGTGACAAATGCTTTATTCGTCTTATACTCATCCTGCCAATATCCTTTGCCTACACCAATTCCAGTCACGATAATTTCGCCTTTTACACCAATAGGACACAATTTATAATCTTGATTTATGATGTAGATTCGCATGTTCTGGATTGGCCTTCCAATTGGGATATGAGTGACATCATTAGAATAAATGAAAGCGTGAGTGATATCGTCGGAAGCTTCCGTTGGACCATAGGCATTTACAATCGGAATGTGAGGATAGTTATTAAACCAACGATCGACTAGATTGAACTTCAATATTTCCCCAGTGACAATCAGATATCGCAAGCTGCTCAACGTCCTTGGTTTTCTCTCGATCCACTTCAATAGTGTATTTAGGTAAGAGGGGACAAATTCTACGATATCAATCCGATCTTCTACCATAGAGGAAAGGAATTGATTCGGATTCAACAGAGTATCGTTGTCATAGATAACAATCCTCCCACCTACAAGCAACGATGAGAACATTTGCCAAATTGAAATATCAAAACATTGAGACGCTGTTTGTGCGACAATACTATCTTCAGTAATGTGAAGGTCTTCAATCTTGCAAAGCAGATGGTTGATCATACCACGATGTTCAATCATAACTCCCTTGGGCTTGCCAGTCGTACCTGATGTGTAAATGATATAGGCTAAAGATTCAGGTGTTTTGAATGAAGGTGAGTATGATCCGGAAGCAGATATTGCACTTGATTTAAGAGAGTCCATGGTCACTGTCTTCCAAATGGCAACTGATGAAGCGGGTTCCGTTACGATGATTAGATCCGGCTGACAGTCGGAAAGGATCGTTTGTATTCGTTCTGTCGGATAGTTGGGATCAAGGGGAATATAGATAGCCCCTAACTTCCAAATTGCAAATATAACCGTGATTAAATCAATCGATCGATGTGTTAGTACAGGAATTCGGGATTGATAGGTTGCACCATGTTTCGAAAGCGACGATGCCATGTGCTCTGCTTTATCGTTCAAATCTTTGAAAGTTATGTGTAGGTCTTTATATTGAATGGCCACTCGATCGGGTGAATTTATTACTTGATTATCAAGTAATTCCGAATATGTTTTATTAATTTGTTCGCCCCAATCTCTATCGGTATCATTAAAACGGCCCTCGATTATATTCCATTCTTCAGGAGTTAAACCACAACCTTGCGAAAAAGAAAGATTAGGATTATGTTTCATCTGTTGAAGCAAATATTGCAGAGTACTGTCAATGCCGGCCAAGACGTCAGGAATGAAGTGTTTTTCATTGATAATGAGCGTGAGCTCATTATTATTTTTATCTAACAACGCAGCAAGATGATTGCTTTGATGTTCATGAGGATTGTATGATTCGCAATTCGAGAACGTAATATTGAACGTATCTTCAATATAGCTGCCTTCCTCTATTACCAATTCATTCCAATGTCCGCTTGCAAACTCAATCATGCTATAATCCAGAAATGCTTCTCTTTTGAATAAGTAACATTTAGATTCAACCTGCTCAGATGATCTATGAGTTAAGTGAATGTATGGTTTCTCGCAATACTTTATCGCTATGGCTATAAAAATAAATAGCAATTGATCATCACTTACAAAATCAACCTTTTTCGTTAGTTCAGGAATGCTCAATTCGAAATCCTCCGTTATTCAAAAATATGGCCAATGTTCTCAATTTTAGCTCTTTCTAAATAATATTGAGAGATAGCAATATCAAATATAGCCAAGCCCATGGGACAAAAAATAATCGTTTCATCTGACGACAATTGGGACTGTTCATTGGATAGAACAATATCGGATAACAGGTTGACGTCGTTTTTTTGCAAGGTGGAGTTTTTATTCAAACGTTCAATATAAGTTCCTTCTCTACACACTTCTTCCCAATTGTCTACGATGATACGGTCGAAATATTGTTGTGTATGCACATCGTAATCTCGCAACGAAACGTTCAAATGTAAAGAATTTCTTTTGGGTTGTATATCAATAAATGGTTCGGATACGACTGTACAAGTGATTACGATATCAGATATCTCAAATACTGATTGCCAGTCTGTACAGCCTGACAGCCTATCATCGCTACTATATTGATCTAGAAATTGGTTCATTCGTGTGGTAGAAATATCATAAACAAAGATTTTATTGATTTTGTCTGCGTACGTGTCCTTAAGGTAGAAGTAATGATGTTCCCCGATAGGTCCCAAACCAATAATCAATACAGAGCTGCCCGATTTAAGCGAATGGTGGAAATAACTCTTCAACACTACTCCCGAAACGGCTACGGTTCGGTATATGCTTAGTAAAGGAGTGTTCAAAACGGCAATCGGAATACCATTATGTGGATCATTCAATATCGTGATGCTATTGGCCCTTCGAAGCCCTTTGTCCAGATTATTCGGAAAACTTGCAATCCACTTAATTCCCGCAGATTGTATCTCCCCTCCTACAAATGCCGGCATCGCTATGATTCGATTATTTGAATTTCCATATCGAAGATAAGGCTTAACCGGTTGAGAAAAATCATTGTTATTTAAACATGTCAAAGCTTTTTCGATACTCTCGACCAATTCATGCCATTTAATACTTATTCGTTTTATATCAGATTCTGAGATATATCTCATTTAGTCTTCACCAGTCCTCTGACTATAAGAGTAGTAAGTTGCTTCAATCCAGCTACGATTAAATATCGTAGTTGCGTAACGGTCACCCCGGTCACAGAAGATTCCCATTACTTTCGGTGGTTTGTTGAACTTCTTTCCTTTAAAAAAGGTTTTTACAGCTGATACAACTGAGCCAGATGATCCGCCTACAAATATTCCATGTGAATGCAGTAATTCGTGGCAATTATTTATCGAAGAAACTTCATTTACGATGACAATATCGTCAATTCGTGCGTTTTCTAGTATTGGAGGCACTAAGCTAGATCCAATTCCAGGTATGAATCTCTTTTTTGCGCTGCCGCCAAATACAACTGATCCTTCTACATCTACAGCAATAATCTTGCAATGAGGCAAATCATTTTTTATTCTTTGAGATAACCCGGTAATTGTTCCTCCTGAACTTACACCAACGAATAAATAATCTAGTTCAGGCATCTGGTTCACAATTTCTTTTCCCAATGTCTCATAATATGCTTCGGAGTTATATGGATTTTGATACTGATTAATCCAGTAACTGTTTGGAAATTGTTCCTGTAGTTCACGAATTTTTTTGAGACGATTTAAAAGAAAACCGCCATTTTCATCTCTTTCCATAACTTTATATACGTTTTGACTGGCGGCCCGTATGAGCATTTCATTGATTGGAGAGATAAGCTCGTCAATTACACAATAAAAGTTCAAATGATATTTTTTGCAATAATTTGCCAGCGAGACTCCGAAATTCCCTGATGATGACTCCATGATTAGAGTACTCCGATTGATCTCGCCATTTTGCAGCAATTTTCGAATAATGTAGTTAGCAGCTCTATCCTTGACACTACCTGTAGGGTTAAGAAATTCAAACTTTACAAATAGTTCAATATTAGAGAAGTGGTCCGAAAAAAGTTGAATATATGGTGTATCTCCAACATGATTCAAAATGTTCAGTTTATTATTGATCACACAAACCCCATCCTACTACCAGCTAAATGGTTTTTTATTTTCAAACCTGAAGATAATGCGAGCAATTCCCTTACTGTTACTATTTAAAGCTCTATTTAGAATTTCAGGTATTATTGTTTTAATTGTTTCTACCGTTTGCTCTCTATTCCCTCCGCCGTCGTGAATTAAGATGATGGAACCGTTTTTTAAACGCTCAGCGAGCGATCAAACTAACCATAAATTTAACGCCAGGGAGTTCCCAATCTTGGATATAAAGGTTCTCGACCACAATACAAATCGATATCCTAATTTTTGAACAGTCACTGAAAAAAGACGCCTTAAGTCGGCCAAATAACTTGCATTTACAGTTGGTTGACACTGATGCGATTTCCTTTTCCCTACGCAATAATTTTCACTAAATCTCCAATTGAGAGATCTTCATCAGCTCAGGATGTGAATATGTGTGATTTGCAATTTCATGTCCTTCCTTAATAATTCTGCAAGCGAGTTCCGGGAAATGATTTGCAAATTCGCCCAGTATGAAGAAAGTAGCATGAACGTTATATTATTGTAAAATATCGAGGATTTGAGGCGTGTGTTCAATATTTGGTCCATCAACGTTAAACAAACATAAGGTTCTGTTTGGTCTGGAATGGGAACATCGGTAATAATTGTTCATCTAACTTGATCGCTGTAGGAAATACGGTAGTCAATTAGCTGATTCAAGTGGCTCCTCTCCCTTTATCGTTTATTTTTTATGATCCCGTACTTTCATATTGACGAATACCGGAATAGAACAACAGACAAGCACCGAAGAGCAATACGATTCCTACAACAGGAGTTCCATATTGAATGATGTTGAGTGAACTGTGGACTTCTTTATTCAACAAGACTGTCGATGGATAGTAATTAACAAAACCATAAGGAATTATAAAGGTTAAAAGAATTTGCAGCCATCTTGCATAAATACTAATTGGATAATTGATATAATCTCTAATCGCATAAATCGAAATATCAACAATGGTTCCAGACCTTACAACCCAAAACGCGCTTGAAGCGGCAGCAATAATGATGGCTGCATGAATACATGTAGCACCCAGAATTATGCTAATAAAAAACACAATGTTGGTGAAAGTCCAATTAATATCCAGTTTGACAAAGCAAATCGCAAAAATAACGATAGAAACGGCGATATGAGCGATAAAGGTGTGCCCCACCTGTCTCATTATTAACAATCGCAATGGTGATAGCGGCCGAGTTAAATAGTTATCAAAATCTCCATTTCTAACTAAGTTCTCTAGTTGTTTCATCGGATTCCATAGAAAAAAAGAACTAATCGCATAGGATACTAAATTGATATTGTATAAAAACATCACATCGTAATAAGTCCAACCATTAAGCAAATCGAATTTGTTAAAGATGATCCAAAATCCGAGATATAGTGTTACAAATGTTAACATATTAACGAATAAATCACCGAAAAAGGAGAATCTGTACTCTAATTGTTGCTTCATATAAACTTTGATGAATTTCTGATACATCCTTAACCAATGTCTCATTGATCTCTACCCACCTTGAATTACAAGTTGTTTAAATCCGATCTTCCAAACTGCGTAATTCAAAACTCCTAATATCATGCACCAAACAATTCCCTTAGCAAAAATACCGTATATGTCCATCGTGCTCACTTGTTCCAGGTAGATTCTAATTGGACTATAGTAAATCAGCTCGAACGGCAAAAATTTTGCAACTGTTAATAGACTATCGGGAAATAACCAAAGCGGAATCCACGAACCAGAGAAAAATTTCATCGTATTGTTCAGAATAAAACTCAAATGGAAGATCTTTACGTACCAGAAGCTTAAAAGGCCTATTAAAAAAGTTATTAAAAAAAAGATGAAAAATGAAATGAAGACAGAAATCAAAAACAGTCCTAGATACATCAAATTGGGTGTGCCTATATTGAAAATAAATAAACCAATCAACATGACAGGCAAAATTTCAAATAAGAAGGCGAATACTTTATCCCCCAGCGTATGAAAGAGCAATTGTCGAAAAAAATTGATTGGTTTTATGAGAAGCATTGATATTTCACCGGAATCTACACGAGAGGACAAACTCCATATATTCCCGTTTTCAACAAAGATAGAGATTACTGTGCTTATAACAACATAGGTAACCATATCTTCAAGCGTAGCCATCGCTTCGCCCGTTACAATTTTGTTGCTTGAATATAAGGCTGTCCAGACTGATACATGAACAAGGATGTGAAGTATTTTATACAAGGTAGTGACAAACGTATTAAAGCGGTATGTAGTATTACTCTGAATCGCGTTCATCATAATCTTCCAATAAAGCAATGTAGACATCCCCTATACAATGGAATATTCTTGTTTGTTCCCCTTATCTCCATAAATACTTTGGATAACCTCTTCGATTTCGCAATACTTCACATCAAAATCAATAATAGTTCCATTGTTCATGAAGTGCGCAATAAGAGTAGCTGAACTTACCTTCCGTTTGTCATACTGAATCAAATATTGATTTTCCGATTTCTGTTCGCAATGCTGAATACCAAGATGATATAAACTCTCTATACTCTCTTCCAGCGGATGTTCTAATGTTATCGTTAGACTTTCGCCAGTTCCATGTTCAACGCGTAATCGTTCTAGTCCTCCGTCATACATAAGTTTGCCGTGATTGACAATCATAACCCTGGAACACAATTTTTCAACATCTGCCATATCGTGAGTAGTCAGTACGACAGTAGTAGATCTTAATTTATTAACTTCCAGCAAGAATTCCCTTATTTTCTTTTTCACTACAACATCAAGGCCTATCGTTGGCTCGTCAAGGTATAGAATTTCCGGATTATGCAATAAGGCGGCACAAAGATCTGCTCTCATTCGTTGACCTAGACTCAATTGTCTTACCGCAACATGGAAATATTCTTGAATGCCAAGTATATCAGTGAAGAGTTCCATATTTTTTTTGAAATCATGGTCCGGAATTCGGTACATATACTTCATCATATTTAATGTCTCAGAGACTGGAATGTCCCACCAGAGCTGTGTCCTCTGACCAAACACAACACCCATCCTCATTGCATTTTCAAGCCGTTTTTTATAAGGCTCGATACCGCCGACATCCACTTTACCACTAGTTGGAACTAAAATACCTACCAACATTTTTATGGATGTCGATTTACCAGCACCATTCGGTCCTAAATAACCAACAATTTCGCCTCGATCAATTTCAAACGATAGATGATCTACAGCCACTTTCTCCTCATACTGGCGATTAAACAAATCCTTAATGGCCCCTTTGGCGCCATCTCTTCTAATAGGCCGGCGAAAAACTTTGGTCAACTCTTGAACGCGAATTAAAGACATAATATCCCCCCGATGAGTTAATTAAATATTGAGATATTCCACAAAGAGTACCCAAAAGGCGTTCCTTTCTCCTCACAAAATAAGCGCATTTATCTTCCTTCTCCGCGAACATTAACAGTCGCTATACCGCCAGTTCCCTTATCATTGGGATAAATATCAACCCTATCGATAGAATCATATGATGTAGCTTCCCATCGACGATATTCTCTTCGCAGAAAAATGAGTTTTCGTCCGAGGAAGAGTATACCTCTTGAGTAGTTCACTTAAATAATTTTAGAATGATAATTTATCTTCATAACTATTAATAAATCGAAACAGATGCTCTTCGATTCGACTCAGTACTTTATTATTTATCTCGTAGTTATGAAAATCCAAATAATGCAGATACTTATTGTGAGGCTTGGCGTTATCGCAACATAGTTCCATTTCGTGAAAGTTGTAAGTGAGTCCTTGACTAGTTGGAATGTCATCGATCATATACGTATGATCATCAATGCTGGATACAATCTGAAGGGAGTGATTCAGATTTGGATCTAAATCAGGATTGTGAGGAGCGTGTTTGTTATTCACCCAAATAAACACTGAAGACTTATGAATTAATAGATCGTTTATTATATCTTTAACATTGATTAACTGATTGAAGGGAAGGCGAAATGTTGCTATTCCACATACTTCCCAACTAGCTGGAAAATTTGAAGGGAAAGCCCATTTTCGATTTCGGTTAATTATGATTTCCGTATACACTTTGTCAAAGCTTTCGAGAGCATTGTAATAGAGATGTTCAATCGAAGCCCCATTCTGAATCAGATAGTTGTAAAGCTGTATCTTCCTACAGAATTTTAAAGACATTTTCCACAGACGCACCACCCACGGAACGTGTTTATTGTTCTTTTCCCATATCCAACAAATAATTATTCAAAGTTAATGATTAACAACAATGTATTTGAAAAAAGTTTGTAATTACTGAAATTTTTTAAGTATTATATCAAAATCAGTTTTTAAATTGTATGATATTTCAAAAAATATATTTTCATGTATTTAATGCTAGCATGTTAACTGGAAACTTTGAACAACACAAATCAACTTTTTTTTATAATAATCAACTGTATATATAAATGAATACAAACTCATCCAAGTCTAATTCAGTCATTGATCTCATTAGGTCTCTAATCATCTTTCTATTGGTTTCCCCTTGAAAAGCTTGAGGTCTTCACTGCTTAACATAGCGCTCAGCAGATACTCATACTAGAAGGAAAACCAGTCGATTATCTATTAACTCCGAGGCAAATTATACTTCTATTAGATGCTATATAATTCGTATAGTCGATAAAACCACCGTTTTAATTGCCTCCATAGATACGTTTACTAACGACTTATTTGTGGAGAAATCTTAACGGCCTTCGATCGCTATTGCCAAGGCGGTATCATGTTTGTGACAAGTCTGAAGAGCAACACGCATTTCGAGCCGCTTGAGATATCCCCGAGAACAGCGCGGTCTCCGCCGATAGGTGCGTCCGAATCGGCTCGCAGCAGAAGAAAATGAAGCATCTGTTCCGGCTGATCGAGACGCAAGATTCGGAGGGAATCTGCTCTTCCTGGTAACGAATCACTTTGACCTGACATGCGATGAGATTAGTGAAATGCATCGCAGTCGCTGGGCGATCGAGCTCTTCTTTAAGTGGATCAAGCATCTCTATGGCAAACGCATGGCTGTTGGCTAAGCAACTCAAGAAAAAGCTAAATCGCCCATCAAAAGGTTGACAACGGAAACGAGAATTCGACTAATTAGAAAACAGACATCCGTGAGCAATTTTACATAAGTTAACCAAATGGGAAGGACTACCTTTAAGGGCTGTCTTTTTCATTTCACCTAGAAAAATTATTTTCCGAAAACTCGAACACTTTGGATAAGAGGTTTTATGCAACGCTAGTGCTTTAAAATTCGTTATGTATTGATAACATAGCGAGGTATGGGGTGAATGATAGCCGCAATTTCAAATCAAAAAGGTAAAAGAAAGGAAATTACCTGCGCCTATAATCTAATTCTCACTGAAAAAAAGAAAAAAACAATCTTCATTCTAAACGAACACTCATTGGTAGAATAGTTCCTGTTTCCAACTTTTTATTTCCTATAAATCACCATTATTTTTGTCGAATTCGACAAATTTTGATGGTCGATTTAAGTCAAATAACCGATCTAACACATTATTATCGTAACGATATACAACCTCATTGCTATTATATTTACAAATCTCATATAAAAACTCTTTATCCTCACTCTCAATTTTAGCCATAATCTCAGGTGGAACTAAATCTTCCCCAAAAATAAGTGTAAGGAAATGAAAAGTATAGAATGTATCCTGAACAAAATCTAATTCATATGCTTTTTCAATAAACAAATCCCAATCAATTATGATTCTAGGATTCTTCAATAAACTATAAATATCACAAAATTTATACAGCAAAAAATCTTTGTATTTTAATAGATGGTAAGGAGAAATAGCTTCTTTAAAAAGGTGTTGACAAAGAAATAATAGCATGTATTCCCAAGGAAGACTCCTAATTACTTTTCCTTCTACATTTATTTCTATACTAGAGTTTAACATTTCTTGTACTATAGCTTCATTGCGAGTAGAAGACATCAAAATCATAGAGAAATGTAAATCAATAATATGAAATTCAAAAAACATATAATCTTCTATTTTTAAGACAAAGGGAACTACTTCGTGAGAATTCATTGAACGTACCACTAGTTCTCTTCTAGAAGCTGGTACTATTTCCCGTCCTTGACGAATCTCCCCCTGTATATATCCTTGTGATTGAAGTACTTCAATAGCCTGATTTAATTGATTCGGATGAACTAATATGTCATTATCACTAAAACTTCTCATTCCAAAGTCTTCATATATAGAATGTGAAAGAACAATTCCTTTTAAAATGACATAACGAATGTTATGATCGTCAAATAGTTTGCATATTTGAGATGTATACTCTAAATTCGATCGCACTTGTTTTTCTTGTACTAAGTATGATTTTTTTAAATAATTATGAAATCGAGTGCATGTACATGAAAAATTCAAATCTCTAAACATGTACTTTTTAAAATTAATCCAAGCAATACCCGCTGTACGATGAAATTCAAGTTGTCCAATAACATGACTCCAATCCATATGAGTATTTAACAACTCACATAGTTCATCAGCTTCTAACTCAGTTAAATAGGTTTTAGATATCAGGAGAACAAGTCTATTCTCAGTCTTAAAAATCCCCATATTATAATTACTCCCTTATAATTTTATTGTTTATTCGAATATAAGTTGGAAAATCCTTAAAGACCACAAATCAATCAAGGGAATATTTGTGATCTTACCAAGTTAATCAATCAGACCCATTTTCCACTTATTTTTTTGATTTGATCGTTCTTCAACATTAATTTTGAAGAACGTACACCTTAAATCCCTTTCAAACGGTACTTTGTCGTTTTAAACCACTCATAAATCCGTACCATGGAAACGATTTCAAAATGAGGGAATGTTGAGAATCTTTTGATCAAGATTAATTCCCCGCAAATAAACAATACAACACAAAAAAACCCAAGGAAAAAACTTACTTTTTTTACTCTATCATATAAACATTGCTATGTAAAGTTCGTTTGTAACAGCCTGTTAAGAATAGCATAATTTGTTGTTTTATTTTCAACCGAAGCCTAGTTTTATTGAAGAGGTCTTCAATGTAAAGGATCTTCTCTTCCAATCTTTCTGAACTTGTTTCCACAAACAATCAAAACCATGTTTTTTTATATAATCACTCCATTATGTGGTGGAATCCAGCTTCTGAGGGAACCATTCTTCAAATAGCAGGTACACTAACAATGTCGGCAACTGCTACTTCCACGACTTGATCTCCTTGGGGAAGCATCCCGTCAGCCGTTGGAATTCTCTTGGCCTCCGACGTAGAAGGAAGAAAATTATTAAACCCGTTAGGATTTTTTTGTTTCTCCCACATCCACGAAAAGACATTGGCATTCGCCATAAATTCGTTGTTATTGCATTGCTGGCATCATTAAGTGATTGCCGCACCTGTGTCGAATGGAATAAAGTAGAGGGAATCTCGCTATTGTGGGGCAGTGTAAATGCTCTGCACAGACAACTGAAAATTGTTATTTATGAAATAAGAGATGCGTCTTTCCAAAATGAGGGACTGAAATTAATCTGTGCAAGGAAGTTTTGTCGGCACCACCGATCCCCTTTCATTCCAGTCTTTGGAGCATCTGTTTTCTTCTTTTGTAGTCACTTTCAACCTGAAACGGTGCTCTTTATCCAACCACTTTAAGAAATAAAACGGTTTCCAACCTTAATGTCCAAGTGAACTACATATTAAAATTCAAGATAGAACCTGAGCAATCCGCTCTAATGCCGTCTTTAAAACAGATCTGGGCGCAGCAAAGTTAATCCGCATAAATCCAGCTCCCTCGTCACCAAACATGGTGCCTTCGTTAAGCAAGACGTTGGATTCCTTCATCTTACAAACCAAATCTTCGTGATTAGCCGTTACCTCACGAAAGTCCAACCATGCTACATACGTCGCTTCCGGTTGAATCAACTTTACTTTCGGCATATTCTCCCGTATGAACGAATCCATGTATGCGAGATTTCCTCTTAAATATTCGATCAATTGCTCCAACCATTCCGCGCCCCCTTCAGAGTACGCGGCGGTCAATGCAACAATTCCGAATAGATTGATCATGCCGATGTGCGACTTTTGCAACTCGTCCTCTAATTTTTGCTTAATCTCCAGGTTCGGAATTATGATATTGGACGTGGATAATCCCGATAGATTAAATGTTTTACTTGGCGCTGTACAAATAACCGAATTGTTCGCAAATGCCTCACCTAGTCTAGCATAAACTGTATGGCTACCATTCAAAATGAAGTCTTGGTGAATTTCGTCCGAGATGACGATAACCCCGTGACGGATACAGATCTCACCAAGAGCTCGAAGCTCATCTTCGTGCCATACCCTGCCAACGGGATTATGAGGATTGCTTAAGATGAACAGCTTAGTCTTGGGGTTTGTTGCTTTTTGTTCGAAATCCTCAAGATCAATTCGATACACCCCCTCTTCTAATCGAAGGGCATTATTCATTATTACGCGATTGTTCTTCTCTGCCATCCTTCTGAACGGATGATACACCGGCTGTTGGATGATGACATGATCGCCTTCCTCCGACAGCGCACGGATAAGAAAACCAAGGGAAGGAACGATACCCGGCATAAGCCTTACCCATTCTTTCCGGATCTCCCAATCATGTCTCTCTTTCAACCACCATTTTAAGGCGTCGTAATACGAGTCATGCGGCATACAATACCCAAAAATGCCATGTTCCGCTCTTTTGAGCAAAGCATCCACGACAGGCTGTGGACTGCGAAAATCCATATCTGCCACCCACATCGGAATGATGTCTTCCTCAGGCTCTGAACCGGTAAGGCTTTTTAACTTTTCCGGCTCCCATTTTACCGCATTAGTTCCCGTTCGTCGTATGATTTCATCAAAATTGTATTTCACTGGCGATTTCACCCTCCTGTTCGTTCCTTTTTACTATAGAAGTAGTCCTTGATGATTTCTTTAAGATCGAGCCATTCCCAACAATGTCACTATTCAATCGAACCAAATGATCATCAAACTTGCCCAAAAAAGCCGTTACAGACGTTTTCTTTACCCAGTATTTTACGGCAATGGGACACTTCCTCGACCTGGATCATAAACCTTGGTTACTTCTATTTTCCTACAAGTGTCAAGCAGGTTAAAGCACGGCCACTTCCTGTGGGGTAAAATACTCACACCCACATCCCATCTATCAGTTTTACATCTCGTTCATTTCGTTGGCAACAGTTGCTCCCCAGTTTGTTTTTGTTTACATCGATGTCCAGCGTCTCGTATAAATCCCAACTGTCTACACTACATCGCAAGTCAATAGCAATGTTCCATATGGTGCCTAGCTCTGAACGTTCCTGTCCTCTTTTGTTATCAGTCATATTGCTTTCCTCCCCAGCATCGCCACTTGATACCGGTCTTTAATCTTCATTGTTTCCCAACCCGCTGGTAAGGGATATTACTGTCAGCAATCCATTTGCATACAGCAACAACTGTAACACCAAGGTGTTTAGTAATCTCGTTGGTGCCAGTCCTTGGCTCACCGATATGATCATTATTAGCCATTCTGCTCACTTCTGTCTTGGTTCTTCGACATATTTTTAGAGAGATTGCCATAAACATATTTTAATACACATTTCGCATAAATTGGCTATCTCTTATTTTGCTAAGACAAATATTTGAAAATTTTTATTATTTTTCTCATAACCCTCAAATTGGATTCAGATTGTCAGTTGGGAGCCGATTTACAACATCATGAATAGTGATATACGTGAGTCATACATCTTCGATTCGAATTATCATTTTCTACTTCCATTTTGCATCTACTTTTCATTCCGAGTTTCTTTGGGCAGTGTGAAAGTAAATTATGGACAGGGCTACCTACCATATCTACTATAAGGACTTTTTATGCTTTGATTTAGATAAGGCAGAAAGTTATAAAATTCAGATAACAATAATGCAACACTAATGAGCAAACATAAGAAAACCACTACTTGCATAGACTGGCTCACGTTCAGTCAGGGAGTCCGCCTTTAAATAGAGAGGAACAATGCAAGAAATTGGGTTCCATTATAATCTCCCGTCTTGTACTGGAACATCATGATAGCGGAATATGCGATCTCGACAATTAGAAAAACAGACGTACCTCACGCGGTACGTCTGTTTACTTACTATTCCCATCACTTCTTCGATTTATAAAACTCATGATACAGCTTCATCAAAGCCCGCTTCTCAATTCGACTCACATAGCTCCGCGAGATGCCCAGCTCCTTCGCGATCTCCCGCTGCGTCCGCTCATCCCCGCCATGCACCAAACCAAATCGGCCGATCACAACCTCTTTTTCGCGATCATCCAGTATGTCCAGGTTTTTGTAAATCTTGCTCTTCTCGATCTTAAGCTGAACCTTATCCGCGACGTCATCTGTCTCTGTACCCAAAATATCGATCAACGTAATTTCGTTGCCTTCCTTATCCGTGCCTATCGGGTCATGCAGCGAGACGTCCTTGCGGGTTTTCTTCAGTGATCTTAGATGCATAAGTATTTCGTTCTCAATACAACGGGCGGCGAAGGTCGCGAGCTTGGTGCCTTTGCCCGTCTGGAAGCTTTCTATGGCCTTGATCAGGCCGATGGTGCCAATGCTGATGAGATCCTCCAGATCCTCACCGGTGTTGTCGAATTTTTTGACGATGTGAGCGACCAGCCTTAAGTTATGCTCTATGAGCAAATTGCGCGAATGCGCATTGCCTTCAGCCATCAACGCCAAATGCTTTGTCTCTTCTTCCTCCTTCAGAGGCTGAGGAAAAGCATTGTTCTTCACATACGACACGAGCAACGTAAGCTGTTTGATAAATAAAGCGATAGCCGTAAAAAATCCCATGCTCCGTACACCCCCAAGCTGAATGGCTCAGGCTTAATCTTAAGCCCTTGCGCGAAGATTCGTCAGTTGTACATTGTATGTGGGCGAAGGCCTATGTGTGCATGTACGTCCGTGCAACAATTAAAATCGCAGGAACGGAGTCAGAGCCAGCGAACAGCTATTGCGCGGAAAGACAAAAAAGGCTTCAAGCCGAAATTACGACTCAAAGCCTTTTCTCATAATGATATAACTACTTTTTAAGCCCCGTAACTCATGATTACATCAATCAAAATATCCGCAGCAAGCGCCACCTGCTCCAGCTCCACCCACTCGTCTTCGGTATGTGCCTGGTCGATAGATCCCGGGCCGAACACGACAGACGGGATGCCGACAAGCGCCAGCTTGCTGGCGTCGGTGCAGTACGGCACGCCGTGCGTCTTCACTTCTCCGATCCGCTTGGAAGCCGCTTGCGTAAGAAGCCGCACGACATCGGAATCCGCGCTAGTATTAAGCGTATAGTCCAGCACGAACGGCGGATAGACATTGACGCGCGCACGGTCATCCCCAAGATTCAGCGCAGTCAGCTCATCACGAAGATCCGCCCATACCTGCTCGCTGTCCTCGCCCGGAATCGTGCGGCGGTCAATCTTGATGCGGGAGCGGTCCGGAATCGTATTCGGCGCGACTCCGCCTACAATCTCCGTGACGCTGAGCGAGCCAGCACCGACCAAAGGATGAGGCTGGGCCAGCAAGCGAGGAGTGACGACATCTCTTAGATGGGAGATGACCTGCACCATGGCATCAATGGCATTCACGCCTTCGCTTGGCCGGGAAGCATGGGCCGACACGCCCACCGTCTCGATCTCACAGCGAACAACACCCTTATGAGCAATGACGGCATGAAGCTCCGTCGGTTCCCCGACGATCGCCGCGCCGAATTTCTCATGGATATTGAGCAGGTCGAGTACACCTTTGTAATGGACTTCCTCATCGACTGCAGCAGCGAGATAGACCGGAACGGCAGGCACTTGCCCATTCTCTGCGCACCACTCGATAGCCGCCAGCATAGCGGCAAGCGATGCCTTCGTGTCGCAGGCTCCCCTTCCGTACAGCTTGCCGTCTGCAACCTCTGCGGCGAAGGGCTCCATGGTCATGTTAGTCGTCTGCACCGTATCCATATGCGCCTCCAGCAGCAAACCTGGCGAATTGTTTTTCACACCAGGCAGCATCCCGACGATGTTCGGACGGTTCGGCAACACCTCGCGGCGCTCGGCAGACAAGCCTAGCCGCTGGAAAAACCGCTCCACATAATCAGCTACCGCAAGCTCCGGTACGCCTCCTTCAAAGTTGGGATTCACGCTCGGAATTCGCACCAAATCCCTCAATATTTCCGTCGTACGAGCAGTGTCGATTCTATTGGTCATAACAGTGAGCCGCCTTTCGTTTGAGTATAGGGTAGAAGCCATTGGTCATAAAAGGGGTCAGCAACAGGTTGTTTCAACGGCTCGATGGACGATCCGACAAAACGATTGGATCAGCTGTGCAGCCATAGCTGGAATTCATCGTCAGGAAAGCACTATTCTCAATAATTGCAGCCTCTCGCATCGGTTTTAATCCGGCCGACAATTTCTCCGCCGCGCACCGCGTATACGTAGTCGTTCAAATTCGGAATGACGCAGGAGTGGTTCGGAATAATCTCGATGCGATCCCCGATAGACAGGCTAACTTGCGCAGGGTCGTAACGCAGCATGCCATGCTCTTCATTAAGCGAAGCGATCATAACATCCGGCTGGCCGACAATCATCCCGAAGCCATCGGTATGATGAGAACGATCGCTGGTTAGCGTCTTGGTTCCGGCGTCAATGGTCGCCATGCCTGGCAGCGGCATGCTGATGACCGTAGCAATGACCCGAAGCGCGCAATCCTCAGGCTCTGCAAGGCCCATGCTAACTGCGGACACGTCATTGTATAGATAGTTGCCTGCGCGCACCTCCGTAATGCCTTCCGCATACTCACACAGCTTCGACGTTGGCGTCGAGCCCGAGCTAACGATATCAACCGGGATACCCGCTTCACGCAGATCGCTTACAACGCCGCGAATGATCTCCGCTTCCTCGCGTACAGCAGCCTTCAGCGCATCGTCCGTTTGGTTCCGATACACCAGGCCGAAATAAGCCATAATGCCGGCAATCTCAATGCCCGGCAGTTCCTGTATCTTGCGTGCGAAGGTTACAATATCCTCGCCAGGCTGGCGTCCGCCGCGATGCAGACCGCCATCCAACTCGATCAGCACGCGCACGGGCTGTCCCGCCCGCTCACCAACAGCGGACAAGCCGAGTGCAGCCTCCCAGCTGTCGACAGTAACGGTGACGCGGATGCGGCGGTGCAAACGTTCCAGCCGCTCCTGATTGCGCTCGCCGACGATCGCAAGCGCGACGAGAATGTCGTCGATACCTCCATCAGCGAATACTTCCGCCTCGGACAGCTTGGCCACTGTAATGCCGACCGCTCCTGCTTCAAGCTGCTTGCGGGCAATCTCCAATGACTTATGCGTCTTAATATGCGGCCGATGGCGGATGCCATGCTGAGCCAGCTTCTCTGCCATAAGAGCGATATTACGCTCTGCCGCATCCAGATCAACAAAGGCATATGGCGTTGGCGGATTGCGGTCAAGCTCCGGCAAACCGGGTGTCATCGTATTATCGTTCATCTCTGTTGCTCCTCTCCCATTAGGGAATCTCTATCTCTTCATACATGAATCTCAGGGTATAATCGTTTGTGCGGTCCACCTCACGAGCCATACTTGTCCCGGTATTCCTGCGGCGTCAATCCGGTATGCTTCTTGAACACATGAATAAAGGAATGCGCCCGCTGATAGCCAAGCCGGGCGGCAATCTCATAAATTTTGTCCGAAGTGTCGAGCAGCAGCCTGGCCGCCTTCTCCATCCGTATCCGATAGACGTATTCGGTGATGTTCTCCCCAGTCTCCAGCTTATAAATCTTCGAAATATAGACCGGATGGAGAAAAACATGCCTCGATATCGCGGTCAGCGACACATCTTCGTCGAGATGCTGCTCGACAAATTGCCGCACATCGGCAATCAGCTTCGCACGCGAGTCCTGCTTATCCGTTTCTGCTTCACTGCTGAGCCTGCCCAGCAGCTCCAGTGACCAGTCCAGCAATTGCTGCGCATTGCGGAACGGCAAGCCTACAGTCAGCTTCTCATAGCCCGGACCGATCAGATCAGACAATCGCTGTCCATTCTTATGCGCATAGGATGACGCTGCCGAGGCGATGATGAAGTAGGCCTCCAGTAATTGCTCCTCTGTCTGCAGCTCCGCGGCGATGCTCTTCAGCCGCTGCTCCGCTTGCTGCCATTGACCCGCTTCCAGCAAATGCGACAGGGACGGCAGCTCATACAGAGAAGATAACGAACATGTTTCATTCTCGCCGATTGCCGCATCCGATACGGTCAGAATAAGATCGGACACATCGCCGATGCGCTTGCGCAGCGTCGATAGCGTGCCGTCATACATCATGGCCAAATCAGTCGGGAATACCCCAGTCCGGCTAATGAGGATCGTCGCCGAGCCGCGCAGGAACGTATGAATCGCATCCTTCAGCTGGCTTGCTTTGCTCTCCAGCATGCGGTACAGCTCGGCGCAATCTGCGCCGCCCTCCCCGTGCGTGATCAGGAACACCAGATATTGATGCACATCCTTCCCGTGCCACAGCTGGCAATCCGGCTGGAACAGCTCCTCCGCCATGTTGCCTACCGCGTATTCCACGAGCGCAAGACTATGGGGATCATAGTTGTGAAAGGGCTGCTCCAGCCTGACCAGCATTAAGGCAAAGGCCTGCTCATAAAATTCCGGCACAGACAGCATCGTCATCTTATCGCGAAGCTCAGCCGCCGCATAGCGCTTACCAAGCAGCAGCTCCCCCAGCAGATTGCCGCGCATCTGGGGAAGATTCTCCCGGAGCGCTTGCGCAATCCGCTCTTGCGAGATGACCTCGCGCCACTCCTCCGCAAGCTCGGTGCGCACCTGCGCAACGGCAGCCAGCAGCTCCTCATCCTTGGCCGGCTTCAGCAGATAGCTGACTGCCCCGTGCCGGATCGCTTCTTTGGCATATTCGAATTCCGCATGACCCGACAGAAGAATACACTTCGTCTTGCGCCAGCGCCGCCGAATCTGCTCCGACAGCTCCAGTCCCGACATGCCAGGCATGCGGATATCGGTCAGCACAATATCGATCGTACAGGACTCCATCACATCCAGCGCTTCCTCGGCGGAATACGCTTTATGAACCCCTGTGATACCCGACTCGCTCCACGGCACCAGCTCTGACAGCCGGTCGGTAATATGCCGTTCATCATCCACGATCAGCAATTGCGCCATGCTCCGATTCCTCCCTCCAGATCATGGTGACTTGCAGTCCGCCCAGCGGACTAATCGCTAGCTGAAGGCCTGAACCCGGGCCAAATAGATATCTTAGGCGTTGATGCACATTCCAGACGCCGCAGCTGGTCTGCTCCTCCAACGGCTGGCGAAGCTTCTGCTCCAGCATCAGCAGCTGCTCGTAAGGCATACCTGCCCCGTTATCCTCCACGACAAGCATATAGCGGCCTTCTCCGGCATGTCCGGTAATCCGAATCAATCCGGCCCCGGGTTTCCTCTCGATGCCGTGGACAATCGCATTCTCCACGATCGGCTGCAGCAGCAGCCTCGGAAGCGGCAGCTCCAGCATCTCTTCCGGCACATCGATCTCATAGCGAAGCCGCCCTAACCGCAGGTTGTGAATTTCCAGATAGTTCTCGACAAGCTGCAGCTCCTCGCGCAGCGAAGCCGGCCGATCTTCCATCCGGGTCGTATACCGGTAATATTCAGCAAGATTTTGTGCCATCGCCACGACGGATGGCGTATCTTGCATTTTTGCCGTATTTATAATGAAGAACAGGCTGTTGTACAGAAAATGCGGGTTGATCTGCGCCTGTAATTGCTTCAGCGTAGCCTCATGCCCCCGTATCTTCTCCGCATAGACGCGCTCCACCAGATCCTGAATTTCCTCCGCCATTTCATTGAACCGCAGGAACAGGAAGTCGAACTCATTACTTGTGCTGTTCTCGATCCGCGTCGACAGATTGCCCTTCTTTAACATCTGCACCCCGCGCATCAGCTTGCCAATCGGCCGCTGAACATTGCGGTACAGCAAATAGGATGCGATGATGCCCATGGCGAGCAGCAGACCGATCGTCGCATAGAACATCGCGTTTGTCTTGTGAATGGGCTGAAGAATACTCTCCATCGGCACATAATCAACCAGATACCAGCCAAGCTGCTGCGACTTCACATAGAAGATCGCCACTCGCCCCATGCCAATATCTGCAACCACATGCCCGCTGACTCCCAGCTCTCTGCCGCCGAGCTTACTCATAACCTCACGGACGGCATCCGTATTCAATGTCGTGCTGCCGATCGGATCATAAGCTTTGTTGTACAGGAACGGATCGCTTCGCCCGTCCCACTTGACCATGTCCAGCATGCCGGAGATGTTCGATACAGGAAAGCCTACCTGAAACATCGCTTCCACCTGCTCTACAGATGTTGCACTGTACGGCTCCGAGATTTGTCTGATGAAGCGTGCGCCCGGCACCTGGGCATAGCCCTTGGGATCGTCGTCATAGATCCAGCCCTTGCGCAAGGCGAACCGCTTCACATCACCCCACGGATCATAATCCTTAAGCAGATTCGAAGACAGCATCATATCTTGCTTTGGCAAATACAACGTAATCTCGTTCATCCACGAGCTGGATACGCTCTGAAGACTCAGCTTCTTGTTAATCCGATATTCCTCGCGCTGCCGATCGTACGGAATCGTCTTGTCCCGCTCCATCAGCTCGCGCACATGAGGATCGGCGCTAAGTGTAACCGTATACATAGCCAACTGCTCGATGGTGGCATCGAACTGCTGAAGCAAGAACGACAGCTGCCCGAGACTGTTGGCTCCGATTTCATTTTCCACAACATCCACGCTTACTTTATTCGTATAGCCATATAAGACCAGGACGGGTATTAGAAACAAGACGATCATGATCATAATTTTGGAAAAAATCGTGCTTTTTCGCGGCATGGCAGCGCGCCCCTTTGTGAAAGGCATGTCCTCTTGGTTGTACAAGTAGTTTAGCCCTTCACTGCGCCCGCCGCAAGACCGCTTACGATAAACCGCTGGGCAAGCAGCGCAATAATCAGCACTGGAAGTGTAATGACGCATGCCGAAGCCATCAGTGCGCCCCAGTTAATTTCGGAATAGGACATAAAGTTGAATACCGCGACTGGAAGCGTCTTTGTCTTGTCTCCCGCCAGAATAATCGAGAACATAAAGTTGTTCCATGAGAAAATAAAAGACAATAGCGATGAGGTAACAATTCCCGGTCCTGAGATCGGCAATACAATTCTTAGGAACACTTGAGTCGGCGTACATCCGTCAATCAAGCCCGCTTCCTCAATCTCCGTCGGCAAGCCCTCGAAGAAGGAGATCATCACCCAGATGATGAACGGCAGGCCAACCAGCATATGGCTGAGAATAAGCGACAGATAGGAGTCAACCATTCCGAGCTGCGAGAAAATAATGAACCATGGAATAAGGAACGTGATGCCCGGAATGATGCGGGCAACCAGAATGATCAGACTAAGACCTTGCAGCCGGTGGCGCGCAATCGCGTACGCTGCAGGCAGTCCCAGAATTAAGGAGCCGAGCGTCGATCCTGCTGCGACAATAAAGCTGTTGATGATAAACTTCATGAAGTCGTATTCGCTGAAGACATTCACATAGTTTTGTCCCGTAGGCTTGAAGATCAGAAACTCATCGGGTGACATGATTTGCGCCTGTGTCTTGAATGAAGCCAGCAGCATCCATACGAACGGAAAGGCAAAGCAAATGACTACCAAGCCCGTGAGCGAGCTCATGATGATCGTTTTTAATCGTTTTTTGCGCTTCATGAAGCCACCTCCAGACGTTTGCGCACATAGATCATGAACAGCGTTAAAGCCATAACGATGGCAAAAAAGATGACAAGCAGCGTTGAAGCCATACCCAGCTTAAAGTACTGGAAGCCAAGCGTATAGCCGTAGATGTTCAGCGTCTCCGACTTCATGTTCGGACCGCCTTGCGTGGTCGCATAGATAATATCGAACGTCTTCAGAACATCGATCAGGCGCAGCATGACCGCTACGATAATCGTCGGACGCAGCAGCGGCAGCGTCACATACCAGAACTTCTGCCAGGTCGAAGCCCCGTCCACATCGGCCGCTTCATACGGCTCTGTCGGCAGCGTCGCCAGGCCGGCCATGACGATCAGCGAGATCATCGGCGTCCACATCCACACGTCCATCAGAATAAGGGACGGCATAACCTGAGACGGCGAGGCAATCCATAGCTGTGGGCTGAGTCCGATCATCTTGAGCAGCGTATTGGCGGCGCCAATGCTCGGCTCATAGATCAATAGCCAGACAAGTCCCATCGCGACAGGCGTTGCAACCATTGGGAGCAGGAAGATTGTTTTGACCAGGTTTTTGCCAAAAAATTCACGGTGCAGCAATACCGCAATCGCCACGCCCAGCACCGTCTGCACAATTAAGGCGCCAAATGTAAAGACGAAGGTCTGCTTGACCGTCACCCAAAAACGGGCATCTGTTAATAAGGCGATATAGTTGTCGAGTCCGACCCACTTCGGTGGCGTCGTCGAGGACATGCTCCATTCATAGAAACTGATTCGAAAAGTATATAAAATCGGGAATACCATCATAAGAAGCACGAATAATACAGCCGGCATGGTGTATATCCATTTCTGGTTGCGATCAAACCAGTTCGTTCGCATTGCCTCCATCCTTTCTCGTTGCGCCCCGGGATGAAGAAGGGACGCGCCCTACGGACGCATCCCTCCAACTCCGCAGCTTATTGACCAGATTCGTTATCAATTAAGGCTTGGAATTCTTTGTTGGCCTGGTCGGCCGCAGCCTGGATATCTTCGCCCGTAATCGCGCGCTGCACGATTGAACCGATAATATCGCGGGCTTCGCCTACGGCATTCACTTGCGGCAGAGAGTGGTCGACGCCGCCCTTCTGCGTCTCCATTGTTACTTCAGCCAGCTCTTTCGGGAAGGCTACTGTGCCTTCAGGGCTTGCCCATACGGACAAGCGCGACCCCGGATTGCCAAGCTTCTGCGTCTCCAGCATAATCTCTTTGCTAGTAGCCCACTCGATGAACGCCCATGCCGCATCCTTGTCCGCAGCTTTGGCATTCATCGCGATGCCCCACGAAGCGATGTTGAACGGCTGTGAGCCCGCATCGCCAGCCGGGAATACCGCGTAGCCGATTTGATCGGCGACGGTGGATTTCTCCGGATCAGCCGCGTTCAGATAGATGGAGTTCACATCTGCGAAGAAAGCAGCTTTGCCTTGTGCGAATACGCCAATAGCTTGCGGCCAGGACATATTCAGCACGCCTGGAGGGCCGAAGTCACGAAGCAGCGTCGCATAGGTGTCCATGCCCTTAACCGATTCAGGCGAATTCAGAACTGCCTTGCCGTCGCGCATAAATTCGCCGCCTTCAGAGTACATGAACGACGAGATCTGCGACACAAGCGCGGAGCGCTGGCCGCGAGCGGAGAAGCCGTACATTTCCTTGCTTGGATCATGCAGCGCTTTTGCTGCCGCCAGAAGCTCGTCCATCGTCTTAGGGACGGCAATGTTCGCTTCCTCCAGCAGATCCTTGCGGTAATACAGGATGTGCTGCTCGGTAATCGTCGGGATGCCGACGATTTTGCCATCGATCATATTCGTACTGACGGATGCCTTCGAGAAATCATCGAAATCGTAATCCGCATTTTTGTTCACGTACTCTTCCAGCGGCTGAAGCCAGCCGTTGTTGTAGAATTGCTTCGCATGCTGCAGCGGGCTGTACATGAACACGTCAGGCGTTGCCGAGCCGGATGTGAATTGTACGGTCAGCTTCTGGGACAATTGATCCTCGAAGTAGCTCTGTACATCCACCTTCATCCCGGTTTCTTCTTCGAATTGCGGAATCAGCTCTTTAATCGCATCCCCCCACGGATGGTTCGCTGTAGCGATGGACAGCTTCTTACCTTGGAACGGCTTGTTCCCTCCATCACCTTCCGCGCCCGGGCTAGGCTTGTCGTTCCCGCCGCCGCATGCACTCAGCATGCTGACCGCCAGGACTGCGGCAAGTGTTCCTTGCATCCAGCGCTTCATCTTTCTCTTCATACGATTGACCTCCTGTACAAATAGGATGAATAACGGGTGCATGCTGTCAGTCTTTCTTATCGGGTCACCCGTTACATCTAGACTAAAGCATCCCGCTTTCCGGTTAAATAACGCACATTCAACAACGATAACGAGGGATTAAAGAAATGTTTCGTTATCGCAATCTGAAATAAGGGCTGAACATGTTATGAATGATCACAAAGCATTCCTTTTCAAGTATTTGCTAAAAATATTAGAAAACCCCTATCCAGCACCCGATAACTTCTTTAATATGGAATGAAATATGAAAAGCAGGGAGACAAATACCCATCATGAAAAAAATGACCGTATTCATCACACTATTATTTTTCCTATGCAGCAGCTTGGCTTCAGCCCACCCGGGAAGAACAGACTCCTCCGGCGGACATACATGCCGCACGAATTGTGAGAAGTGGGGACTGGCCTATGGGGAATATCATTATCATAATGGGGGCGGCAAAAGCTCCTCTTCTACTTCATCGACATCATCTAAAGCCGCTGACACCAGAAGCGCGGAGGAGATCGAAGCCGACGGCTATATTTGGAATGGAGACTATTATTTGAAGCAGAGCAGCTATTACAATGCTTTGTATTACTATTTCAAAACAAAAGATACAGGCTACAGCTGGAAAGTAAATGCTTCGAATCAATCGGCTGCGGCCAAAAAAGTAGCTGAGCAAGCAAAGTCCTTCTACGAATCCGACCAGCTCGACAAAGCAAAGCTATATTATGAGCTGCTGGGACAAGACGCCGTCTACAGCAACACATACCACGTTCCGGCGAAACTCCAGCTCATTCAGGAGCGCCAGGCTTTCCATAATGCCTTTGCCAATGCGCGTTGGTATTTCAATCAGAAGAACTACGTCAATGCCGTCCTGATCGCCGACAAAAAAATGAAAGAAGGGCTTGCCGCGAATAGTCATGCCGTACAATTCATGAAGGATGCAGCTTTAAAGCTCACGCAGCAAGCGTACAGCGCCTTCGCGAATCAAGACTACGAAAATGCCCTCAAGCGCTACAACGTATTGGCGAACGCTGAATACGCCCCTGCCGATCTAAAAGAAGGAGCACGGAAAAACGCTATTATTACAGAGAAACGCATGAGTGAGTAGAACTTCCACCCATTCCATTCTCTCTTTCCGACAAAAAACAAGCTGACTCCGGCTCTGTACCAGCTCCAGCTTGTTTTTTTTTGTCGGCATATTTCCACTAAGACTATCCTTCCAGAAGACGGCCTTCATCATGCCATTGGCCGTACATCTTATTCGCTCGGGTATGCGCTATAAACTTATCCAGCCGTGAAGTATATAAGGCAACATCCTTTTCAACGGATTGGATATTGTCGATTCTGATTCTGACATACAGCTCAGGCAATGCTTGAAAGTTGCTATAAAGCTCTTCGTCCTGCTTCAGCCTCTGCAGAATATCTTCTTGGATGACGAATGAACCTGGGCCCATCTCTGGCAAAACGCTCATTCCCGCCTCTGTCATTAAGCCTAAGCGATCCAGCCGCCGGACGCGCTCCTTGTTCAGCTCCGTCCAGCTGCTGTTTTTCCGACGGGGAGAGAAGCGCTGGCCAGTCTGATGCTCACCCATACGTTTGCGGGTGCTGTCAATCCAGCCAAAACAAAGCGCCTCTTCCACGATGTCCAGATAGCTGATCGGATCGTTCTTCGCTGTAATCAACCAGCAATACGGTTGTACTTGATGATGCTCGCTTAGCCACTCTCGCCATGCTTGGCGGGTACTTAACCGCACGGCATTATCGATGATCATGTGCAATCACACCCTTCTGCTGCTGTTCCCATACGTCTGCATAATGCGGATTGTACATGATGCCCAGCACGTTGCCGAACGGATCTACGACCGAAGCCGTGACGAATCCTGAATCTCCTCTAGGTATAAGAGGCTCGTACTCTGCGGCCCCCATCTCCTTCAGCTTCTGAAGCATCGCGTGGATATCATCCACATGCCAATACATAATGACGCCCCCAGGACCAGCAGCTGCTTGGACAGGCGCAAAGCGGCGATCAATAATGCCCAGCTCTTGCTGGTAGTCGCCGAGACGGAATTCCGCATAGGCAAGCCTGCCATCTGGTCCCGATCGTTCAAAATATGGGACGATGCCGAGCAGCTCCGCATACCATGTTTTCGCTGCCTCCACATCATCCGCCCAATAACTGATCGTCGCAAATGCTCGTAAAGATTGTACTTTGCTCATTAGGGTTGCCTCCCGTTTATGGTCAGAGTATACGCTCACTTCGCTTCGCAAGTATGATCACCTCTTCGCAGTTCCAATTGTACGCCCTCAACGCTGACATCTGTCTGTCAGTGTTTCCAATCTTGTTCTGAATAGCCCTGTTGGTGGTTGCTGAGAGTGAAGAATTCACTCGGATCGACTTAAAGACTCGGTTCGTGGTGCTGTGGAGTTGAGTCCATTGAGCAATACAGGTCGATGGCATCGACTTAAATGGGTGGGAATGGCGCAATGTGAGAATTAGGTCGATGGCATCAACTTAAATGGGCGGGAATGGCGCAATGTGTCAATTAGGTCGATGGCATCGACTTAAATGCACGGGAATGGCGCAATGTGTCAATTAGGTCGATGGCTTCGACTTAGATGCTCCGAGATGGCGCAATCTGTGAATTAGGTCAGTGACATCGACTTAGATGCTCCAAGATGGCGCAATCTGTGAATTAGGTCGGTGACATCGACTTAGATGCTCCAAAATGGCGCAATCTATGAATTAGGTCGGTGACATCGACTTAAATGCTCCGAGATGGCGCAATGTGTCAATTAGGTCGATGGCATCGACTTAAATGCACGGGAATGGCGCAATGTGTCAATTAGGTCGATGGCATCGACTTAGATGCTCCGAGATGGCGCAATCTGTGAATTAGGTCAGTGACATCGACTTAGATGCTCCAAGATGGCGCAATCTGTGAATTAAGTCGGTTACATCGACTTAAATGGGTGGGCATGGCGCAATGTGTCAATTAGGACGATGGCATCGACTTAAATGCACGGGAATGGCGCAATGTATAAATTAGGTCGATGGCATCGACTTAAAAAGCTCGGGGATGGCGCAATGTGAGTTGAGTCCATATCATTGTGTAAAATGATGAACTTCATAAAAAGTAAGCCATGAAGTAAATACTCATCTAGAAGAGTTTCCTAGACCATTCCAGAGGAGAGTATTTATTCATGGCTCAGTATCAGGTTACACTAGATCATCCATTATTAAACCAACTGTATATCGGAGAAAATCGAGATGCTGGCGTTGCCGCTTTACTGGAGAGTGTTTTAAATCAAGTGTTAAAAGCACAAGCGACCGAACAGTTAGCCGCTGCGGAATATGAGTGAAGGCCCCATCCTAAAAAAGCAACAACACCCTCCTCGTGCGGATGGTGTTGTTGCTGAGGCGAACCTTGCGTATCAATTTTTTCTTCATCTCAATCTTATCCCATTACATGGAGAACAAAGTTAACAAGAAAGAGAGCTGCGGTACAATATAGCGGAAGCGAAATTTCTTTTACTTTTCCTTGTGCAGCTTTCAATATAACATAAGCTATAAATCCGAATGCCATTCCATCTACAATACTGTATGTCATAGGGATTACGGCGATAATAAGAAATGCAGGAAACCACTCGGTAAACTGGTTGAATGGAATGCGCTGTATCCCGGAAATCATCAAACCTCCGACAATGATCAATACCGGAGAAATTGCACTATCCGGAATCAGCTTAATGATAGGCATACAAAATATGGCCATAAAAAATAGTATCCCCGCCGTAATCGCTGTAAGCCCATTGCGCCCGCCTGCCGAAATACCCGCAACACTTTCTACCGTTGAAACCGTAGGGCTCGTACCGAAAAGACCGGCCGTAATCGTCGAGAGTGCGTTGGCCTGCAAAGAGCGTTTAAATTTCTGAGGCTTCCCTGCCATGCTCAGATGGCTGTTTATCATACCAATGTTTTCGAACACAAGGACGAGAGCCAGTGTGAAAGCGGCAATCCAGAATGTCACCGAGGCCAGGCTGCCAAAAGAAAAGGCTCCAAAAAGATCCAGATATACCTGGAGGGACATATTGCCATCCGATGCTTCACGGATGTTGACCTGACCGAGGCCGATGGCAAGCAAGGTGCCACAAGCTATGGTGATCAGAAAGTTACCGGGTACTTTCCTAATGAACAACACCATCGCAATGACTAACGTTACCAAAGTTATCATCGTAGAGGGATTGGAAAATTCACCCAAGGAAACGAATGTTTGTTCATTGGCAACGACGATGCCTCCTTTTTGGAAGCCAATCAATGTTAGAAACAAGCCTATACCTACCGTTGTCGCTTCCTTTAGCGAATCGGGAATGGACAATGATATCGTGCGAGCGAGCGGTGTAAACGCAACAATAGCAAACAGGATGCCCGACACGACCACGGCTCCCAGTGCTTCCTGCCACGTAAGCCCCATCGTTTGAACAATTGTATACGTGAACAGAGCGTTGATCCCCATCCCCGGGACCAGAATGATTGGCGTATCCGCCCACCATCCCATTAGCAAACACCCTACGAATGATGTTAAGGCGGTTGCGATAACCCCTGCTTCAAACGGGATGCCTGCATCCTCCAAAATAGATGCGTTTACAGCGATAATATACACGATCGTGAAAAAGGAAACGATGCCTGCCATCAATTCTCTCTGCACTGGGCGCCCGATCTCTACGCTTTCCTTCTTCCGACCAAATCGTTTACTCATTCATGCTGTACCTTCCTTCTTTATAGCCCCTCGCCCACCCGTTACTAGTATGATTACCGCTTCAGCGCGCTGATCTCAACGAATCAACGGACCGCTGCCTTTGTGCTTACATCTCTTCTATTATGCCAAGGACAAGCTGCAAAAATGTTTTTTTGACTTGCTCAGCCGCTTCCATCACTTCTTCATGCGATAAAGGCTGTTCCAGAATTCCCGCGGCTTTATTCGTGATGCATGAAATGCCGAGCACCTCCACGCCTGCATGTCTGGCTGCGATAACTTCCGGGACGGTCGACATACCGACAGCGTCGGCTCCAATGACTCTTGCGAACCGGATTTCGGCAGGTGTTTCGTAAGAAGGGCCGATATTTCCCAGGTATACGCCTTCACGGAAGGCAAAACTTTTACTGGATGCAACTTCATGAGCTAATTGAATAAGGCGCTTGCTGTATGCTTCGGACATATCCGGAAATCGTGGGCCTACCTCTTTGTCATTCGATCCGATAAGCGGGTTGGTTCCCATATGATTGATGTGGTCTGTTATGAGCATCAAATCTCCGACTTCAAACTCCACATTAACGCCACCAGCAGCGTTTGTGACAATTAGCTGGTTAACGCCCAGCGCCTTTAGGACTCGCACTGGAAATGTTACGTGTGTCGCAGAGTACCCTTCATATAAATGGAATCGGCCTTTCATCATCACGACATCTTTGCCGTTTATATGACCGGCAACCAATTCCCCGGCGTGACCTTCTACCGTCGAAACCGGGAAGTGAGGAATAGCGTGATAAGGAATCGAGGTTGCCTCTTCAATTAAATCCGCCAATATACCTAGTCCCGAGCCCAAAATTAATCCAATTTCCGGTCGGTAACCTAACTCATGTTCGATAAATGATACAGCTTCTTGGACTTGTTGTTTCATGTTGGACATATTTAGCTCTTCACCTTTCAAATTCCTAATTTAATTGATTGATTTCCTATTCCGCATACTTTCATGTTTATTGCCGCTGCTTCACCTTCTCCATATGCAGCCGGCCCTCTTCAATTAAATCCGCCAATATACCTAGTCCCGAGCCCAAAATTAATCCAATTTCCGGTCGGTAACCTAACTCATGTTCGATAAATGATACA